>NZ_JAJIUJ010000074.1 GCF_020880415.1 Xanthomonas euvesicatoria pv. euvesicatoria | reverse complement strand
TTGGTCAGCGCAGCGGTCAACGTGGTCTTGCCATGGTCAACGTGACCGATGGTGCCGACGTTCACGTGCGGCTTGGTGCGCTCGAATTTAGCTTTTGCCATGACTAACTACCTCTAATTGAAAAATTTGTGAGAAGCGGCTGAGCGAACTCAGCCCTTCTTGGTGACGGCGTCGGCGATGTTGGCCGGTGCCTCTTCGTAGTGGTCGAACTCCATCGAGAACGTCGCACGGCCCTGGCTCATCGAGCGCAGCGAAGTGGCGTAACCGAACATTTCACCCAACGGGATCATCGCGTTGATGATCTTGCCCGACGGGCTGTCGTCCTGACCCTGCAACACGCCACGACGGCGGCTCACGTCGCCCATCACGTCACCCAGGTAATCCTCCGGGCTGACGATTTCGACCTTCATGATCGGCTCCAGCAACACCGGGCTGGCTTTCGCGAAGCCCTGCTTGAACGCCATCGATGCAGCCAGCTTGAACGCCATTTCCGAGGAGTCGACGTCATGGTACGAGCCGAACACCAGCTTGACCTTCACGCCCACCACCGGGAAGCCGGCGATCGGACCACTGGTGATCGTTTCGCGCAGACCCTTTTCGACCGAGGGGATGAATTCCTTCGGAATGATGCCGCCGGTGATGTCGTTGATGAAGAGGAAATCGTCCTTGACGTTCTCGCTCTTGCGCTCTTCCTCGGTCATCGGCGACAGCTCGATCACGACGTGACCGTACTGACCCTTACCACCGGACTGCTTGGCGTGCTTATAGTCAGACTTGACGTCGGACTTGCGGATCGTTTCGCGGTAGGCCACCTGCGGCTTGCCGACGTTCGCCTCGACATTGAACTCGCGACGCATGCGGTCGACGATGATGTCCAGGTGCAACTCGCCCATGCCCGAGATGATGGTCTGGCCGGATTCTTCGTCGGTCTTGACGCGGAACGAGGGATCTTCCTGCGCCAGACGGCCCAGGGCCATGCCCATCTTTTCCTGGTCCGACTTGGTCTTCGGCTCCACCGCCATCGAGATCACCGGCTCCGGGAACACCATGCGCTCCAGGGTGATGATCTTGTCCTGCGCACACAGCGTGTCGCCGGTGGTGACATCCTTCAGACCCACGGCAGCGGCGATGTCGCCCGCACGCACTTCCTTGATCTCTTCGCGATTGTTGGAGTGCATCTGCAGGATGCGGCCCACGCGCTCCTTCTTCGACTTGACCGGGTTGTAGACCTGGTCGCCGGAGTTCAGCGTGCCCGAATAGACACGGAAGAACGTCAGCGAGCCCACGAACGGGTCGGTCATGATCTTGAACGCCAACGCCGAGAACGGCGCGGTATCGGTGGCAGCGCGCGTGTCTTCCTTCTCGTCTTCGTCGATACCCTGCACCGGCGGACGGTCAGCCGGCGACGGCAGCAGGTGCACGACGCCGTCGAGCATGGCCTGCACGCCCTTGTTCTTGAACGCCGAGCCGCAGAACACCGGCACGATCTCCACCTTCAAGGTGCGCTCGCGCAGACCCGACAGGATCTCCTGTTCGCTCAGGTCGCCCTCGTTGAGGTACTTGTCCATGAGGTCTTCGCTGGCTTCTGCAGCCGCTTCGACCATGAACGAGCGTGCCTCGGTCGCGACATCGACCAGGTCGGCCGGAATATCGCGGTATTCGAAGGTGGTGCCCTGCGATGCGGTATCCCAATGGATCGCCTTCATCTTCAGCAGGTCGACCACGCCCTCAAAGCCGTCTTCGGCGCCGATCGGCACCTGCATCGGCACGGCGTACGCACCCAGACGGGCCTTCAGCTGCTCAACGACCTTGTCGAAGTTGGCACCGGTACGGTCCATCTTGTTGACGAAGGCCATGCGCGGCACGGAATACTTGTTGGCCTGGCGCCACACGGTCTCGGACTGCGGCTGCACGCCACCGACGGCGCACAGCACGAACACCGCACCGTCGAGCACGCGCAAGGAGCGCTCCACTTCGATGGTGAAGTCAACGTGCCCGGGGGTGTCGATGATGTTGAAGCGGTGCTGCGGCATGGACTTGTCCATACCCGACCAGAACGCGGTGGTCGCAGCGGAGGTGATGGTGATACCACGCTCCTGCTCCTGCTCCATCCAGTCCATCACTGCAGCGCCGTCATGGACTTCGCCGATCTTGTGACTCACACCGGTGTAGAACAGGATGCGTTCGGAAGTGGTGGTCTTGCCGGCATCGATGTGGGCCATGATGCCGAAGTTGCGGTAACGCTCGATAGGGGTGGTGCGGGCCACGGGGAGCCTCTCAATTTCTTGGATTTCGGATGGCCGAACGCCGCCTTTCGGCGGCCTTCGGATTGGATGCGACGCAACAAGCGTCGCAAACAGCACTCATATGGTGCTGAAGGGCCCCGTTACCAAGGCCCCCGAGGTCACCAGCGGTAATGTGCGAACGCCTTGTTCGCCTCCGCCATACGGTGGGTCTCTTCGCGCTTCTTGATCGCGCCGCCGCGGCTTTCCGAGGCGTCCAACAGTTCTGCAGCCAGCTTACGCGGCATGGTGTTCTCGCCACGCTTGCGCGCGGAATCGATCAACCAGCGCATTGCCAGCGCCATGCGACGGGAGGAACGCACTTCGACGGGCACCTGATAGGTAGCACCACCGACGCGACGCGATTTAACTTCGACAGCCGGGGCCACGTTGTCCAGTGCCTTCTGCACCAGTTCGATGGCATTCGGATTCTTTTCGCCAATGACGTCCATTGCGCCATAGACAATTTTCTCAGCAACCGACTTCTTGCCACTCTGCATCACCATATTGATGAAGCGGGCAATGGTTTCGCTGCCATGCTTTGGATCTGGCAGGACGGTGCGCTGCGGAGTAGAACCTTTACGGGACATTTGAGTATTTCCTTAGCTCTTCGGGCGCTTGGCGCCGTACTTGGAACGGCCTTGACGACGCTTGGCGACGCCGGCGGCGTCCAGCGAACCACGGACGGTGTGATAACGCACACCGGGAAGATCCTTGACGCGGCCACCGCGAATCAGGACAACGGAGTGCTCCTGCAGGTTGTGGCCTTCACCACCGATGTAGCTGATGACCTCTTCCTGGTTGGTCAGGCGCACCTTGGCGACTTTACGCAGGGCCGAGTTCGGCTTCTTCGGGGTAGTGGTGTAGACGCGTGTGCAGACGCCACGGCGCTGCGGACACTTGTCCAGTGCCGGAGAGGCACTCTTGTAGGTGGTCGCTTGCCGAGGCTTGCGGACCAGCTGATTGATCGTCGTCATCAGTTGATTCTTCTGATTGATAGGCCGAGACGGCCTGCACGAAAACAAAGGCAGGCCGAGACCGGCCCACCGAGACAGAGAAGTATAGCTGGCAGGATGAAACTCCGTCAACTTCACGGAATCTGAACCTGCTGGCCCATCCAAGGCCGGAAAACGGAGGGCCTCCTGCCCTCCTTTTCGCCTGGCTTACGGCGGTCTTACGACCGCCGTCGGAGCGCTTACTCCTCGTCCGCGCCAGCGTCGGCCACTGCAGCGACCGGTTCGGCGGCTGCCGGCTTGCCCGACAGCGTTTCCATTTCCGAGTCGGTCAGACCCGAGGCCTTGCGACGTCCGGCGTGATACGCCAGACCCGTACCGGCCGGGATCAGGCGACCCACGATCACGTTTTCCTTCAGACCGCGCAGGTTGTCGCGGGTACCGCGGACGGCCGCCTCGGTCAGCACGCGGGTGGTTTCCTGGAACGATGCCGCCGAGATGAACGACTCGGTGGCCAGCGACGCCTTGGTGATACCCAGCAACACCGGATCGTACTTGGCCGGCAGTTCGTTGCGCTTGACCAGGCGGGCATTTTCCTCGATGACGCGCTGGCGCTCGACCTGCTCGCCGTTGAGGAACTTGCTGTTGCCCTGGTCAACGATCTCGACCTTACGCAACATCTGGCGCGTGATCACCTCGATGTGCTTGTCGTTGATCTTCACGCCCTGCAGGCGGTACACGTCCTGGATTTCCTTGACCAGGTATGCGGCCAGCGGTTCGACACCCAGCAGGCGCAGGATGTCTTGCGGACTCGGCTCGCCGTCCACCACGGTCTCGCCCTTGGTCACGTGTTCGCCTTCGAACACGATGATCTGGCGGTACTTGGGAATCAGCTCTTCGTGTTCCGAACCATCGGTGTCCTTGATGATCAGGCGCTGCTTGCCCTTGGTGTCCTTACCGAAGCTGATGATGCCCGAGCGTTCGGCCAGGATCGCCGGATCCTTCGGCTTGCGTGCTTCGAACAAGTCCGCAACGCGCGGCAGACCACCGGTGATGTCGCGGGTCTTGGACGCTTCCTGCGGGATCTTGGCCACCACGTCGCCCACGCCGACGGCAGCGCCGTCCTGCAGGTTGACGATGGAGCGCGGCGGCAGCAGGTACTGGGCCGGCAGATCCGTGTTCGGAATCGTCAGGTCGTTACCCTTGGCATCGACGATGCGCACGATCGGGCGCAGTTCCTTGGCCTGTGCACCGCGACGCTTCGGGTCGGTGATTTCACGCGACGCCAAACCGGTCAGCTCGTCGGTCTTCTCGATCACGGTGACGCCGTCGACGAAGTCGATGAAGCGGATGAAACCGGCCACTTCCGACACGATCGGGTGGTTATGCGGATCCCAGTTGGCAACGCTCTGCCCGGCCTTGACCGCATCGCCGTCTTTGGCGGTGATGGTCGCGCCGTACGGCAGCTTGTAACGCTCGCGTTCGCGGCCATGGCCATCGAGCACGGACAGTTCGCCAGAACGCGAGACCGCAACCAGCGAACCGCTGGCATGCGCCACCGACTTGAGGTTGTTGAACTTCACCGAACCGGTGGTCTTGACGGTGATGTTGTCCACCGCAGCCGCACGCGATGCCGCACCACCGATGTGGAACGTACGCATGGTCAGCTGGGTACCCGGCTCGCCGATCGACTGCGCGGCGATGACGCCGACCGCTTCGCCGATGTTGACCTGGTGACCACGTGCGAGGTCGCGGCCGTAGCAGCGTGCGCACACGCCGAACGAGGATTCGCAGCTGATGGTCGAACGCACCTTCACCGACTGCACGCTGGCGTCTTCGAGCTTGGCCACCCAGGCTTCGTCGAGCAGCGTGTTGCGGGTGACGATCGGCTCTTCGTCGTTGCCCGGCAGGTACACGTCCTCGGCCACCACGCGGCCCAGCACGCGCTCGCGCAACGGCTCCACCACGTCGCCGCCTTCCACGATCGGGGTCATGATCAACCCTTCGGTGGTGCCGCAATCGATTTCGGTGATCACCACGTCCTGCGCCACGTCGACCAGGCGGCGGGTCAGGTAACCGGAGTTCGCCGTCTTCAGCGCGGTATCGGCCAGACCCTTACGGGCACCGTGGGTGGAGTTGAAGTACTCCTGCACGTTCAGACCTTCGCGGAAGTTCGCCTTGATGGGCGTCTCGATGATCGAGCCGTCCGGACGCGCCATCAGGCCGCGCATGCCGGCCAGCTGACGGATCTGCGCCTGGCTACCACGGGCACCGGAGTCGGCCATGATGTACAGCGAGTTCATCGACTTCTGGTCGATGGTCTCGCCCTTGGCGTTCTCGACCTTTTCGGTACCGATGGTGTCCATCATCGCCTTGGCGATGCGCTCGCTGGTACGCGACCAGATGTCCACGACCTTGTTGTAGCGCTCGCCGGCGGTGACCAGGCCCGACTGGTACTGCTCCTGGATTTCCAGCACTTCGGCTTCGGCCTCGGTGAGGATGCCCTTCTTCTCGTCGGGGATCAGCATGTCGTCGATACCGATCGACACGCCGGCGCGGGTTGCGTAGGCGTAGCCGGTGTACATCAGCTTGTCGGCGAACACGACGGTGTCCTTCAAGCCCAGCAGACGGTAGCTGGAGTTGATCAGACGCGAGATGTTCTTCTTGGTCATCTCGGTGTTGGCCAGCTGGAACGGTAGGCCTTCAGGCAGGATTTCGCTCAGCAGCGCACGGCCGACCGTGGTGTCCACGATCGAGGTACCGCTGCTGCGCTTGCCGCCGGCTTCCACATCCACCTGGGTGATGCGCACCTTGACCTTGGCGTGCAGTTCGACCACGCGGTTGTCGTAGGCGCGCTTCACTTCGCTGGTGTTGGCGAACACCATGCCCTCGCCCTTCTTGTTCTCCAGGGCGCGGCTCATGTAGTACAGGCCCAACACCACGTCCTGCGACGGCACGATGATCGGCTCGCCGTTGGCCGGCGACAGGATGTTGTTGGTGGACATCATCAACGCACGCGCTTCCAGCTGGGCTTCCAGCGAGAGCGGCACGTGGACGGCCATCTGGTCACCGTCGAAGTCGGCGTTGAAGGCAGTACACACCAGCGGATGCAGCTGGATGGCCTTGCCTTCGATCAACACCGGTTCGAACGCCTGGATGCCCAGACGGTGCAGGGTCGGCGCACGGTTCAGCAGCACCGGATGCTCGCGAATCACTTCTTCCAGGATGTCCCAGACTTCGGCTTCTTCGCGCTCGACCAGCTTCTTGGCGGCCTTGATGGTGGTGGCCAGGCCACGACGCTGCAGCTTGGCGAACACGAACGGCTTGAACAGCTCGAGCGCCATTTTCTTCGGCAGACCGCACTGATGCAGCTTGAGGTACGGACCGACGGTGATGACCGAACGACCGGAATAGTCCACGCGCTTGCCGAGCAGGTTCTGACGGAACCGGCCCTGCTTGCCCTTGATCATGTCGGCCAGCGACTTCAGCGGACGCTTGTTGGTACCGGTGATGGCACGACCACGGCGGCCGTTGTCCAGCAGCGCATCGACCGATTCCTGCAACATGCGCTTCTCGTTGCGCACGATGATGTCCGGCGCATTGAGCTCCAGCAGGCGACGCAGACGGTTGTTGCGGTTGATCACGCGGCGGTACAGATCGTTCAGATCCGAGGTCGCGAAGCGGCCGCCATCTAGCGGCACCAGCGGACGCAGGTCCGGCGGCAGCACCGGCAACACGGTCATGACCATCCACTCCGGACGGTTGCCCGATTCCAGGAAGGCCTCGATCAGCTTGATGCGCTTGGTCAGACGCTTGAGCTTGGTTTCCGAACCGGTGCTGGCGATTTCTTCGCGCAGGCGGGTCATTTCCGACTGCAGGTCGATCGTGCGCAGCAGCTCGTACACCGCCTCGGCGCCCATGGCGGCGTCGAAGTCGTCGTTGTACTCCTGGCGTGCGGTCAGGTACTGCTCTTCGGTCAGCAGCTGGCGGCGCTCGAGCGGGGTCAGGCCCGGCTCGGTGACGACATAGGCTTCGAAGTACAGCACGCGCTCGATGTCACGCAGGGTCATGTCCAGCATCAGGCCGATGCGCGACGGCAGCGACTTGAGGAACCAGATGTGTGCGACCGGCGAGGCCAGGTCGATGTGACCCATGCGCTCGCGGCGTACCTTGGCCAGCGTGACTTCGGTGCCGCACTTTTCGCAGACCACGCCACGGTGCTTCATGCGCTTGTACTTGCCGCACAGGCACTCGTAGTCCTTGATCGGTCCAAAGATGGCGGCGCAGAACAGGCCGTCACGCTCGGGCTTGAAGGTCCGGTAGTTGATGGTTTCGGGCTTCTTCACTTCGCCGTAGGACCACGAACGGATCAGGTCCGGCGACGCCAGCGCGATCTTGATCGCGTCGAAATCCAGCGTCTGGCGCTGCTGATTGAAGAGGTTGAGCAGGTCTTTCATTTGATATCTCCGGGTCGGAGGAATTTCGTATCTGAGATGAAACCGAGGGCGTTACGTTCCGGATCCCGGCAGCGCATTGCGGCGCCGGGACCCGTCTCGATCACTCTTCCAGTTCCATGTTGATCGCCAGCGAGCGGATTTCCTTCACCAACACGTTGAAGGATTCCGGCATGCCCGCGACCATCTCGTGCTCACCATCGACGATGTTCTTGTACATCTGGTTGCGGCCCTGCACGTCGTCGGACTTCACCGTCAGCATTTCCTGCAGGGTGTATGCCGCGCCGTAGGCTTCCAGCGCCCAGACTTCCATCTCACCGAAGCGCTGACCACCGAACTGCGCCTTGCCGCCCAGCGGCTGCTGGGTCACGAGCGAGTACGGGCCAGTCGAGCGCGCATGCATCTTGTCGTCGACCAAGTGGTTCAACTTCAGGTAGTGCATGTAGCCGACCGTGGTCTTGCGATCGAACGCTTCGCCAGTGCGACCGTCGTACAGCTGGGTCTGTCCGCTCTGCGGCAGGTCGGCCAGTTCCAGCATGCGCTTGATTTCCGCTTCGCTGGCGCCGTCGAACACCGGGGTCGCCATCGGCACGCCGTCGATCAGGTTCTTGCCCAGGTTGAGCAATTCCTCATCGCTGAACTGCGACAGGTCCACGCGCTGTGCATTGATCGCGTTGTCGTGGTTGTAGATGTCGTTGAGGAACTTGCGCAGCTCGCTGACGGCGGCCTGGGCTTCCAGCATGCGCTGGATCTTGCGACCCAGGCCCTTGGCGGCCCAACCCAGATGCACTTCCAGAATCTGGCCGATGTTCATACGCGACGGCACGCCGAGCGGGTTCAACACGATGTCGACCGACTCGCCGGTGGCCATGTACGGCATGTCTTCCACGGGCACCACGTTGGAGACCACACCCTTGTTGCCGTGGCGGCCTGCCATCTTGTCGCCCGGCTGGATACGGCGCTTCACGGCCAGGAACACCTTGACCATCTTCAGCACGCCCGGTGCGAGGTCGTCGCCCTGAGTGATCTTGCCGCGCTTGTCGGCAAAACGTGCTTCGAATTCCTTCTCGTGCGCCTGGATCTGCTTCTGCGCACGCTCGATGGCGTCGGCAGCGTCTTCGTCCTTCATGCGCAGCTGGAACCAATCGGACTTCTTCAGCCCGTCCAGGTACGCGTCGGTGACGGTGTCGCCCTTCTTCAGGTTGGCGCCGCCGTTGGCGACCTTACCCACGATCTGCGAGCGCAGACGTGCGTAGATGGCCGCTTCCAGGATGCGGAACTGGTCGTCGAAGTCCTTCTTGACCCGCTTGATCTCGTTTTCCTCGATCTGGCGGGCGCGCTTGTCCTTCTCGATGCCGTCGCGGGTGAAGACCTGCACGTCGATGACGGTGCCGTCCATGCCCGGGGGCACGCGCAGCGAGCTGTCCTTCACGTCGGACGCCTTTTCGCCGAAGATCGCACGCAGCAGCTTTTCTTCCGGGGTCAGCTGGCTCTCGCCCTTCGGCGTGACCTTGCCGACCATGATGTCGCCGGCGCGCACTTCCGCACCGATGTACACCACGCCGCTTTCGTCCAGACGGTTCAAGGCCTGCTCGGACACGTTCGGGATGTCGGCGGAAATTTCCTCCGGCCCCAGCTTGGTGTCGCGCGCAACGCAGGTCAGTTCCTCGATGTGGATCGTGGTGTAACGATCCTCTTCCACCACGCGCTCGGAGAGCAGGATGGAGTCTTCGAAGTTGTAGCCGTTCCAAGGCATGAAGGCGATCAGCATGTTCTGGCCCAGCGCCAGTTCACCGATGTCGGTGGACGGGCCGTCGGCCAGCACGTCGCCGCGCGCGATCACGTCGCCCACATTCACCAGCGGGCGCTGGTTGATGCAGGTGTTCTGATTGGAGCGAGTGTACTTGATCAGGTTGTAGATATCCACGCCGGCATCGGTGCCGCCGCCGATTTCTGCCTCGTTGACCTTGACCACGATGCGGGCTGCGTCGATCTGCTCGATCACGCCACCACGCAGCGCATTGACGGTCACACCCGAGTCGCGCGCAACCGCACGCTCGATGCCGGTACCGACCAGCGGCTTCTGCGAACGCAGCGTCGGCACGGCCTGGCGCTGCATGTTGGCGCCCATCAGTGCGCGGTTGGCGTCGTCGTGCTCCAGGAACGGCACCAGCGCCGCTGCGACCGACACGGTCTGCATCGGCGAGACGTCCATGAAATGCACTTCGGACGGCGGCTTCAACAGCGATTCGCCCTGGAACCGGCACGGCACGAACTGCTCGGTGAGCATGTTCTTGGCATCGGTCAGCGCGTTCGCCTGAGCGATCACGTACTCGTTTTCTTCGATCGCCGACAGGTATTCGACGTCGTCGGAGACCTTGCCGTCCAGCACCTTACGGTACGGCGTCTCGAGGAAGCCGTACTGGTTGGTGCGGGCGAACACGGCCAGCGAGTTGATCAGGCCGATGTTCGGGCCTTCCGGCGTTTCGATGGTGCAGACGCGGCCGTAATGGGTCGGGTGCACGTCGCGCACTTCGAAACCGGCGCGTTCGCGGGTCAGGCCGCCCGGACCCAGCGCGGAGACGCGACGCTTGTGCGTCACTTCCGACAGCGGATTGTTCTGGTCCATGAACTGCGACAGCTGCGAGGAGCCGAAGAATTCCTTGATCGCAGCAGCCACCGGCTTGGCATTGATCAGTTCCTGGGGGGTCAGGCCTTCGGACTCGGCCATCGACAGGCGTTCCTTGACCGCGCGCTCGACGCGGACCAGGCCCACGCGGAACACGTTCTCGGCCATTTCGCCGACCGAACGCACGCGACGGTTGCCCAGGTGATCGATGTCATCGACCACGCCGCGACCGTTGCGGATTTCGGTGAGCACCTTGATCACTTCCAGGATGTCGGAGGTGTCGGCGTGCTCGGCGACCAGGCGCTTGGATTCTTCGTCGTTACGCTCGGCAAAATACTTCTTGTCGTACAGCACCGACTCGCCCAGCACGTCCTTGCGGCCGACGCGACGGTTGAACTTCATGCGGCCGACCGTGGACAGGTCGTAGCGCTCGAAGGTGAAGAACAGGTTGTGGAACAGGTTCTGCGCCGCTTCCTTGGTCGGCGGCTCGCCCGGACGCATCATGCGGTAGATTTCGACCAGCGCTTCCAGCTGCGTCTTGGTCGGGTCGATGCGCAAGGTGTTGGACAGGTACGGACCACGATCCAGATCGTTCACCCACAGGGTGCCGACCGCGTCGACGCCGGCCTTGCGGAAGGCAGCCAGCTGGTCTTCGTTGATCTCGTCGTTGGCATTGGCCAGCAGTTCGCCGGTGGAGCCATCGACCACGTCGTGCGACAGGATGCGACCGACCAGGTAGTCGTCCGGCACGGCCAGCGCGGCAACGCCGGCAGCTTCCAGTTGCTTGACGTGGCGCGCAGTGATGCGCTTGCCCGCTTCCACGATGACCTTGTCGCCGTCGGCCAGGTCGAAGTTCAGCGTTTCACCACGCAGGCGCTCCGGCACCAGCTCCAGCTGGACGCCCTCGTCCGGGTTGATGTGGAAGGTGTTGATCTCGAAGAACTCGGCCAGCATTTCTTCGTTGCTGTAGCCAAGCGCACGCAGCAGGATCGACACCGGCAGCTTGCGGCGACGGTCGATACGGGTGAACAGCGCATCCTTCGGGTCGAACTCGAAGTCCAACCACGAGCCACGGTAAGGAATGATGCGGGCGCTGTACAGCAGCTTGCCCGAGCTGTGGGTCTTGCCACGATCGTGGTCGAAGAACACGCCCGGCGAGCGATGCAGCTGCGAAACGATCACGCGCTCGGTGCCGTTGACGATGAAGGTACCGTTGCCGGTCATCAGCGGAATTTCGCCGAGATAGACCTCCTGCTCCTTCACGTACTTGATCGCCTTGGTCGACGACTCGCGGTCGTAGATCACCAGGCGCACGGTCACGCGCAGCGGCGCGCCATAGCTCATGCCGCGCTGACGGCATTCACGCTCGTCAAACACCGGCTGACCCAACTTGTAACCGACATACTCCAGCGCAGCGTTGCCGCTGTAGCTGGAAATCGGGAACACCGACTTCAATGCCGCGTGCAGACCGAGGTCCTTACGCTTGTTCGGCTCCACGTCTTCCTGCAGGAATTCGCGATAGGAATCCACCTGGATGGCAAGCAGGAACGGCACTTCGAGGATCGAGCGCTGCTTACCGAAGTCCTTGCGGATACGCTTTTTTTCGGTGAACGAATAAGACGTCATGAGGTCTTCACCCTAGGCTGCGGGGGCCACATCGCGGCGGCCCTGAAATAACAAAATTGTCAGTTGGAAGTCGCTGGTATTGCCGGCACCAGCACGCCTTCTCCCGCTACTTCCAACTACCAACTCGGTGAGGCCGGGATCGGGAATCGAGAAATGGGAATCGGATGATCGCGCGATGCTGCACTGCGATTGTCCAATCCCGATTCCCCTCCGAAACGGCCAAAGGCCGGGAGCTTTACGCTCCCAGCCTTCAGTGCATCACCATGAAACGCTGGCGATGCAAGGTGCTGCTTACTTGATTTCGACAGTCGCGCCAGCTTCGGTCAGTTCCTTCTTGATCTTCTCGGCTTCGTCCTTCGAAGCGCCTTCCTTCAGCATGCCACCGGCTTCGGTCAGATCCTTGGCTTCCTTCAGACCCAGGCCGGTCACGGCGCGCACGGCCTTAATGACGCCAACCTTGTTGGCGCCACAGTTGGTCAGCACCACGTTGAACTCGGTCTGCTCTTCAACCACGGCGGCCGGGCCAGCTGCAGCAGCAGCGACCGGGGCAGCGGCGGAGACGCCGAACTTTTCTTCGATGGCCTTGACCAGCTCCATCACTTCCATCAGGGACTTCTCGGCGATGGCGTCGACGATCTGTTCGTTGGTAAGGGACATTGTGATTACCTTTAAATGATTTTCTGGATTGGGGTTCTAGCGAACGCTAGGACATCAAGCTTCGGCAGTCTCGGCAACCGGCGCGGCGGCTTCGTCGCCACCACCCTGCTTGTCGCCAACGGCCTTGACGGCACGGGCGAACATGGCAGCCGGTTCGGACAGCACGCGGGCCAGCATGGCCAGGGCCTGGTCACGGGTCGGCAGCGAGGCCAACACGTCGACGTGACCCGCCGGGAACAGTTCCCCGCCGATGGACACGACCTTGGCCTGCAGCTTGTCGTTGCTCTTGGCAAATTCCTTGATCAGGCGACCGGCTGCGCCGGGCTCCTCCATCGAAAACGCATACAGCAAAGGACCGACCAGCTTGTCAGCAGCGACAGCGAAATCAGTACCTTCAACGGCGCGCGCGGCCAGGGTGTTCTTGACAACTTTCAAGAACACGCCGGTTTCGCGGGCCTGCTTACGCATCGCGGTCATCTGGGAGACCGTGGTGCCAGCGTATTCGGCGGCGATCAGGGAGTGGGCCTTGGCGGCGATGTCTGCCAGCTCGGCGACTACTTCTTGCTTCTGGGACAGATTGAGAGCCATTGCACTCCTCCGTTAAAGCCGGGATTCGGGATTGGTACTTTGGGATCCGTCACAGCGATCACGCCGTTGCCAGATCCCACATGCCGAATCGTCATCCCCGCTTCAAACTACTCCGCTCGCGGCTCCTGCCGGTTGCGGTCCAGGGCAGCCTCCTTCCTGGAAGCCGGGAACATCGACCGATGTTCCTTTGGTGGCCGTTCTAGACCTGGAGTGGACTCGATCCGGGATGTCCCAGACGCGCGTAAACCAGAAAGCTCCAGAAGGGCGACACCATCTACGCCGGCCGGTTCGACACGAACCAATTAAGCGATCCCGCTGCATCGACGGCGACTCCTTGCCAGTGCGAGCATCCGTGCCCGTCGTCGATCTGCGCTGACCGCGCCTGCGGTCTTTGACGGCTACCGCCGGACGTGCCGGCGATCGCCTTCAAAATGTCCGTTACCCCAAAGGAGGGAACGGACTCCCAGCACACGGTGACCCGGGCCGGAAAAACAATGCTGTACTGCCAAATACGTCAGGCGCATGACGCCGGACGCATTCGCTTACTTCAACGACAGGCTCGACTGATCCACCGTCACGCCCGGACCCATGGTCGAGCTGACCGACACCTTCTGCAGGTAGGTACCCTTGGAGGTGGCCGGCTTGGCCTTGACCAGATCGAGCAACAGCGCCTGCAGGTTCGACTTCAGCGCTTCGTCGTCGAAGCTGGCCTTGCCGATCGTGCAGTGGATGATGCCGGCCTTGTCAGTGCGGTAGCGCACCTGGCCCGACTTGGCATTCTTGACCGCTTCGCCCGGATTGGCCGACACGGTGCCGACCTTCGGGTTCGGCATCAAGCCGCGCGGACCCAGCAGGGTGCCCAGCTTACCGACGACGCGCATGGCGTCCGGGGTCGCGATGACCACGTCATAGTTCAGATCGCCGGCCTGCATCTTCTCGGCCAGGTCGTCCATGCCCACCGCCTCGGCGCCCGCAGCCAGGGCTTCGTCGGCCTTGGCGCCTGCCGGTGCGAACACTGCAACGCGCACGCTCTTGCCGGTACCGGCCGGCAGCACGGTGGAACCGCGCACCTGCTGGTCGGACTTCTTGGCGTCCACGCCCAGGCGCACGGCGACGTCGATCGACTCGACGAACTTGGCCTTGGTGGCAGTCTTCAGGATCTTGATTGCGTCTTCGAAGGCATAGGTCTTGCCCGGAACGACAGCGGCCGTGATGGCCTTAACGCGCTTGCTCTGTGCCATGTCTTAGCCCTCCACCGTCAAACCCATGCTGCGGGCAGAACCCGCAATCGTGCGCACCGCCGCTTCCAGCTCGGCTGCCGTCAAATCGGCTTCCTTGACCTTGGCGATTTCTTCCAGCTGCTTGCGCGTCACCTTGCCCACCTTGTCGGTGTTGGGACGCTTCGAGCCGGAGGTCACGCCTGCGGCCTTCTTGAGCAGCACGCTGGCCGGAGTGCTCTTGGTGACGAACGTGAAGGTACGGTCGGAATACGCGGTGATGATCACCGGCGTCGGCAGACCCGGCTCCAGCTTCGACGTCGCGGCGTTGAATGCCTTGCAGAATTCCATGATGTTCAGACCGCGCTGACCCAGTGCAGGGCCGACCGGCGGTGCAGGGTTGGCCTGACCGGCCTTGACCTGCAACTTGATGAAAGCAGTAATCTTCTTAGCCATTTCAATACTCTCCGGGTGCTAGCGCCTGACCTGCAGGCTCCCCATCGGACCGGGATTCACGTGTCCCGGCTTCACGTTGTTGACCACACACGCAGATGGCCGCCATGCGGCAGCCATTGGTTCCAGGCGGTTCGCCAGGACAGCGAGCCGCGCACTATAGCAGCATTTGGGGCGAGCGCCTAGCTGGCGCCCGCAGGGTCAGCCCTTCTCGACCTGACCGAATTCGAGCTCGACCGGCGTGGAGCGGCCGAAGATGAGCACGGCAACCCGCAGCCTGCTCTTTTCGTAATTGACTTCCTCGACAACGCCATTGAAGTCGTTGAACGGACCCTCGGTGACGCGCACCATCTGGCCCGGCTCGAACAACACCTTCGGACGCGGCTTTTCGACGCCATCCTGCACTCGCTGCAGGATCGCATCCGCTTCTTCGTCGCGAATCGGCAGAGGACGGTCGGCGGTACCGCCGATGAAACCCATCACCTTCGAAGTCTCCTTCACCAGGTGCCAGCTTTCGTTGTCGATGCGCGGAATACCGCCCTCTTCATGCGTTTCGATCTGCACCAGCACGTAGCCGGGGAAGAACTTGCGCTCGGACCGACGCTTCTGGCCGGCGCGCATTTCGATGACCTCTTCGGTCGGCACCAGCACGTCGCCGAAACGGTCTTCCATTTCGGCGCGCGCGATACGGTCACGCAATGCCTGCGCAACGGATTTTTCGAAGCCTGAATAGGCGTGAACGACATACCAACGCTTCACTGCTTGATTCTCCTCAACGAGCCAGGAACCACTGCGTGAGCTTCTGTATGACAAAGTCGAAGCCGCCCAACAGCAAACTCAGAATGATTACAACCACAATCACGACCCAGGTGGTGCGGATAGCTTCCTGGCGCGTCGGCCAGACAACCTTACGCAACTCGAACCTGGATTCGGACAGGAATTCGCGGGTCTCCCGGCCCTTGCCGGTACCCAAAAACACAAATGCGCCCGCCACCAACCCAACGATGACAGCCAACGCACGCAACTGCGGCGTCCACGCGCCCAGCTGGGTCGCGCGCTCGGGAGCGGAGAACCAGAACCACACAAAAAGCCCCGCAACCACCAGGGCAGCGGAGACAACGTACTTAACGACATCAGCGCTAGAGGACGCGCTCTTGGAAGGCTCGATTTTGCTATTCATCCGGCTCTAGTTACCGATCTGACCCGAATCGCTGGGCCGGAAAGAGGAGTGGCACGCCAGGAGGGACTCGAACCCCCAACCTGCGGTTTTGGAGACCGCTGCTCTGCCAATTGAGCTACTGGCGTATGTACTCGTTTACCGCAAACCCCAAGACAACGAAGGTGGACCGCGGTTCAGCCGGCCCGCCATTCGTTTGAATCCAGCCGCCCATAGGCAGCTGGATACAGGCACTTACTTGATGATCTTGGCAACCACGCCGGCGCCGACGGTACGACCGCCTTCACGGATGGCGAAGCGCAGACCTTCGTCCATCGCGACCGGGTTGATCAGGGTCACGACCATCTTCACGTTGTCGCCCGGCATCACCATCTCCACGCCTTCCGGCAGCTGGCAGGCGCCAGTGATGTCGGTGGTGCGGAAGTAGAACTGCGGACGGTAGCCCTTGAAGAACGGGGTATGACGGCCACCCTCGTCCTTGGACAGCACGTAGACTTCGGCTTCGAACTCGGTGTGCGGCTTGATCGAACCCGGCTTGCACAGCACCTGGCCGCGCTCGACGTCGTCACGCTTGGTGCCGCGCAGCAGCAGACCGGC
>NZ_JAJIUJ010000073.1 GCF_020880415.1 Xanthomonas euvesicatoria pv. euvesicatoria | reverse complement strand
GGTCGTGTGTCGGGGTCGATTGGGTGCGCGAGTCCTCCACCTCTGCCGACCCTGCGGGGAAGCGATTCACAGCGCTGGCTTCCAAGGACTGCTCGTGTGCCTGCGCAAAGTGTGCTGCTGGCGGCACATTCGCTCCATGCTCAGTGAGCGAGCCATCGGAGGGACGGGGCTGCTCGGCCTTGGTTTCTTGCTCAGGATTTGAAAGCGCTGCGGCCTGCGACGCAATCAACGGGTCTGCTGACGCAATCGTTGTTGGGGCCATGACGCGAACCGGCGCTGCTTCCTGCTCACGCGCCACGTCTTGCTGACGGACCGACGCTTGTCGCATCTGCGCTTGCTGTGTTTGCACATGGTGATGCAGCGCTGGCGGCACCGCATCGGCCTCCGCGTCTTGTGAAGGCTGGCTGCCGAATTCCTGGCCACTAGAGGGAGGCACTTGGAGGTGCGCAGCATCGCGACTCTCCAACGCATGCCTTTCCAGCGCGCGTGCCAGTTCTTGTGCTTGATGCGGCTGCGCGTCGTCTGGATCAGGTGCCTGCATCCGTGGGTCAGGTGTGGTGTGAGCCTGGTGTTCGCCTGTCTGTTGGTTCTGCACTTCTAACTGCTGACGCGCGTCTTTCTGCTGCAACTCGGGCGGCGGCGTTTGTTGAGCCAGCGTCGCATTCGGAGCGTGCGGCTGAGGGTCGGCTTGCTCCGAGGCGTGCTGACTGGGGTCTCGCTGCTGCGCTTGCTGAGCCTGACCTTCCTGGACCTCAGTTCGCGTTGCTTCTTGAGCCTGGCGCTCTTGTTGCTCCCGCTGCTGGTTGTCGACCTGGCGCTCCTGCGCCTGACGTTGCTGGACCTCCCTTTCCTCACGCTCCTGCAGCTCGCGTTGCTGGGTGGTCTGTGCCTGCTGCTCCTGCAGTTGGCGTTCCTGCTGTTCGCGTTGTTGCCCTGCTTGGCGCTGACCTTCCAACAGCGCGTGCGCCTGGACTGCTTGTTCGCTCTGCGAATGATCTTCGCGCTCAGGCTGTGCCTGCTGGAGGTGCTCCCGCACCTGCGCGGCGTGTTGCTCTTGCGCAACACGATCCTGCTGTTCGCGTTCTTGTCGCGCCTGCGCCGCGACAGAGGCTTGCATTTGCGCCTGGAGGTCGAGCACTTGCTGCGGACTAGAAGAATCGGAGGTCGAGCTGTCTGCATCTCCCGTCGCTCCGGGCGCCCGAGCAACGGTTGCCGATTCCTGTCGGTGGCCTTGCGCCTCACTCAACGCCTGCCGGATGTCCTCGCTGCTGGTCACGGCCACCACGCGAGTCACCCCATCGCTGCCGCGCTGGAGGTGCGCGATGGGGCTGTCATACCCGTATTGCCCCGACGCATTGCGTTGTAGCTGCTGCATGGTCGGCCCGGTGATGCCGTTGGCCTCCATGGTCCGCTGCGAAGCCAACTCCACGGCCTGCTGAGTGTCTGGATTGACTTTCAAATCGACGCCTGCGGCCCGGTAACGGTGTAGCAGTTCGTTGTGCTCCATCTGCACAGCCGTGGGCGCGGGAAGCGCCTGGATCCCTGCCAAGGCTTCCTGAGAGCGCTCGATTGAGGGCTGCCGCAATTGGTCGGTCAGTTCCAGCTCCACCGCAAGATTGCCACTGGCTACGCCATCCTTGCCGGCCCACTGTCCTGACTCGGTGCGCTGGTAAAGCTGAGCGTCCGAACCGAGCACAGCGCCGGGCTTGGCCTGGGCGGCTTGGGCGGCCATAGGCACTTCGACACCGTAAGCCTGGGCCCGTTGCGCGGCATGGTTTTCGAGGTAAGCGGCGGCGATGGCTTCGCGCCCGGTGGCGATGTTAGTTTCGATGCGGCCCAGGGCTTCTTGGTTGAGCTGTTGCGCGCGCTCCGGGGAGGCGGTTTGGTGTTCGTAGCTGCCTCGGTCGTTGGCACCGGACACAGCGTTTTTGACTTGGCGTTCCCATGCCTGGCTCTCGGGATTGCGATGCCAGTTCTGGTTGTCTAGTCCAACCTGGTCGCTGGCCCGTGCAGGGAGGTTGAACGGGTCCTGCGGTGCAGGAGCTTTGCCTAGCGCCAACTCCACTGCCTTGGCGTTGGCCAGCGCGCCCAGTTCCTGGGATTTTTCATAGCTGGCGACCACGGGCTGCTCGCCGCTCGTGCGCCGGCCATCCGGAGCGAGCTCGATGGCCGCTTCGCGCTGCCAGTTGCGACCGTTGAACTGCCACTCCACGCCAGCCTTGTCGGTCTGGTGGTAGATGGCGCGGTTGTCCAGCAGATCGGCGCCTTTGTCGAACGCCTTGCTCATCAACAGCGCGTCGCCAACCACCAACGCAGCCGGCACGAAGCCGCTTCCTCCCAGGGCTGCTGCCGTGGACGCACCACCGGCCCAGCCACCGACATTGCGGGCCAGTGCATGGGTAGCCTCAGACTGCGCGGCAGTGGCATTGCCTTGTTCCAGCAGCTCGGCCGATCGGCGGGCGGTTAGCACTGCATCAGCACCTGTCGCCAACAAGCCGCCCGAACGCACCAAAGTGCTGGCCGACGCGTTACCCAGCAATACTTCCATGGACGCAGCGCCGCTTTGACCGCGAGGAACGCGCAAAGGTCTGGCGGCTTCCTCGCCCAAGGTGTTCTCAACTACCGCCACGCCAGCCGGTGATACGGTCAAGCGTCCGCCGTGGTAAGCCTCGGAGATGGCTACGGATAGCCCGTGGCGTTGAAGATCAATGTTGCCGCCTCGGGTCAACGGTCGCCCTGAGCTTTGAAAGTGGTTGAGTGTGGAGACGATGCGACCTTCGTTGTGCGTGACCAAGTGCCACTGTCTGTTTATGGCGCTAGCCTGACCATGTGCATCCACCTGACTGGCATTCTTGATTGCGTAGCCGTTGGGATCGTCGAAGAATGTCTTTGTTTGCGTTCGCGCCTGATCAGTAGTTTGCCCAATCCCGGTGTTGGTACGCAGGTCACCATTGATGAGCCCAACTTGCATGGTGTCAGACATTCGCTGCACTTTGACCGCGATGCGATCCAGGGCCTCCGGATCGCCTGCCAGTGCCGCTTGTCCGTCTTTGCTGAGTTCCAAACGTTCAAGGCGTGCTTGTAGGCCATAACGGTAATCGCCAAGAGGACCTCCACTATGAGGCGAGACCCCCAAGGAATCAGCTAAGGCCTTGTCGTTGGGCATGTTGATCAAATTGGACGAAGCATCCATGTCGAAGCGACCGGTATCCCTAAGCGCTTTCAGCAGCCGGCTATACCCCATCGTTTGTCGCTCGATGGTGTGGTGTTCTTGAAACAGGGGCTTGCTCGGCATAGTTCAGTCATTCCGTGCTGACGTGCTGCGTCAAAGATCGGATGCATCAATGAAGGAAATGCCGCTCAGTTCTGGATCTTCTGGCACTCCAGCGCGGTGAACCGCGGCCTTGAACACTTGGTCGCAGACAACGAACAAGCTATATGGCGTCAAAAATACATGCGCGCCCCCAAGTACCTCACGCTTGAACGCTAAGCTAGCCCCCCCTCCAGTCGCGTAATACTTTCCATTCACTAAGTCATCGTCGATTTCGATTTTGAGTATCGAGTTATCTTCATCCACAGCGTCTAGGACGCGCACGACATCACAGAGGAAATACCTTGAGCCTTGTGCACCGTTGCCCAACCGAACGTCGCATTCGGCGAAAGCGAACGCTTCGTTATCCACCGAAACCATGGCCTCGCGCAGTCGTTCCGAGACGAGCCAGTAGCCGCTGAACCCTCCCTCCAGATCACGTGGCTCTGGGCCCTGGGAAGGATCGAGAACAAGCTTTGGCTTTTCGCGCAGATGAGGGAATCCACCGCCTGGGGGACGCAAGATTAGGCGCGGCGGCGTTATTAGCTTCTGGACGTTTTCAAAGACCGCTCCCCTAAAGGGCCTATTGCTTTCCAAGTCGGGGCCAAACACAAAGAATTCGCCTGCATTGGGTTGATTGGCTGTTTTCGTTTCCATGCGTCGCGTCCCGTTCTTGAGTCATGTCACCAGAATCATTGCGAAAAATCCTAGCGTCGCCAGCGTATATCTTGGCAGACACTGCAACGGTAGCGCCTTATCCGCTAATTTGCATTGTTTGACTTGGCGTTCCCATGCCTGGCTCTCGGGATTGCGGTGCCAGTTCTGGTTGTCCAATCCCACTTGGTCACTGGCCCGTGCAGGGAGGTTGAACGGGTCCTAGGGCGGCGGCGCTTTGCCCAACGCCAACTCCGCTGCCTTGGCATTGGCCAGCACGCCCAGCTCCTGGGATTTTTCGTAGCTCGCAACCACGGGCTGCTCGCCCGGCGTGCGGCGGCCATCCTGGGCCAAGTCGATGGCCGCTTCGCGCTGCCAGTTGCGACCGTTGAACTGCCACTCCACGCCAGTTCTGTCTGTCTGATGATAGATGGTGCGGTTGTCCAGCAAATCGGCGCCCTTGTCGAACGCCTTGCTCATCAACAGCGCGTCGCCAATCACCAACGCCGCAGGCACAAAGCCGCTGCCACCCAGCGCTACGGCCGTGGACGCACCGCCGGCCCAGCCGCCGACGTTGCGGGCCAATGCATGGGTGACTTCAGACTGCGCGGCGGTGGGATTGCCTTGTTCCAGCAACTCTGCCGAACGGCGCGCGGTCAGCACTGCGTCTGCACCTGTCGCCAACAAGCCACCCGAACGCACCACGGTACTGGCCGACGCATTGCCCAGCAGCACTTCCATGGACGCGGCACCGCTTTGACCGCGAGGAATTCGCAGAGGTCTGGCGGCCTCTTCGCCCAAGGTGTTCTCAACAACAGCAACACCCCCCGGCGATATGGTCAAGCGTCCGGCATGGTAAGCATTTGAAATAGCCTGAGACAAACCATGCCGCTGGAGTTCGACTGCACCACCGCGGGTCAGAGGATTGGGGACGCTCTGGATATGTTGGAGTGTGCCCACCACACGGCCTTCGGTATGTGTCACCGCCGCCCAGCCGTTATCCACCGCCGCATAACCCTTCAGGCTCTGAAGTTGCGCAACATGGGCCTGTCCATAACCGACTTCGTTGCGAAAGAAATTCTGGATGCTTGGGCGAATATCGTCGGCGCGAAGGCCAAGTGGCGCATTGGTGTGCAAATCGCCATTAATAAGTCCCACACGCATTGTGTCGCGGAGGGTCTCTACACGTGCACTGACGCGAGTCAGGGCATTGGAGTCGCCAGCTATCGCAGCGGCTCCATCAGGAGACAACTCCAAGCGCCTCAATCGCCGTTGCAAACCAACTTCATAGTCTGCGATAGGGCCGCCGTTATGGGGCGTGACCCCTAAAGTCTGCGCAAACCCAGGATTGGATGGTAAGAAATTCGGTTTTCGGCGGCATGAATATCGAAATGCCCTGTGTCTGAAAGTGCTTTGAGCAACTGGCTTCTCTCAAGCGTCTGTTGCTCAATGGCGTGATGATTTTGAAAGACGGGTCTGCTGCGGGGCATGGGTCAGACTCCTTCTGGCAACTTTTAATTAGCCGTTAGGCATCCGAAGCATCGATGAACCAAAGACCGTCGGCATCAGTTTCGGTCTCAATGCCTGCCGCATCGACTGCATCTCTGAATACGCGGTCGCAAAAGACTTCGATGGTGTAAGGCGTCTTGAAGACATGCGCCGGACCCAAACGCACGCGGTCGAACGTTACACTGGCGCCGCCGGTCAGATCGTAAAACTTGCCATTGACGAAGTATTCGGTTGTGTCAATGAAGAGCTTGGACGCTTCTTCGTCCAGTGCGTCAATCTCTTGGATCACGTCACAGAGAAAGTAGGGTGGCCCTTTCGCACCATCAGCCAACCGATAGTCCACCTCTGCGAAAGCGAACGCAGTGGGATCGACCGAGGTCATGACTTGAAAGAGTCGTTCTGATACAAGCCAGTATCCACTGAAGCCAGGCTCCAAGTCCTTAGGAGGTGGGCCTTTGCTGGGGTGATAGACCAAACGCGGCGTTTCGCGCAACGGAGGGAAACCACCGCCTTCAGGCCTCAGAATCAGGCGCGGGGGTGACAACAAATTCTTGACGTTCTCAAAGACAACGCCGTTCACCGGTCCGTTGATCGTGCCCGCTTCGAGGATAAAGAACTCACCAGCCTTGGGCTGATTGGCTGTCGTCGTTTCCATCGGCTGTATCCGTCATTGATTTATGTCGCCGGGATCATTGCGGCAAAGTTTAGCGCCGCAGTCTCATTTCTGGGCAGATGGTGCAACGGTGGTGTCCTGTCCGCTGCTCTGACGCTCCCAGGTCTGACAATCGGAATTGCGGC
>NZ_JAJIUJ010000072.1 GCF_020880415.1 Xanthomonas euvesicatoria pv. euvesicatoria | reverse complement strand
TGGAGAAGTCGATGAAGTTGCTGCCGTCTTGCCTGCTTGCCGCCATGCTGGCGTTGACCGCTTGCGCCACCGCGCCCGGCACCGTGCCGACCGCGACCACTGCCAGCCTGCAGGGCGATGCAGCGCGGCCGGCGGCGGCACGGGGTTGGGTGCGCAGCGAGTTGTATTTCGGCGTGGGCGAAGAATCCGGCCCGGCCGACCGCCCGCAGACCCGCACCATCGACGAAACCCAATGGCGCGCGTTTCTGGACAAGGAAGTGACCCCGCGCTTTCCCGATGGTCTGACCGTGTTCGACGCCTACGGCCAATGGTTGTTCCGCGGCGCCAAGGAGCCGAACCGGCTGGGCACCAAGGTGCTGGTGATACTGCACGAGGACACCCCGCAACGGCGCAACGACATCGAAGCGATCCGGCTGGCCTGGAAGCAGGCCACCGGGCACCAGTCGGTGCTGTGGTCGCGGCAGCCGGTGGAGGTGTCGTTCTGAGTCCGCTGGCCGGCTTGTGCACCGACAGGTCCGTGCAGTTGCCGACCGCCACGCTCGCCAGCGTCGATCGGCGTATGTCGCGCGTCTTCATGCATTGGCGGGCATCGCGTGCGCAGCCGGCGAGCGAGTGTCTGCGCACCGCTTCGAGCCAGCTGCGCATGCGCCTTGGCTTCTTGCATTTGTCGCCCGTCCGCGCCGCCCGCGCACTGTTGGTTGCGATGGCAGGCGGGCTGGCGTTCGGCGCTGCGTCAGACGACACAAGCCTTCGTCTGACGCTGGATGCGCAGACCCGTGCGACCGCCACCTTGGTCGGCCAGCGCCTGCATGTGGTGCTGTCTCCCGGCGATGCCGAACAGTGGTTCGACGCGAATGTGGACGATGGCGAAGGCGACGTGCAGCTGCGCAGCGACGACTACAACTTCGACGGGCGCCCGGATCTTGCGGTGTCGGCGATGCTGGGTCAGGTCAACGAGGCGGTCTGGGTCTTTGTGTTCGATCCTGCACAGCGCCGCTTTCATGCGCTCGCTGCACCGACGCGCCCGGCGGTGCAGTGCGAGGGATTCTTCAATCTGGTTGCCGATCAACAGCAGCGCAGCCTGACCAGTTCCTGCCGCGGTGGGCCGATGTGGTATGCGGATGTCTACCGCTACGACGCTGGCGGGCGGTTGTACGTTTGGCGGACGCAGCAGCGGATCGAGTCGCCGCAGATCCAGGCCTTGCTGGATTCGGGAAGCGAGGATGGGATGCCGCTGTCGGTGTGGCCGATGTACGACCCGCGCGGCGTCAAGGTGGCAAGCGAAATCGGTACCACGCTCGAGGAACCGATGCCGGTGCAACTGCACGTACATGTGAGGCGTTTGCCGCTGTACGCCACGCCGACGGCCACCGTCACCAAACGCTATCTGGTGCGCGGCGATCAGGCCGATGCGCTGGACGTCAGCGCCGATGGTACGCGGCTGCAGGTGCGTTATCGCAGCGCCGGCCGCAGCGACAGCGTGGGCTGGATCGAGGTGGATGCGGCGATGCAGTAGCGGGCGATGGCGCCGGGCTGCTTGCTCACGGACAGCCAGACGGCCCCTGGCCACGACACGCTCTGATCCACCGCGCCGCTGTCGTCCCCGCAATGCAGCGGCTACCATCGGCCGACCCCCACGCTTCTCTGGTTCTCATGTCGGCTCCCTCTTCGCGTCCTGCGGCTGCGCCGCGCTGGTTCGTCGCTGGCGATCTCAATGGTTTCTTCGGCCTGGTGGTCGACAACCTGTCCATCCTTGGCTTCATCGCCATGGCCCTGGTCGGCATCTTCCAGTTCCCGGCCGACGTCGTGTTCCAGCGCATGTTCCCCGGCACCGCGTTCGGCGTGCTGGTGGGCAACCTGCTGTACACCCTGATGGCGCGGCGGCTGGCCGCACGCACCGGGCGCGACGACGTCACTGCCATGCCGCTGGGTCTGGATGCGCCCACCAGCATCGGCATGGCGCTGCTGGTGCTCGGCCCGGCATTTGCCGGCTTCAAAGCGCAAGGGCTGGACCCGCAGGCCGCCGCGATCGCCACCTGGAAACTGGGCATGGCCGCGTTGGTGGTGATGGGCCTGCTCAAGCTGGTGCTGTCCTTCGCAGGCGAAGCGGTGACGCGCGCGCTGCCGCGGGCGGCCCTGCTCGGTTCCATCGCCGGTATCGCGCTGGTGCTGATGGGCTTGCTGCCATTGCTGGAAACGCTCCGTTCGCCGGTAGCCGGCTTCGTTACCTTGGGCCTGCTGCTGTATGTGCTGCTCGCCAAGGGCCGCCTGCCGACCAAATTGCCCGGCGTGCTGGTGGCGTTCGTGATCGGCACCGCGTTGTATTACGGGCTTGGCCTGGCGGGATTGGGTGCCCCCGGCTTCGCCTTGCCGGCGTGGAATCCGCCGCAGATCGTGCTGCCGCTGCCGACGCTGGGCTTTATCGACGGCCTGCCGGCCACGGTGGCGTACCTGCCGTTGCTGTTGCCGTTCGGCTTGTTGATGGTGGTGGGCGGCATCAACGTCAGCGAGAGCGCGCGCGCGGCCGGCGACGATTACCGCACCCGCGACATCCTGCTGGTGGAAGCCTTGGCCACGCTGGTGGCCGGCGTCTGCGGCGGCGTTGCGCAGACCACGCCCTACATCGGCCAGCCCGCGTACAAGCACATGGGCGCGCGCTCCGGTTACACGCTGCTGACCGGGGTGTTCATCGGGATCGGCGGCATGCTTGGCGTGATCAGCGGCTTGGTGCAGTGGCTGCCGTTGGCCGTGCTGGCGCCAATCATCGTGTATGTCTCCATCGACATCACCACCCAGGCATTCCAGGCCACGCCCAGGCAGCATGCCGGTGCGATGGTGCTGGGCTTTCTGCCGTCGGTCGCGTACCTGCTGACGATCAAGGCGCCGGGCTGGATTGCACCGGAGCAGCTGGTCGCGCTGACCACCAAGGTCGATGGCCACGGGTTGCCGGAGCTGGCAGTGATCTTCGCGCTGGGCAATGGCTTCATCATCACCGCGATGCTGTGGATCGCCACGGTGGCGGCGATGATCGACGGCCGCTTGCGACGCGGCGCGGCGTTCCTGCTGGTAGCTGCCGGGCTGACCCTGTTCGGCCTGATCCACTCGGTGGACCCGCGCGGCGGCATCTACCTGCCGTGGTCGCTGCAAGGCCTGGCGCGGGTGATCAGCTGGCAGTTCGTCGGTGCCTACGTGGCGCTGGCGGCGACGCTGCTGTTGCTGTCGCTGCTGCCGGCGCGCAAGGAGGCGTTGCAGTGAGTTATCGGATGCGTGTCGCGCAGAGCATTGTGGCTGGCGCTTTGGTGCTGAGCGCTGGCGCCGCATGGTCGGCGTCGTTCGACTGCAAGCAGGCGGGCACGCCGGTGGAAAAGCGGCTGTGCGCGGTGCCGGCGCTCGGCCAGCTGGACGATCAGCTGGATGAGGCCTATCGCGGCGTGCTGGACACCACACCGCGCGCCTCGCTCACCGCAGTGCGCGATCAGCAACGCGCCTGGTTGCGCCAGCGCAATGCCTGCGCGCAGGACGCCAAGGTGGATGCCTGCCTGCAACGCAGTCTGAAGACCAGGGTCGATGCGCTGGGCAAGACACTCGACGCCCAGCAGCAAACGCTGGACCGCATCATCGCCAGCATCCCGAAAACGCCAGCGGACGCTGCGCGCCAGTTGCAGGGCTACGACGCGCCGCTGGCATCGGCATGGCTGGCGTATCTGCATGACTTCGTGCCTGCCGCTGGCGTGGATGCGGCGTTGGCGAGCGCGCGTTTTGAAAGCGCACGCAAGGCGTTGCGCAAGACCGACGATTTCGCAGCATCCTTGCTCGACGATGTGGAAGGCGCGCCCGCCATGCAACAGCAACAGCGTGTGCTGACCTTGTTGCGCATGTGGATCGAGCGCGAAGATCGTTCCGAGCGGCCGTATGTGCATTGCTTCATCTTCGCTGCAGTGGGCGAGCCGGCTTATGAGGCGTTCGGCCCGCTCTATGGCTCGACACGCGACAGTTTCGCGCCGATCTGCGAGCCGCCCGGTGGGCTGTTCGCGCGACCGAGCTGGAAACAGCTGGATGACGGATTCGCAGGACTGATCGAAGCCTTGAGCAAGGACGCAGGCACCATTCGCTATGCCAGCTACGCCGAGTGGCAGATCATCGCGCTCCGGGCTGCCGTGTCGCCGGCACTGTATCTGCAGCCGGAGTTGCGCAAGCGCTACGGCAACGATCCGGAGCAGGCGATTGCTGCGTGGTCCGGCGACGACAGCGACTGGCCGGCAGCCGAGCGCAACGCTGCGCGCGCGCTGTTGCCGAAGGTGCGCGCAGAGACGGCCGCCTGGCTGGCAAGAAGGCGTATGCCTGCCAGGCGGGCCGAACAGGTTGCCGCTGCAATTGTCGCGGCTTGGGTGAACGCGCGATTGGATTTCGCCGGCTAAGCGGCGTGGATCGCGCAGCGAAGCTTCTGCCTCTCCGCTGCAGGGCCCTTGCCCGCCCACCATCGCAGGACACGCTGCAAGTACGTCTCTGTGGCTCCTTGGCGGCATTCATGCCGCCAAGAATCCCGCGACGGTGAGACAGCCGGCGAGCCGGGCGCTGCGTTTCCCATGGTTGCGAGCGTAGTGCGTCACGTCCAGCGTCAAGCGGCTCAACGAGCGACACCGTAAATCGATGGAACCACCGCAGCATCCCACGGTCACACACTGGATGTTGTCGATGTCAGGAGTTCCACGATGCAAAGCAAATCCTCGCGCTGGCCGTGGTTGTTGGCGGTCCCCTTGATCGCTGGCGCCGCGTGGTGGCTGTTCAGCGGCCCGCCCGATCCGCAGGGCAACTTGCCTGCACCCATCAGCCGTACCGCCAGTGCCGTGGCCGCTGCGGTCAGCCCACAGCCGACGCCGGCCAGTGGCGAGCCGCGTCATCCGGTGCCGGCAGCATCGGCCGACGCTGCCGATGCTGCGATTCCTGCGTTGGCGCAAAGCGACGATGCCGCGTGGCAAGCGCTGCTGGCGTTGGTGCAGGACGATGACGCGCTGTCGATCGTATTGCGCAAGCACCTGATCGAACGCGTGGTGGTGATGATCGACAACCTCACCCAACCCAGCATCAGCCGCCGTGCCTTGGTGCTGCAGCCGGTGCCTGGCGAGTTGCAGGTGGCCGGCGCAGGCGATCATCCGGTGCTCGATCAGGCCAATGCGGCGCGCTATGCACCTTACGTGGCCGCATTCACCAGCGTGGATGCGCAGGCCATGGCGCGTAGCTATGTGCGCTTCTATCCACTGTTTCAGCAGGCGTACGCGGATCTGGGCGCGCCGGATCGTTACTTCAACGACCGCGTCATCGATGTGATCGACCACTTGCTACGCACGCCTGAGCCGACGCAGCCGATCGGCGTGCAACGCGACGACCGTGGCCGCTACCGCTTCGTCGACCCATCGCTGGAATCGCTGTCGGTGGGGCAGAAGGCACTGCTGCGCCTGGGGCCGACGCAAGCGGCTGCAGTCAAGGCGCAACTGCAGCGGATTCGCACGGCCTTGCTGCAGGGGCGCTGAGGCCGCTGGCTTCCCACTACCGGAGAGCGAACGCCGCATGTCAGGCGACCTGCGGCCTTCGCACCTGGGTGGGTGCGTACGTACACGACGTAACGCTGCACGCGTCGCTCAGGATCAGGTGGCGTTGTTGCGTGATCGCTCGCAGCAATCAGCACCGCGGGCCGCGCCGCACCCTTATGCGGCGCCAGCCTGTTGCGACCGGCCGCAGCGCCTTCGCCGCCGCTGCCTATGCCGCATCCAGCTCCGGGTAATGGCGGAAGATGCCGTTGGTATTGAAGGCCACACGTCGTTCGGACGCCAGATAGGCCGCAACGCGCGGCCGTTGGGCCACGTGCCGCTGCAGCGCCTTCAGTCCTGGCAAGTTTTTTGCCAACCTCGCCATGCGTTTGGGGAACATGTACTCCAGGCCACTGAACAACTGGAACAACGATAGATCCAAGTACGAATGCGTGCCGAGCACGTGCGTGCCGCCAGCCTGTTGCAGGACCTGCTCGAAATAGCCCAGGAATTTGGGCAAGCGGTTTTCACGCAGGTCCTGCGCACGCTTGGCCGCTTCGGCTTGTTGGTCTTCGTAATACAGGCCGGTTGCGATCGGGTGGTGCGTATCGTGCACCTCGGCCACCAGATCGGCGATGGTCAGCTGCAATTGCAGCGCCTGTAGCCGCTGTGGTTCCGAATCGGGCACCAATTGCAGCTGTGGCCCGATGAAGTGCAGGATCGCCGCGACCTGCGCCACCACCACGTCGCCGGCTTTGAGAAATGGTGGTGCGAACGGCTGCGCGCCCACCTGCTCGCCTTGCAAAAACGCCGTCATGACCTCGTCGCCCTGGATACGTGCGACATCGGTGTAGGCCGCGCCGGCGTCTTCCAGTGCCAGTCGCACGAATTCGCCGCGGCCTTGCAGACCGGTCCAGTAATACAGCTGATAATGCATGCGCCGCTCCGCATGTCGGGCGCTGCAGGGTAGAAAAACGATGGCTAGACACGCGTGATCGATGCGTCAGCAGGTTGTGACTCCGCACCGTTCGGTTGTGCCTGCAGCCAGGCGAGCTTGCGCGCACGTGGCTGGCGCTTAAGCGCACACTCTGCGCGCGAAGCGCTGGCGCGGTCGGGGTACCGGTGGCTGGCGAGCAGCTGCACGGGCGGATTGGCACGCGTGTAACGCGCACCAGTGCCACGCAGATGGGCCTGGAAGCGCCGCTCCAGATCGTTGGTAATGCCGGCGTAATAGCTGCCGTTGCGACATAGCAGCAGGTAGAGGTGCCAGGGCTTGGGAGCATCCATCGGCGCATTATCGCCACTCATGCGCGATTGCGCAGCGTGCATGCATGACAGAGCTTGTTGCATTCGCTACCGCCAACGCACCGGGACTGATTAACCGCCTAAGCATTGGTTACTGGACGCTTGGGGCGCCGGCAAACAGCATGCCGTATCGCATCGCTCGGTCGAGCCGGTCTTGTTGCCTGCACGCCAGTCGTGCGGCGCCGGGCCGGTCGTGCGCAGGCGCAGGCGCTGGACGCGGTGAGCCTGGGCATGCGCGGCAACGCGTGGCCGTCCGCGCTGTCGGGCGGCCAACGTCGGCCGGTGGCGCTGGCACGTGCATTGGTGCATCGGCCGCGGCTGTTGCTGCTGGACGAACCGCTGGGGGCGCTGGATGCATCGAGCCGTATCGTGATGCAGCAGCTAATCGTGATGCAGCAGCAAATCGTGCGGTTGTGGCGGCAGCACGGGTTTGCGTTGGTGTTGGTCACCCACGACGTGGCCGAGGCGAGCGCGCTGGCCGATCGCATCGTGGTGCTCGATCACGGCAAGGGCGGCCTGGGTGTGGCGGGCCCGTGCCGCATCCGCGTGCGCCCGGGCTGCCGGCGCTGGCGACGATCCAGGCACAGGTGCTGTCGCGTCTGCTGGGCGCGACACAGGTGCCGGAGCCAGCTGCCCCGAAGGCGCAGATGCGCCATGCGGCACCCCGCGAGACGACGGCACAGGAAGTCTCGCCGTTGCAACGCATCCCAGCCCCGCGCGTGTGGGGCTCAGCTCCCGCGACCATGCCGGCCCCTGCGCGCCGTTTCACCCACCGCCCAGGGCGACACGCGGCGTCGCTGGCGGGTGCGTCACCCCTGCGTAGCCATCTGCACGTACCGCTTCGCCAAGCCCGCCTGGACAGCGCCGGCCTGGCCGCTTGCATCTCCAGCACCGGCAAACCTTGAAACCTCGCTCGCCAACCGCATTTGCACGGTATCGCCGGCGGTGCCGGCCACCTGTTCAGAGGATCTCCCATGCGGATGGACAAGCTCACCTCGCGGTTCCAGCAGGCGCTGGCCGACGCGCAGTCGCTGGCTGTGGGCCGCGACCACAACATCATCGAGCCGGTGCACGTGCTGGCCGCGCTGCTCGACCAGAGCGGCGGCAGCACGCGCCCGCTGCTGTCGCAGGCCGGCGTCAACGTGCCGCTGCTGCGCGAGCGCCTGGGCGAGGCGCTGGACACGCTGCCCAAGGTGTCCGGGCAGGAAGGCAATCTGTCGATCGGCAACGATCTCAATCGCCTGCTCAACCAGACCGACAAGCTCGCCCAGCAACATGGCGACGCGTTCATCGCCAGCGAGTGGTTCGTGCTGGCCGCTGCCGACGATGCCAGCCCGCTGGGCGTGGCGTTGCGCGCGGCCGGTGGCGACAAGAAGAAGATCGAAGCGGCCATCGACAAGCTGCGTGGCGGGGAAACCGTGCAGTCTGAAAACGCCGAAGAACAGCGCCAGGCGCTGGAGAAATACACCATCGACCTGACCGCACGCGCCGAGAGCGGCAAGCTCGATCCGGTGATCGGCCGCGACGAGGAAATCCGCCGCACCATCCAGGTGCTGCAACGGCGCACCAAGAACAACCCGGTGCTGATCGGCGAGCCCGGCGTGGGCAAGACCGCCATTGTCGAAGGCCTGGCCCAGCGCATCATCAACGGCGAAGTGCCCGAAGGCCTGCGCGGCAAGCGCGTGCTCTCGCTGGACATGGGCGCGTTGATCGCCGGCGCCAAATTCCGCGGCGAATTCGAAGAGCGCCTGAAGGCCGTGCTCAGCGACCTGTCGAAGAACGAGGGCCAGATCATCCTGTTCATCGACGAGCTGCACACCATGGTCGGGGCCGGCAAGGCCGATGGCGCGATGGATGCCGGCAACATGCTCAAGCCGGCGCTGGCACGCGGCGAGCTGCATTGCATCGGCGCCACCACGCTGGACGAATACCGCAAGTACATCGAAAAAGACGCCGCACTGGAGCGCCGTTTCCAGAAAGTGTTCGTGGGCGAGCCGACGGTGGAAGACACCATCGCGATCCTGCGCGGCCTGAAGGAGCGCTACGCGGTGCATCACGGCGTGGAGATCACCGACCCGGCCATCGTGGCCGCGGCCACGCTGTCCAACCGCTACATCACCGACCGCCAGCTGCCGGACAAGGCCATCGACCTAATGGACGAAGCGGCCTCGCGTATCCGCATGGAGATCGACTCCAAGCCCGAAGAACTCGACCGCCTGGAGCGCCGCCTGATCCAGCTCAAGATCCAGCGCGAGATGCTCAAGAAGGAAAAGGACGAGGCCTCGCGGCAGCGCCTGGCCGATCTGGAAAGCGATATCGACAAGCTCGAACGCGAGTTTTCCGACCTCAATGAAGTGTGGAAGTCGGAAAAGGCCGCGCTGCAGGGCACCACCAAGATCAAGGAGCAGATCGAGCACGCAAAGCTGGAACTGGAGGCCGCACAGCGCCGCCAGGACTACGCCAAGATGAGCGAGATCCAGTACGGCGTGCTGCCGCAACTGGAAAAGCAGATGCTGCTGGCCAACGAGGTGGAACACCACGATTTCAAGCTGGTGCAGGACCGCGTGACCGCCGAGGAAATCGCCGAAGTGGTGTCGCGCTGGACCGGCATTCCGGTCAACAAGATGCTCGAAGGCGAGCGCGACAAGTTGTTGCGCATGGAAGACGACTTGCATCATCGCGTGGTCGGTCAGAACGAGGCGATCAAGGTGGTGTCCGATGCGGTGCGCCGCTCGCGTGCCGGCCTGTCCGACCCGAACCGCCCCAGTGGCTCGTTCCTGTTCTTAGGTCCCACCGGCGTGGGCAAGACCGAGCTGTGCAAGGCGTTGGCGGATTTCCTGTTCGACAGCACCGAGGCGATGATCCGCATCGACATGAGCGAGTTCATGGAGAAGCATTCGGTCGCACGCCTGATCGGCGCGCCTCCGGGCTATGTGGGCTACGAAGAGGGCGGTTACCTCACCGAGGCCGTGCGTCGTCGTCCGTATTCGCTGATCCTGCTGGACGAAGTGGAAAAGGCGCATCCGGATGTATTCAACATCCTGCTGCAGGTACTCGACGATGGCCGCCTGACCGATGGCCAGGGCCGCACCGTGGACTTCCGCAATACCGTCATCGTGATGACCTCCAACCTGGGCTCGCACCAGATCCAGGAGCTGTCCGGCGACGATAGCGCCGAGGCGTATACGCAGATGAAGGCCGCGGTGATGGGCGTGGTGCAGGCGCACTTCCGCCCGGAGTTCATCAACCGGCTGGACGACATCGTGGTGTTCCATCCGCTGGACAAGGCGCAGATCAAGTCGATTGCGCGCATCCAGTTGCAAGGCCTGGAAAAACGCCTGGCCGAGCGCGGACTCAAGCTGGACCTGGACGATGCGGCGCTGGAGGTGCTGGGCAATGTCGGCTTCGATCCGGTGTACGGCGCGCGCCCGCTCAAACGCGCGATCCAGTCGCAGGTGGAGAACCCGTTGGCGCAGCAGATCCTGTCCGGCCAGTATCTCAGCGGCGAGAGCGTGCGCGTGCGCGCCGACGGCGGGCGGCTGGTGTTTACCAAGGACTGAGTACGCGGCCCGCACGGCGTAGGAGCGCACGTGGGCGATGGCTTTACCGGGAACGCCCATCGCGCCCAGGTGCGCTCCTACGTCGAGCTGGAACGTGCCTCTGGCCGTCGCCGCCGATCTCGGCGGCGCGGTGCGCCAATCCTGCTACCATGCGCGCCCCTGAGGTGACTGCCGGTTGGCCGGTGGTTTAAACGGGAATCCGGTGCGCGCGTCGCCTTGGGCCAGGCGCAATTCCGGAGCTGCCCCCGCAACGGTGGGCGAGGCCAGGTGCCGCAACATGCCACTGTGCAGCCGCATGGGAAGGCGCGGCATCGGAAGCACCAGCTTCCACTCGCGAGCCCGGAGACCGGCCTGAGGGATTGACCCGGCACGCGGTGGGCGTGGCCTTGCTCGTCTGACGCTGCGCGCCGGACGCCTGGCCCGTTGCTGCTTGCCGCCCGATTGCCCACGCGCGGGTTGGCGCGGTTCCAGGAGCAGCAGTTGATGTCCCTTTCTTCCGTTTCGCCGCGTCGTGCCGTGCTCGTCGTCGGGCTGTCGCTGTGCGCTGCCACTGCGGCTCAGGCCGAGGCCGCCATCGATCTGGACCAAGTCGTGGTCACCGCCTCGCGCACCGCACAGACCCAGGACCAGGCCCTGGCACCGGTCACGGTGATCGACCGCGCACAGATCGAGCGTCGTCAGGTCAATTCGCTGCAGGACCTGTTGCGCGGCGAAGCGGGCGTGTCGCTGGCCAACAATGGCGGACCCGGCAAGGCGACCTCGCTGTTCCTGCGCGGCACCGAGGCCGACCAGGTGGTGGTGCTGATCGATGGCGTGCGCATCGGCTCGGCGACCGCCGGCGGTGCGGCGCTGCAGGATGTGCCGATCGAGCAGATCGAACGCATCGAAATCGTGCGTGGCCCGTTTTCCAGCCTGTATGGCTCCGAAGCGCTGGGCGGTGTGATCCAGATCTTTACCCGACGCCCGCAAGGCAGTGTCGTGCCGACCTTGAGCGTGGCGGCCGGTAGCGACAACGCGCGCCGCTACGGCGCGGGCATCGCCGGGCGCAGCCCGGGCGATCTGAGCGATGCCGGTGGTTGGTATTCGGTGAACGCCGTGCACGACGAAACCGACGGTATCAACGCGTATCTGGATACCAGCTCCAGCGCCTATGACCCGGACCGCGACGGCTATCGCAACGATTCGTTGAGCGCGCAGGGCGGCTGGCGTTTCAATCGCCAGTGGGATGCCGATGTGCATGCAGTGCGCGCGCAGAGCCGTAACGAATACGACGGTTCGGCATTCGGCGGCAATCTGGGCAAGGGCGTGCAGCAGGCCATCGGCGGCCGCGTGCGGTACGCGCCGAACGAGGCGCTCACGCTCACTGCCAGCGTGGGCAGCAGCGCCGATCTGAGCGATGCGTATTACCAAGGCGCCTACCTGTCGACCTACGACACCCGCCGCAAGCAGGGTGCGTTGCAGGCCGATCTCGACACCGGCCCCGGTCTGCTCACGGTCGGCTTCGATTGGCAGCGGGACGCCATCGCCAGCAGCGACAATTACAATGCCGACAGCCGCATCGACCGCGCCGCATTTGCGCAGTGGCAGCAGACTTTTGGCAGTCAATCGCTGCAAGCCAGCCTGCGCCGCAACGACAACAGCCAGTTCGGCGGCAAGACTACCGGCAGCCTGCTGTGGGGTTGGGATTTTGCCGAGCATCTGCGCCTGACGGCCAGCTACGGCACTGCGTTCAAGGCGCCCACCTTCAACGAGTTGTACTACCCCGATTACGGCAACCCGCTGCTCGGGCCGGAAACCTCCAAGAGTGCCGAACTCGGTCTGCGCGGTCGCTACGATTGGGGCACCTGGACGCTCAGCGCGTTCCAGACCCGTATCGACGATCTCATCGCCTACGACGCGTCGTTGGTGGATGCCACGCACCCGTTCGGGCAGCCGAACAATATCGACCGGGCGCGCATCCGCGGCGTGGAAGCCGGCTACGACACCGTGCTGGCCGGCTGGACCGTGCGCAGCGCAGTGACCTGGCTTGCGCCGCAGGCCGATGGTGAAGTCAATCATGGCAATTGGTTGCCGCGGCGTGCGCGCCAGAGCGGGCGTATCGATGCCGACCGCAGCATCGGTGCATTCGGCATTGGCGCAAGCCTGTTCGGTTCGGGTGCTCGCTACGACGATCTGGCCAATACCGATCGGTTGGCCGGCTACGGCTTGCTGGATCTGCGCGTGAGTTATGCAGTGAATGCGGACTGGAAGGTGCAATTTGCCGCCAACAATGTGTTCGACCGCCACTACGAAACCGCACGCTGGTATGCCCAGCCACGCCGCAATTATCTGCTGACCTTCCGCTACCAACCGGCGCACTGAGAGCAGCCGACGACACGACCGCGCAGCCACCGCATGGTTGCGGGCGGTGCCCGGATCCGCATGGACCAGGCGGATACTGCGTTTGCTCCTGCTGTCCGCATGCGCCTGGCGAGTGCGCGCGACATTGTGTTAGCCCGTCCAAGCGCGCCGCCGACACCGGCTGCGCAGTCGGCGCTTGCCGCTGGATGCAAGGATCGCTACGGTTTGCAGGGGGCGATCATTTGCCAGATGTCTGTTGCGCCATCCGGGTGGCGATCGAAAATCTGAAGGAGACCATCGATGCCGCCTTTATCCCGCTCGTGCGAACGCCTGGTGTTCATCGCTTCGATGCTGCTGATGACCGCGACCCGCTTCCATCATGTCAGTGACTGGCTGCACCTGCCGGATGCCTCCATGGCGGTGTTCTTTCTCGGTGGCCTGGCATTGCGGCGGCACGGCGACTTCGTTGCCTTGCTGGGGTTGTCGGTGGCGATCGATTGGGCTGCAGTGCGCCTGGCCGGCGTCAGCGACTTCTGCATCACGGCGGCCTACGCGGCCTTGCCGGTGGCCTATGGCGTGCTCTGGTACGCCGGACGCGCGTCTGTCGCACGTGGGCGGCCAGGCGCTGCGTCGCTGAGCATCGCCTGGGGTCTGGGCACCTTGGCCGCCGTGCTGTCGTTCTTGATCTCCAATGGCGCGTTCTACTGGTGGGGCGGGCGCTATGCCGACCCGCACTGGGCGCAGTACCTGCAGCGCGCCTGGCAGTGGGGGCCGTTGTTCGTGCGCACGACAGCGCTGTATCTGGCGGTGGTGCTGGCAGCGGCGTGGTGCGTGCTGCGCTGGCGTCATCTGCGCGCCGCAGCGCCGTTGTCCAAGCCATCGGATGTGTCGTGATGGTGGCGCGGCGCACTGGAGCGACACCGTTGCCGTTGCCGTTGCACGGCACAGCGGCCAGAGCGTGCGGCATCGCACTTGCCGGCTTGATGGTCTGCGCGCGCGGCGAGCATTTTGCAAATGTGGATGCCTTGCCCACGGCCTCATGGGCGGTATTTTTTCTGGCCGGTGCGTTGCTACGCCCGCTGTGGATGTTGCCGCTGCTGTTCGGGATTGTATCGCTGCTGGATCTGATCGGCCTGGCCTCGGGCAGCAGCAGCGACTGGTGCCTGTCGCCGGCGTACTGGGCGTTGGCATTGGCGTACGCCGCGTTGTGGTGGGGCGGGCTGCTGTTTGCATCGCAACTGCAGCACCAGGCCTGGCGTCGCGTCACCGGGCCGCTGTTGGCCTTGCTGATCAGCGGCAGCGCCGCCTATGTGCTGTCCAAGGCCGGTTTCTATTTCCTGTCTGGTCGCTACCCGCATGCCACGCTCAGCGGGTTCATTGCGCGCATGCCGGCGGACTATCTACACGCCCTTGCAACACTGGCCGGCTATATCGGCCTGGCTTTCGCCCTGTTGGCTGCACACCGCGCCGCTGGTGCACGTCCACCCATGGGAGCACGCGCATGACCACCCCCGAGCACGATGAGGCGCATTACCGCGAACGTGCGCAGCGCAAGAAGGAATTGGTCGACCGGCGCATCGCACGTGCAGTGATCGACCGCGGTGTGCTGCTGGTCAATACCGGCAATGGCAAGGGCAAGAGCTCGTCCGGCTTCGGCATGCTGGCGCGCTCGCTTGGGCATGGCCTGCATTGCGGCGTGGTGCAATTCATCAAGGGCACGTTTTCGACCGGCGAAGAAGCGTTTTTCCGTCGCTTTCCGGATCTGCTCGATTATCACGTCATGGGCGAAGGCTTCACCTGGGAAACCCAGGACCGCGCACGCGACATCGCCGCCACGCAGGCGGCCTGGCAGCGTGCGCGCGGCATGCTGGCCGATGCGCGCTACGATTTCGTGCTGCTGGACGAACTCAACATCGCCCTGGTGAAGGACTACATCGCGCTGGATGAGGTGCTTGCTGCCGTGGCCGCGCGGCCGCCCGGCCAGCACGTGGTGATCACCGGGCGCGGCGCGCCGGCCGGGTTGATCGAGGTCGCCGACACCGTGACCGAGATGCGCCTGGTCAAGCACGCCTTCAATGCCGGCATCAAGGCGCAACTCGGCATCGAGCTGTAGCCGTGGGCGTGCGCGCGCAATGCCTTGCATGGCTCGGCATGTTGGCTGGCATGCGCCGGGACTGCACGCCATGCTGCTGGTGACTGCCACCGTTGCCGTGCTGCTGGATTTGCTGCTCGGCGAGCCGCGGCGCGGACATCCGCTGGTGTTGTTCGGCACCTGGGCGCAACGTATCGAAGCGCGCCTGCACCGCAACCGTCGCAGCGTGGGCATCCTGGCGTGGTGCATGAGCGTGTTGCCGTTGACCTGTATCGCTGCAGTGGTGCAATGGGGGCTGTGGTGCGTGTCGCCCTGGGCGGCGGCCGCGTTCGCCGCGATCACGCTGTATCTGGCGCTGGGCCTGCGTAGCCTGGGCGAACACGCACAAGCGGTGATCGATGCGCTGCAGGTCACTGATCTGCCTGCCGCCCGCGCTGCAGTGGGTCGTATCGTCAGCCGCGATACGGCTGTGCTGGACGCCACCCAAGTCGCTGCCGCAGCGACCGAGTCGGTCTTGGAAAACGGCAGCGACGCCGTGTTCGCCGCACTGTTCTGGGGCGTCGCGCTGGGCGCACCGGGCGCGGTGTTGTACCGGCTGTCCAATACGCTGGATGCCATGTGGGGCTATCGCACGCCGCGCTACGTCAACTTCGGCTGGGCCGCGGCGCGCATCGACGATGCGTTGAACTGGTTGCCGGCGCGGCTGACCGCAGCGACCTACGCCGTGCTGGGCCGCACCCGTGCGGGCATGCGCTGCGCGTGGCGGCAGGGACGCGGCTGGAAGAGCCCCAATGCCGGCCCCGTGATGGCGGCGGGCGCAGGCGCGCTGCATGTCCGATTGGGCGGGCCTGCGCCGTACCACGGCCATTGGCAGCCGCGCCCCGCGCTGGGCGAGGGCGCGGCAGCAAGCGCAAACAGCGTGCAACGCGCATTGCGGCTGGTGCGTGCCGGGGTCGCGTTCTGGCTGCTGCTGGGCGCGCTGGTAACCGCGCTGGCGATGCGATGATCGGCACGCGGATGGCCTGGCGTTTCACCAACACGCACCGGCGCACCGTTCACGCCGGCGCAGGTAGCGCCGCTCCATTACCGGGAGTGCGCAATGCTTGAACATGGCGGGCGCCTGCGCCGCGCTGCGCAGGCTTACAACATTCCGCTCGCGCACTGGCTGGACCTGTCCACCGGCGTGAGCCCGTTCGCCTGGCCGGTGCCCGCCATTCCGGAACATGCGTGGCAGCGCTTGCCGGAAGACGACGATGGCCTGGCAGAGTGCGCGGCTGCCTATTACGGCGCGCCGCAGGTACTGCCGGTGCCCGGCTCGCAGGCGGCGATTCAGGCCTTGCCACTGCTGCGCGCGCCCGGCCGCGTCGGCGTACTTACGCCTGGTTACGCCGAGCATGCACAGGCATGGCGGCGTGCCGGGCATCAGGTCGTGCCGATGAGCGCGGCGCAATTGCTGCACGCGGGTGAGACGCTGGATGTGGCCGTGCTGATTCATCCCAATAATCCATGCGCCGAGTGCTTCGATCCCGACGCGCTGCTGCAGCTGCATGCGCGGCTTGCAGCACGCGGCGGGTGGCTGATGATCGACGAGGCCTTCATGGATGCGACCCCGCAACACAGCGTCTGCGCCTTCACCCAGCGGCCCGGTTTGGTGGTGCTGCGCTCGGTGGGCAAGTTCTTCGGCATGGCAGGCGCACGTGCGGGCTTTGTCTGCGCAGATCGCGCATTGCTGGATGCCGTGCGCGAACGCTTGGGACCATGGACGCTGAGCGGGCCGGCGCGATGGGCCGTGCAGCAGGCATTGGCCGATACGCCGTGGCAGGTTCAGGCATGTGCGCGTCTGCACGCGGCCTCGCAGCGGCTTGCGCAGCTGTTGCATGCGCATGCGATCGTACCTACCGCAGGCACGGCGTTCTTTCAGTGGTGCCGGCGCGACGACGCGGCTGCCTTGCACGTCGCGCTGGCGCAGCGCGGCATTTTGACGCGGCTGTTCGACACACCGAACAGTCTGCGCCTGGGTCTTCCACCCGACGCCGCGGGCGAGGCGCGCCTGGGCGTGGCACTGCGCCAGGTGCTGGCATGAGCGCGCGCGTCCTGATGGTGCAGGGCTGCACCTCCGATGCGGGCAAGAGCACGCTGGTGGCCGCGCTGTGCCGGTGGCTGCATCGGCAGGGCATTGCGGTGGCGCCATTCAAGCCGCAGAACATGGCGTTGAATTCGGCAGTGACGGTGGACGGTGGCGAAATCGGCCGCGCGCAGGCATTGCAGGCACAGGCATGCGGGCTGGAGCCGCAGACCGATTTCAACCCGGTGTTGCTCAAGCCCAACAGCGATACCGGTGCGCAGGTCATCGTGCACGGGCATCCGGTCGCCACCCTGGATGCGGTGGGCTATCACGCCTACAAGGCGACCGCATTCAACGCCGTGTTGGCCTCGCACGCGCGCCTGGTCGAGCGCTTCGATGTGGTGCTGGTGGAAGGTGCTGGCAGCCCGGCCGAGATCAATTTGCGCGACAACGACATCGCCAACATGGGCTATGCCGAAGCGGTGGACTGCGCCGTGATCCTGGTGGCCGACATCGACCGCGGCGGTGTGTTCGCCCATCTGGTCGGCACGCTGGCGTTGCTCTCGGCCAGCGAGCGCGCACGCGTTGCCGGTGTTGTGATCAATCGGTTTCGCGGGGATCTGGCGCTGCTGCAGCCCGGGCTGGCGTGGCTGGAGCGCGAAACGGGCAAGCCGGTGCTCGGCGTGCTGCCGTATCTGCACGGACTGCAGCTGGATGCCGAAGATGCGGTGCCACGCAACGCGCCGCAGGAACCACAGTCGCAATTGCGCGTGGTGGTGCCGGTGCTGCCGCGCATCAGCAATCACACCGATGTCGACGCGTTGCTGGCGCATCCGCAGGTGGATGTGCGCTTGATCGGTCCCGGGCAGACGCCGCCGCCGTGCGATCTGATCCTGTTGCCGGGCAGCAAATCCACCCGGCACGATCTGCAGTGGCTGCGTACGCACGGGTGGGACGCCGCCATTGCCCGTCACCTGCGCTACGGCGGAAAACTGCTTGGCATCTGCGGTGGACTGCAGATGCTGGGCACCCATCTCCACGACCCGCGTGGCATCGAGGGGGCAGCGGGCAGCAGCCCCGGTCTTGGGTGGCTGTCGCTGCAAACCACGCTGCAGCCGCACAAGCAACTGCATCGCGTGCACGGGCGCCTGCTGCTGGGCGACGCCAGTGTCAGCGGCTATGAAATTCACTGCGCTCTCAGCAGCGGCGCCGCGCTGGCACGGCCATTGCTGCAGCTGGACGATGGGCGTACCGATGGCGCCATCTCCGACGATGGCCAGGTGCTCGGCACCTATGTGCATGGGGTGTTCGACCACCCCATGCACTGGCTGCATTGCTGGCGTGGGCCGGTCTGGCGCAGGCCGCGCCACTGGATCTTGCCGCGCTGCGCGAAGCCAGCCTGGAGCGTCTGGCCGATGCGGTGCACACGCATCTGGATACCGCGGCACTGACACGCCTCATCAGCAGGGAACCGGCATGCAGCAACTGATTCTTGGCGGCGCCCGTTCGGGCAAGAGCGCGCTGGCCGAGCGCATCGCGGCAGGGTCCGGGCGCGCAGTGACTTACCTGGCCACAGCGCAAGCCTTCGATGGCGAAATGCATCGGCGCATTGCCCATCACCGCAGCGAACGCCCCGCGCATTGGCAGTGCGTGGAAGAGCCCATCGCGCTGGCGGCGACCTTGCAGGCGCATGCCGCGCCGGATCGCTGCGTGCTGGTGGATTGCCTGACCCTGTGGCTGAGCAATCTGCTCGGCCACCCGGATGCAGGCATGTTCGCGCGCGAGCGCGATGCGCTGCTGGCAACGCTGCCGCAGTTGCCGGGGCAGATCCTGCTGGTCAGCAACGAAGTGGGGCAGGGCATCGTGCCGTTGGGCAAACTCACGCGTCGGTTTGTGGACGAGGCTGGCTGGCTGCATCAGGCATTGGCGCTACAGTGCGAGCGTGTGGTGTTGGTGGTGGCAGGATTGCCGATGGTGTTGAAGGAGAGCGCGTGTGAGTAGCGATTGGATTTTTGGTGCCTGCGCAGTGCCGGACGCGCGCATGCGCTCTGCCGCGCTTGCCCGGCAGGAACAGCTGACCAAGCCGCCCGGCGCATTGGGCCGGCTGGAACACCTGGCAGTGCGGCTGGCCGCCTGGCAACGCACCGATCGGCCCGGAGTGCAGCGGGTCTGGATCGCGGTGTATGCCGCCGACCATGGCGTAGCGGCCGAAGGAGTCTCGGCTTTTCCGCAGGCAGTGACCGGCGAGATGGTGCGCAATTTCGCACGCGGTGGCGCCGCCATTGCGGTACTGGCGCGCGAGTTGGGCGCGCGGCTGGAAGTGGTGAATCTGGGCGTGGTCAACGACCCCGGCGACCTGCCGCGGGTGCGGCGTGCCTGGATTGCGCCCAGCAGCGCCAATATCTGCGAGCAGCCGGCGATGACGGCCACCCAATTGCGCGATGCGCTCGCCGCCGGCGCCGACAGCATCGCGCAGGCCAAGAGTTGCGATACCCAGCTATTTGTCGGCGGCGAGATGGGCATCGGCAACACCACCGCCGCCGCGGCGCTGGGCTGCGCCTTGCTGTCGCAGTTTCCGCAGGCGATGGCCGGCGCAGGCACCGGCCTGGATGCCGAAGGCATTGCGCACAAGGCCACCGTGATCACGCGTGCGCTGGCCTTGCATGCCGATGCATCGAGCCCGCTGGAGCGTTTGCGCCGGCTGGGCGGATTCGAAATCGCTGCCTTGGTCGGCGCCTACATCGCCGCCGCGCAGGCCGGCATCCCGGTGCTGGTGGATGGCTTCATCACCACGGCGGCGGCACTGGTGGCCACTCGCCTGAATCCCGGCGTGCGCGAGTGGTTGTTGTTCGGGCATCGCTCGCAGGAGCGTGGGCATGCAGCGCTGCTGCGCGCAATGGATGCCGAGCCCTTGCTGCAACTGGACCTGCGTCTGGGCGAAGCCAGCGGCGCGGCGGTGGCGATTCCGCTGCTGCGCAGCGCCTGCGCCTTACATAACGGCATGGCGACGTTTGCCGAAGCCGGGGTGTCGGACGCATGAGCGCGCAAATCACCTTGTTGCGGCATGGCGACACCGGGCAACGCAGCTATCGCGGCCAGCTCGACGACCCGCTCACCGAACTGGGCTGGCAGCAATTGCGTGCGGCCACTGCCGATGGCACGTGGGACGCAGTCGTGGCGTCCACGTTGCAGCGCTGCGCGTTGTTCGCCACCGAGCTTGCCCACGCGCGTGCCATTCCGCTGCAGCTGGACCGGCGCCTGCGCGAATATCACTTCGGCCGCTGGCAGGGCGTGCCGGTGGCCAACATCGATCGCGACGAAGGGCAAGCGCTCGGCCGCTTCTGGGCCGACCCGGTGCGCCATCCGCCACCGCAGGCCGAACCGTTTACCGACTTCTGCGCGCGCCTGTCGGCCGCGCTCGATGCCATCGTCGCCCGCTATCCGGCACAGCGCGTGCTGGTGGTCACCCATGGCGGCGCCATCCGCGCGTTGCGCTGCATCGTCGAAGCACGCCCCTTCGGCAACATGACCGACATCGCCGTGCCGCACGCCAGCCTGCATCCGCTGGCGTGGCCACCGGCCGTCGCGACGCCGATAGCCGTGTCCATGGCGTCCAGCTCCGGATGATCGACGGCTTGCTTGCTGCGCTCGGGTTCCTGACCCGCATGCCGGTGCCCGCCCGGGTGTTCGCCCGGCCCGGCGCGCAGGCGCGTTCGCTGCCGTGGTACCCGGCCGTCGGACTGCTGATCGGCGCAGTGGTGAGCGCGTTGGCGTGGTGTTTGCGGGATGCGGCGGCGTTGCTCGGGGCCGCGATGTTGTTGAGCAGCTGGGTCTGGTTTACCGGCGCCTTGCACATCGACGGCCTGGCAGACACCGCCGATGCCTGGGTCGGCGGCATGGGCGATCGCACGCGCACCCTGGCGATCATGAAAGATCCCACCAGCGGCCCGATGGCGGTGACTGCGATCGTGCTGATCTTGCTGCTCAAATACACGGCGCTGGCTGCCCTGTTGCCCACGGCGCCGGGTGGGGTGTGGCTTGCTCCGCTGCTGGCGCGCACGGCGCTGGTAGCGGCTTTTTTGACGACGCCGTACGTGCGTGCCGGCGGGCTTGGCAGTGGCCTGGTTGGCAGTTCGCGTGCTGGCTTGCTGTTGTCGTTGCTGCTCGGGCTGGCCTGCGCCTTCGCCGTCGGGCGCTTGCGCGGCATGCTGGCCTGCGCAGTGGCGAGTGTGGTGTTGGTAATGTGGCGTCGTGCCTGCCTGCAGCGCCTGGGCGGCATGACCGGCGATACCTGCGGTGCATTGGTGGAGATCAGCGAAACAGCGGTGCTGGTGGCCTTGGCGCTGCAAACGAGCTGAAGGCTGGGTGCGACGCGATTGCGCTGAAAACGGGCAAGCAGGCCCGCTGCGTGGAGTGTTTGGATCGCTGCTTTGTTTCAACGCCGCAGCTGCCCGACGACTGGCGAACGGGTGCCAACCACTGTATGCCGCTAGACCCGACCAACGCGGCCAGGTGCCGCAAATGCGCAAGATCGGGACCGCGCCGGATGCCCCTGTGCGCGATGCTCACCGCCTTCCAGAGGAGTCGCCCATGCCAGCAGCAACCTCGGTCGTCTTCCATCGGCAGCGTGCAGTCGAGCGCGTCGTGGCCCATTTGCAGGCCAGCATCCGCGCGGGCGAACCGCTGCCGGACCTGGCGACGCTGGCCGCGCTGGCGCATCAATCGCCGCCGCATTTCCATCGTGTTTACCGGGCCTTGGCGGGCGAGACATTGGGCGCCACCACCGCGCGGTTGCGTCTGAGTTATGCGCTGCATCTGCTGGGCGAGCAGGGCAGCTCGGTCACCGAGGTGGCATTGGCAGTCGGCTATCACACCCCGCAGGCGCTGGCACGCGCGTTTCGGACGGTGCTGCAGGCCAGCCCTTCAAGCCTGCGTAACGCACCGCAGCTGCGCGCGCAGAAGTTGCAGCAACTGGCCGGCCCGTCGCTGCCAGCGCAGGCGCACGACGCGCCATTGCAGGTGCTGGTGCAGGTGCTCGACCCCCTGGAAGTGGTGGTGCTGCGCAGGCGTGGCGCGTTCGATGACCTGGACCGTGGCTTCGGCCGCATCGCCGCGTGGGCCGAGCGCAGCGCAGTGATCGACCACTTGCAGGCGCTGATCGGACTGCCGCTGAACGACCACCGCGATGTACCGCCGCCGCAGCACCTGTTCGACTGCGCGATGGCATTCGACACCGCCGTGGCGCCGTCAGCGCCCCTGCACCTGCGCCAACTCAGCGGTGGCCTGCATGCGGTCGTGCGTCATGTGGGAAATTACGCGGGACTGGAAGACGCACTCGACCACGTGCTCGCATGCTGGCTGCCGGACAGCGGCTACGCACTGCGCGAGGCACCGCTGCATTACCTCTATCTCGATGATCCGGAAACCGTCGCCGAGGCCGAGTTGCGTGCGGACATTCGGTTGCCCGTGCAGCGGTCGGGCGAGGTCGCGTTACCGAGGTAATGCGTCGCCGGCAAGAACACCATCTGCGGTGCCGGGTGCATCAGAAAGTGCTGGTGCGAAATATTCCACGCATAGGCGCCCGCCAGCGGGAAGGCCAGGCAATCGCCGGGTGCGAGTGCGGCCACCGGTTGCTGGCGTGCCAGCACGTCCTTGGGCGTGCATAACTGGCCGACCAGGGTCACCGGGGTATCGCGCAACACTGGCGCACGCTCGCCGCGCAATACGCGGAATGGATGATCGTGCGCCTGCGCGGCCGGCGTACGAAAGTGATGGGTACCACCGCGCGCAACCGCAAACCAGGCGCCGTGGCTGCGTTTGAGATCGAGCACTTCCATCAGGTACCAACCGCAGCTGGCGCTGAGGTAACGGCCCGGCTCCAGACGCAAGCGCAGGTCTGTACCGTGTTCGCGCAGCACGGCAGGCAGCCCGGCACAGAAGCGGGCCCAGTCGAACGACGCATCCGGTGCCAGGTAGTCCACACCGAAGCCGCCACCGGCGTTTACCCGCAGTGGACCAAGCGCATAGGTCTGTCGCCATTGCTGCACGGTGTGCAGGTAGGCGGCCACCAGATGCAGCTGCGCGGCGGCGCTGCGTTGATGCGACATCAGATGGAAATGGAAGCCTTCCAGGCGCAGCGATGGATTGGCCTGCACTCGCCGGACTGCTGCATCCAGATCGCTTGGATCCAGGCCGAACGGCGAGGGTTGCCCACCCATCATCAAGCGCGTGCTCTGCGCGCCGGGTACGGCGATATTCATGCGCAGGAACACGGGCACGCAGCGGCCGGCGTGCGCTGCAATTGCCGCCAGGCGTTCGAGTTCGCTCAGGCTTTCCACATGCACGGTGCAGTCGGGCAGGGCGGCTGCCTGGGCGAGCTCGGTATCGAGTTTGCCCGGGCCACCGAACAACAACGGTGCCTGCGGTTGCTGCGCATGCAGCCAGGCGAGTTCGCCGCCGGATGCGGCTTCGAAGCCATCCACGTGCGCTGCCAGCGTTTGCAGAATCGGCGGTTCTGCATTGGCTTTGGCTGCATAGAACAGTTCGCACTGCGCCGGCAGCTGCGCACGCATCCAGGCCGCATGCGTGTCCAATGCCGCCAGATCGTAGACATACGCGCAGATCGGGCCTTCGCAGCGGTCGCGCACCTGCGGCAAGGCCGCAAGCAGTGCGATGGTATCGATGTGCAGACTCACGCCGCCACCTGCCGCTGCGCCGTGATGCGGGGGATGGGGTTGGGCAGCGCGGTGTAGTCGGATTGGCGGTCGGCACGCTGCCATAGACGGGTACCCAGATTGTTCTTGCCCGGCAGCGGCGCGCCGTCGACCAGACCCTGCAGCGCCGCTTGCGCGCCATGGCGTTGTTGCCAGCGCAGCGCGATCTCGCCCACGCATTGCCATAGCCGCGCTTCGAGTACGGCATCGCCTTCGCCCAGATGAAAGATCGCCTCGGCCAGATTGTTGACCAGCGCGCAATACGCCACCCGGTTCCAGCCCTGTTCTGGGGTGTAGTACAGCGATTGGCGTGCGCGTTCGCCGACGCCGCGCAGGCGCGCGGCCGGCCAGTGATGGGCGAGCAGCTTGGTGCCTTCCAGGTCGCGGACCCACACCCGCGTCGGCCAGCCGTCGGCAAAGCCGATCACGGTGTTTTGCAGATGCGGCTCCAGCGCGATGCCGTGCTGGAACAGCGCGCTCCACACTCCGTCCAGCAGCAGCCCGGCATAGGTGCGGAACCACAGCAGCGTTGCGGTTCGGTGGTCCATCTGCGCGCTGCCGAGCGCCCGCAGGCGCGCGGCGCACACGCTATTGCCCTGCGCATCGCAGGTGAACAAGGCCGCAGCCACCTGCGGTTGCCAGCGTGCACGTTGCGCGGCGGGAATGTTTTGCCGGTACAGAATGCCGAAGCTCTCCGACAAGGTGCGCGCCGCCAACGGGTCGGCGGCATGCAATGCGGGATCGACCGACGCCACGTCCAGCGAAGTCGCCGCCGGCTCCAGCATCACATCGAAGCCCGGCACCTGTGTGGCCAGGGCACGCCAGCTCGGTGCCAACAGCTCGGTGAGCGCAACCGCGCTCTCCAGTTCGTACCATGCGTTCTTGCGCACGCAGTTGGTGAGCCGCACATGCACCGAGCACTTGAGGAAATACGCAAGTTCCGGGTGGTACAGCGTGCGGACCGACGAGGTGGGCCGCAGTGCATCGCCTAATGGGCCGACCGGCGTAATCAGGCCGCGTGCCTGCAAGCTGCGCAGCAAGGGGGCGTCGAGCAGGCGCTGCGCTTCCCAGGGGTGGCAGGGATAGAGATCATCGCTGCCGCTGAGCTGCTTTAATGTCGCGCGCACGTCGCGTCCCTGGATGCGCAGCAGGCGCGGGTCGATGCGGAACCAGAACAGCTGGAACGACGCGCGCGCTTCCGGTGCGCAGGCCAGCACCTGATCCAGATCCACGCCTTCGCGGCTCTTGGGCGTCGGGTGCAATGCATGCCCCCACAGCATCGATTGTTCGGCGTCGATCATTACCTCGCCGGTGGCGGCGGCGACCTGGGCCTGGCGCAATAACGCAGCGGTGACGGCCACGCTATTGGCGCTTTGCGCCAGCAGCTCCGGGTTGATGTCCTGCGCGCTGCCCAGGGCCTGCAACAGGCAGCGTGCCAGCGTTTGCGCATCCAGGCTATGCCACGGCTTGCCGGCGCTCTTGAGAAACGGCGCAGAGGCGAACCGGCAGCGGCCCAGGCGATCGGCAAAGGCGATGCGCACGCACAGCGTACCGACCTCGCCCAGATCGATGCGCAGCCAGCGTTGTTCGGCCACGCGCGGGCCGGGTCGATCCAGCCCGCGATAGTCGAACTGCACCGCACGCTGCGGAATCGCGAATTCGCGCAGATAGCAGTTCAACCAGCAGCTGCAGGCCTGCGCGTCGGCCATGCTGTCGTACCAGGGGTCATGCATCGTGTGCGGCGACATCGGCAGTTCTCCTCGAAGGAAAGCGCACCAGAACGGTGAGCGCAGCAACGGTCGCGGCCAGCGCCGCAGCCAGGAAAGGGGTGGCGGGGCCGGACGCCTGTGCCAGTGCGCCGGCAGCGGCACCGGCGAACACGCCGGCCCATTTGCCGCAGGCATCGAAGCGGCCGAACAGGCGCCCGGCGCCATGCCCGCTGGCAATGTGCGCCAGGCTGCGGTTGAGCCCACGCAGCCCGAACAACATGCCGAAGCCAAACAACAGCCGCGCTGCCGCCAATGTGACGGCATCGTGCAACAGCGCCTGCCACACGCAGGCCACCGCAAACAACGCCAGGCCCGGCACCAGCCACGCCTCGCTATCGCCGCGTCGCCACCAGGGCAGCACCACCAGATAGACCAGATGCGGCAGGCTGTAGAGCAAACCGGCAAGCGCATCGTGGCCGGCGCCGCGCGCAAGCGCATACGGAATGAAATACGGGAATGTCACCACCATCGCGAAGCAGAACAAGAACTGTGCGAGCAGCAGGGCTGGCCACAACGGCGCGGCATGGGGGCGCGGCGATGCAGGCGATGGAGCTGCGTGCCTGGAAGACGTGGCAGCCTTGCCGGCAGTGTGTCCTCGCGCAGCAGGCCGATCGGCCGGCAGTCGCCACGTCAACGCAAACGCTATCAATGGCAGCAACGCCAGTGCGCGATACAGCGATTGCGCAGGACCCAGCGCCAGTGCCATGCCCAGCAGTGCCGGTGCGCTTACCATGGCAAGGCGGGCCGAATACTGTGTCCAGTCCAATGCACGCGCCAACGGGCCGGCCTGCGGCTGGCTGGCCAGATACGCATTTGCCGCCGCCAGCGAGCCGCCGCAGGTGCCTTGCACGACCAGGCCGATCACCAGCCAGGTCAGCGACGGCGCGAAGCCGGCAATCGCAAAGCCCAGCGCCAGGCCCAGTTGTGCGCGCAGCAGCGAACGTTTGCGTCCATGGCGGTCCGCCCAACGCCCCCAGCTGCTTGCCGTCAGTGCGGTGCAGAGCGTGGGCAAGACATACAGCACGCCGCTCCAGCCAACCGCGGCCGATGGTGCAAGTTCGGCCAACACCTGCGGCAGAAACAGCGGCATGCCCAACGCCGTGAATGCCGCCAGATAATGCGCAGCCAGCACCGGACCCAGGATGCGCCTCATCGCGGCACGCCCGCTTGCCTGCGCGGCGGTTGTTGCGTATCGGCGAAGGCATCGCCGAATGGATTGGGCGCGCTGTCGCCGTAGAACTTGTTGATGTCGGTGGCGCCGGTGAGGTGCTTGCTGAGCAGGCTGCCGGCGCTGAGCAGGTATTTCACCGGCAGCCGTGGCGCGGCCAACAGCCGGCGCGCAGGGCCGGTATCGATGCCATCGGCGTCCAGTTTCGCCAACGTCGCAGCGAACTGGTCCTGCAGCTGCGCGTATAACGGTGTGCGCAATGCGGGTTGCCATTCGGCCAGGCCTTCCAGCACCGCCTGCAGATCCAGCTGCAGCACGATCGTGCAGAACATCTGCGCCAATGCCTGTGGATCGTCCACCGCAATACGCGCATCCTGCAGCGGGCCCATTGCATCCGGCTCCGGCAGCGCCGCGCGCAACTGCGGCAGCGCAATCCGCGCAGCGTCGTTGTCCTTCATCAACAGGCGCGTGGCTTGGCCATCGGCATACACCAGCACGCTGTTTTGCTGATTGGCTTCCAGTGCAATGCCATAACGCAGCCACAGGCGCAGATGTACGGCAAGCAGCAGTTCGGTGTAGTCGCGCCACCAATGCAGCACGTCGCCATGCGCAAAACGCTCGGCAAGATGGATCGCCATCGGGCGGCCATCGGGCATGGGCGCGCATAGCGCAGCCACCGGGACCAGCGTGGCATCGTCAAGCGCTGGGTAACGCCGCACCAGATAGGCCAGATGCCGCGTCTGCCCGACATGCCCGCCGTGCGACTCGTCGACGAACACGCAGCGGCCTTGCACTGCAGGATCCAGCGCATCGATGCGCCGCAACGCGCGCTCCATCCAGTGCCCGTCATACAGCGTGGACGGCTTGATCAAACGCAGGTTGAGGGCGCCCAGCGTGCGCATCGGAATGGGCAATTTGAGATGCAGGTGTGGATGCCGCAGCGGCACCAGCGTGCGCACCGACAGCGTCGGGCGCACGTCCAGCCAGGCGTTGGGCGCTCGCAGCACGTCCTCGGGCAGTGCGAAGCCCTCCTGCTCCAGGCGCTCCCACACCAGCGGATGCACCGGCCAGGGCAGATGCGTGGCGGCCAACTCCGGCGGCAGGCCCAGGCTGGCGAAATCCGGCCACAGCTCGGCCGGCGGGGCGCTGGTGCATTGCGCCAACGCCTGCGGAACCGCCAGCCAACGCAGCGCGAAGGTCGGCGCGAATTCCGGCGCGTAGTGGCGCAGCTCGGCCGCATCCAGCCCGGCCTTGGCGCGCGCGGTGGGATAGAACGGATGGTCGCGGTAGCTGGCCAGTTGGTCGCAGCGGTAGGCGCGCTCGGCGGCATCGCGGTGATGCAGCGCAGTGCGCAACGCCGGTGCCTGCGCGTGGTAGGCCTGCCGCGCCAGCCCGCGGTGCGCGGCGGCGCAGTCGGCTTCGTCGGCGTAGGCGCGATGCAGCTGTTGCGTTTCGCTGTCGAGTTCTGCGCTCAGGCGGTGCAGCCAGGCGTGCGCGCCACGTTCGACATGCACGCTGTCGTCGCTGCGCACAATCCAGCTGTCGCCGCAGGCACCGATGTCCTGCAGCACGCCTTGACGATGGATCGGCACCCACATCGTGCCGCCGGGCAGATGAGCGATGCGCCACCATCCATGCACCGGGCTGGGGTCGGTCCACTGCGCCAGCACCTGCGCATCCGGCACCGCCGCACTGCCGCGGGTCGCAATCCCACGCAGGTCTTCGCGCAGGCAGGCATCGATGATGCGGGTGGCGATGTAGCGTTGGTCGTCCATGCTGCTCATGCGCGCAGTTCCGCGCCGTCGATGCGCCACTGCAGGCCCGCTTCGGCCTGCACCACTGCGTGTTGCAGTGTCTGCGCATCGCGTGCCAACGCACTCAGCACGCCCAGGTAATCCTTGTTGGAATGGCTCAGGCGGATGCGCTCGCCCGGTGCGCGCATCCGCCGGTACTGCACGTCGCTGTGGGCATCGCGCTGGCGGCGGTCTTCGCTGGCGGCGACCAATTCGCCGTCGTGTTCGGCCACGTAGTAGCGCAGCAAGGCATGCGCATGGGCACTGCGGAGCTGTGGCAACGGCAGGCCCAGATGCGGTGCCAGCGCCGCGTTGAACCATTGCTTGGAAAACATCTCGTCGAGCAGGAATTCGCGCCGATCGCCGATGCTGCGGTAATTGATTTCCACCAGCACCGGGCCATCGGCGGTGAGGATGAATTCGCTATGGCACAGCCCGAAGCCGACACCGAACGCGCGCAGCTGTTGCAGCGCCTGCGCGATCACCGGCGTGTCCACGTTGGCATCCCACTGCGCTTCGCATTCGACGAAATGCGGCGGCGGCGACAATCGCACCTTGAAGCCGCCGATGGCTTGCAGGTGCTTGCCATCGCCCAGCGTTTCCAGCGTAAACAGCGCACCTTCCAGCATGCTTTCCAACAGCACGGTGCGCTGCGGATGGCGCTGCCATCCATCGTCCAGGTACGCCTGCAATTGCGCTGCATCGGTGCAGCAGCGCACATCCAGGCTCGCCACGCCCTCGCGGGGCTTGGCCACCACAGGCCATGGAATCTGGGCCGGCAACGCCGCGCCCGGCGCCAGCGTGCAAAACCACGGGCAGGGCAGCCCATGCGCACGCAAGCGTTGGCGCATCGCAGCCTTGTTCTTGGCGGCGTAGCACACCTGCCAGTCCTTGCCCGGCAGGCCAAGCGCTGCGGCCACCAGCGCGGTGCTGGTCTGCAGATGGTCGCTATTGCTGAACACCGCGCGCGGGGTGATGTCTGCATCGTGCAGTACGTCGAGGACGCCGAGCGGATTGAACACATCGCATTCGATCACCCGCTGCGGTGCATGGGCGGGATGCTCGCGGAAATAGGCCAGGTGATCGAGCCGGTGGTCGGTCAGCAACCACACGGGCAGGCCCAGTGCGCGCGCGGCGGGCAGGAAACCTTCGGTGATGGCCGGATGGCAGACATGGGTGAGGATCACCAACGGTGCAGCGGATGTCGCAGTCATGGCAGCTCTCGTTCGACAGGACGGTGGGGAAAACCGGTACTGAACGGGCTGCCTGGCGCCATGGCGGCGTTGGGTGGCCTGCGATACGTCGATCGCATGCCGCGTGCTGCGGCAATGATGCGTGCCTCATGCACGCCGTGTTGTCTTGGCGGCTGTCAGTACGACCGCCGCCGCTTCGCGCGCAACCTACGCCTGTGTGCGTCGGTCGTGTGCAGCGCTTGCCAGGTGATGCAGGTTCAAAACGTGTACTCCAGTCCGGCAGTGACGGTGCGCGCAGGCGCGGCCTGACGCCCCCAGGGACTGGTGTCCACGCCACGGAACCAGTATTGCCGGTCGAACAGGTTGTTGATCGCCAACGATGCGCTGAACTTCTGTCCATCGCGTTCGAACATGGTATGGCTCACTTGCGTGTTCCACACCATGTAGGCCGGCAACTGACCCACCGAAGCGATGGCATTCTCCTGCACGGTGTTGGCAGCGTCGCTGAAGGCCTTGCTGAAGTAATAGCCGGAAAGCGCGACAGTGGTGTGACCAAGCGCGTAAGTGCCGCCCAGCGTGATCTGGTAGCGCGAGGTGTAAGGCACGCGCAAGCCGCGGAATGCACCCGATTCCTGGCCGGCATCCAGATAGGCATAACTGGCGTTGAGGGTGAGCGCACGCAGTTGCTCCGGACTCCATTGCAGTTCCAGCTCGCCACCTTGATGGCGGGTCTTGCCGAGATTGCGGAACACGCGCGTGGTGTTGTCGAGCTGAATCTGCTGATCGAAATCGATGAGGTAGCCGCCCAGCCGGACACGTGTCCGCTCGTTGGGCTGATAGCGCGCGCCCGCCTCGTAATTCCATGCCAGTTCGGCATCCAGGTTGTTGCCGAAGATGATCTGGGTGACCTGCGGCGCACGCATCGAACGCTGCCCGTCGGCGTAGAAAAACCATTGCTCGTTTGCCTGGAAGCCCAACGTCAGCCCCGGCAGGACATCGCGCGTCTGGTTGAGCGTGCTGACGCCGGTGGCGCGATTGAAATAGCGCGAATCCAGGCGTTCGTAGCGCAGGCCCGGCGTAATCGTCACGCGCTGGCCTGGCAGGGTGATGGCGTTGCTGACGTATGCGGCCAACGCGCGGTCTTCGAACCGCCAATCGCGCACGGTGCTGAACAGCCCGTCGCGCAGACGCAGATTGCCCACCAGAAAATCGATGTCCTCGCGCACTGCACGCACCCCGGCAGTCCACTGCTGACGCACGCCACCGGCATCGCCCATGCTCCAGCTCAGCCGTGGCTCACTGCCGACCACGCGAAAATTGCGCGGTGCGGTCTGGCGCAGTTGCGGCGGCAGGTCCGAACGCCACGTTTCGGTGGAGGCCTGGCGCATGCCGACAATGAAATTGCGACTGCTGCGTGCACTGAAGTTGCTCCAATCCAGGCGCACGTCCTGCATCGGACCCCAATCGCCCAGCAGCTGTTCGTAGCTCAGCGACGCACGTGTGGTGCGGCCGTTGAAGCTGTCCAGCGGGCGGGTGGACTGGCGCGGGTCGCGCCGGTAATCGTCCGGACTGAGGGCGCCGGCCAGATCCATGTCGACCAGATAACGCTGCACGCTGGCCTTGAGCAGCTTGGTGTCGTCCAGCCACCATTCGGCACGGACGCGCAGATTGCTGATGTCGGTGTCGCTATGCGCGCGCCAGTACTCGCCATAGGTGCGATTGGCATCGACCTGCATCCCGAAGTTATCGGTGAGATATCCGCCGCTGCTGAGCGCGCTGTCCTGCAGGAACCGGCCCTGGCCGCCGGCAGTGACCTTGTGCGCCAGCGTGGTGCTCCACGCGCTCGGGATCTCCTTGCTGACCAGGTTGATCACCCCGCCCACGTTGTTCGGCCCGTACTGCACCGCCGCGCCGCCGCGCACGATGTCGATGCGGTCGATCTGGTTCAGTCCTACCGGAAACAGCGACAGGCTGGTCTGCCCATACGGGGCCAACGCCAGTGGAATGCCGTCTTCGAGCACCTGCACACGACCGCTGCGGCTTTCGTACAGACCGCGCAGCATCAGCTGCGGCAGTGCGCCGGTGCCGGTTTCGTCGAAGATCTTGATGCCGGGCACGCGCTGCAATGCATCGTCCAGAGAACGGTTGCCGCCATTGCGCAACTGCTCGCGGTCGATCACCTGGCGGCTGCCGGCATAACGCTGCACATCGTCGGGTTTGGAGCGACCGAGCAGGCTGCCTTGCACCTGGATCGCATCCAGTGCACGAATCGGCGTGCCGCCACCGCTGGCATCAAGCGCATCGGTCGTCGGCGTATCGCTTGCGCGCGCCAGCTGCGGCAGCGTCAGCGTGCTCGCCGCGATAGCGATGGCCAGGGCGTGGAAACGGAACGTCGACATCTACGGCGTGCTCCTGCAGGCGGGAGGTGATTGGGGGACGGCAAGGCTGGCCAAATGGCCGCGCAGGGCGCGTTGGATCAGCGCGCGGTCTTCGCCGGCCAGCAGCCAGCGCAGCTCCGGCTGCTGCAGCCAGTGCGCACGCTGCGCGTCAGTGCGCGGGTTGGGGCAGAACGGGACGTTTGCAGCAAGACACTGCGCATGCAGTTGCAGCAGCAATTCCCACACCTGCGGATGGGTGGGCTGCGGGCCCAGACCCAGATCCAGCGCAAGATCCAGCGCACCTTCCATCACCAGGGCCACGCCTGGGATGGCAAGAATCTCCGGCAGGGCAGCCACGCCGGCGGCGCTTTCGATCATCGGCACGATACGGGTGTTCGCATTGGCATGCGCGATGTAGGTGGGCAGATCGACATTGCCAAAGCCGGTGACACGGCCGCCGGTGATGCCGCGCCGGCCCAGCGGCGGGAAGCGCGCCGCGGCGATGGCGTCGCCGATCTGCGCCGCAGACTCGGTACGCGGAACCACGATTCCGCGCGCGCCGGCATCCAGCACGCGGCCAATCAGTTTTTCGTCCACCTCCGGCACGCGCACCCAGGCCTCGCAGCCCGACAACTCGCAGGCGCGGATGGCATGTTCCAGCGTGTCGGGCGCGTGCAGCACATGCTCCAGATCGAGCACCACGAAGCTATAGCCGATGCGGCCCAGCAACTCGCAGAGCTGCACGCTTGGCAATGCGTTGAGGATGCCGACTGCAACCGCCATGGAAGAGGCCGCCGAGGAAACGGGCGCTCATCCTGCACTTGATGGGAATGATTATCAAGTGTGTCTAGCGATGCTCTTTTTTGAGTTTTGGTCGTGGCGGTGGGCAAGGGTCAGATCGATGTTTTCAATCTGAACTAACCGCCCGCAACAGAAGCGCCCGCAGGGCTTGGACATCCCCAGGCTTCGATGCCTGGCTTATCTGGGCGGAGGTCGCTGCTGGCGGCGACGCTCGTGCCCGTGCAGGCGCGCCAACGCCAGAAAAGTAACTGGTGCACAGAGGTGGCGTCTCCCGGCAGGGGCTTTTTGGACGGCACTCCGCATGCGTGCGCTAGTGCAACTACGACGCCGGCACGTTCAACGCGCGGTACGGCGGGGTGGACATCACCATTTCGGCCAGCGAATAGGCCAGTTCGCGCTCGGCCAGTACCGCGCCGTCGGCGCCGTGTTCGAGCAGGTGCTTGACCTCGGCGTCGCTGTGGGCGCGCGCCAGCAGGGTCAGCGAGGGGTTGATGGCGCGCAGCTTGGCCAGTGCTTCGCCGGCTTCCAGCGGCTGCGGAATGGCCAGGATTGCGATCTTGGCGTGTTCCGGGCGTGCCTCGGCCAGCACGCGGTCGGCCGCTGCGCTGCCCCGGATGCCGGGAATACCAGCCGCATGGGCCTTGGCGACGTGGTCGCCGTTGTCGTCGATCACCAGCACCGGCACGCCGCGGCTGCGCAGCAATTGCGCCAGCGAACTGCCGACGCGGCCGTAGCCGATCACGATGGCATGCCCATCGGCCGGCAACGGCGGGCCGGGCGGCAGTTCCGGTTCCACGGCGGCGGGCGCGTCCTGCGCCTGCTTGGCCTGCCAGCGGTCCAGCCACGAGAACAGGAACGGGTTGGCCACGATCGACAGTAGCGCGCCGGCCAGGATCAGGTCGCGCCCGGTTTCCGGCAGGATCGCCAGTTGCACGCCCAGGCCGGCCAGGATGAAGGAAAACTCGCCAATCTGCGCCAGGCTGGTGGAAATGGTGAGCGCCGTGCCGGTGGGGTGGCCGAACGCGCGCACGATCAAAAATGCCGCCAACGACTTGCCCACGGTAATGGTCAGGAAGGTCGCCAGAACCTGCCACGGGTGCGCGATCAGGATCATCGGGTCGAACAACATGCCCACCGACACGAAGAACAACACCGCAAACGCGTCGCGCAACGGCAGCGAATCGTTGGCGGCCTTATGGCTGAGTTCCGATTCCTTGAGCAGCATGCCGGCGAAGAACGCGCCGAGCGCGAACGACACACCAAACAACGTAGCCGACACGAATGCCACGCCCAGCGCGATACCGAGCACGGCCAGGGTGAACAGTTCGCGTGAGCCGGTTGCCGCCACTTTTTCCAACGACCAGGGAATCACGCGCCGGCCGATCACCAGCATCGCCGCGACGAACGCCACCATCTTGAGCAAGGTCACGCCCAGCGCGGCCAGCAGCGAGGGCGATTGCGCATCGTGCGTCGTGGCTGGTGCGCCGCTACCGAGCACATCCGCCAGCGCCGGGAGCAACACCAATGCCAGCACCATCACCAGGTCTTCGACAATCAGCCAGCCCACCGCGATGCGGCCGCGCTGGGTGTCCAGCAAACGGCGTTCTTCCAGCGCACGCAACAGCACCACCGTACTGGCCACCGACAGCGCCAGGCCGAACACCAAGCCGTGAATCAGCGACCAGCCCATGCTCCACGCCAGCGCCCAGCCGAGCAGGGTGGCCACCACGATCTGCGCCAATGCGCCAGGCACCGCGATCCACTTCACTTCCATCAAATCGTCGAGCGAAAAATGCAGCCCCACGCCGAACATCAGCAACATCACACCGAGTTCGGACAACTGGTTGGCGATGGTCTGGTCGGCCACGAATCCGGGCGTAAACGGCCCTACGCACACGCCGGCCAGCAGGTAGCCGACCAACGGCGAGAGCTTCACCTTCTGCGCGAGCGTGCCAAGGATGAAGGCGACCGCGAGGCCGACGGCGATGATGTCGATGAGGCTGGTGTCGTGATGCATTCCAATCCGTTGTGAGAGTGTCCGGGAGATCGTCGAGCCAGCCAACGGCACTGCGCCGGGCATCGCCTGCGGGCATTGCGTGGTCATGGCTGGAGTCCGGCAGGGGGAACTGGACCGCAAAACAGGTCCGGTTGGCCGGACGCCCATAGTACACAGCGCATGATTAACGCGATGCGACACGCGGCGCATGCGTGCAAACAGATGCATGCGTCAGGTGGCGCGCGTAAACCGCTGTCGCCTGCGCCTGCGCCTGCGAGCCGAGACGCACGGCGCAAGTCCGGCATGCCGAGTCAACATTGACGACACCGCTTCGCGCTTGCGCAAGGCCGGGGCGCGATGCGTGCATATAATCGGGGCATCCCGTCGAGCACCTGCGTCCTTTGGCAGGTGTACGCATGCATCGCCCCTATTTCGGGGGTGATGCCACATGAGCCAGGCTATGCATCTCAGCGATTTGGCAACACCCCAGTTCCGCCACGATCCCTATCCGACCTACGCACGCCTGCGCGAAGAAGGCCCACTGGTGCAGGTGGCGGACGGGCGGCTGATGTCCGGCCGCTACGCCGTGGTCGATCGCCTGCTCAGCGACCGACGGGTCGGCCGCGACTATCTGCAGAGCGTTCGTCTGCGCTACGGCGAGGCGGCGGTGCACCTGCCGCTGTTCCAGGGCATGAGCCGCATGTTCCTGCTGCTCAATCCGCCGCTGCACACGCAGTTGCGCGGACTGATGACGCAGGCCTTCGGTGCGCGGCAGATGGAGTCCATGCGTGAGGTAGCCAGCGATACCGCCGCCGGGTTGATCGACGCTTTCCAGGCCAACGGCCACTGCGATCTGCTGGCCGAGTTCGCGTTCCCGCTGCCGATCGCCATCATCTGCCGGATGCTGGATATCGATGCAGCCGATGTCACCGCGCTGAGTCACGCGACCAGCGCGCTGGCGAAAGTCTTCGATCCGATGATGACGGCGGAAGAACTGCAGGCCACCAGCGTTGCGTACGACCAGCTGGCAACATATTTCCACGGCGTGATCGCGCAACGTCGCAGCGCTGGCGGCGACGATCTGATCGCGCGCTTCATCCAGGCCGAGGACAACGGCCGCCGCCTGAGCGAGGAGGAGATCGTCTCCAACGTGATCCTGCTGTTCTTTGCCGGCCACGAAACCACCTCCAACATGATCTGCAATGCGCTGGTCGCGCTGCATCGGCATCCGCAGCAATTGCGCCTGCTGCAGGAAACCCCGGGCCTGCTGCCCAATGCAGTGCTCGAATGCATGCGCTACGACAGCTCGGTGCAGATGGCCACGCGCACCGCCTTGCAGGATTTCGAGATCGAGGGCGTGGCGGTTCCCCGGGGCGCCATGCTGTATCTGATGCTGGGCGCGGCCAATCACGACACGCTGCAGTTCACCGACCCGCAGGTGCTGGATATCCGCCGCCAGCAGGGCCGCGCGCTGTCGCTCGGTGGCGGCATCCACCACTGCCTGGGCAACCGGCTGGCCCTGATCGAAGTGGAAGCGGCGCTGGCCTGCCTGCTTGCGCGTCTGCCGGCGCTTCGGCTGGAGCAGCTGGACACGCTGAGCTGGAACGACCGCGCCAACCTGCGCGGTGTCGACACGCTGCTCGCCTCCTGGTGAGCCGCGGCCAGGCAGTGCAGTGACGTGACCTGCCGGGACGGCATCGCAGCGGCAATCACTGCGCTGGCGATCGTCGCGGCAGATGACGCACGGCCGCGGCACCCGAATCGAGATGCCCACAACGACAAACACCGCCGATCACTCGGCGGTGTTTGCGTATACACATGCGCGGATCGGCAGGTTCGCTCGAGCCGGCCGATCAGAAGCGGTAGGTCACCCGGCCGTACCAGTAGCGACCGTTGAAGCCGAACGGCGACAACGAGGAATACTGCAGACCGCTGGCGCGATCATCGTAGCCGGTGGTCAGCTGTGCCTTGGTCGGATACTGGTTGGTGACGTTGTCGGCACCCACGGTGAAGGTCAGCGCCTGCCAGGTGTAGTTGGCCGCCAGATTGAGGATCCAGCGCGCCGAATATGTCTGGTCCTGGCTGCCGTCGGCCGGATCGCCGATTCGCTTGATCGCGCCATAGCGGGTGGCATTGCCGTTGAGCGAGAAGCCGCCCAAGGTCCAGTCCGCTGCCAGCATGTACTTGGTGCGTGGCGTGGATTCGGTCAACAGGCCCTGGCTGGCACGTCCGAAATTCGGATTGGACAGCTCCAGAATCTTGGTCTTGTTGTAATTGGCGCTGGCGCTCAGGTTGAGGCTGCCGCCGGCACCGAGATCGGCCCGATAGCTGTTCACCCAGTCGACGCCGCGCGTGCGGCTGGTGGCGCCGTTGACGAAGAATTGCACCGCACCCACCTGGCCGATCGGCTGGGCGAGCTGGATCTGGTCCGAATACAGGATCTGGTCCCAGATGCGGATCTGGTACACGTCCAGCGTCGAGGTGAAGTTGGCGGTCGGCTGCCAGACGCTGCCGATCCCGTAGTTGGTGGACTTTTCCGGGCTCAGCGGACGCGCGCCCAGCTGCACGGCGATCGGGTCGGAAGTGCGATAGGTGCCGACCTGGACCAGCTGCCCGTCCTGCGGCAGGGTCACCACCGAGGCGTAGTTCTGCTGCGCCAGCGAGGGCGCACGGAAGCCGTTGGAAACCGTGGCACGCATGGAGAACGTATCGGTGAATGCATAGCGTGCCGACAGCTTGCCCGAGCGGGTGGAACCGGCATCGCTGTAGTTCTCGTAACGCCCGGCGATGCCACCGGACAGCTTGTCGGTCAGGTCCGCTTCCAGCGCTGCGTAGGCCGCGTTGCTGTGACGGCCGAACTTGCCGGCCACCGAGGGCTCCAGACCGGAGAACACCTGCGCACCGCCGGGGTACGGGGTTCCGGTCTCCGGGTTGATGGTGTCGGGGTCGAAGAAATACGACGCCGGCGAGCCGGCGACGATCTCGTAGCGGTCCTGGCGATGTTCCACACCGAAGGCCAGATTGACCGGATAGGCCAGGCCCCAATCGAAGGACTTGTTGAAATCGGCGTTGAGCGTGCCTTGTTCGGTTTCGAAACCGCCGGAATTGAAGTTCGTCGGCGAGCTGCCCGTGCTCCAGTACAGATTGGTGTTGATGCTGTTGAGGATGTTGAAGGTCATGTCGTTCTTGCCATAGGTGGCCGACACGTCCCAATGCCAGTCGCTGGCCGTGGTGCCCTTGACGCCGAGCACCGCCGAGCGGTCGTTGATCGGGTTGTAGATCTGCGGCAGGAAGCCGTTGGGATACACCGCCTGCACGTTGCGGTCGGTGTTGTCGTAGGCACGGTAGTAGCCGTTGGAGGTCACTTCGCGGCGGCTCACGCTCAGATGGCCATACAGCTCGACGTTGGGCGTGAAGTCATAACCGAACGCGACCAGGCCCTGGTAGAACCTGGCATCCGGATCGCCATGGCGCTGGTAGGGCACGCCGCTGGGATTGGCGGCGCCGGCAAGCGTGGTGGCGCGATTGGTGTTCTCGCTGCGGTTGGTGTCCATCGAATTCTGGTAATTCCACGACAGCCGCACCCAGCCAGGCGCGGTGTCGCCGCTGGTGGCGCCGAACGGCAAGCCGACCGAGCCGTCGACGCCGTTCTGTGCGCCGTCGCCCTTGTCCATGATGCCGCCATTGACCGAAATGCTGTTGCTGCCGGCCGCGGCGCCATGCTTGAGCACGATGTTGACCACGCCGGCGATCGCGTCGGAGCCGTATTGCGCCGACGCGCCATCGCGCAGCACCTCGATGCGGGCGATCGCCGACATCGGCAGCGAGTTGAGATCGGCCGGCGCCGAACCACGACCGACATAGGGGTTGTAGTTCACCAGCGAGGAGGTGTGATAGCGCTTGCCGTCGACCAGCACCAGCACGTTGTCCGGCGACAGCCCGCGCAGCGTGGCGGGACGGGCGGCGTCGTTGCCGTCGGCGATGGCCGGGCGCGGGAAGTTCAGCGACGGCAATAGCTTGCCGAGCGCGGTGGCGACATCGGTGGCGCCGGTGGCCTGCAGCGACTCCTCGGAGATGATGTCGATCGGCGATTCGGATTCGGCCACGGTCCTGTCGCTGACGCGCGTACCGGTGACGATCAGGGTGTCGAGGGTTTTCTGCGGCTGGGTCGATTGCGACTGCGCACTGGCAGCGAAGGTACAGACGGTGAGTGCGACTGAAATCGCCAGCGAAAGTGCGTTGGAGTTGTGCATGGGAGTCAAGGCTCGAAAGGAGTGATGGACGTAGCGACGAAGCACCGTAAATACCGGGGGAATGCAACTGCGAACGGGTAATCGGCCATGCCTGCGCGCCGCATGCGTCCGCAGGACGGAGCAGTGCGCGCGAAGAGGGCAGCAACCGGCAATGCGCGGTGTGGCGCCTTGCGCACTTTGCTGCGCGCATCCTTGCTGAAGCGGTGCAACGTGCAGCGGAGAGCGTCTAACCTGGCCACCTCATGTGTGCGAGGGTGGCCAGGGACGGTGACGTCGGCGACACGTCAGACATGCAGTGCCGCGCGACTCAAATGCCGGCCGTGACCGACCGGCATTTGGGAGTTACCACTTGTAGTTCACGTTTGCATAGACCAGCGCGCCGTTGAAACCGAACGGCGAGGCGCTGCTGTAGGGCAGGTAAGTGCGCGTGCCCAAGCCGGCTTGCTGGCGGTCCGGATATTCGTTGAGCACGTTGTCGCCACCAATGGTGAAATTCCACGCGCCCAACTTGTAGGACGCGGCCAGATCCAGCGTCCACTTGGCCGCGTAGGTCTGGTCGCTGCCGGCGTTGGTGCCGAACGTGCTGAACTCGCCCCAGCGCGTGGCGGTGCCGGTGAACGACCAGTTGCCCGGCGACCAGGTACCGCCGAGGAAGAACTTGTCGCGCGGCGTGCCTTCGGTGATACGGCCGATTTCGGCGCGACCGATGCGCACCGCACTCGGATCGATCGCCATCAGCGCTGCCGGGTTGTCGGCGATGCGTTTGATTTCGGTCTTGTTGTAGTTGTAGCCGGAGGTCAGCTCTGCGCTGCCGCCATCCAGGTTCCAGCGATAGGTGCCGACCGCATCGACGCCTTGCGTCTTGGTGTCTACCGCATTGGTGAAGTAACGCCCGCCACCGATGCCCGGGAACCCATTGGCCTGCAGGTAGTTGCGGACCGCAGTCGAGGTGAGGTTTTCAGACAGCACGATACGGTCGTCGATATCGATGCGATACGCATCCACCGTGATGTACAGATTCTCCACCGGCTGCAGCACCACGCCCAAGCCGTAATTCTTGGACTCTTCGGCCTTGAGCGGTTCGGCACCGAGCGCGATCGCGGCAGGGTTGTCGGTACGGAAGGTGCCGATCTCGAACGGAATCGCGGTCACCGTGCCGTTGGGCTGCGCCACGTTGAGGAACTGGGTGGCGATCGACTGGAAGTTCTGCTGCTGCAGCGACGGCGCGCGGAAGCCGGTGGATGCAGTCGCACGCACCGCCACCTTGTCGGTAAAGGCATAGCGCAGCGACAGCTTGCCGGTGGCGGTGTCGCCGAAGTCGCTGTACTTCTCGTAGCGCCCGGCCAGCCCGGCCGAGAACTTCTCGGTCAAATCGGTTTCCAGATCGGCGTAGAACGAATGACTGTTGCGGTTGTAGTAACCGGCATCGGAGGGCTTGAAGCCTGGAAACACCTGCGCGCCGGGAATCAACGACCCATTGGCCGAGGGAATACCGCCGTTGGCCGAGGAAGCCGCATCGCCAGGCGATTCGTTGAATTTCTCGCCGCGCCATTCGGCACCGAAGGCCAGCGTCACCGGATAGGCCAGGCCCCAATCCAGCGTCTTGGTGAAATCGGCATTGAGTACGTTCTGCGTCACTTCCAGCGTACCGGCGTGGAAGTCGGTCGGGCTGGCCAGCCCCAAGCTGTTGTTCAAGCTGTTGCGCACATCGAAGGTGAGATTGTTCTGGCCGTAGTTGTAGCTCAGATCGATGTTCAAGCCCCCTTCGGTGGAGGTCTTCAAGCCGCCTACCCACGAGACGTCCTTGCTGACGTTGTAGATCTGCGGCAGGAAGCCGTCCGGATAGATTTCCGGGCGGTTGCGATTATCACCGGCAAAGCGGAAATAGCCGTTGGACAGCACTTCGCGCCGGCTCACCATGCCGAACGAATAGAACGTGAGGTAATCGGTGGGGCTGTATTCGCCGTTGAACGAGAGCGCGCCCTGGTCGATGTCGGGGTCGCCATAACGCTGCTCCACACGGCCCTGGAACGGCAACGCGCGGTTGGTCTGATCCGAGTGCCCGGCCTGTGCGGCCAGGTGCACCTTGCCGGTGCCGGCGAAGCTGAAACCGGCATCGCCGGACAGTTGGTACTGCTCGCCGTCGCCAGCGCTGTACTTGCCGTAGCGGCCATTGATGCTGCCGCCTTCGCCGCTGCCCTTGAGCACGACATTGATCACGCCGGCGATGGCGTCCGAGCCGTATTGCGCAGACGCACCATCGCGCAGCACTTCGATGCGCTCCACCGCGGCGATCGGGATGGTGTTGAGGTCTGCCGGCGAAGAGCCACGCCCCTGGGTATCGTTGAGATTGATCAACGCCGTGCTGTGATAGCGCTTGCCGTTGACCAGCACCAGCACCTGATCGGGCGACAGGCCGCGCAACTGTGCCGGGCGCACCGCGTCGGAGCCGTCGGAGATGGCCGGGCGCGGAAAATTGAGCGAGGGAATCGCGCGTGAGAGCGCGGTCGCCAATTCGGTGGTGCCGGTCGATTCCAGTGCCTGCGGCGAGATGATGTCGATCGGCGATGCCGATTCGGCGACCGTGCGATCGGCCACACGCGTGCCGGTCACGATCAGGATGTCCAGTGTTTTCTGGGCCGGCGCCTGCGATTGCGCAGACGCGGTTGAAGCGGAAAACGACAGTGCAAGAACAACGGCGACTGCGAGTGGACTGGTCTTGCAATTCATGCGGTGACAACTCCGAGTGGGGAACGGATGCATCGCAGGGGCCCCCTCCCGGGCCGCGTCCATCGCGGCAGCTGCGGTGCGTTCTCAACCATTAACCACGTGTAACCGCATGTCAAATTTTGGTTACGTTGCGCAAGCAACTGTCATCTCTGACGTGCTACTGGCAACGTTGTCATCGTGCACCAAAGTGATGCGACGCCTGCACCAGACCTGCTGGGGCAGGCGCTCGCTTGCACCATAGTGGACGGCAATACCAGTTATGAAACTTGTGCATCAGAATGTGATCTGCACCGCATCAGCACTGCGTTGCGCAACACCATGGAAGACCGCTTCGATGTTGTTGCCGTCCGGATCGAGCACGAACGCGGCGTAGTACTGCGGGTGATAGGGGCGCAGGCCGGGCGCACCATTGTCGCGACCACCATGGGCGAGCGCCGCTTGATGGAAGGCATGCACCATTGCCACATCGCGTGCCTGAAATGCCAGGTGGTGGCGGCCGGTAAGCACGCCCTGTGCCACCGTGTCGCGGTCAGAAACGAACAATTCGTCGGCCCAGAAGAACCCATCGCCTTCGCCGCCGACCGGAATCCCAAGAACGTCCAGCACAGCCTGGTAGAAGCGCCGGCTGGCCGGCAGGTCCTGCACCACCAGGTGCAGATGGTCGATCAAGCGTCCGCGCGACAGCTGCGATGTTTCCATGGAGCGTGCTCCGGCAATGACGGGAGCACCGTTGATACCACCGCAGCTGCCGTCAGGTCTTCACCTCGCAGCGATACGGTGCGCATAGTGGCGACCAACGCGTCGCGCGCAGTCCTCAGGTGCGCGCCGACGGCGACACCAACCGCAGCGCACGCAGGGTCGATGGCGCGGCCGCGTCCGCCTGGTGCCGGCAGTGAGTTTGTGTGCCGTTCCAAAAAGACCTTAGGCAGATGCGCACACGCCCCAGGCTGGCCGGGGCGCGTGGTCGACTCTCGATGTCGAAGGATGCAATGGCGACACGCCATGCATGCAGCGACGTTGCATTTGCCGATCACAGCAATGTCTCGCGCTGATCGCGAGATGGCCGATCGCATCGCCCGCCTCACGATCACAAAGACAACCTCGGCTGCTCAAGCGCAGCGCTTACCAGCGGTAGTTGATGCGCCCATACACGTACGCACCATTGAAGCCGAACGGCGACAGATTGCTGTACGGGAATTGTCCGCTGGTGGAATTGGCGAAGTTGTTTTCGTCCGGGTATTGATCCAGCACATTGTCTGCGCCCAGCGTCAGCGTCCAGCGATCGATCTTGTAGCTGGCCGATGCATCCACCACCCACTTGGCGCCGAAGGTCTGGTCGTTGCTCGCGTCCGCTGGGCGGGTGCTGTACTTGCCATAGCGCGTGGCCCCCAGGGCCAGTGTCCAGTGCTCGGAGTTCCAGCTGCCGTTGATCAGGAACTTGTCGCGCGGGAAGCCTGCTTCGATGCGGCCACGCTCGGTGCGGTCGATGCGCTCCAGGCTCAGCCCGTTGGCCGACAACGCGGCCGGATTGGCGGCCACGCTGCGCACTTCGGTTTCCGAATAGTTATAGCCGGCAGTCAGGTCCACGCTGCTGGCGGCCAGCTGCCAGCGGTAGCTGCCCACCACGTCCACGCCGCGCGTACGCGTATCCACCGCATTGGTGAAGTAACGCCCGCCATTGATGCCGAAGATGCCCTGCGACTCCAACAGACTGCGCACGCCTGCGCCGGTCAGGTTGGACGACAGCACGATACGGTCGTCCACATCGATCTGGTACGCATCCACGGTGAGGTAGAGCGCATCGGTGGGCTGCAGCACAAGGCCCAGGCTGTAGGACAGCGAGGTTTCCGCATCCAGCGGCTCGGCGCCGAGCGCGCGCGCCACGGTGCTGTCGGCGGGGAAGGTGCGAATCTCGAACGGATTCGGGTTGCCGGCCAGGAAGGTGGTGCTGGTGGACTGGAAATACTGCTGCGCCAGCGACGGCGCGCGGAAGCCCGAGGACACCGTGCCGCGCAACGCGATCCTGTCGGTGAACGCATAGCGCGCGGAGAACTTGCCCGAGGCCTGGCTGCCGAAATCGCTGTAGTCCTCGTAGCGCCCGGCCAGGCCGGCAGAGAACTTGTCGGTGAAGTCGGCTTCGATGTCGGCGTACAACGCGTAGCTGTCGCGCGAGTAGCGGCCCGACACGCTAGGAGCGAAGCCGCCGAATCCCTGCGCGCCACCGGCCAGCGTGCCTGCCTGGAAATACGAGCCCACTTCGCCCGGCGACTGGTTCCACTTTTCGTTGCGGTATTCAGCGCCGAAGGCCACCGTCACCGGATACGCCAGGCCCCAATCGAAGCCGCGCTTGACGTCCAGGTTGACGATGTTCTGCGTAGTTTCCAGCGCGCCGTCGTAGAACGCCGTGGGCGAGGTCGGCCCCAGGCTGACGTTGAGCGTATTGCGGGTGTGGAAATCGATGCGGTTGTAGCCGTAGTTGTAGCTGGCGTCCCAGTCCCAACCGCTGGCAGTGGAGCCGCGCACGCCGGCCACCAGCGAGCGGTCCTTGGCGTAAGTCTGGATTTCCGGCAGGAAGCCCTGCGGATACACCGACAGGATGTTCTGGCTGCTGCCCGGCGCGCGGAAGAACGCGAACGAGGTGATGTCGCGGTTACTGGCGGTGGCGAACGCATAGCCGGTGATGCTGTCGCTGAAGGCGAATTCGGTATTGGCCGAGACCGCCTGCGCATTGACCTCCGGGTCGCCGATCTTGAACGCCTTCTGGCCGACTGCCGGCTGCGAGACGCTGGGCGCGCCGGCGTAGGCGCGTGCACGGTCGGTCGGGTCCTGCTGGTTGAGCTGGGCGGCCACGTGCAGCCAGCCGCGGTCGCCGCCATAGGCCACGCCGGTGTCGCCGGAGAGCTCGTAGTTGTTGCCGTCGCCAGCCGAATACTGGCCGAAGCCGGCTTGCAGGCTGCCGCCCTTTTCTGCGCCCTTGAGCACGATGTTGACCACGCCGGCAATGGCGTCGGAGCCGTACTGCGCCGAGGCGCCGTCGCGCAGCACTTCCACCCGCGCGATGGCCGCGACCGGGATGGTGTTCAGATCCACCGCCGCCGCGCCACGACCGATGGTGCCGTTGAGGTTGAGCAGCGAGGAGGTGTGGCGGCGCTTGCCATTGACCAGCACCAGCACCTGATCCGGCGACAGGCCGCGCAGCTGCGCGGGACGGATCGCGCTGGTGCCGTCGCTCAGGGCAGGGCGCGGGAAGTTCAGCGATGGCAGGGCGCGCGCCAGTGCGGTGGCCAGTTCCGGGGTGCCGGTGGCTTGCAGCGATTCGGCGCTGATGATGTCGATCGGCGACTGCGACTCGGCCACGGTGCGGTCCGATACGCGGGTACCGGTGACGATGACCGTATCCAGGGTATTGGCCGGGGCGGTCGCCGGGGCGGCGGTCTGGGCCAGGGCGGGGGAAGCAAGCAGTGCAGCGACCACGGCGGTCGCAAGCGCGGAAAGGGGGGCGTTCATGACAACTCCGAAACGTGGGTCCAGGCAGGACCAGGCAAGGCTAGGCAGGCGGCGGTCGCGGGAGGGCGAACAAGACGGCGGCCACGCTGAAGGCGCTAATTATTCGTTAACGCTAGAATGGCGTCGCAGGAATGCTGCTCATCTGCTCATTCCTTTTCGTTCTATCGGACTGTCCATCAATGATTTCCCTGCGTAACTTCTCCATGCGACGCGGCGAGCGTCTGCTGCTCTCCAACGTCGACCTGACCATGCACGCCGGCTACCGCGTCGGTGTGGTGGGCCGTAACGGCACCGGCAAGTCCAGCCTGTTCGCTGCGGTGAAGGGCGAGCTGGAAGCCGACAAGGGCGATGTCGATCTGCCCGGCAAGGTGCGCACGGCCAGCGTGTCGCAGGAAACTCCCTCGCTGCCCGACCCGGCGCTGTCGTTCGTACTGGGCGGGGACATCGAGGTGTCTGCGGTACTGCAGGAAGAAGCCGCAGCTACCGCGCGCGAGGACTGGGAGGCAGTGGCCAATGCACACCAGAAGATGGCCGAGATCGGCGCCTACGACGCCGAAGCGCGCGCCGGCAAGTTGCTGCACGGCCTGGGCTTCCCGGCCGACACGCACCATCGCGCGGTGTCGTCGTTCTCCGGCGGCTGGCGGGTGCGGCTGAATCTGGCGCGCGCGCTGATGATGCCCAGCGACCTGCTGCTGCTCGACGAGCCGACCAACCACCTGGACATGGATGCGGTGCTGTGGCTGGAGCAGTGGTTGCTCAAGTACCCGGGCACGCTGCTGCTGATTTCGCACGACCGCGAATTTCTCGACAACGTGGCCACCCACACCCTCCACCTGCACGGCGGCACCGCCAAGCTGTACGTCGGCGGCTACACCGATTTCGAACGCCAGCGCATCGAGCATTTGCGCCAGCAGCAGATCGCGCACGAGAAGGAACAGGCCGAGCGCGCGCATCTGCAGAGCTTCATCGACCGCTTCAAGGCGCAGGCCAGCAAGGCGACCCAGGCGCAGAGCCGTATGAAGCGGCTGGCCAAGATGGCCGGTACCGAGGCGGTGCGTGCCGAGCGCGAGTTCCGCATCCAGTTCGCGCAGCCCAGCCGGCTGCCGTTCTCGCTGATCCGGCTCAATCACGTGGAAGCCGGCTATGCCGCTGCGCCGCGGGAATCGGGAATCGGGAATGGGGAATCGCAAAAGCGTGGTTCCAGCGATGCCATTACCGTGCTGCATGATGTCGGATTCGGGCTAGAGGCGGGTGACCGGATTGGTTTGCTTGGGCCCAATGGCGCAGGTAAGTCCACCCTGGTCAAGACCTTGGTGGGCGAACTGGCACCGCTGGCAGGCGAGCGCAGCGCACATCCGGATTTGCGCATCGGCTACTTCGCCCAGCACACGGTGGAGTCGCTGCACGAAGGCCAGTCGCCGATGGACCATTTCCGCGAGTTGTCGCCGGATGGTTCCAACCAGGCGTTCCGCGACTTTTTGGGGAAATGGAATTTTGCCGGCGACCGCGCCTTCGAAGTGGTGGATGGTTTCTCCGGCGGCGAGCGCGCGCGCCTGGCGCTGGCGTTGATCGCCTGGCAGCAGCCGAACGTGCTGCTGCTGGACGAACCGACCAACCACTTGGACCTGGAAATGCGCGAAGCGCTGGCCGAGGCGCTGAGCGATTTCGAAGGCGCCATCGTGATGGTCTCGCACGATCGCCATCTGATCGGCCTGGTCTGCGACAGTTTCTGGCGCGTGGCCGATGGCGTGGTCGAGCCGTTCGCCGGCGACCTGGACGAATACGCCGCCTGGTTGCGGAGCCGCCCGGCCGCGCAGGGGACCAAGCAGAAGATGGCCGAGGCGGCGCCGACCCCGCCACCGCCGACCAAGCCGCTGCCGCCGAAAAAAGCCGTCAACCCGCACAAGCTGGCCAGTGCCGAAAAGCGCGTCGGCGAGCTGGAAGCGGCGCTCGCTGCGCTGGATCGCGAGCTGGCCAATCCCGGCAACTACGCCGACAGCGAAAAGATGGCGGTGCTCGGACGCGACCGCGAAGCAACCGCGCAGCAGCTGGCTGAAGCCGAGACCGCATGGATGGAGTTGATCGACGGTGCGTAAGCGTCACTGACAAAAACGCCTGCGCAACCGTACGATGGCGTGTCAGATGGTCGTTGCGAGATGTACCAGGCGTACATCGCGGTTGCCGCGCCTGGTCTACACCTAGCGGCTGCCTGCGCGCTGCGTCGTGTTGGCCACGATGAAAGCGCGTGGGTTACGCTGCGCGTTGAGCCACACACGGATGTCGCGCGCATGATCAGCGTCACCATCAGTCTGGAAGACCATCTGGCCGCGCAGCGCTTGCATGCGCGTCACGATGCGAAACGCCTGCTCGTGTTTCTGGCAGTCCTGCTGTTGATCGGAGCGGGGCTGCTGCACCTGAGCGGCGCGAGCGAGATTATCGGCCCGGTGCTGATCGGCGGCGGTGGCGGTGGGTTGCTCGGCCTGGTGGCGTTGCACGTGTGGGGCCTGCCGCGGCGGATCAAACGCCTGCATGCGCAGCAGGCCTCGCTGCGGCATACCTACACCTATGCGTGGGACGAAAACGGTCTGGAAGTCACCTGGGCGGACGGGCATTTCCGCCGGCCCTGGACCGATTACATCCGCGTCCGCGAGAACGACCGGGTGCTGCTGCTGTACCACAACGATCGGCTGTTCGAGCTGTTCTGCCCGCACTGGTTCGCCGACAGGGCGCAGTTCGAGGCGTTTCGCCAGTTGGCCTTGCGGGTGGGAAAGACATCCAAGGCGCTCTGAGAGTGGCAGCGCTGCTCAGCTGCTGACGTGCTGTTGGGCCAGTAGCCAATCGCGCAACCGGCGCCCGGCATCGCTTTGCGGCCGCGACCGTAGCCGCGTCAGCCAGTAGCGCCCGGCGTCGATGGTGATCGGGAACGGGCAGACCAGGCGCCCGGCATCCAGGTCCTGGCGAAACATCGGCAACGGCAACAACGCCACGCCGGCGCCGGCTGCCGCTGCGCTGGCCAGGGTGAGCGACGAATCGAACATGCTGCCGCGCGCAGGCACCTCCGTTGCACGCGCCGCGCGGAACCACTGCGGCCACTCATCCAGGCGATACGAGCGCAATAGCGGCACACGCGCCAGATCCTCCGGCACGCGCAAGCCGCGCGCCATTGCCGGCGCACACACCGGCGCGAAGGGCGCTTCCATCACGGCTTCGGCAACCTGGCCCTGCCAATCGCCATCGCCGAAGCGGATGGCCAGATCCAGGCCCTCTCCGGCCAGGTCGACGCGGTTGTTGTGGGTGGACAGGCGCAGTTCGATATCCGCGTGCGCCGCATGAAATGCCGCCAGCCGTGGCAACAGCCAGCCGGTGGCGAAGGTGCCGACCACGCCCACGCTGAGCACCTCGCGGTAACGGCCATCGGCAAAGCGTTCCAAGGTGGCGGCGATGCGGTCGAAGGCCTCGCCGAGCACCGGCGCCAGCGCGGCGCCTTCGTCGGTCAGCGCTACACCGCGCGGCAGGCGGTGAAACAGGCTGGTGCCCAACTGCTGCTCCAGCGCCTTGATCTGGTGACTCAGCGCGGCCTGGCTGACGCATAGCTCGTTGGCCGCGCGGGTCAGATTCTGATGGCGCGCGGCGGCTTCGAACGCGCGCAGGGCATTGAGCGGCAGGCGGGGGCGGGGCATGGGTAGAGATTAGTTCAATTCATGCCTGAGATCGAAACATCGCGATGGTCGGCTGCATCCTGCGCATCGATACTGCGGGCTCTCTCAAGGAGGCAACCGCATGTTGAATCGGCGACAGTTCCTGCACGCAACCGGCGCGGGCGTGCTGCTTGCAGCGTCCAGACCCGCATGGGCACTCACCCCCGCGGTAAACGTGGACGACATGCTGCGGGCACAGTGGGCGCAGATCGAACGTGGCACCGGCGGCCGGCTGGGCATCTGCCTGCTCGACAGCGCCACCGGCAAGCGCCTCGGGCAGCGCGAGGATGAGCGCTTTCCGATGTGCAGCACCTTCAAATTTGTATTGGCTGCCGCGGTGCTGCGGCGGGTGGACCAGGGCAAGTTGACGCTGGCGCAGCAGGTCAGGATCCGTGCCTCCGACATGCTGGAGCATGCCCCGGTGACCGAACGCCATGTCGGCGGTTCGCTCAGTGTTGGCGAGCTCTGTCGGGCCACGATGATTTATAGCGACAACCCGGCCGCCAATCTGCTGTTCCCGCTGGTCGGCGAACCGGCCGGGGTGACTGCGTTCCTGCGCGGTATCGGCGATGCCCAGACCCGCACCGACCGCTACGAGCCGCAGATGAACCGGTTCGCCGACGACGACCCCCGCGACACCACCACGCCTGCGGCAATGGCCGCCACGCTGCGCACGCTGCTGCTTGGCGACGCGCTGCATCCAGCCTCGCGCAAGCAGCTGACCGACTGGATGATCGACAACCGCACCGGCGACGATTGCCTGCGTGCGGGGCTCACGGCCGGCTGGAAGATCGGCGACAAGACTGGCAGCAACGGCACCGACACGCGCAACGACATCGCCATCCTCTGGCCACCGAAGGGAAGCGCGCCCCTGTTGCTGACCACGTACTTGAACGGTGCCAAGGTCGACGACGCGGCACGCGATGCGGCGCTGAAGGCGGTGGCGGTCGCGGTGCGCGAGAGCATCGCGGCGTGAGTGCGAGGTCCGGTGTCTCACGCGCGTCATTGGCGCATGAGTTCACGACGTGCTTTCTGTTTCTTCAACCCTTCAAGGTCCAATCGTGCAAATCAGGTCGTGTCATGGGTGGATGGCAGTTGCGCTGCTGCTTGTGCATGGGCTCGCACCGGCGCGCGCCTGGCAGCCAGCGCCTGGTCAGGTCGAAATACCGCTTTGGCCGCGCGCGGTGCCTGATGCGGTGCGCCACCCGAAGCCCGAATCAGTGGGCACCGGCGAGGGGCGTTACCCATGGACCAAGGTCAGCGATGTCAGCCGCTCGACGATGACGGTATACAAGCCCAAGGCTCACAACACCGGCGCGGCGGTGCTGGTGTTCCCGGGCGGTGGTTATCAAGTCCTGGCCATGGATCTGGAAGGGACCCAAATCTGCGACTGGCTGACCGCGCGCGGTATCACCTGTGTGCTGTTGAAATACCGTGTACCGAACTCGGGGCCGACCTGGGTCAACGACCGCCGCTATTACCCGAAGGTGCAAACAGCCCTGCAGGATGCCCAACGAGCGTTGGGGATGGTGCGCGAGCAGACGGACCAGTTAGCCGTGGATCCGCACAAGATCGGTGTGCTCGGCTTTTCTGCCGGTGGTCACCTGGTGGCCGCGATCAGTACGCATTTTGCAGCGCGCACGTATCTGCCGGTGGATGCCGCCGATCGCGTGAGCTGTCGCCCGGATTTCGCCATTGCCGTGTATCCGGGCCATTTGTGGGCGCACGAGGACGAGGATGACGCCACCCGCGATCCCACCCACCTGGACCTGCGCCCGGACATTCGCGTCGTCGCCGATACCCCGCCGACCTTCCTGTTGCAGGCGCAGGACGATCAGGTGGACGGCGTTTCGCAGGTGCTGGCGTACTACGTCGCGCTCAACCATGCCGACGTGCCGGTGGAAATGCATGTGTACGCCCAGGGTGGCCATGCCTTCGGTCTGCGCGCCAAGGGGCTGCCGATTGCGCGGTGGCCGCACTTGGTGGAAACCTAATTGCACACGATCGGCGTGCTTGATGCGACTGGCGCGCGCTGAGTGTGACTGTGCGCAAGCCTGCTGATCAGGCATCCCCATGTGTACGCAGCGCATACCGCGCTGCAAGACTTGGGACGGCCATCAAAAACCGAGCGAACAGTCGCCAGGAGGGTCTGAGGCAGCGCGCTTAAAACTGCGGTGTAAGAGTGGGAGATTCCGCGTCGAGGATCGGCCGCGCCCATCCGGCGGTGAGCGCTGTGGTCTTGTTAGCCACGCTTAGCCGAGTGCGCCGATCGAGACAGGCATGTCCTGCTGCAATCGCGCCGGCCCACCCATGGCCGGGTCGCTGACGCTGTCTGCACCGGTTTCGATGCGCCCGGCCAGATGCTGGGCCGCGCTGTCGTGGCGCACCCATAGGTCGTACCAGCCGCCGGTTGCTGCCGCCTTCCAGCGCCGCTGCACGGTGGTGTCGGGTGCAAGACTCAGGCGCTCGCGCGGCTGTGCGGCGGTATATGCACCTGGCTGCAGCTCAATCTGCACAGCAGTGTTGCCGCTATGACGTAGCGATAGCAGCACGCAAGTGCAATCGTTCGGATCCTGCGCGATCTCGGCCAGCAGCGGCGCTGCATCGAGGTCGCCGCGGTAATGGCGATGGAAGCCGTTGGGACCGAGCAGCCACAGATCGTAGCGGCCGTCGTAGGTGGTCCACGTGCCGTCCACGATGGCGTCGCTTCCCACTGTGTAGCGGCGTGGAATTGCCGCTAGATCGAAGCGGTCGTAGACATGCAGCACCGCCGCCGCGCCCGCATTGGACATGCGGAGCTTAACTTCGCCGCGCTCGGTCAGGTGGGCCAGCTCCACGCTGGGACGATATGGCAGCCCACGCGAGCGGCGCACGCCGAACGGTTGTTCGGGCGGCTGCAACGTGGCCGGCAACGGCGGCAGTGCGTGTTCGCGCAAAGCGGCCGCGCGCGTAGCGGTTGCACCGACATCCGGCAGCGCGGCGACGAACGCGCGCGTATCGGCCTGGCGGAAATCGAAGGCATTGGTCAAATCGCCGCACACTGCACGCCGCCAGGGCGTGATTTCCGGCGCGGGCACGCCGAAGCGGCGTTCGAGCAGGCGCAGCACCGAGGTGTGGTCGTACACCTGCGAATCCACCCAGCCGCCGCGGCTCCATGGCGAGACCACATACATCGGCACGCGCGGGCCAAGCCCATAGGGCCGCCCGCGTAGCTCGGGAAGATCCACGTTCTGCTCGCCCGGCGCCGGGTGGCGGTGATAGTCGTCGTCGGTGGCCAGCGTCGATGCGCCGGCAAACCCGCCCGTTGCGCGTGCATCCGGCGACGGCGGTGCGGGCGGCGGCAGATGGTCGAAGAAGCCGTCGTTCTCGTCGAACATCACCAGCAAGGCGGTGCGACTCCACACCGCCGGATCGGCAGTGAGCGCATCCAGCACGCGTGCGGTGTAGGCCGCGCCCTGGGCGGGGCTGGACGGATCCGGATGCTCGCTGCCGGCCGCGTCGGCAATGATGTAGCTCACTGCAGGCAGGCGCCCGCCCAGTACGTCCTGGCGCAACTGCGCGAGACCGCGCGTGCTCACGCCACGCGCGCGCAATTGCGGATCATGTCCGGGCGCGGCGCTGTACGCCTGTCGAAATGCCGCAAAGCCGGCCAGCGGGTTGTCGGTGAAGTTGTCTGCCATGTCCTGATAGATCTGCCAGGACACACCGGCGTTCTGCAGGGCTTGCACGTAGGTGCCCCAACGATACGGCTCGGCAAAGCCGCCCAGTTCCGCAAAGTTGTCGTGCGAATTGCCGATCACCGGGCCGCCTGCGCGCGCCTGCGGATCGTTGCCGCCGGTCCACAGGAACACGCGATTGGAATTGGTGCCGGTCTGGATCGCAGCGTGGTACGCATCGCAGATGGTGAAGGCGTCGGCCAGCGCGTACTGAAACGGAATGTCCGCGCGCGTGTAATAGCCCAGTGCATGATTGTGCTTGGCGGCAGCCCAGTGCCCGAGCCGTCCATGGTCCCAGGCCTGTTGTGCATCCGGCCAGCTATGCGGGGTGCCCTTGACACGCATGAAGCCGAACTGCGCGGCCGTGTCCAACGCGAATGGCGTCAACCACTGGCGGCCGTCCTCGCTGGGTTGCAGCCACACCGTGCGCGCCGGTGCGCCCGGCAAGGCCGGCGCAGGGATCGGGAAACGGTCGCCGAAACCCCGCACGCCGGGCAGCGCGCCGAAGTAATGATCGAACGCGCGGTTTTCCTGCATCAGGATCACCACATGCCGAAGGTCCTCCAGCGTGCCGCTGCGCCGGTCCGGCGCGATGGCTGCGGCGCGCGCGATGCTGGGCAGCAACGCGGCCGCGCCGCTGGTGAGACCGGTTTGCAGCAGGCGGCGTCGGGGCAGATCGATCATGTGGGCTCATCGCATCGGAAGGACTGCCCGCGCCGGTGCCTGGTGCGGGCATCGCATAGCATGGCAGTTCGCCGTTACAGGTCCAGCGTCAGGGTCAGGCCGACGGTGCGCGGGGCGGCAATGAAGGCACTGTCGCTACCGTCCACACCTTCCAGATAGCGCTTGTCGGTGAGGTTGCTGACGTTGAGCGCCAGCTGCAGGCCTTTGAGCTGCGAGGTCAGTTGCGAAAGTTCCACACCCAGATTGGCATCGAAGGTGGTCACGCCATCGAGTGCGGCGCGGTTGGATGCGTCCAGGTAGCGCTTGCCCAGGTAGCGTCCGGACACACCGAAGCGCCATGCCTGGCCGCGCCAGTCGGCCGACACCACCAGCGTATTGCGCGGTTGGCCGATCACCTGCGCACCGGGCGTGATCTCCAAGGCGGTATCGCGCGCGGCATCGCCGCTGCCGAGATAATCGGCCTTGTTGTAGGTGTAGGCGCCATTGACGCGCCAGCCGTTGTCCCAGCCGTAGCCCAGCGCTGCTTCCACGCCGCGCGCATGCACACCGCCGAAGTTTTCGTACACGCCATCGGTTTCGCCCAGGTAGTCGATACCGGTGACGAAGTTGGCCGGCACGTACACGATGCGGTTGTCGAAGCGGATGTCGTACAGCGTGACGCTGCCGGTCAACGGCCAGCGGCTGACACGCAGGCCGAGTTCGATGTTGTCGGCGGTTTCCGGTTTCACCCGACTCAGCGCCACCGGGTCGGTTTCGCCCAGCACGCCGGACGCAATCGCGGCGAAGTTCTGCGAGTAGCCGGCAAAGGCCTCCAGGCCCTGCACCGGTGTGGTCCAGGTCAGGCCGGCCGACAGCAGCGGGTCGGACCGCGAATCCGATTGCACATGCTGCGCATCGCCGATGCGGCGGTCGCGGGTCTGGTCGACAAAGAACTGCTTGACGCCCACGCGCCATGCGAATGCGCCGTAACGCATCACGTCTTCGACGTAATACATCTGCTCGTCGGTCTGGTAGTTGTCCTTGAACTGCACCCAGTACGGCTGATGATCGAAGCTGATGTTGGTGCCGACGTTGAGCAGGCGGTGCCAGTCGCGGGTGACGCTGCGTTCAACGCGTTCCAGCCAGGCACCGGCACGCACGGTGTTGTCGATGGCGCCGAGATCGGTGCGCCATTCCACATCGGCCATCGCGCCGGCGCGGTGATTGTCGTAGTGGCTATGTCGATACGATTGCACCGGCACCGAACCGGCCGGATAGCAGGCCGGATTGGATTCGGCCGGCACCGCGTCGCTGCCGGCGCAACCGGCCAACATGGTGGTAGCCGCGCCGCCGGGGGTGAGGTAATACAGTTTGCCCAGATCGCTGCCGCCATACACGGTGTTGCCGCCACGCGCTTCGGATTCGGGTGCGCCGGCGCCATCGTTGCTGACATCCACCAGATACGGCGGAATCCAGTCGCCGCGCCCCTGCATGCGGTGCGCGTAGCCGGTCAGCGTGGTCTTGAAACCATTGCCGCCATCGAAGGCGCCACGCAGGTAGCCGAACATGTTCTTGCGCAAGGCGCGCGAGCCGGAGCGGTAGTTCTGGTCCAGGTACGGAATGCCGGTGAGCGTGCCGGTCAACAGGTCGTGCTCCGGGTCGCGCGCGAATTGCTCCGGGGTCACGCTGGTGTATTCGGATTCGTCGGCATCGTCGTAGGAGGCGTATCCGCTGAGCGTCCACTGATTCAGCACGCTGACGAATTTGCCGGCCAGGTGATCGCGGCTGGTGTGCCCGCTGCCGTCGATCCAGTCGTCATTGCGTGCCGACGAGCCACTGACCCAGGCACGCGTAGTGCCGCCGATCAGGCCAGTGTCGTAGCGCGCGTAGTACTTGCGCGCCTGGTTATCGCCAATGCCGCCGATCACGCGCACACGCTGCGTTTCCAGCGGTTCGCTGGTGAGGTAATTCAAGGTGCCGCCCAGGGCTTCTTTGGAGCGCGAGGCGATGTCGGCGGTGCCCTGGCTCACTTCCACCGTTTCCAGATCCGGCATGTCGATAAAGCGATTGGCCTTGGAGCCACCGCCGTACGCCGAGCCGCCATTGGGTACGCCGTCGATGGTGGTGCCGATCTGCTGCGTATCGCGATTGCTGACGAAGCCGCGCATGCTGATCTGCGTGCCCCAATCCGAGGAGCCAAAGGCATCGGCTTCGGTCACCACCACGCCGGGCAGTTCGTTGAGCGCATCGTTGACGCTGCCGAGCACGAACTGGCGGTCCAGCATTTCCTTGCTGACGGTGGTCTTGGAATAGGTCATTGCCTGGCCGACCACCTGCACCTGATCCAGCGTCGATACTTGCCCGTCGGTGACGGCCGGGTCAGACGTTGCGCCGTCGGGAACCTGCTGTGCATAAGCCGGTAGGGTGAGCGGAACCAGCAGTAACGCCAGCGTGGCAGGACGGCGCACGCGCAAGGAGGACATCGAATCCATTGAAATCCACAGCGGGGGAGGGGGTCTGGAAAGACTGCCGCGCTTGCGTTGCGTGATCATGACCGCGCTACAGGCGAGGTCGCGATCACGCGCCGGATGTATGCAACCTCATGGCCAGAGCGAAGACTTGGTTAGCTGGGTTAGCGGCGTTCGGATGCTTCCAGCCGAGCTGACGAGATCTTGGGCCAAGCAGGATGTGGGCCGGTCAACGGGCTGGGTCAAACGCGGAGTCGGTCGATAGCGCGATGCCTCACCGCTTTGGACACGCCGTGAGCCCATCCCTGGGGGCTCGATGGCGGCATCCATGCCGCCAACGGTCCCGCAATTGGCGAGGCCACCGCACCAGACAGCGAGCGAAGTTTCGAGATCCAGCACAACCGCGCTGGCCGCAGTGGCAGGTGTGCAGTCCGCTGATCGAATTGTTCGACCATCCTAAAGCCAGCGCGAAAGAGCATGGTCAGCGTTACTTGGTTCGCAGTGGCGTGTCGGTCTGCTGTGTTTCCGGCATCAACTCCAGTGCCGACGGCGTGGTGCGTAGCATCGGGCGGAAGGCGATCGGATGGGGGCGGCGGCGGGTGAAACGCAGCAGCCGCGACAACGTGAAGCCAGCCAGGGCCAACAACATCACCGCGAAATACACCGGCAACGCGGCCGGGCCGAACTTCTGCATCGCGCCGCCGGCCAATGCAGGGCCGATCGCCGCACCCACGCCATGCACCAGCAACAAGCTGCTGCTGCCGGAAAGCAGGTCTTCGCGCGGCAGGTAATCGAGCATGTGCGCCACCGCGAACGGGTACAGCGAAAACGCCAACCCGCCATAGACGAAGAACAGCACGAACAGCACGGTGGTCTGTGTCTGCACCATCGGCAACGCGGCAGCGATCGCGATGCCGGCGGCCAGCACGCTCACGGTCACCAGGCCGATGCGGCGGTCATGCCCGTCGCTGATGCGCCCGATCGGCCACTGCAGCACCGCACCGCCCACGATGGCGGTGAGCATGAACATCGCCACGCCGTCGGAATTCAGCCCGATGCGGTTGGCATATACCGGCAGCAAGCCCCAGAACGCACCCATCGCCAGGCCGGAAAGGCCGGCGCCAATCGTGGCCACCGGCGCCAGGGCATACAGCGTGACCAACCGCAGGCGCGATACATGCGGCACCTCGGGCGGGATCAGCCGCGTGGTCATCACCGGCATCACCGCTGCACAGAACAGGATCGCCGTCAGCGTGAACATCGCCGGTGCGCCTGCATCGCCGATGGTGAGCAGGACCTGGCCCAGTGCCAGCGCCGACAGATTGATCGCCATGTAGACCGAAAACACCCGGCTACGCCGGCGCGCGTCGGGCTCGGCGTTGAGCCAGCTTTCGATCACGGTGTACAGGCCGACCAACGCCGCGCCAGTCACCAGGCGCAGCACGCCCCAGCCCCAGGCGTTCAACCAGATCGGATGCAGCAACACCGCAATGGCTGCCAGCGCCGCATAAAACGCAAACGCGCGGATATGCCCGATGCGGCGAATCAGCGGCGGTGCGAAGAAGGTGCCCAGAAAGAAGCCGGCGAAGTAGCCGGACATGATCAACCCCAATGCCCGCGCATCGAAGCCGGCCTGATCGCCACGCACGGCGAGCAGCGTGCCGAGCAACCCGCTACCGGTGAGTAGCAGGGCAACGCCCAGCAGTAAGGCAGTCAACCGCAACATGGATGCGGCCCTCGTGGGGGAAAAGGCGCGTCGATCACGTGTTCGAGTGTAACAGCCTGGTCGGTGCGGCTCGATCGGCGCCGTTGGCGCGTGCGCGGTTTTCGGCGATTGTGCGTGAGGATGTGATTGCCGCGGGGGGTGTTTTGCGATTGCTCGTGCGTTGCTTGGATACGCAACCCATGCATGTGTCGATCGCATGGCGTGCACGCGGAGGTGTTGTGCGCTGCGCTCGCCCCACGCTGCCGCCAGCCACGCCTGCGCGCAGGGTGGGGCGGCATTGCGTCGGTGCGCGCAGCCCATCGGCATGTGCGGGGCGTCGAAGCGGCCACTGCACATTGCCGCCGTCGCCTGGCGCCGGCCAAGTAGACGCATCACCGGCTGCCTGCTGCCCGTCGCAGGCGGCGCGCTGCCCTTGCCTGCCCGCATGCGTCTAGAATTTGCGCCCCTTGCAACGTCTTCAGCTGATCCCTGCCATGCCCATCTACGGTTTCCAGTGCACTACCTGCGGCCACGCATTCGACCGCCTGCAGAAAATGGCCGACCCCGATCCGCAAACCTGCCCGGCCTGCGCCGCTGCCACGATCAAGCGCCAGGTCACCGCGCCGTCGTTCCGCCTGTCCGGCAGCGGCTGGTACGAGACCGACTTCAAATCGGCCGGCGAGAAAAAGAAGAACCTCACCGAAAGCAGCAGCGCCGGCGGCGATGCCAAACCGGCGGCAACCGCGGAGAGCAAGCCGGCCGCCAAGCCCGCGTCCGATCCGGCATAAGTGGCCGCGGCGTGCAGGTTGCGCCGCACAGCGCGGTTGCGCGTTGCAACGACTCCACGTCGAGCACCGTGCTGCCGGCTGTGTCGCGGAGGATTGCATGGGTGCTTGCCGCCAACCCGGACGGCTGTGCCATCCCACCGCCGTTCGCCGCGGCCAGGACTGCGTTCCCCGGTAGCGCCCGGCATGCGCGGTGGACGATCTCGCTGGCCGGGCCGGTGTCGATACACCCACGTCAGCCGGGCCAAGTGCAGTCCCGGCAAACTGTGGTGAAGCATGGCGGGTAGCCGCGAGGCTGCAAGGCTAAGACGCACGCGTTGCGCGTGCGGTTTGCCGCCCTTCTATGGATCGCCCCGACTGAAGTTGACAGCCGCATCCGCCTGGATGCGTGCCGTGGTCCAGAACGCTGGCGCCGGTGTCTCGCCGACGCGCGCAGGCCTATCTCACCCAGCCAGCCTGCGCGGCCAGTGCATCAACGCGCCTCGAAACGCGCCCGGCAGCCGTCGTTGACCCACACCGTGGCGCGACGATCGTCGTAGCCCCAGGTGCGACCTTCCGCACAGCGGGTGTCCGACAGCTGGCGGGTCAGCACCGGGCGGCCATAGCGGCCATCCCAGGCGCAGGTGCGCAGGCGCCGGTCGTCGCTGGCGCCGGTCGTCGCTGGCGCAGGTGATCGCATAGCCGTTGCCGGGGCGGTCATCGCGGCCGCCATAGCCGCCGTCCCAGCCACCGCCACCGCGGGCCTGCGCGAATTCGCCCCGGCAGCCGTCGTCCACCCAGATCCGGCCGCCTTCCTGGCGCCAGTTGCGGCCTTCCACGCAGGGCGTGTTGGAGAGTTGGCGCACCAAATTGGCGCGGCGCCAGCCGGTATCGCAGATGTTCTGGCGCTGATCGTTGCTCTCGCAGCGCACCGTTCCAGCGATCCCGCCAACGCCGCCGGGGCCATAGCCGCCGCCCCAGCCGCCACCGCTGCGGGCGTCGACGAAACGGCCGCGACAGCCATTGTCCACCCAGATCCGGCCGCGCTCGCTGCCCCAGTTGCGGCCTTCGATGCAGCGCGTGCCGGAGATGTTTTCCACCAGCACCGCGCGGCCGCGGAACGGCGTATCGCACTCGCGGCGGCGGTTGTCGTTGCTGGAACAGGTGATGCTGGGGCCATTCCAGCCACGCTCCTGGGCGCTGGCAGTGACGCTGGCAAATGCGCCGGTGAGGGTGATCAGGCCGAAGCCGGAGAGCAGCAGGGCAGTGCGCAGCATCGTGTCGTCCTTGGTGCAGGAGGGGCGTGGCGCCTATTCAGCCGGGCACCGACTTAAGCGCCCATGAGCGCCCGCGCATTTGCTCCTGCCGCTCGCCGGCCCCAGAATATCCGGCTTTCCGGCGCTGTCCTGCGTCGGGTTTTCAGCGGAGCTTTCGATGCGTACCCACTTCTGCGGCCTGGTCGACGAGACCTTGATCGGCCAAACCGTCACTCTCGCCGGCTGGACCGACGTGGCCCGCAACCTGGGCGGGGTGTGCTTCATCGACCTGCGCGACCACGAAGGCATCGTGCAGGTGACGGTGGAGCCGGTGGCCGGCGACGACGCCAGCGCAGAGCTGTTCAAGGTGGCCGCCAGCCTGGGCTACGAGGACGTGTTGCAGGTGGAAGGTGTGGTGCGCGCGCGTCATGCGGTCAACGACAAGCTGCGCAGCGGCAAGGTGGAAGTGATCGCCACGCGCATCAGCATCCTCAACAAGGCCGCGCCACTGCCGTTCCACGCGCACGAAAACCCGGGCGAAGAAACCCGCCTGAAGTACCGCTACCTGGACCTGCGCCGGCCGGAAATGCAGCGCATGCAGCGCACCCGCATCAAGCTGGTGCAGGCGCTGCGCCGGCATCTGGATGCGCGCGATTTCCAGGACATCGAAACCCCGATCCTGACCAAGGCCACCCCGGAAGGCGCGCGCGACTTCCTGGTGCCTGCGCGCATGCATCCGGGCGAGTTCTACGCCTTGCCGCAGAGCCCGCAGCTGTTCAAGCAGATCCTGATGGTGGCCGGCTTCGACCGTTACTACCAGATCGCGCGCTGCTTCCGCGACGAAGCGCTGCGTGCCGACCGCCAGCTGGAATTCACCCAGCTCGACATGGAATTCGCCTTCGTGCGCGAGCGCGATGTGCAGGATTTCGTCGAAGACATGATCCGCGCCATTTTCAAGGAAGTGGTGGATGTCGACCTGGCGGCGCAGTTCCCGCGCATGACCTGGGCCGAGGCGATGCGTCGCTATGGCTCGGACAAGCCGGACCTGCGTATCGCGCTGGAACTGGTCGACGTGGCCGAGCTGGTCAAGGCCAGCCAATTCCCGGTGTTCACCGCTGCCGCCGACGATGCCGATGGCCGCGTTGCCGCGCTGCTCATTCCCGGTGGCGCCAGCCTGTCGCGCAAGCAGATCGACGAATACGCAGCGCATGCCGCCAAATACGGCGCCAAGGGCCTGGCCTACATCAAGCTGTCGGAGACCGGCGAGGTCAGTTCGCCGATCGCCAAGTTCTTCAGCGAAGAATCCTTCGCCGCGCTGCTCAAGCATGTCGGCGCCAGCAATGGCGACATCGTGTTCTTCGGTGCCGGCGGCTACACCAAGGTGTCCGACTTCATGGGCGCGCTGCGCCTGAAGGCCGGCAAGGACTTCAACCTGGTCGCCGACGGCTGGGCGCCGCTGTGGGTCACCGACTTCCCGATGTTCGAATGGGACGATGAGGCGCAGCGTTACGTCGCGTTGCATCACCCCTTCACCGCACCGGCGGTGGACGATATTGCCGACCTGCGCGCCAACGCCCGCACCGCGGTCTCGCGCGGTTACGACATGGTGCTCAACGGCAACGAAATCGGCGGCGGCTCGATCCGTATCCACCGCCCGGACATGCAGAGCGCCGTGTTCGAACTGCTCGGCATCGGCGCCGAAGAAGCGCGCGCCAAGTTCGGCTTCCTGCTGGACGCGTTGAACTACGGCGCGCCGCCGCACGGCGGCATCGCCTTCGGTATCGACCGCATCGCCGCGCTGATGGCCGGTACCGAGTCCATCCGCGACGTGATCCCGTTCCCCAAGACCACCGGCGCGCAGGATCTGATGACCGACGCCCCGTCGCCGATCGCTGCCGACCAGCTCGCCGAAGTGCACGTGCAGGTGCGCCCGAAGCAGGTCTGACCCGTCATCGAACACACGGCCACGCCCATTGCGTGGCCGTGCTGTTCATGCGCAGCGGGCAGCTGGCGCAAGGCGTTGCTGGCCGATCTGCGCTGCACGCAACGCGCGTATCGAACAGCTGCACGCGCAGCGCGGCGTGCGTAACGAACTGCCAAGCAATCGCGCACCGCGACTTTCCGTAACCCTGAGTGCTTGTCAGCAACTGCACCCAAGCTCTAGCAGGTGACGCAGCGCGTTTTTTGCATGCCGCTCCGATACGCGCGGCAATTCCAACGTACGCGGCAACCAGGCCTCTGGGTGGTAAGACCACCAGCCGGGCAGACGCATCTGGTGCCCGACTCGCAGGGCGCTCGGCAATTCCCATTCCCCATTCCCCATTCCCCATTCCCCATTCCCCATTCCCGATTCGCCACTTGCAGCAACGCCGCAGCATGCGAGAAGCTGCCGCGTCGACTTGCCAGAGGGGCCCGCATGACCCGCATTCGCCGCGCCACGCCGGACGATGCCGAAGCGCTGTCGCTTCTGGCCGCGCAGACCTTTACCGAAACCTTCGGGCATCTGTATCCGGAAGAGGACCTGCGCGGTTTTCTGGAAGAGACCTATGCCGTGGAGCGCGCGCGCACCGTGTTGTCGCATCCGGATTACGCGATCTGGCTGCTGGAGATGGACAACCTGCTGGTCGGCCATGCGGCCGCCGGCCCCTGCGGGCTGCCGCACGATCAGGTGCGGCCCGGCGATGGGGAGCTGAAGCGGCTGTATCTGCTGAAGGACTATCAGAACAGCGGCTGGGGCAGCCGATTGTTCGAAACTGCGCTGCAATGGTTGGAGCGCGACGGCCCACGCACCTTGTGGATCGGCGTGTGGTCGGAGAATTTCGGCGCGCAGCGCTTCTACGCCCGCTATGGTTTCGAAAAGGTGGGCGAATACGATTTTCCGGTGGGCAAGATCGTCGACCGCGAATACATCCTGCGGCGCAGCCCGGTGCTGGCAGCGGACTGATCGCACCCGTGCTGCCGCCCGTTGCGGTTGCGCGTTCGCTTGGCGTCAGCGCGCAACGCACGCGCAGTTGATGCCCTCTGCAGGTAACCATCTCAGTGTCCAGCGCATCCTCCATCGGCCCGGCGGCGCCGCGGCGCAGTCCGCGCGACGGTACGCGCGCCGCGACCGCCGACGTGCTGCTGGTGCACGGCATCTGGAACACCGCGCACTGGCTGCTGCCATTGGCGCGGCGGATGCGTGCCAACGGGCTGGCGCCTGCGCTGTTCGGTTACGCCAGCGTGCTCGGCGGCCCCGCGCATGCGGTGCCGCGTCTGATCGAGCGCCTGCGCGCCAGCCGCGCGCAGCTGGTGATCTGTCATAGCCTGGGTGGGCTGATGGCCCTGCAGGCATTGCAGGATGCCCCCGACCTGCCGGTGCGTCGCGTGGTCTGCCTGGGCTCGCCGTTGTGCGGCAGCGCCGCCGCGCGCGGGCTGGCGCAACGTGGCGGGCTATGGGCGCTGGGCCGCAGCGCCGCGATCTTGCAACAGGGCTTTGTGCGCTGGGACGGCCAGGCCGAGATCGGTCAGGTGGCCGGCAACGTGGCACGTGGGATCGGCCGCTGGCTCGCCCCGCTCGACGGCGGCTCGGACGGCACCGTGGCGCTGGCCGAAACCCGCCTGCCCGGGCTGCGCGATCATTGCGTGGTGCAGGCAAGCCACAGCGGCCTGTTGCGCTCGCCCGAGGCCGCCGCACAGGCGCTGGCCTTTCTGCGCACCGGCCGCTTCCAGCGGTGAACATGCGCAGGCGGATGTCGCTGCCCCGGTGAGGGCGGGCAATCAGGTAAAATCCGCGCCCTGTCATTGAAGCCAGTCTGGAACCACCCATGGGTAGAGGTCCCTCGATCGAAGGCCGCAAGAACGCCTCCGACGCCAAGCGCGGCAAGATGTTTACCAAGATCATCCGCGAGATCAGCGTGGCGGCCCGCGCCGGCGGCGGCGACCCGTCCAATAATCCGCGTCTGCGGACGGCCATGGACAAGGGCCTGTCGTCGAACATGTCCAAGGACGTGATGGAGCGCGCCATCAAGAAGTCCACCGGCGAGCTGGAAGGGGTGGAATACGAAGAAGTGCGCTACGAGGGCTACGCGCCCGGCGGCGTGGCGGTGATCGTGGACTGCCTGACCGACAACCGCGTGCGCACCGTGGCCGACGTGCGCCATGCCTTCAGCAAATGCGGCGGCAACATGGGCACCGAGGGCTCGGTGGCCTTCATGTTCAAGCGCCTGGGCGTGCTGAGCTTCGCTGCCGGCATCGATGAAGACACCCTCACCGATGCCGCCATCGAAGCCGGCGCCGACGATGTGGTGGTGTATCCGGAAGACGGCGCCATCGATGTGCTGACCGCCCCGGACGCCTTCGCCCAGGTCAGGGACGCCCTGGTCGCTGCCGGGCTGGAACCGGCGCACGCCGAAATCACCTTCCGCGCCGACAACGACATCGCCGTGGACGGCGAGACCGCCGTGCAGGTCCGCAAGCTGCTGGACATGCTCGAAGACCTGGACGACGTACAGGACGTGTATTCGAACGTCGATCAAGCGGCGCTTGGCGCCTGAGGCGCCGGGAATCGGGAATGGAGAATCGGGAATCGAAACAGCAGCATCCTGCATCGCTCGGCAATGTCGAGCACGCCAGTAGGCCGCTTTACCCATTCCCGATTCCCGACTCCCAATTGCCGGCCGCTCAATGACCCGCATCCTGGGCATCGATCCCGGTTCGCAGCGCACCGGCATCGGCATCATCGATATCGACGAGGACGGTCGCAGCCGGCATGTGCACCACGCGCCGCTGATGCTGCTGGGGGAGGGTGATTTCTCCCAACGGCTCAAGCGGCTGCTGCAGGGGCTGGGCGAGCTGATCGAGACCTACCGGCCGGATGAGGTGGCGATCGAAAGGGTGTTCATGGGCAAGAGCGCCGCTTCGGCGCTCAAGCTCGGCCACGCGCGCGGCGCGGCGATCTGCGCGGTGGTCATGCGCGACCTGCCGGTGCACGAGTACGCTGCCACCGAAGTCAAGCTCGCGCTGGTCGGCAAGGGCGGCGCGGACAAGGTGCAGGTCCAGCACATGGTCGGCATCATGCTCAACCTGAAAGGCAAGCTGCAGCCCGACGCCGCCGACGCATTGGCGGTCGCCATCACTCACGCCCACGTGCGCGCCACCGCGCAACGCCTGGGCGTCAATACCCAACAGGCCTGGAGCCGCAAGAAATGACAATCGGGATTCGGGATTTGGGATTGGGGATTCGCAACCGCGAGTTCGCGTGCGCTGTACCGCTTCGGCGGTGCGCAGCCGTCGTCAACGGCAGCGAGGGAGTTCGCCAATCCCCAATCTCGAATCCCCAATCCCGGCACCACAACGGCGGTGCCCAATGATCGGCCGTCTGCGCGGGATCCTGGCCTACAAGCAGCCGCCGTGGCTGGTGATCGACGTGGGTGGGGTGGGGTATGAGCTGGAGGCGCCGATGAGCACCTTCTACGATCTGCCCGATGTCGGTCGCGACGTGATCCTGTTCACCCATTACGCGCAGAAGGAAGACAGCGTCGCGCTGTACGGTTTCCTGCGCGAAGGCGAGCGGCGGTTGTTCCGCGATGTGCAGAAGGTCACCGGTATCGGCGCCAAGATTGCGCTGGCGGTGTTGTCCGGGGTCAGCGTGGACGAGTTCGCCCGCCTGATCACCAGCGGCGACATCACCGCGCTGACGCGCATTCCCGGCATCGGCAAGAAGACCGCCGAGCGCATGGTGGTGGAACTGCGCGACCGCGCGGCCGATTTCAGCAGCGGCGCCCCGATCACCGGCCAGTTGGGGCCCGACGCCGTTTCCGAAGCCACCGTGGCCTTGCAACAGCTGGGCTACAAGCCGGCCGAGGCCGCCCGCATGGCGCGCGACGCCGGTGCAGAAGGCGACGAGGTCGCCACGGTCATCCGCAAGGCACTGCAAGCCGCGCTGCGCTGAGCGCGGCCACGAACCATCGCCTGGCCGCAAAGCGGGCGCGGCCGGCACTCGGCATCGACAGGGGCGGCCCGTACACTGCGCATCCTTGCCCGCGGCCAGCCCGTACCTTGGGTGTCTGTGACGTCAGTGCAGGCACCTTCGACAGGTGCTGGCTCCCTCATCATCTTCACGCTGTCTGGCGAAAACTGCCCACCTCATGTCCCACACCCCCAAATCAGCCGGCTCCAGCCACGCGCCCGCCAACAGCCAGACCGCCCTGGTCATCGGCGCGATCGGCGTCGTCTTCGGCGATATCGGTACCAGCCCGCTGTATACGCTTAAGGAAGCGTTTTCGCCGCACTACGGGCTGACCCCGGACCACGACACCGTGCTGGGCATCCTGTCGCTGGTGTTCTGGGCGCTGATGCTGGTGGTCACGCTCAAGTACGTCACCGTGATCATGCGCGCCGACAACGACGGCGAGGGCGGCATCATGGCGCTGACCGCGCTGGCGCAACGCACCCTGCCGGGCGGTTCGCGCTCGATGTACGTGGTCGGCATCCTCGGCATCTTCGGTGCCTCGCTGTTCTTTGGCGACGGCGTCATCACCCCGGCGATTTCGGTGCTGTCGGCGGTGGAGGGCCTGGAGGTGGCTGCGCCCAGGCTGGAGCCGTTCGTGGTGCCGATCACCTTGGTGGTACTGGGCATGCTGTTCCTTGCGCAGCGCTTCGGTACCGAACGTGTCGGCAAGGCATTCGGGCCGATCACACTGCTCTGGTTCTTCGCGTTGGGCGCGATCGGCGTCTACAACATGGCCCGCGCACCGGAAGTGCTGCATGCGCTGAATCCGTGGTGGGGCGTGCGCTTCTTCGCGCAACACAACTGGCATGCGGTGTTCGTGCTGGGCGCAGTGGTGCTGGCAGTGACCGGTGGCGAAGCGCTGTACGCGGACATGGGCCATTTCGGCGCCAAGGCGATCCGCCGCTCGTGGCAGTTCGTGGTCCTGCCGATGCTGACCTTGACCTACCTAGGGCAGGGCGCGCTGATGCTGCGCAATCCGGCCGCGGTCAGCAACCCGTTCTACGAGGCGGTGCCCGAGTGGGCGCTGTACCCCATGATCGTGCTCGCCACTGCAGCCACGGTGATTGCCTCGCAGGCGCTGATCACCGGCGCCTATTCGGTGGCCAGCCAGGCCATGCAGCTCGGCTACATCCCGCGCATGCACATTCGCCATACCTCGCACTCCACCATCGGCCAGATCTATGTGCCGGCGGTGAACTGGTGCCTGCTGGCGCTGGTGGCGGTGGCCGTGATCGGTTTCGGCGACTCGGCCTCGTTGGCCACCGCGTACGGCGTTTCGGTGACCGGCACCATGCTGATCACCACCGTGTTGATGATTATCTACGCGCGTGCCAACCCGCGCGTGCCGGCGCCGCTGCTGTGGTTGTTCGCGCTGGTGTTCCTGGCCGTGGACTGCGCGTTCTTCTACGCCAACATCATCAAGTTCCTGGACGGCGCCTGGTTCCCGTTGTTGCTGGGTCTGATCCTGTTCACCCTGATGCGTACCTGGCGCCGCGGCCGCAAGCTGCTGCACGACGAGATCCGCAAGGACGGTATCAAGCTGGACACCTTCCTGCCCGGGTTGATGCTGGCGCCGCCGGTGCGCGTGCCCGGCACGGCCGTGTTCCTGACCGCCGACCCGATGGTGGTGCCGCACGCGCTGATGCATAACCTCAAGCACAACAAGGTGCTGCACGAGCGCAACGTGTTCCTGACCGTGGAAACCCTGCAGGTGCCGTACGCGGCCGCCGGGAAACGGCTCAAGATCGACGCGATCGGCGACGAGTTCTACCGCGTGCATGTGCGCTTCGGTTTCATGGAGACCCCGGACGTGCCGCTGGCGCTGATGCGCTCCTGCGATCAGGGCGGGATCTATTTCGATCCGATGGACACCACCTATTTCGCCAGCCGCGAAACCATCGTGGCCAGCGCCAATCGCGGCATGCCGATCTGGCGCGACAAGCTGTTCGCCCTGATGCATCGCAATGCCGCCCCGGCCACCGGTTTCTTCCGCATCCCCGGTAACCGCCTGGTGGAGTTGGGCGCGCAAGTGGAGATCTGAGCGTGGCCGCGCTCAAGTGGATGGTCTACGGGCGCTCACCGAGCCTGGACACCTTCTGGGATGACGCACTCAACCTCGGGCGCGTGCCGGCCACCGAGGCCGCGATCGCGGCGGCGCAAGCGCGGCTCGGTGTCCGCCTGCCGGCCTGGCTGCGTGAGTTGTACGCACGCTACGACGGCGGCGCGGTGCAGATGGCGCGTGGTCAGTCCCTGGAGGAGCCGGACAACTGGCTCAAGGCCGAATGGCTGTTCCCGCGCGCGCGCCTGCTCGGCAGTGCGGAGCTGTTTTCCTTTGCGCAAGTGCGTGCCCGCGAGGAGTACCGCGACGACGCGTTTGCCGGGCTTGCTGCCGGTGGCGATGATCGCCATCTGATCGTCATCGCGGCCGATGACCGTTCGCCGAGCCGGGCGCTGTGCCTGGACTACTCCGCATTCGGTGCCGAGCCCACACTGGTCTACGTCGATGCAGGCGACAAGCGCCGGTTGGCGGTGTTCGCCAACGTGGAGGACCTGCTGGCGCAGTTGGTCGATGTCCACTATTGGTCCCCCGCGTTGCAGGCCAAGCACGACGCAGATGTGGTGCAGTGGCAGCCGCAGCCGCCGGCATTGACCACGTTCTGGAGCGGCGCCGATGGGCGGAACGACGGCGGAGCCGCAGCGGACGCCGATGCCTTCGCTGAGGCCGAAGCACGCCTGGGCGTGCGCCTGCCGGCATTGTTCAAGCGTCTCTACAGTGTCCAGGACGGGGGCGATACCGGCTGGTGCTGGGTGCCGCGTACCCGTTTTCCGTCCGATCACTACGTGGATTGGGAATGCGTGCTGGTTGATCGCGATCTATCGCCGCTGGCGCAGATCCGCAGCGTGCTGGATTTTGCCGATGCCTTCGAAGACCGGAGTGACTTCCGCGCTGCGGCCTGCCTGCACGCCGGCCTGGATCAGGTGCTGGTGCTGTCTTGCCATAACGTCGATAGCCTGCTGTGCCTGGACTACCGCGCGCGCGGCCCGCAATGCGAGCCGGAGGTCGTCTATTTCGAGAACTGGGAAGGGCTGGTGCCGACCTGGCGCGCCGCGCGCTTCGATGCCTTCTTCGCAGTGCTGCGCCAGGCCGAGCTTGATGTCTAGATGTTGGGCCATCCGCGCGCGGCATGAGAAGATGGCCGGATGACTGAGCAGCGCATCATCGCCAGCAGCTCCACCCGCGAAGACGACGCCGCCGATGCGAGCATTCGTCCCAAGCGCCTGGCCGATTATCTCGGTCAGCAGCCGGTGCGCGAGCAGATGGAGATCTACATCCAGGCGGCCAAGGCGCGTGGCGAGGCGATGGATCATGTGCTGATCTTCGGGCCGCCCGGGCTCGGCAAGACCACGCTGAGTCACGTCATCGCCAACGAGCTGGGCGTGAGCCTGCGCGTGACCTCTGGCCCGGTGATCGAAAAGGCCGGCGATCTGGCGGCGTTGCTCACCAACCTGCAGCCGCACGATGTGTTGTTCATCGACGAAATCCATCGCCTCTCGCCGGTGGTGGAAGAAGTGCTGTATCCGGCGATGGAAGATTTCCAGATCGACATCATGATCGGCGACGGCCCGGCCGCGCGCTCGATCAAGATCGACCTGCCGCCGTTCACCCTGATCGGTGCCACCACCCGTGCCGGCCTGCTCACCGCGCCCTTGCGCGACCGCTTCGGCATCGTGCAGCGGCTGGAATTCTATTCCCCGCAGGAATTGACCCGCATCGTGATTCGCTCGGCGGCCATACTGGGCATCGACTGCACGCCCGAAGGCGCGGCGGAAATCGCACGCCGCGCGCGCGGCACCCCGCGTATCGCCAACCGGCTGCTGCGTCGCGTGCGCGACTACGCCCAGGTCAAGGCGGCCGGGCATATCGATCTGCCGGTGGCGCAGGCGGCCATGCAGATGCTGAAAGTGGATCCGGAAGGCTTTGACGAGCTCGACCGTCGCATGTTGCGCACCATCGTCGAACATTTCGATGGCGGCCCGGTCGGCGTGGAATCGCTGGCCGCCTCGCTGTCGGAGGAGCGCGGCACGCTGGAAGACGTCATCGAGCCGTACCTGATCCAGCAGGGCTTTCTGATCCGCACGGCGCGCGGCCGGATGGTCACGCCCAAGGCCTATCTGCATCTGGGCCTGAAGGTGCCGCGCGAGCGCGCCCCGGGCATCGGCGAACCGGGAGACCTGTTTTGACGACGCTCTGCTGGTCGCCAACCTGGGCCGTCACGACCGAAATTCCGTGCCCATGACCATCGAATCCCCATTCTCCAATCCCCAATCCCTGCCGGTATTCAGTTGGCCGACACGCGTCTACTGGGAAGATACCGACGCCGGCGGGGTGGTCTACCACGCGCGCTACGTGGCCTTCATGGAACGCGCGCGCACGGAGTGGATGCGTGCGCTCGGCTACGGGCAGGAGCGTATGCGCCAGGAGCACGACCTGGTGTTTGCGGTCCGCGCGATGCAACTGGATTTCCTCAAGCCGGCCCGGCTCGACGACGCGCTGTCAGTGTCGGCGGTATTGCTGCGATGCAGACGGGCCAGCCTGCTGTTCGCGCAATCGGTCCGTCGCGAAGGCGAAGTGCTGCTGACCGCCGAGGTGCGTATTGCCGCGCTCGGTACCAGCGACTTCCGTCCGCGTGGCATGGACGATGCGCTGTATGACGTGTTGAAAGCTCTAGAAACCCCAGAATCCGATTACTGAGGAACGAACGGATGTCGATTGCATTGCTCCTGGCCCTGCAGGACACGGTAGTGGAAGCACTGCCGCAGGACGTCGCCGCTGCCGCGGCGCAGACCGCCAGCGTGGCGCACAACAGCAGCATCAACTATGTAGACCTGATCCTGCGCGCCAGTATCCCGGTCAAGATCATCGTGTTGCTGCTGCTGATCGGCTCGTTCATCAGCTGGGTGATCATTTTCCGCAAGGCGCGTGCGTTCAAGCTGGCCAATCGCGAGGCCGACGAGTTCGAGAACCGGTTCTGGTCCGGTGCGGACCTGGCCAAGCTGTACGCCTCGGCCACCGACCGCAACCGCACCGTGGGCGGTCTGGAATCGATGTTCGAAAGCGGCTTCCGCGAGTTCTCGCGTCTACGCGACCGCCGCCGTCTGGATGCGCGCGTGCAGCTGGAAGGCGCGCAGCGTGCCATGCGCACCGCGTTCACGCGCGAAGTCGACCAGCTCGAGCGCAACCTCGAACTGCTGGCCAACATCGGCTCCACTGCGCCGTACGTCGGCCTGGTCGGCACCGTGTTCGGCATCATGGTGACCATGCACGACATGGTCAGCAGCGGCGAGCAGGCCGGTATCGCCGCGGTGGCGCCGGGTATCTCCGAAGCGTTGTTCGCCACCGCCATCGGTCTGTTCGTGGCGATTCCGGCCGTGTGGGCCTACAACCGCTTCACCACCCGCGTGGAACGGCTGTCGGTGCGCTATGAGACCTTCGCCGACGAGTTCAGCTCCATCCTGCAGCGCCAGGCCGGCGCGGACGAGTGATGCGCGCTGCCGGCATGCCCCCGCATGGCGTGACGCGGGAAGTGTCCGGCAGGGCCAGTCGCGTCGGTGCGCAGTGCCACGTGCAGGTGTCCCTTTTCGGGGCACCGTGCAAGCGCACTGCCAGCCGGCGCCGAGGACTAATTAGGAACGTTTCGCGATGATCTCCGGTATTTCCCGTCGTAAGAAGCGCAAGCTCAAATCCGACATCAACGTCGTGCCGTATATCGACGTGATGCTGGTGCTGCTGATCATCTTCATGGTCACCGCACCGTTGCTGACCCTGAGTACCGACGTCAGCCTGCCCAGTTCGCGCGCCAAGGCGCTGGAAAGCAAGCAGGACCCGGTCGTGGTGGTGGTCGCTGCCGATGGCAAATTGGCGCTGCAGCTGCCCAAGGGCAAGCCGCAGGCGATGGACGTGGCTGCGCTGCAGGCACAGCTGGCTGCCATCGTGGCGCAGGACAAGGACGCACGTGTGGTGGTGGCCGGCGATCGCGCCGCGCCGTACCAGAAGATCATGGATGCCATCGACGTGCTCAAGCAGGCCAAGGTCGAGAAAGTGGGCCTGATTTCCGACTCCGGCGGCACCGCAGGCAGCGATGCACGCTGACGCACTCCCCACGCAGACGGCGCGCGATGACGGCTGGTTTCGACCGGTCGTCCTGGCATTGGTCGTGCACGTCCTGGTCGCGCTGGTGTTTATCGCCGGCTGGCTGTGGTCGCCCGAACGCTCGGTGGAGCCCGCGGCCGGCGACCCCAGCATGGAGGCCTCGCTGGACGTGTCGGCTGCCGAGGCGCGGGTTGCGCGCCAGGCATTGAAGGCCACGCCGGTCGAGACGCCGCCCCCGCCTGCGCCGTTGCCCGAACCCGCGCCGGAAGACAGCGTGCCACCGCCACAGCCGATCCCCGAGCCGCGCCCGCAGGATGCGCCCACGCCGCAGCAGGCGCAGGCACAGGAGCGCATAGCCCAGCCCGACAAGGTCGACCAGGAGCGCGTGGATGCACTGGCCATTTCCGCCGAAAAGGCCAAGCAGGAACAGGAAGCCAAGCGTCGCCAGGAGCAGATCGACCTGACCGAGCGGAAACGCCAGGAAGAGGCCGAGCAGAAACTGCGCCTTGCCAAGCAGCAGGAAGAGGCCGACGCCAAGAAGAAACAGGCGGCCGCACAGCAGGCGGCGGAAGAAGCCGAACGCCAGAAGAAGATCGCCGACATCCGTCGTCAGCGCGCGCAAGCCGATAAGGAGATGGCGCTGGCCGAACAGAAGTTGCGCCAGGTCGCCGCCGCACGTGCGCAGCAGGCCTCCGCGGCCGCGGCGACCAGCGCGCAACCGACCGCAGGGCAGGGCGGTACCAGTACCGACCTGTCGGCCAAATACGCCGCGGCGATTCAACAGAAAGTGTTGGCGCAGTGGGTGCGTCCGCCGTCGGTGCCGCCAGGCCAGAAATGCACCATCAACATCCGCCAGCTGCCGGGCGGCAGCGTGATGGAGGCCAAGGTGGCGCCGGGCTGCCCCTACGACGAGGCTGGCCAGCGTTCGATCGAAGCGGCCGTGTTGAGCGCCCAGCCATTGCCTTACCGCGGGTTCGAGTCGGTGTTCCAGCGCAACCTGACCTTTGTGTTCACTGCGCAGGATCAGTAATCGTTGTCGGGCTGCGGCGGCCACTGGCGCCGCAGCCTGGTGCCACCCCGCGTGATCGCCCATGGGGCTGTCCATGTCGCTACACCATCGCTCGCTCCGTTTTCACGTCAACTCATTCACGATTGCGAGTATGTTCACTCGTTGATTGCTATCCCTTGCACACTTTTCCTGCCCGATCCGAGCCGTCCATGAAAAAACCGCTGCGTTGGCTAGCCGCCTTGACCGCCCTGTTGTTGCCGCTGAGCGCACTCGCGCAGCAGCAAGGTCTCACCATCGATATCGTCGGCGGTAGCGCGTCTGCCACGCCGATCGCTGTCATTCCGATGCCGTATCAGGGCTCGGGCACCGCGCCGCAGACCGACGTGTCCGCCGTGGTCGGCGCCGACCTGGATCGTTCCGGGCAGTTCCGCACGTTGCCGGCCGCGCAGATCGTCGAAAAGCCGACCCGTGGCACCGAGGTGCAGTTCCAGACCTGGCGCACCCTCAAGCAGAACTACATCGTGGTCGGCCGCGTCATGGACGCCGGCGAAGGCGCATACCGGGTCGAATACGAGTTGTTCGACGTGGCCAAGGGCGAGCGCATGCTGGGCCTGGCGATGACGGCTCGTGCCAATGCAATGCGCGATGTTTCGCACCAGATGGCTGATGCCATCTACGAGAAAATCACAGGCGTGCGCGGTGCCTTCTGGACCCGCATTGCCTATGTGACTGCCAGCGGCAAGGGCGGCGCCATGCGTTATGCGCTGATGGTGGCCGACTCGGACGGCTACAACCCGCAGACCATCGTGCGTTCGGCCGAGCCGCTGCTGTCGCCCAACTGGAGCCCGGACGGCAAGAAGCTGGCATATGTGAGCTTCGAGCGCGGCAACTCGTCGATCTACCTGCAGGACATCGCCACCGGTGCACGCGAACTGGTGTCCAGCTTCCGTGGCATCAACGGCGCGCCGTCGTTCTCGCCGGACGGACGTCGCCTGGCGCTGGCGCTGTCGCGCAGCGGTAACCCGGAAATCTACGTGATGGACCTGGGCAGCAAGCAGCTCACCCAGCTCACCAACCACTTCGGCATCGACACCGAGCCGACCTGGGCGCCGGATGGCGGCAGCATCTACTTCACCTCCGATCGCGGCGGCCGTCCGCAGATCTACCAGGTGGCAGCCAGCGGCGGCAGCGCCAACCGCGTGACCTTCCAGGGCAACTACAACGCCACCGCCAGCGTGTCGTTCGACGGCAAGAAGATTGCCGTGGCTCAGGGCAGCGGCAACACCTACCGTATCGCGATGATGGACCGCAGCCTGGGTTCGCCCAGCTGGAGCACGCTGTCGCCGGGGTCGCTGGACGAATCGCCGAGCTTTGCGCCTAACGCCAGCATGGTGTTGTACGCCGCACGCGAAGGCGGCCGTGGCGTGCTGTACGCGGTCTCTTCCGACGCTCGGGTCCGCCAGCGCCTGGTGCTGGCCGACGGCGATGTGAGAGAACCCGCATGGGGGCCTTACCGAACCGCGCATTAATGTTAATATTTCGCTGCGTTAAACCACTCATTGGCCCAGAGCCTCCATAGGTACCCCATGAACAAGTCCACCCGCGTCTTGCTTGTCTCCCTGCTGTCCGTTGCTGTGCTGGCTGGTTGCTCGAAGAAGGTGAAGGAAACTCCGCCTCCTGCGACCGATACCACCGCTGGTTCCTCGGTTCCCACCGGCCCGTCCACCTCTGGCCTGTACGGCCCGGGCGACCTGGATACCGATGCCTGCCTGCGTCAGCGTGTTGTTTACTTCGATCTGGATCAGGACTCCCTGAAGCCGGAATTCCAGGCCATCATGGCTTGCCACGCCAAGTACCTGCGTGACCGTCCTTCCTCGCGCATCACCCTGCAGGGCAATGCGGACGAGCGTGGTTCGCGTGAGTACAACATGGGTCTGGGCGAGCGTCGCGGCAATGCCGTGTCGTCCTCGCTGCAGGCTGCCGGTGGCTCGGCCAGCCAGCTGACCGTCGTCAGCTACGGCGAAGAGCGTCCGGTCTGCACCGAGTCGAACGAGTCCTGCTGGTCGCAGAACCGCCGCGTCGAAATCGTGTACACGGCTCAGTAAGAAGCGATGCGCTTTCGAGTGACATCCCTGTTCGTCGCGGCGGCCCTCGTGGTCGCCGCGCCGGCATACGCCCAGCGAGCCAGTCTCGCTGATCGTGTGGCCGTGCTCGAGCAGCAGCAGGCCAATAGTCAGGCCAACAACGATCTCCTCAATCAGCTGCAGCAGGCGCGTTCGGACCTGCAGGCATTGCGGTCGACCGTCGAACAGCTGCAGCACGACAATGAGCAACTCAAGCAGCAGTCCAAGGACCAATATCTGGACCTGGATGGACGCTTGAACCGGTTGGAAGGCGCAGGTGGCGCAACACCGCCATTGCCCCCAGCGACCGGCAGCGTGACCCCGGCCCCGGCACCTGCTGCGCGGCCCGCAGCGGCGGCAACTTCCGAGAAGCCGCCCACCGTCCATGGCGACCCAGGCACCCTGGCCGTCAGCAACGACGAACGTACGGCCTACAACGTGGCCTTCGATGCATTGAAGAACGGCAAGTACGACGATGCGTCGCAGCTGTTCCTGAGCTTTCTGGAGCTCTATCCCAACGGCGTCTATACCCCCAATGCCTTGTATTGGCTGGGCGAGAGCTATTACGCCACCCGTAATTTCCAGCTTGCCGAGGCGCAGTTCCGCGATCTCGTCAGCCGCTATCCCACGCATGACAAGGCCGCCGGCGGCTTGTTGAAGCTTGGCCTGTCGCAGTACGGCGAAGGCAAGAACAACGAGGCCCAGCAGACCTTGCAGCAGGTTGCTTCGCAGTACCCCGGCTCCGACGCGGCACGCGTTGCGCAGGAGCGCCTGCAGTCCATCCGTCTCGGCCAGCAACTGCGCTGAGCCTCGCGTTCGTGCCTGCCGGCACGGCGCATACTTTGCCCATGAATGCCGCCGCCGTCCCCAGCGAGATCGTCCAGTCGCCATTGCCGCGGTTGAAGATCACCGAAATCTTTTTGTCCCTGCAAGGCGAGGCCGAAGCGGCTGGCTGGCCCACGGTATTCGTCCGCCTGACCGGCTGCCCGTTGCGCTGCCTGTACTGCGACACCGCGTACGCGTTCCATGGCGGGCAGTGGCATGACATTGACGCAATCGTCGCCGAAGTCGCCAGTCATGGTGTGCGCCATGTCTGCGTGACCGGCGGCGAGCCGTTGGCGCAGAAGCGTTGCCTGGTTCTGCTGGAGAAGCTCTGCGACGCCGGTTACGACGTCTCGTTGGAGACCTCCGGTGCGCTGGACGTGTCTGCCGTTGATCCGCGCGTCTCGCGCGTGGTCGACATCAAGACGCCCGCATCCGGCGAGGAGGCACGCAATCGCTGGGAAAACCTGCCGCTGCTGACCGCGCGCGACCAGATCAAGTTCGTGATCTGCAGCCGCGTCGACTACGAATGGTCGCGCGAGATCGTCGCCGCGCATACACTGGATCGCCGCTGCACGGTGTGGTTTTCGCCCAGCAAAAGCGAGGTGAGCCCACGGCAACTGGCTGACTGGATCGTGGCAGACCGCTTGCCGGTGCGCTTCCAGATGCAGCTGCACAAGCTGCTGTGGAACGACGAGCCTGGGCGGTGAGGCAGGCGCGTAGCGCTGTGCATCAGGCGACTGCCTTGCGCTGGCAAAAATTACGGACGGTGTTTTGATTTGCTCAGGCAGCCGGTGATCCCACAAAGTGGCAAAGACCTGTAGCCGCTATGCGGTGATGCGTTAGCGTAACGGCGCACCGGTGTCCGCGCGCTCGTACGGGCGCGCGAATACTGCGCAATTGCCGAGCCGATGCCTTCTGCGGAGCGATGAAGTTCGCTGAAAGCCTTGCTGGAGATGGTGGGCCGTGATGGATTCGAACCATCGACCAAAAGATTAAAAGTCTTCTGCTCTACCGACTGAGCTAACGGCCCACTGACCCCGACATTGCGTCGGGGTGCGCATTCTACCCTACGCGGGCGTCAAGACAAAATGGCGTAGTGCGTGGGGTCGGGAACGCCGGCATCGGAGAAGCCGGCCGCGCGCAGGCGGCAGGCGTCGCAGTGGCCGCAGGCGCGTCCATCGGCATCGGCGCGGTAGCAGGAGACGGTGAGGCCGAAGTCCACACCCAGGCGCACGCCTTCACGGACGATGTCGGCCTTGCTGAGGAACTGCAGCGGTGCGTGCACGCGCAGCCCTACACCTTCCACGCCTGCCTTGGTGGCCAAGTTGGCCAGCACCTCGAAAGCGCGCACGAACTCGGGACGGCAATCGGGGTAGCCGGAGTAGTCCACCGCATTGACGCCACAGAACAGGTCGTTGGCGCCGACGACCTCGGCCCAACCGAGCGCCAGCGACAGCATGATGGTGTTGCGCGCGGGCACGTAGGTGACGGGGATGCCGTCGCCGCCAGCGTCGGGGACGTCGATGTCGTCGGTCAATGCCGAGCCGCCGATGCTGCGCAGGTCCACGTCGACCACCTTGTGCGCAACGACGCCCTGCGCGGCAGCGACGCGCGCTGCGGCGTCCAGTTCGGACGTATGGCGTTGGCCATAGCGCACGCTCAGCGCGTAGACGGCAAAGCCCTGCTCCTGCGCGAGTGCGATGACGGCGGCGGAATCCATGCCACCGGACAACAGAACAACGGCTTTTTTCATGGCGAATCGGCGATCACTGCGGAATAAGCCCGAAGGCTATCAGGGACGATGGCGCAGGGCGACCAGGGACCGGTCTTCGATCCGGCTCCGGTTGGCGCGGGGTTGGCCGGTGCAGGCACGAAACAGTGGAATGCGCTTACGGTATTGGTCGATCGCAACCGCTTTGTCCGGCGACGGCGCGCGTCTTTGTTGAGCTGGATCCGACGTCAAATACGCATGATCAGGCGTTCACGTAAGTCCATTTATCGTTCGCTTCAATTTTGGAACCATGACGCAATGGCCGAGCATCAGGAAGACGCAGCGAAATCGCGCATTTACGAGGCCCTGCTACAGGCGACACCGGATCTTTTGTATGTGTTCGATATCCAGCATCGCTTCGTCTACGCCAATCAGGCGTTGTTGACGATGTGGGGCATGCGCTGGGAAGACGCCTGCGGCAAAACCTGCCTGGAACTGGGCTACGAGCCCTGGCATGCGGCCATGCACGATGAAGAGATCGAACAGGTGATCGCAACAGGCCAGCCAGTGCGCGGCGAAGTGCCATTCCCGCATACGACCAAGGGCCTGCGCATCTACGACTACATTTTTACCCCGGTGTTCGGACCCGACGGCAAAGTCGAGGCGATCGCCGGCGCCACGCGCGACATCACCGAACACAAGCAGCATGAGCAGCATCTGCAGCTGTTGATCAACGAGCTCAACCACCGGGTCAAGAACTCGTTGGTGATGGTGCAATCGTTGGCGCGGCAGTCGTTCACCAACGCCGGTGGCCTGGCCGACGCACAGGAAAAGCTCGACGCGCGTTTGCTGGCGCTGTCGCGGGCACACGACACGCTGACGCGCGAAAACTGGGTCAGCGCCGACATCCTGGAACTGACCCGCGACGCTGCCGCGCTGTATGAGTCGCACGACAGCCAGCGCTTCACGTTGCAGGGTGATTCCTGTCGGCTTGATCCGCGGCGGGCATTGGCGCTGTCGATGGCGCTGCATGAGCTGTGCACCAACGCGCTCAAGCACGGCGCCTTATCCTTGCCAGCTGGCAATGTGCTGGTTTCGTGGGAGCGCAGCACGCGTGGCGAGCAGGAACTGCTTGAATTGATCTGGCGGGAAACCGGGGGGCCGCCCGTGCAGCCACCCACGCGCAAGGGGTTCGGCACGCGTCTTCTAGAGCGTGGCTTGAAGCACGACCTCAAGGGCGACGTTGAGCTGTCCTTCGATCCGGCTGGCGTGTGCTTCCGCGTTTCCATCCCGTTGCCGCCCGAGCATGCCGAGGCACGGCCATGACCATGCGCGTACTTTTGGTCGAAGACGAATCGTTGGTGGCGATGCTCTTGGAGGATTGCCTGGCGGAACTGGGCTACGAGGTGGTGGCAACCGTGGCCGACGTGGACGCTGCGTTGCAAGCGGTGCAGGCAGGCAACCTCGACCTGGCACTGCTGGATATCAATCTTGGCGGCACCTTGTCGTTTCCGATTGCGGAAGAACTGGATGCGCGCGGTGTTCCGTATATCTTCGTGACCGGCTATGCGCAGGGTGGGATTCCCGAAAAGTACCGGCACCGGCATGGCCTGCAGAAACCCTTCCATTTTCGTGATCTAAAACATGCGCTATCGCTGCTGCAGCAGCGCAGCGCCGAGTGATCAGCGCGGGTCTTGTTGCAGTTGAACGACATGGGGGCGGGGAGAAGTTCGATATCGCCGACTGCCGCAATACTCCGACGTGCATGGCACCGCGGCATTCAACCGGTGCGGACAGTGACTGGAATCGGCACTTGGGCGTGCCTGCGCAGCGATTACCCGGCTAGCGTGGCAGGTGTAGCCAATGTGGCGATGGGTGCCGGAATTCGCAGCGTATGCAGATGCATGGCAGCCCGGCGACGGGCAGGCGGTGAGAACGATGGCCGTGGTGTCTATCTGCTGCCACGCAAGCTGGTGGCAGCGGCCTCGCGCAGTGCCTGGTTGAGTTGCTGCAACACGTTCGAGCGCACAGCGGCGTACTGCCAGTACAGCGGAACATCGAGCCAGCGGGTGGGGTCGACGATGACGACCTGCTTGTTGCGCACCGCAGGCAGCACCATCGCTTCGGGCGCCAGGCACCAGCCCAGCCCGCGTGCAGCGGCTTCGACAAAACCGGTGGAGGTGGGCAGGTAATGCGTGGGCGGGCTCAGCCGGCTACGCGTGACCCGCCTGACGAAACGCGCCTGCAAGGTGTCCTTGCGATTGAACACCAGCATCGGCGCCTTTCCCAGCGCGTCGGCAGTGAAGCCGTCCTGGAAATGCGCAGCGACGAACGCCGCCGATGCGATCGCGTGGTAACGCATCACGCCCAACGCCTGGACATTGCAACCCTGCAGTGGCGCGCGCTCGGAGGTGACCGCGCCCAGCACGCTGCCAGCGCGCAGCAACTCCAGGGTGTGGTCCTGGTCGTCCATCTGCACATCGAACAAGAAGCCGTGCGCCTGGTGGAGCGAAGACAGCGCCTGCAGGAACCAGGTCTGCAACGAGTCGTCATTGACCGCGATGGCGAGGGTACGTGGGTGCCCGGCGATGCCATCGCCAGGCAGGAAGTCGGCAATCGCTTCGGCTTCGAGGACCTGCATGGGCTTGAGCCGGCGCAGCAGCCGTTCGCCGGTCGGCGTGGGCCGGCAAGGCGCCGTGCGCATGACCAGTACCTGCCCGAGTCGATCTTCGAGCGCCTTGATGCGTTGCGAGATCGCCGAGGGCGTCAGTGCAAGACGCTGCGCGGCGGCGTCGAAGCTGCCTTCGTCCAGCACGGCTGCGAAGGCCGCCAATTGCGGATGCAGAAGATCCATGCGTTCACCTGCATTAGAATTGCTAATCAGCATACAGATTATTTAGTTTTCCTAATCCGATGGAAGGGCACACGATGCACGCCTGCCTCGGAGACACCACCATGATCGTTCAAGCAACAGTGGCCGGTTTTCTTGCCGGTGCCGGTCTCATCGTCGCGATCGGCGCGCAGAATGCGTTCGTGCTGCGGCAAGGGATCAAGCGCCAGCACGTGGGACTGGTGGTGGCGATCTGTGCACTTGGCGATATCGCGCTGATCCTGCTCGGCGTTGCTGGAATCGGCGCGTTGGCGCAGCAATACGCGGGCCTGCTGCAGCTGTTGCGCTACGCAGGCGCCGCATTCCTGGCGGTGTATGGGTGGATGGCCGCCTGCCGGGCCTGGCGCGGAGATGGCGCAATGTCGCCGGCAGAACACGGCGAAGACCGCTGGCAACGCGCCATGCTCACCTGCCTGGGGTTTACCTTCCTCAACCCGCACGTCTATCTCGATACGATGCTCTTGCTCGGCAGCCTGGCCACGCATTACCCCGGCGCGTTGCGCTGGGCATTTGCACTGGGTGCGTGTATCGCCAGCGTGAGCTGGTTCTCTGGCCTGGGCTATGGGGCCCGCTTGTTGCAGCCGGTGTTCCGGCATCCGCGTGCGTGGCGGATACTGGATGGACTGATCGCGGTCTTCATGCTGCTGCTGTGTGTGCTGTTGCTGCTACCCGAGCACGCGGCGCTGCGCTGATCGCTCTGGCTGGACGGTGTGATGCAGTCATTGCGCATGACTTGCGACACATCGGAGCTGGGTATCCCGATCCATCGTGATCTGTTGCCGTACACCGCCAGGCCAGGGCCACCGGATCGCCGCTGATGCTGCGATTGCGCGCCATTTCGCTGTGTTTGGGCCGTTTCATCGGCAGCGAACAGGCGGCATTGCCGTGGATGGTGTCCCTGGGATGTGGACGGCGCCGTTGCAACATCCAGGCGCGCCTCTCAGGGCGCGCTTGGGACGAGGTCAGTGGCGTGTTGCGATTGCCGCCGGCAACCGCTTCGGTGCGCTCAGGCCAGCTGCGCCTCTGCAGGGCAGCCAGCGGGCCATGCCACTCAGGCGTGGCGTACCTTGTCCAACAGATGCGTGACCGGTGCGGTAGCGCGGGTGTCTGCGCGGCGTGCGTGCCGTGCATCGATCTTGAAGATGGCGACCGCGTCGGTGAGGTGCACGGCTTGTTCTTCCATGGAGCGCGCCGCGGCAGTGGCTTCTTCCACCAGCGCGGCGTTCTGTTGGGTGGTTTCGTCCATGTGCGTGATGGTGTGATTGACCTGTTCGATGCCGGCAGATTGCTCCTGCGAGGCCGCCGAAATTTCGCCCATGATGTCGGTGACGCGCTGGACGCTGGCCACAACCTCGCCCATGGTCTTGCCGGCGCTGTGCACCAGTGCCGAGCCTTCGGCCACGCGTTGGACGGAATCGTCGATCAGGTCCTTGATTTCCTTGGCTGCGCCGGAGGAGCGTTGCGCCAGCGTGCGCACTTCCGAGGCGACAACCGCAAAACCACGGCCCTGCTCGCCTGCCCTGGCAGCTTCCACTGCGGCGTTCAGCGTCAGGATGTTGGTCTGGAAGGCAATGCCGTCGATGACGGAGATGATGTCGGCGATCTTCTTGGACGAGGCTTCGATACCACTCATCGTGTCTACGACCTTGCCGACCACATTGCCCCCCTCCGAGGCCACGCGCGCGGCGCCGATCGCCAGTTGATTGGCCTGGCGCGCACTCTCGGCATTCTGCTTGACGGTAGAGGTCAGCTCTTCCATCGAAGCGGCGGTCTCTTCCAGGTTGGCCGCCTGCTGCTCGGTCCGCTGCGACAGATCCTGATTGCCCGCGGCGATCTCGCTGGCCGCCGCGTTGATCGACACGGCCGATTGCTGGATGTTGCCGACGATCTGCGCCAGCTGGCTCGCCGTTGCGTTGGCGTCATCGCGCATCTGTGCGAACACGCCGCGGAAGTCGCCGCTCATGCGTGCGGTGAGGTCGCCCGCTGCGATCGACTGCAGCAGTGCCGACAGCGATTGCAGATTTCCGTCCGCGGTGGACATCAATTGGTTCAGGCTCTCCACCATGATGCGGAAATCGAACTGGAAGCGTTCGACATCGCCACGGGCGCTGAAGTCGCCATTGGCAGCCGCCTGTGCAAGGTGCCTGATTTGGTGATTCATCGCCGACAGGTTGAGCTTGACCTGCGACATGGTGTTGCTGAAGGCGGCTTTTTCGCCCGGCAGGGGCTGCATGTCTTCGGAGAGTTCGCCGATGGCATAGCGCCCCATGATGCGCGCCAGATCGTTTTGCACGGCCACGTGCGAGGCCACCAACGCGTTGGTGTCGTTGGCCATGCGGCCGTAGTCGCCCGGGAACACGGTTGCGTCGATGCGGAAGCTGATCTGGCCGTTGTCGTGATGCTTGGCCATGTCGGTCTGCGCCGCGATGAGGTTGCGCAGCTGCAGTTGCATCTTGTCCATGGCCTGCAACAGGCGACCGGTTTCATCCGTTGCGGTGGTGTGCACATCGTTGCGCAGATTGCCTGCGGCGATGGCTTCGGCAGTGCGCGTGGCCTGGCTCAACGGCGTGGTGAGGCTGCGCGTGATCAACCATGCGAGCAGCGCACTGATCACCAGCGCAGCGATACCGCCGCTGGCCAGGATGATCTTGCCGTTGTGCATTGATGCAACCGCTGCCGCGTATGCGTCTTTGCTGAGGCGGCGCTCCAAGGCCGCATTTGCAGCAATTGCGGCTTGTTGCTCGTCCATCGCCGCAGCGGCAGCGCCTTGCAACAAGGCCTGCGCTTGCTGATTCTGGTCGCGCATGCCGTAGTCGAGAATCTGGTTGTTGAACTTGACCGAGACGTCGCGCTTTTCCTGCACCAGTGCGAGCGCGTTTTTCTCGAGTTCGCTGCTTGGCATCGCAGCCAAGGCATCGTGGGCTTGCTTGTAGCGCGCACGACTCTTTTCGATGATGTGCAGCGCGCGCCGGTTGGCCGCATCGCCGGACACCATCACCACGTCGCGCAAGCCGATCGCCACGTTGGTGTTGGCGTCGAGCATTTCGGAGGACAGCCGGATCCTTTCCATGTTGTTGTTGACGATGGTGTCCAGCTCATAACGCGCATTGGACATGGTGATCAGGCCGGTCGCCACCAGCAGGCCCGACAGCAGAATTAAGATGCCGAAGGCCATTCCGAGGCGACGGCCGACATTGAGGCGTTGCAGAAAGTCATTCATGACCGCTTCCAGGTAGTACAGCTGAGCAGCTCGGTGGATGCGGGGTGCATCGACTCAAGCGTCTTGCCCAGCTAGCGGCCGGATTTGAGGGAGCTAAAGACCGTCGATCGAAAATACTTACCGCTGATTCATTACAGATCGGAAGTTTCCTGACAGCAGTTTCCCGCGTCCTGACACGGGCGCCCCAGGGCGCGAATTCAGATGTGTCTGGCCGGATCGAAGCGTGCCAGGAATGCAGCGATTTTCCGACGTCTTGCCGACATGTGCGCTGACTAACAGACGCGTATGACCGGCCACCGGATTGCATGCAGGGCCAGTGCTGCATCGAACGCTGGGCAACGATCTGCCGCGAGCCCGTGAGCGGATAGGTCGTGCGAGCCACCTCATTGGAGGTGTGCCACGCCGTACGCCGAGCGGATTGCCGCGCCGCAGCATGCATGCCAGTAAGCACCGCGTGCTGCAGCGTGAGCCATCGCGTGCGCAGCGGCGCGACGCGATGGCGATCACTCTTTGCTCAGGCTTCCAGCGCAGCGACCACGTCTGCGTGCAGTTGCTTGGCGCCACTCTCGCTGTTGAAGCGCGCAAAGACTTCTTCGCCGGAGATCAGCCCGACCCGAACCGAGTGGCAATACGACCCGAAGCTTTCGCCAGCATTGAATGGGTCGCTGATGACAGAGATATGGTTGAGGCGGACCCGGGCGGTGCCGAACTGGATAAACATCTGCGATCTCCTGTGTGAGCTTCGAGTTTCCCACGTTGTCGTGCGGTGCAGAAGCGTTTGCCGGTGCCTGCGTGCACACTGCGTTTGCCGTTGCGTTGGTGGCGGGCAATGCGCAACTTGCGCAGGCGCACCGTCCAATGCATTGGGCAACGCTCCATCGCTGCCGTGCAACGACTCACGCGGGCGAGCAGCCAGCACGTACACTGCCGTCCCCTGATGCTGAGCTCGCCCGATGTCTGATCCGATCCGTCTCGATAAATGTATAGCTGCCGCGTTCGGCTGCTCGCGTGGCGAGGCCCAGCAGTACATCGAGGGTGGGTGGGTCAGCGTGGACGGCGTGGTGGTCGAAGAACCGCAGACGCTGGCTACCGCGGCGCAGGTTACCCTGGCCGAAAATGCGGTACTGGCGCCTGCCGAGCCCGCCACCTTGTTGCTGCACAAGCCGGCAGGCATCTGCGTCGATGCCGCGCTGGCGCTGGCCACGCCGGCAACGCGCAGCGCACTGGATCAGGCGGACGTACGTGTGCTGAAACGGCACTTCCTACGCTTGCACGCACCGCTGCCGCTGGAAGACGCCGCAAGCGGCCTGCTGATCCTGAGCCAGGATGGCCGCGTGCTGCGCCGGTTGAGCGCTGACGCCAGCGCGATCGAGCAGGAATTTCTGGTCGAAGTGCGGGGTGAATTGCGCCCTTACGGCATGGCGCGGCTGGCGCATGGCTTGGTCTATCAGCACCGCAGTCTGTCGCCTTGCAAGGTGAGCTGGCAAAACGAAGACCGCCTGCGGTTTGCGATCAAGCACGTGCAGCCGGGCCAATTGCGCTACATGTGCGGCGAAGTGGGCCCGGAGGTCGTGAGCATTCGCCGCCTGCGCGTGGGCCGGGTGTCGCTGGGCAAGCTGGCGATCGGTGAATGGCGCTACCTGCCGGCAGGTGAGCGGTTCTGACTGCAGCACGGAGTATGCGGCTGCAGCCGCTGGAATCACGTCGCGCTGTGTGCAAGCGTGCTCAGTCACGGCCAGCAGCGCATGCAGCGATTATTTCTTGTTGCGCTTTTTCTTGGCACGCGTGACCAGAAACAGCACAACGGCAATTACACCGATGACCAGGATGATGAAGGCCGGAGATAAAAACGAATTGTCGCCCATGCGGAACTCCTGACAGTCTTGCGCAGCACAGCGCTGCGATGACGTTAGCCTAGCGAGCGGCCTGCTTGATCGCGTGAAATGCATGGCTTGCCGCAGAAGCAGGCACATATTTCTGCCGCATCGATGATCAGCGCATCGACGTAAGTGGCGCGGAAGCTGGCGTTGCCTTGCATCGATCCATGCAGCAATCAATCAGCCACCTGGCACGTGTGGGAGCGTGCCTGTGCAGCGTGATTCGGGAAAGGATGGCCCGGTGCATGAGCGGGTAGCCAAGCAGGCGCTTGCGCAATGATGCGCTCATCGGCATGCCGCGCGGATTGAGTGCCATGAAAGTGATGCGCAATCGCAACGACGGTAGAGCTGCGGTCAATCGCAGGACGGGGCAGGTCTTCCAGGCATCGAACCTGGCGCCAATTCTTTGGTGCTAAGCGACTGCACGGACGAACGCACGCGCAGATCGCAGGGAAGGCTCGGCCGTTCTGTCGCGCCTTTTCATCCGTGTCCCGGCAGGGGCGTGCTCTGCGCCCCGCGAGTTGAGCGGCCCAACAGGCCTCGCGTCCGGTAGCTGCAGTTTAAATGCGACATCTATCACGTAAATCGGGAGCGAGCCGACACGCTGTCGGGGCGTACCCGACAGCCGTCGCGACGATCTGCGCATGACCGTGGGCTTGTGCCCACAGCCCAGCTCACTGCATCACTGAAACGTAGAGGTGCAGCGGAAGCCGGAACAATCGATCTGCACCGTATTGCCGCTGCTGCAGACCGCGCTGAAGCGCGTGGCGCTGGTGGCCTGCACGGTGCCGCATTGCAGGCCATTGCTGATGCCCTGGGCGCGACTTGCCGCCGACGCGGTCGACATCGCCGGGCTTGCAGGCCCAGCGTTGCCCCCGACACTGGCAGACGCTGCCGCAACGTCTGCCTGCTCGGCGGCTGCCGGTTCGCTCGTCAATGGCAGGGTGACCGCCGACCCGTGCGCGGAGTTGCCTGAACTGGGATTGCCTGCAACCACCACACCGTGCGCGTTCTCGCCCTGCAACGGTTGGCCCCGGTCTTCACGATGGCGGTCGAAGCTCAGCGTCTGCCCGAACACCAACTGGATCCAGCTCGGGTAGGTATAGCCGGTGCCCTTGCTGTGATCGACGATGGCGCCAATCGCCCCGCCGATCAGAATGTTGCCCCAAATGCCCATGTTGGCGCGCGAGATGGAACGGCCGGCGGCATCACGTTGGCCGGGCAGCACACAGGTCACCTCCAGATCGCGCGCGGAACGATGCACTTGTGCGGTCTGGCCGGACTTCACCGTGACGCGGCCCTTGTCGTTGCTGATGGCGCAGTCGGCGCCGGAAACCAGTTGCCCATCGGCCGTCTTGGTGTCGATGCGAATTGGCTGGGTCGCGTCGTTCATGACCGTGGCGCAACCGCTTAGCGCAACCATGGCAATGGCTGCGGTCACTAGATGTCTCATGTTTTCCCCTGGCGTAGGACACGGTACGGCCAGCCGGGCGTTACGCCGCGTCTGTGGTACTACCGTGGTGTGGTCGATCCCCGTTGCCGCCGCATCGCGCGAGGGCTGGCATTTAATACCGGGATTGTGGGCGGCCGTCCAGTCGCGGCCGCTCGTGTTTACGCGACCGGGGTGGCCAGCACGCGGTGCTTGGCCATCACGCTGCGGATCGCACTGAGCAGTTGCTCAGGGGTGTACGGCTTTTCCAGAAAGGCCACGCCGTCGGGCAGGATCTCTTCCACGTATTCGACCGCCAGGCCCGAAGTCAGCAGCACCGGCAGGTTGTACGGCGCATGTGCAGTCTTGAGCGCCAGATCCACACCGGTCAGGCCGCCCGGGAAATGGATATCGGAAAACAGCACGTCCACCCGCGGGTCGCTTTCGATCAAGGCCAAAGCTTCTTCGACCGAGCCGGCGCTACGGCAGGTGAACCCATAGCTCTCCAGCACAAGGCAGCTGAGCTGTCGGGTTCCGTCGCCGTCTTCGACAACGAAGACAACCGGCCGTTCCTTGTTCTGTGGCATGAGCTGGTCTCGTAAGGCAGGCCACATTCTCAGCGATGCGGCAGTGAACCCTCTGTCAACGCACACCTCGCCGTATGGTTACCAGCCGAACGGGCCCGGACCATAGCCGCCGGGTGCATAACGCGGGCCAAAAATGGAGCCCTCACCACGTCCGACGCTGATGCTGACGCCAATCTGGTGCGCCTTACCGTCGTCGTCATAATAGGTCTTGCAGGAATTCAAATTCACCGCCTGCCAGTTGCTGTTGCCGCCGCGGCTGGAGTAGCCCAGGCCGGTTTCGACAGCACCATGCAGCTTGCCCTGGCATTGCTCGGCGCGCTCGGCAGCGATGGAAGCGGCACTTGGCCGGGCTAGCGCCGGCTTGGGGCCGCTCTTGTCGCCGTAGAAGGTGCCCGGCGGGTCGTTGCTGTATTCCGGGTCGGAGCGGAGCTGCACCGGGGCTTGCGGAATGCTCAGGTCCAGCGAACGTGCGCTCGCCGTTTCGGGATTGCCGTCGCTGGCTTGGGCCAACGCACTTCCAGCGGCGACGCTGCCGGTGGCAAACAGAGTGACCAGAACAAGCAGGCTGCGTTTCATCGGTTGGACTCTACGAAGAGGGGCTGGCGGCGCGTGCCGGCTCGCTTTGTGAAACTAGCAACGGCTGATTGAATGCGCGCTGTCGATCCTGCGGATTTTTGTGCCGTCTGCGGTGTTGTGTTGACACATGCTGCTGCATCAGCCCTGTTCGCGCACGATCTCGATCAATTGCGCGCCATAACGCGCCAGCTTGCCGCCGCCGATGCCGCCCACCCGCGACAGCGCATCGATGCTGGTTGGCCGTTGTTCGGCGATGTTGCGCAAGGTGCTGTCGTGGAAGATCACGAAAGCCGGCACGTTCTGTTCCTTGGCCAGATCCGCGCGCAGGCCACGCAAGGCGTTGAACAACGCCAGATCCTGCGGCTGCACCGGCAGGCCGGTGCGCTGCGCGCTGCGCTCGCGCCCGGCAGCCGGGTTTTCGCGGCGCATCATGACCTGGCGCTCGCCCTTGAGCACCTGGCGGCTGGCATCGGTGAGGCGTAGGCCGCCATGACCTTCGCTATCCACCTCCAGCAGGCTGGCGGCCACCAGCTGGCGAAATACGCCGCGCCAGGTGCGTTCGTCCAGGTCGCGGCCGATGCCGTAGGTGCTCAGCTGGTCGTGACCCAGCTGTTTGATACGTTCATTTTCGCTACCGCGCAGGATGTCGATCAGATGGCCCACGCCAAAGCGCTGCCCGCTGCGATACACGCAACTGAGCGCCTTCTGCGAGGCTACCCTGGCGTCCCAGGCGGCGGCCGGGGTCAGGCAGTTGTCGCAATTGCCGCAGGGTTTGGCATAGGTCTCGCCGAAGCCGGCCAGCAGCACCTGGCGGCGGCATTGCATGGATTCGCAATAGCCCAGCAGGTGGTCGAGCTTGGCGCGCTCCAGACGCTTGCGCTCTTCGGCGGCTTCGCCTTGCTCGATCATCTGCTTGAGCAGCACCACATCGCCCAGGCCGTAACACAGCCAGGCTTCGGCGGGGTCGCCGTCGCGGCCGGCGCGTCCGGTTTCCTGGTAGTAGCCCTCCAGCGATTTGGGCAGATCCACGTGCGCCACAAAGCGCACGTCCGGCTTGTCGATGCCCATGCCGAAAGCGATCGTGGCGGCCATGATGATGCCGTCCTCGCGCAGGAAGCGGCGCTGGTTTTCTGCACGCACCTCTGCCGGCAGGCCAGCGTGATAGGGCAGTGCATTGAAGCCTTGCGCGCACAGTTGCTGCGCGGTTTCTTCCACCTTGCGCCGCGACATCGCATACACGATGCCGGCCGAGCCACGATGACGGCCCAGGAATTCCTGCAGCTGTTTGCGCGCGCTGTCCTTCTGCACCACCGTATAGCGGATATTGGGGCGGTCGAAGGAACTGACGAAGTGGCGCGCGTCCACCAGATCCAGGCGCTCTGCGATTTCGCGCTGGGTCGGCGGGTCGGCGGTGGCCGTCAGCGCCATGCGCGGAATATGCGGCCAGCGCTCGTGCAGCACGGTGAGCTGGCGGTATTCCGGGCGGAAATCGTGGCCCCATTGCGAGACGCAATGGGCTTCGTCGATGGCGAACAGCGCAATGCGGCTACGTTCCAGCAACGAGAGGAAGCGCTGGGTCAGCAAGCGCTCGGGCGCAACGTAGAGCAGATCCAGGTCGCCGGACAACAGGGCGCGTTCCACGCGCTGGGCGTTTTCTGCATCCAGGGTGGAATTGAGGAACTCGGCGCGTACGCCGAGCTGGCGCAGGGCCTCGACCTGATCCTGCATCAGCGCGATCAGCGGCGAGACCACGATGCCGATGCCGTCGCGTAGCAGCGCCGGCACCTGGTAGCACAGCGACTTGCCGCCACCGGTGGGCATCAGGACCAGGGCATCGTTGCCGGCAGCGACGTGTTCGACAATGGCCTGCTGCGGGCCGCGGAAGTCGTCGTAGCCGAAGACGCGGCTGAGCAGTTCGTGAGCGGGGGAAGACATCGACCTAGGATACCGTGCGGGTCAAGCCCTGGCCGGGCGGATGCAGGCTTGGACGACACGAAGAGGCATCAGGGATTGCCGTGATGCGGTTGGTGCCCTGAGCCGCGGTGCTTGAGTCTCAGGCAGACTGAGTTGCGCGCCGCGCGGCCTCGCCTCAACCCCGCCCTGCGCGCCGGCCCGTGCCGAAGGCGCAGATGCAGATGCGTAGCGGGGTTCGGCGTTTGCAAGACATACGGTGCCAGCGATATCCGCGAAGCGGACATGGCCGCCCCCCGGGTCAGGCGACGCTGGAGGCACTGAGTGTGGCAGGCAGTTGCGCAGAGGCCCAAGGTTTCGCGGCTGCGAAACCTTGGCCAACCCGAAGGTGCGAAGCCGGCAGGTTTACTGCAGCAGCGAGCGCAGCATCCAGGCGTACTTTTCGTGGGTCTGCAGACGCTGGGTCAGCAGGTCTACGGTCGGGTCGTCGCCGGCGTCGTCGGCGGTGCCCAGCACCTTGCGTGCGGTGCGGCAGACGGCTTCGTTGCCGCTGACCAGCTGACGCACCATTTCACGCCAGTCGGCGCTGTCACTCAGGCCCGGCTCTTCCGGGATCGAGGTCAACGCGACGAATTCGCGGTACGAGCCCGGCGCGTTGTAGCCCAGGGCGCGGATGCGCTCGGCCACCTCGTCCAGCGCCGCCCACTGCTCGGTGTACTGGGTTTCGAACATGGTGTGCAGCGAGTTGAACATCGACCCGGTGACGTTCCAGTGGAAGTTGTGGGTCTTCAGATACAAGGTGAAGGCGTCAGCCATGTAGCGGGCCAGACCGTCGGAGATCTGCTTGCGATCGCTGTCCTTGATCCCGATATCGATATGCGGTGCCGACGCAGCAGCGACCGGCAGGGCATCACTGACGACGACGGGCTTATTGGCGTTTTTTTTCTTGGACATGGGATGGTCCTTGCAGGGTGGATGTCTTGGGGAACTGATATGGCGTCACAATAGACAGGCTAAAGGATCAAACGTCATTCAATTTTTCACATTTTTCCATCAATGAGCGCTATCGACTCCACCCTTGCCGACACCTTGCGTGAACGCCGCCGTGCCGTGGATGGTGCGATGAGCCGCGACCGTGGCCGCTTGCTGGGCCTATGGTCGCGCTGGCAGGGCAAGCCGGGCAACCCGCAGGTGCGCGATGCGTTCGAGCAGGCGCTGGCGGCATCGCAGGCGCAACGCCAGGCGCGGGCCGAGCAGCAGCCGGCCATCACGCTGGACGACCAGTTGCCGATCGCACGCGAGGCCGAGCGCATCATCGCGCTGATCCGGAACCATCAGGTGGTGGTCATCGCCGGCGAAACCGGCTCGGGCAAGACCACCCAGCTGCCCAAGCTGTGCCTGGCGGCCGGACGCGGAGCCGCCGGGATGATCGGCTGCACCCAACCACGCCGGATCGCCGCGCGTGCAGTGGCCGCGCGCGTGGCCGACGAGCTGAAGACGCCATTGGGCACGACGGTGGGCTTCCAGGTGCGCTTCACCGATCGCGTCAGCGATCAGTCGCGCATCAAGTTCATGACCGACGGCATCCTGCTGGCGGAAATCGCCAGCGACCGTTGGCTGTCGTCCTACGACACCATCATCGTGGACGAGGCGCACGAGCGCAGCCTCAACATCGATTTCCTGCTCGGCTATCTCAAGCAGTTGCTGCGCAAGCGCTCCGATCTCAAGTTGATCGTCACCTCGGCCACCATCGATACCGAGCGCTTTGCACGGCACTTCGACGATGCGCCGGTGATCAGCGTGGAAGGCCGCACCTTCCCGGTCGAGGTGCGTTATCGCCCGCTGGAAGGCGATACGGGCGACAGCGACGATGGCGAACACGGCAGCGGCCGCGACGGCGAGCGCAGTGTCAACGATGCGATCGTGGCGGCCATCGACGAAATTACCCGCATCGACCCGCGCGGCGATGTGCTGATGTTCCTGCCGGGCGAGCGCGAGATTCGCGATGCGCACCAGTCGCTGGAACGGCGCAAATACCGCGAAACCGAAGTGGTGCCGCTGTACGCGCGGCTGTCGGCGGCCGATCAGGACCGCGTGTTCAACCCGGGCCCGCGGCGGCGCCTGGTACTGGCCACCAACGTGGCCGAGACCTCGCTGACGGTACCGCGCATCCGCTATGTGGTGGATCCGGGGCTTGCCCGCGTCAAGCGCTACAGCCCGCGCCAGAAGCTGGACCGGCTGCATATCGAGCCGATCTCGCAGGCCAGCGCCAACCAGCGCATGGGCCGTTGCGGGCGCATTGCAGAGGGTATCTGCTACCGGCTGTATGCCGAAGCGGACTTTGCCGCGCGTCCGGCGTTCACCGATCCGGAAATCCGACGTTCCTCGTTGTCCGGGGTGATCTTGCGCATGCTGCAGTTGGGGCTGGGCAGGATCGAAGACTTCCCGTTCCTGGAGGCACCCGACGAACGTGCGTTGGCTGATGGCTGGCAACAGCTGCTGGAGCTGGGCGCCATCGATGCGCAGCGGCGTCTGACCGCCACCGGGCGCCAGATGGCGCGCCTGCCAGTGGACGTCAAGCTGGCGCGCATGCTGGTGGCCGCGCAGCAACATGGGTGCCTGCGCGAGATGATCATCATCGCCGCATTCCTGGGCATCCAGGATCCGCGCGAGCGCCCGCCGGAAGCGCGCGAGGCCGCCGATAACGCGCATGCGCTGTTTGCCGACGCGCGCTCTGAATTCGTCGGCATCCTGCGCTTGTGGGATGCGTACCGGCAGGTGCATGAAGATCTCACCCAATCCAAGCTGCGCGACTGGTGCAACCGGCATTTCCTCGGTTTCCTGCGCATGCGCGAGTGGCGCGAGCTGCACCGGCAGCTGCGGTTGCTGTGCGAAGAACTGGGTTGGAGCGAAGAGCCGGCCAATGTGATGCTGGCGCCGTTGTTGGCCGGTGCCAGCGCGCCCGCCCGCGAGGACGGCCACAGCGTCAACCGGCCCACGCGTGGCCAACTGCACCGTGCTGCGCGGCTGGCGCGCGAAGGCAAGCCGGATCCGAACGCGGCGCCTGTGCAACCTGCGCCTGCTGCGACGAACAAGCAGGCCGAGGCTGCCGAAGCCTCGGCGCGGACCACCGAGCGCGAGCGTGCGGCGGCGTATCAGGCGCTGCATCGCGCGCTGCTGGCGGGCCTGCCGACGCAGATCGGTCATCGCACCGAAAAAGGCGACTATCTGGCTGCGCGGCAACGCCGCTTCGTGCCGTTTCCGGGTTCCGCATTGGCGCGCAAACCGCCGCCGTGGATTCTGGCGGCCACGCTGCTGGACACGCAGAAAGTGTGGGGCATGACCAATGCCGCGATCGAGCCGGATTGGGCGATTGCCGAGCTGCCGCATCTGCTGGCGCGCAAGCATTTCGATGCGCACTGGTCGCGTGCGCAGGGGCAGGTGGTCGCTTCGGAACAGATCAGCCTGTTCGGGCTGGTGCTGGCGCCGAAAAAGCCCGTGCATTTCGGCAAGATCGATCCGGCCGCAGCGCATGACCTGTTCGTGCGCCAAGGCCTGGTGACGGGCGAAATCAATACGCGGGCCGCATTCGTGGCCGACAATCTCAAGGTGCTCGAGCAGGCGCGCGAAGAAGAGGCCAAGCTGCGTCGTGCCGGTATCGTTGCCGACGAAGGCTGGCAGGCGCGCTGGTATCTGGATCGCATTCCGGCCGAGCTGCATTCGGCCAGCGGCCTGGATGCGTGGTGGAAGACCTTGCCGCCGGACAAGCGCCGCAGCCTGCATTGGTCGTTGAACGATCTGCTGCCGGGCGAAGGCAGCGAAGCCGATCGCTTTCCGAAATATTTCCCGCTCGGCGATGCGCGCCTGCCGTTGCATTACCGCTTCGAGCCGGGGGCCATCGACGACGGCGTGACGCTGGAGGTGCCGTTGCACCTGCTCAATGCGCTGGATCCGGCGCGCCTGTCGTGGCTGGCGCCGGGCTTCGTCGCCGACAAGGCGTCTGCGTTGATTCGTAGCCTGCCCAAGGCGCAACGCCGCAACTATGTGCCGGCACCGGATTTCGGACGTGCGTTCTACGAGGCATTTAGCATTGCCTCGGCCGACGATATCCGCGGCGAACTGGCGCGCTTTCTGACCAAGGCCACCGGGACGCAGGTGACGGCACTGGATTTCGATGAGCAGGCGCTGGACACGCATTTGCTGATGAACCTGCGCCTGCGCGATGACGACGGCAAGGTGCTGGCCGAGTCGCGCGATCTGGACGGGCTGCGTGCGCGCTTCGGCGAGCGCGCGGGGCAGGCATTCGCCGCACGGGCCGGGCGCGCGCTGGCCGCCGAAGGCCTGCGCGACTTTCCGAGTGCGCCGATTCCCGAACAGGTGGCCGGCGAGGCCGGCGTGCCGGCATACCCGGCGCTGGTGGATCAAGGCGACAATGCGGCGCTGCATATCTTTGCAGACCGCAACGACGCTGCGCGGGCGCATCCGCGCGGCGTGCGGCGCTTGCTGGAAATCGCATTGGCCGACAAGATCAAGCAGGCGCGCAAGCAACTGCCGGTGTCGCCCAAGACCGGTCTGCTGTATGCGGCGATTGAATCGCAGGAACGCCTGCGTGGCGATCTGGTCGATGCGGCGCTCAATGCCGTGCTGGCCGATGGCCTGGGCGCCATTCGCGACCCCGGCGCGTTTGCGCAGCGCCGCGACGATGCGGGCAAGCGGCTGTTCGGCGAAGCGATGGAGCGTTTGAAGTTGGCCGAAAGCATCCTGGGCGCCGTGGCCGAACTCAAGCCACTGCTGGAAGCACCGTTGATGGGCTGGGCACGCGGCAACCTGGATGACATGGAGCAGCAACTGCGCGCGCTGGTGCATGCAGGCTTCCTGCGCGACACGCCGGCCGATGCATTGGCCAATTATCCGCGCTACCTCAGGGCGATGATCCTGCGTACCGAGCGCGCAAAGCGCGATCCTGCGCGCGACCAGGCGCGCATGCTCGAGCTCAAACCGTTCGTGGATGCAGTGGAAGCCGCCGCTGCGCACGGTTTGCAAGACCGCCAAGAGTGGCAGGCGCTGCGTTGGGATCTGGAAGAACTGCGCGTGTCGGTCTTTGCGCAGGAGCTGGGTGCCAAATCCGGCGTTTCGGCGAAGAAACTGTCGCAACGGGTCGCTGCACTGCGCAGTTGAGCCTTCGGTCGGGCATGTATCCGAACAAAGCCGCGTGCGTCTTTATAAGGCACGCGGCGTGCGCCTCCGATGCTGAGAACGGCCCGTATATCGTCGCGAGCAGTCGGCAGATCGGCGCAGACGGTGCGCTCGAAGCCGGGGCGTACAAGCGGTACGCCCGGCTACGAGCACCGACCGCGCCCGCCTGGCGGTGAGCGCAGTCGTTGCTAGCTGCGCTAGAACTTCAGGTGCAGGCTGGCCATGTAGCGGCGTCCGCTCTTGTAGCGTCCGGCCAGGTGGTCCTTGTCGCCCAGATACTGCAGGTATTGCTCGTCCAGCAGGTTCTGCGCATCGACCTGCAGCGACCAGTTCGGGCTGAAGGCATAGCCGATACTGGCGCCGAGTTCGGCGTAATCGTCCACGCTTGCCGGTGCCGCACCGGCCACATAACCGCCGGCCAGATAGCTGTCGCGCCAGTTGTAGGTCAGCCGGGCATTGAGTGGGCCTTTTTCGTAGTAGGGGCTGAAGGCGAGGCTGTTGCGCGATTGGTAGGGCAGGGCATCGCCGGTGTTGTTTTCGCCGGCGGCATAGGTGTAGTTGGCGGTCAGGCCGAAGCCGCTGTCGCCGAACGGTTGCTGGAAGGAGATGTTGAAGCCCTTGAACTTGCCATCGCCGGCGTTGCGCGGCCGCTGGATGCTGTAGTCGCAATAGCCATCGGCGGTACAGCCGTTGCTGCCGAGCAATTGCGCCCAGCTCTGCGGCGCAGTGTCGCGCAGTGCGTTGTACTGGCGCTCCACGCTGGCGCTGGTGTCGATGTAGTTGTCGATCTTCTTGTAGAACACCGACCACGCCACCACCGCTTGCTGCGCGAAATAATATTCGGCAGAGAGATTGAAGTTCCAGGATTCATACGGCGACAGGTCTGCATTGCCGCCGCTGCCGGTCAAGGTGGTGTCGTTGAGGAAGGTGTTGTTGACCATCTGGTTGTACGGTGCCCAGGCGATGACCTTGGCCGCAGCGAAGCGGAATACCCAGTCGTCGCTGGTGTCGTACGACAGCGTCAGCGAAGGCAGCAGAAAGTCTTCCTTGCGGGTGCGGGTCTGCCACACGCTGCCGGCGTCGGCGAGGGAGGGCGTGCCGCTGTAGACGAAGCCACTGCCTTCGGTCTTGGAATCCACGTAGCGCACGCCGAGATTGCCGCGCAGACCGCCGCCGGAAAAATTCAGCTGCGCGTAGGCCGCATTGTTGGTCTGCTCCAGCGCCCAGCTGTTGTTGAGGTAGCTGGCCGGATCCGGCGCGCCGTAATCGACCGGGCTGTTGCGGATCCAGTTCAGCAGGTTGTTGCGACCTGCCTGTATATGTCGGCCGTGATCGGGATAGAACCCCTGCAGATCGGTGAGCCCGATCGTGCCCACGTCGGCCAGGGTGCCGGGGGTGACACCACCATAGACATTGAGCTCGAAGCGCTCGTCATGCTTGCCGTGGCGCACGCCCAACAGCAGTTGATTGAACACGCCATCGAACTGCAGATTGAAATCCAGCTGGCCGTAGGTGTCTTTGCTTTCGGTAGAGAAGATGCCGTTGTTGCCGAACCAGCCGCCGGCCGAACCCCAGTTGGCGGGATTACGTGCCGCTGCGGGATCATCGAAGCGGATGCCGCGGCGGGTGTCCCAGCTGAAGCCGCCGTTGTAGAACGGCTCAATGAAGTATTGCGAGAGATCGTTGTTCTCGGACTTGCTCTGGCCCACCTGTCCGTTCAAGCCCCAACCCTCGCCGCGGAAGGCGCCGCGCAGGTCCAGTCCTTTGGTGGTCACCTCCGATTCGCGCACGTTGTTGTCGTAGATCACCGTGCCGCCGAGCGGGATCGCATTGGCGCTGGAGTGGCCACTGGTGACCACGCCGTTACGGACGCCGCCAAGTTGGTCCACCGCCGCCACGGTGCCGGCATTCCAGGTCAAAAAGCTGTACATCGACTGGTTGTAGTTGTCGAAGTTCTCATTGATGTACAGGCCGCTCAGATTGAACTCCAGCGCCTCGCTGGGCTTGAGTTGCAGGTTGACCACGGCGCTGTCGCGCTCGCGATCCTGCTGGAACCAGGCCGCGTTGATCGAGTTGGGTACATCCGCATCGGCAGGCACGCCGCCTGCGGCATTGGCGAAAGTGCTGGCCGGTGCGTAGCCGAACACTTCCATGCCGCGGCGGTCGACGCGTTCTTCGTAGTGCTGCGCCGACACCGCAATGCCGAAGGTCTGCGCCGCGTTCTTCCAGCTGTAGAGCAGTGCCGCGTTGGGTTTGCCCTGGCTGGCCTGGTCGCTGTAGCTATAGCCGATGGACGCAGCCACTTCGTTGGCCTTCAGATCCAGCGGCTGCCGCGTGTGCATTAGCACCGTGCCGCCCAGGCTGCCTTCGGTCAGGCGCGCTTCGGAGGATTTGAGAATTTCCGCACGGCCCAGGATCTGCGGGGCCAGCAGGGTGTAATCGAACCCGCGGCTGGGCTGTTCGCCATAAAGCCAGATCGCCTGCGCAACCGGATGCCCGTCCAGGAACGACAGATTGAGGCTGGGGTCGGTGCCGTCGATACTCACGCGCTCGCCTTGCCCGAAGCGCCGGTCCAGGGTGACGCCGGGAATCTGCGAGAGCGCTTCGGCCACGTTGGTGCTTGGGAATTTACCGATGTCTTCGGCGGTGATCGCCTCGGAGATGCCGGTGTTGTTGCGTTTGGTATCGAGCGATTTTTCCAGGCTGGCGCGGATGCCGACCACCTGGACGGCATCCAGGTCGGTGGCTTGCGTGCCAGCGCCGTCCTGGGCTTGCGCAGCGAATGCCAGCGATAGTGCAATGGCGCTGGACAGCAGGGTGATGCTGTATTTCATGATGTCTCTCCTCATCACGCACAGGGATGGACGGCGGGCTGCCGCTCGCCGGATGCGGGGTCTTGCAGACGCGCGCTCGGGGTGGAACGCGTGGTAGATCGCTTACGACAGCTCGGTGTGGTGTTGCAGATACCAGTTGGCCGCGCCGAGCACGCCCAGTTGCCCGTGCTCGACCAATTTGACCGGGATGCGTTCGAGCACCGCGCGCATGTTTCCCTTGTCCAGGAAGCGCTCGGCGAATGTGCTGCCAGCCAGGAACTGGCCGATCGTCGGCAGGAAGCCCCCGGCCAGATAGATGCCACCGGCAGCGCCGTAGGCCAGTGCCATGTCGCCGACCGCGCTCCCCAGCAGGCCACAAAAAATTTGCAGGCACTCGCGCGCAAGCGCATCGTTTTCGTGCAGCGCTGCGTGCGTCACGGCGGCGGGCAGGCGATGGAGCGGCGTTGCGCCATGCAGCTCGCACACCGCGTGGTAGAGATGCAGTAAGCCCGGGCCGGAAAGCACGTGCTCGAGCGGCAGATAGTGCCGGCCACGCAACAGGCGTTGCAGCAAGGCGTATTCGTGCGGGTGGGTGCTGGCCAGCGCGACCTGGCCGGCTTCGGTAGCCAGCACGATTGCGCGTGGCTTGGCATCGATCCACAGTGCTGCACCCAGACCGGTGCCGGGGCCGACCACCAGAATCGGACCGTTGGCGCGCGCATGGCGCGGCGTGGGCCCGCTCAGCTGCAGCACGGCGCGTTGTTCCATCTGCGGCGCTGCGTAGGCCACCGCCTCGAAATCGTTGACCAGGTGCACGTCGCGCACCGCCAGTGCGGTACCGATGCGGCTGGGCGAAATCGTCCAGGGCAGGTTGTTGCTGATGAAGCTGCCATCGTCCAGCGCTACGCCGGCACTGGCGATGACCACCGCATCGACGCGGCGCCGCTGTTGCAGGAAGTCCTCGAGGATGGCCTGGAGACTGGCGTGTTCGGCGCAGCGATAGGTGCGGTAATGCGAAAGCTCGATGGCTGCATCGCGCGTCTGCAGCATGTGCCCGACACGCACATGCGTGCCACCGACATCGGCAGCGACGAAGCTGGTGGCAACGGGGACATCGGGCGAGGCAGAGGCGTAAGCGGAACGCGAAATCGCAGCCACATTCAGTCCTTTGGTCCGTCTGATCGGCCGATGCCGTCAGCGAGTAGGGGCCTGTGTAGGAGTTGGTGACAACGATGTCAATGGATCAGTCGGGTTGGATCGATCTTGGTGGCGTGCTCAAGTGCAAAAACGTGCCATTTGGCATTGTCTGTGCGGACTTCATTGCGCAACGTGGACAAACGCGTCCAACGTGGCGCGGTGGTTGCCGAAAAGCCGACCCGGCAACTGGCGCATGGCGCTCAATTGCCCGCGAGGTGCTTCAGCCGGCGATCGCCATCGTTCAAGAACTGCGTCAGCGCACGGCGGCAGCGGTGGTCACGCCGGGCAACGTGCTGCAGGCCGCGTTATCGGTGGGCGGTGCCTGGGTGGGGTAACGCTGCTTGCCGAGTACATAGGTCTGGCTGGTGGCAACGAATCCGTCCGCGTAAGTGGCTTCGACGAAATACGCGCTCCAGCCGTTCTCCGGAATCTGCACCGGTACCGGTACCGGGCCGCCGCCGGCAAGCGCAATGGGTGTGGCGCTGTAGCGTATGCCGCAGGCGTAGCGGAAATCGCGCGCGTGCGGATTATGTGCACTCCACAGCTGCACCTGCGTTGGCCGCTCGGAGGAGCGGAAGCGGATCTGCGGCGCTTGGCCCGTACGCAACACATCGCTTACCTGCGGTAACGGGCGCTGCTGCTGCAGGCGCGTGATAAACGGTGCCAGGGTATCGACGACGGAGGCGCGGATGTTGTGCGCACTGTTGGGCAGGACGCGCAGCGCCTTGCTGCCGGGTAGTGCGTGGTAGAAGAACTGGGTGTTGTCCGGCAAAAAGAAGTCGTCGCCGCTGGCGTTGACGATGTACTTGGGCACCGCCAGCCGCGTGCGGTACGGCGTGTGCAAATAGCTCAGCGGATCTTGCAGCTGCACCAATTGCGCGAAGGCGGGGGTCTGCAGTTGTGAGGTGATGCCCTGCTTTGCATAGGCGTTGAAGGCGATCGGCCAGTTGCCGCCATAGGTGCGGGACATATGCTCCAGCACGGCCGGCATGTTGAGGATGTCGATCACCAATGGCGCCACCGCCTCCACGCGCCGGTCTGCGATGGTGGCGTGCCAGCTGGCCCATCCGCGTTTGGAGGCGCCGGCAAGGACGAAGCGATGGATTCGCAGTGGGGCCAGTTCGCGCTCGGCTAGGCTCATGGTGCGCCCAATCGCGGCCGCCATCGGCACATGTAGCGGCAATGTCTTGCGCTGCTGCGGCGCCTTGAGAAACAGCGACCAGCTATAGGCCACGCTGTCGTCTTCGCGGCGCGGGGTGGCATCGCCCTGGTAGATCAGCGCCTGGTTGGGGATGTCGCTGAGCGCGATCACCACCGTGCGGGTGCGTTGCGCCAAGGCGGCCAGCGCTTCGGGCGCCAACTCGCTGGCCGGCTGCGCCGCACTGCCATCCGCCGGGTGACGCGTGCCATTGGTTGAGATCAACACCGCGCGCGTGGGCAAGGCCTCTGTCGGCACGTAGATCGCCACGTCATGCTGCCAGCGCGCCGGCGTGACCAGTCCCTCGGGCGACCAGTCCTGCGAGGTCAGCAGGTAATCGCGCCGCTCGACACCGGCCACGCTGCTGGTGCCAACGCGCGTATAGGTCAGCGGTTGTTGTTCGATGGCATCGTGGTAACACACCAGGGCTTGCCCGAAGCCAACGTCCGGTGCATTGGCGCAGCGCTCCGCCGGCGACGCAGCGGACGCGATGGGATCAGCGGGCGCGACGCCTGCAAAGAGTGTCAGGGACGTTAGCAGTGCAAGGCTGCAATAGGTCTTCGAGCGCATGCAGGTTCTCCAGAGTCCGTGCGTGTGGCCAGCGATTGCTGCGACCAATCGCGTGGGAAAAACGCGGTTAGCAGTGGCGTCAGCGACGGGTGGGTGGCGCGGTGTGTGCAGGAGTGTACGCGTGGTCGGAATCGGTCAGTAGGACGGCACCTATCGCTACCGCCAATGGGCTGCGTGTGCGCGATGCTGAGTACGATGATTCGGCGCGCCACGTTGGCTGCGCCTGGGCATGGCGGGTGCGCACTGACGCTTGCGCTCTGTCTGCCGCACCGGCGCCGCCTTGCGCATGCGCTGCTCTACGGCGAGCGCATTGCAGCGGCTGGTTGCAATGTCGCATGCGCAACGCGCAGCGGCGGGATACGCGCGGCGCATGCCGATGCCATGCGTGGCAACCGCTTTCGGCAGCCGCGCAAGCTCGGCGGAGGCGCTTACTTGATCCGCCGCACCTTGGCCGGGGTGTTGTAACCCTCGATCTGCAGATACCACACGCCGACCAGACCCGGCTTGATCTTGACCTTGGGTGCGTCCTTGCGCACGCCAGACAGGCTGGCGGCATCGGTCTGTTCCCACTCCTGACCGTTGGCCAGCGTGTAAACGCGGCCCTTGGCGAAGCCCTTGAATTCGCCAACCATCGTGCTCTCGATCGGCTCCTTGCTGCCAAAGTCGAAGAAGCCGCGGTTCTTGACGATCACTTCCTGGCGGCCGGCTTCCTTGGCCTGTTCGACCACCACTGCGGCCTCCTTGGCGACCTTGCCCTGCAGCCAATCGTTGAGCGCAGCCAGTTCGCTCGCATTGAGCTTGTCCAGGCCGGCGGCCTTGAACTGTTCGGCACTCATCTGCGACTGCAGGTCGCCTTGCACCGCGCGTTGCGCCAGGGCAGGGGCGGCATGCAGCGCCAAGGTCAGGCAAACCATCAAGGGAATGCGGCGCGCGAGCGACATGGAAGCCATCCGAAGAAGAGGAGAGGGCTAGTGTAGACGCTGTTGGGGCATGCCGGCGCTGCCTATTCCAGCGGGTCTGCGGTGGCTGCTGCGGGGCGTTCTGGGCGGCGATAGATGAAGGCCGGTGCCGGCGATGCCGACTCCTGCTCGGCGGTTGCGCGCACCTGCGCATGGATGGGCGAACGTTCGCAGACCGGGTCCAGCGTGGCGGCATCGCCGCTGAGCGCCAGCGCCTGGCAGCGGCAGCCACCCCAATCGATCTCGCGCTTGGGGCAGCCCTGGCACACCTCCGGCATCCATGCGGTGCCGCGAAAGCGCACGAATGCCTCGCCGTTATTCCAGATATCGGCCAGCGAACGCTCGCGCAGATTGTCAAAGCGCAGGCCGTCGATGGTTTCGGCCGCGTGGCAGGGCAGCACGTCGCCGCGCGGGGAGATATTGACGAAGCGTTGGCCCCAGCCGCCCATGCAGGGTTTGGGCTGGCGCGCGTAGTAATCGGGCGTGACGAAATCGATCGCCAGGCGGTCGCCGAGCTGGCGTCGCGCGGTTTCCACCGCGTCGATGGTGGCCAGCAGTTGCTCGCGGCTGGGCATCAGCGCAGCGCGGTTGCGCAGGCCCCAGCCGTCGTACTGGGTGTGCGCCACCTCGATGCGCTCGGCCTGCCATTCCAGCGCCAGCGCGATCATCCCGGGCACGCGTTCGGCGTTATGGCGGTGCAGTACCGCGTTGATCGTCAGCGGCAGGCCGCGGGCGCGGACCGCGGCGGCGAATTCGCGCTTTTTGGACAAGCTGTTGCGGTAGCCGGCGATGCGGTCGGCGCCGGCCGCATCCACGTCCTGCACGCTCAACTGCACATGTTCCAGCCCGGCCGCCTGCAGTTGGTCCAGCATTGGCTCGCCGCCAGCGACGCCGGAGGTGATCAGGTTGCTGTACAGCCCGAGTGCGCGCGCATGCGCGACCAGTTCGGGCAGGTCTTTGCGCAACATGGGCTCGCCGCCGGAAAAATGCGCCTGCAGCACGCCCATGTCGGCGGCCTGCTGCAGCAGCGAGCGCCAGCCTGCGGTGTCCATTTCCTCGCGCAGCGCTGCCAGCGCGATCGGGTTGGAGCAATACGGGCACGCCAACGGGCAGCGGTGGGTCAATTCCAACAACACCGATAGCGGTGGCGGCGCGATGCTCATAGCCGCAGCAAACGCTTCTGATGCAGGGTATCGGTGAGTTCAATCACGTCCGCTTCGATTTGGGCCGCGTCCGCATCGAATTCTGCAGCCAGCTCCTGCGCGATCTGCGCCAGCGAGCGTGTGCCGTCGTAGCGCTGCGCGACCACCAAGGCGATGTCGTCCAGCTCGACCACGCGTTCGGGCGCCAGCAATACCCACTGGTCGCGCGCACGGTCATGTTGCAGGCGCACGCCTGCACGCAGGGACGGCTGGCTATGGCGGGTAATGCCGCTCATGCCGCGACCCGGCTGGCGTCGCGGTCCGGCACGAAGGCATCCGGCCAGACGATGCCTGGCGTCACGTAGGCCACATGCAATGCATCCAGCTGCGCCCACAGCACCGAGCACTTGAAATGCAATGCGGCCTTGACCAGCGCCTGTTTTTCGACCGTATCGGCATGCTGCTTGACGTAGTCCAGTGCGAAATCCGAATCGCGTGGCGCCTCGGTCAGGCGATGCTCGAAATAGGCCAGTGCTTCGGACGATACGAAGTCGTAATGCTTGAGCATGCCGGCCACGCGCTGGCCGATGATGTTGGGCGCGAACAATTCGGTCAGCGACGAGGCGATCGCTTCGAGCAGGCTTTTTTCGCGCACGAAGTGCAGGTACGCCTGCACCGCAAAGCGCGTGCCGGGCAGCAGCGCACGCCCGGACTCCACCAGCGTGCGGTCCAGGCCCAGCGCGTCGGTGAGATGCAGCCAGCGTGCGATGCCGCCGTCGCTGGCGCTATTGCCGTCGTGGTCGAGGATGCGTTGCCGCCAGATCCGCCGCAGCGCGGGGTCTTCCATGCGCGCCAGAATCGCCGCGTCCTTCAGCGGAATGCAGCGCTGGTACTCGAAGCGATTCAACGCCCAGGCCTGCACCTGGCCTCGGTCGAGCTTGCCGTGGTGCAACAGCGCATGAAACGGATGCTGGTCGTGATACAGGCGCGCGCCGATGGCACGCAGGTCTGCTTCCAGTTGGTCGGGGCTGAGCAGCGCAGTCACAGGGCGATCTCCAGGCCGTCATGGGCAACTTCCCAACCGCTGGCGCGCGCGCTGGCGAACTCGGGCGACAGGGTGTCGAGCACGGGATTGGTGGTGTTGAGATGGATGAAGATCTTGCGGGCCACGTTCAACGGCGCGAACGCGGCGATGGTGCCATCGGGGCCATCGATGCTCATGTGGCCCATGCGTTGGCCGGTCTTCTGGCTGACGCCCAGCTGCACCATTTCGTCATCGCGCCACAACGTGCCGTCGAAGAACACCAATTCGGCGCTTTGCAGGCGCGCACGCAAGGCGTCGGTCATCGCAGCGCAGCCGGGAATGTAATGCATGCGGCGACGGCCATCGTCGATGGTGAGCCCGAGGGTTTCTTCATCGGACCCCGCCAGGTCGCCGCCACTGCGCGACTCCATGAACAAGGGCACCTTGCCGGGCACCGAGAAGGGCGTGAGCTGTAATCCGCACAGCACCAGCGGAGTGTCCAGCGCGAACGGCTGCCGGCTCACGTACTGCGGATTGACGGCGTCGAAAATGGGGTTCTGCGCGAGCAGGCCCAACACGCGGCTGCTGGCATGCAACGAGAACCGCTGGCTTTCGCGCATCGAGAGCAGGCCGGCGATGTGGTCGATCTCGCCGCTGGTCAGCAGCACCGCCTCGATCGGCGAATGTCGCAGCCCGTGCTGCGGCCACAAGGCCGGTGTCGCAAGAATTTGTTGGCGGAAATCTGGCGAGGCATTGATCAGCACCCAGCGCTCGCCATCGGCGCTGACTGCGATGCTGGCCTGGGTACGACGCTGGGCACCGTCTGTTTGCTGCCACGCCCGCAGGCTCGCGAGGGTGTGGCAATTCCACTGCGGGTGCCCACCGCCGGCCGCCGATCCCAAGACGATGATACGCATGGAGAACTGGACCTAATCTGCCGGCAACTGCCGGTCATGCATCAAGAGGAAGGCGGCAAGGTAAGCGTGAAACGTGCAGGATCAAAACTCGCCGGAGACGTAGCAGTTGATTTCGGCGCCACAATTGACTTCACGAACGACAGGCTTCTTCCAGGTCTTCATACGGCTACCTCGCAGTTGGGAAAAACGTCGCTGGCTGCAGGATGCAACGCACGACGTGCCCCGAGCATAGGCAGGCGGTCTGGCGCAGTTGTAAAGGGCACGTAAAAAGGTGCGTAGGTTCCGATTTCCGTGCGCAGCGCCGTGCCGCTTTTCGCGCCCGGCGGTTACGAATCAAGACGTTGCGGGGTGAACCTGGCCTAAGCACGCGCGTCCTCCCGCACGGCGAGCGCCGCGGTAAAACGCGTTGTGGAGAAGGTGACGCGCACGTTACCGTAGTCGTCAGCCTCCCGTTGTTGCCCGCCGCCGTGTCCACCGCTGTGACCAGTTCCTCATTTGATCGTCTGCAGGCGCTGCTGCAGCGGCCTGCCGTGGCCTCGATCGCGCCGGCAGTGCGCGACGCGCTGGCGCAGGCCTGGCAGGACCTGCCGCCTACGCAGACCGATCGCGTGCCGTGGGCATTGCTCGGCGACACCCTGGATGCATTGGCGCTGCTGGCCGCCGACGAAGCCACCCTGATTGCGGCGTTGCTGTTCGACTTGTCTGCCTTGCGCGGCGCGATCGCGGGCCTGCCGTGGCAACCGGCGGAGCGGCGGGTGGCGGTAGAAGGCCTGTTGGACGGCCTGGATGCAGCCGATCAGGTCTGGGCGCTGCATGCCGGACGCGAGGCCGGGCGCAACAGCGAAGGGTTGCGGCGTCTGCTGCTTTCCATCATCCACGACCTGCGCGTGGTGCCGATCCTGCTGGCACGGCAGCTGGCGCGCATGCGCGTGGCCGATCGCCTGAGCGAAGATGAGCGCCGCGCGCTGGCCCAGCTCACGCGCGACATCCACGCGCCGCTGGCCAACCGGCTGGGCATCTGGCAGGTGAAGTGGGAGTTGGAGGACCTGGCATTCCGGCATCTGGAGCCGGAGACCTATCGCCGCATCGCCCGCGAAGTGGACGAAACCCGCGTGGCGCGCGAGCGCTACCTGGAAGCGGTCAAGCGCACCCTGTCGGCAGCGCTTGCCCAGCAGGGCCTGCGCGCAGAGGTGAGCGGACGGCCGAAGCACATCTACAGCATCTGGCGAAAGATGCAGAAGAAGCGGCTGTCGTTCGATCAGCTGTACGACATCCGCGCGGTGCGGGTCATGGTCGAGGACGTGGCGGCGTGCTATGCCGCGCTGGGGGCGGTGCATTCGTTGTGGGCGCCGGTGCCGAGCGAGTTCGACGATTACATCGCCCGGCCCAAGGCCAACGACTACCGCTCGTTGCATACCGCGGTGGTCGGCCCGGAAGGGCGCACGATCGAAATCCAGATCCGTACCTTCGAAATGCACGCCCAGGCCGAACTCGGCGTGGCTGCGCACTGGAAATACAAGGAAGGCGGCAAGGGCGGCGAAAAAGCGTTCGATCGCAAGATTTTGTGGATGCGCCAGCTGCTGGAGCAGGTGCAGGAGGGCGAGCATGGCGAACTGGCCGGCGCGCTGGATGCCGAGCTGATCGAAGACCGCGTGTATGCGCTCACCCCCAAGGGCGAGGTGATCGATCTGCCGCAAGGTGCCACGCCGCTGGATTTTGCGTATCACGTGCACACCATGGTCGGGCATCGCTGCCGTGGCGCACGCGTCAACGACCGCATCGTGCCGCTGACCTACCGGCTGCGCAGCGGCGACCGCGTGGAAATCATGACCGCCAAGGAAGCGGACCCGCGCCGCGATTGGCTGCTGGCCTCCAACGGCTTTCTGGCCAGCGGGCGCTCGCGCGACAAGGTACGCGCCTGGTTCCACAAGCTGGACCGCGCGCGCAATGTGCAGGCGGGCAAGGACTTGCTCGATCGCGAGCTCAAGCGCCTGGGCCTGCAGCATGCGGATCTGAGCGTGGCCGCGCGCAAATTCCACGCCGAAAACGTCGACGAGCTGTATATCCAGGTCGCCCTGGGCGATACCGGCCCGAACCAGGTCAGCCGTGCGTTGCTGGAAGCCGAACGTGCCGCGTCCCAGCCGGCGGTACCGGCGCCCCCGCGGCCGACCGCGCGGCGCGATGGATTGGGGAAATCCAAATTCACCGTCGAGGGAGTGGGCAATTTGCTGGTGCAGTTGGCGCGTTGCTGCCAGCCGGTGGCCGGCGAACCGATTGCCGGCTATCTCACCCGCGGTCGCGGCATCACCGTGCACCGCACCGACTGTGCGGCACTGGCGCGCCTGGCCGCCGCCCACCCGCAGCGCGTGTTGCCGGTGGAGTGGGGCAAGGCCGGCAGCGGCTACGAAGTGGATGTGCAGGTGCGCGCGGTGGACCGCCGCTGGCTGCTCAAGGACATCACCAACCTGATCGCCCAGGAAGACGCGCACGTGCTGGAAATCAACAGCGACAACGTGCGCGATACCGGCAGGGCGCAGCTACGGCTGCGCTTGAAGGTCAGCGATTACGACCAGCTGTCCGGCCTGCTCGGCAAGCTGGATGCGCTGCCCGGCGTGAGCGAGGTGCGGCGGCTGGGCTGAGGACGCCGCGCACCTGGCAAGAGCACGCGGTTGAAAACAGACAGCACATGAAAGAGGTGAGCTGTGCTTGCCTGACGATTCCCGATTCCCGATTCCCGATTCCCGATTCCCGAAGAGCCCACACCGCCTTCGCAGCCTCCACCGCTACCATAATGCGGTGAACGCGTCCCCGTCAGGTCGCGCCAAGGATGGACGCCACCGTATGTCTCCGCTCCCGCGCTGGGCCAGATCGCCCCGCCTCTGGGCGCCACTGCGCAGCCGTGCGCTCTGGCGCATGGTGTTGGCGCTGTGCGCCTGCTTGCTGCTCACCGTGATCGTGCTGCGCAAGCCGCTGGCCGATTGGCTGTGGCCGGACACGCGCATCCAGCAATTGTTGCAGCGGGGCGATGCGGCCCTGGCACGCGGCCAGCTCAGCGCCGCCAACGGCAACGGTGCGCGCGAACTGTTCGCCGCCGCGCTTGCACTGGACAGCGACCGTGGGGAAGCCCGTACCGGGCTGGCGCGGACCGGCGCTGCTGCGGTAGCGCAGGCGCGTGCAGCGGTTGCGGCAGGCGATGCCGCAGCAGCGCAGCGCGCGCTGGCGCTGGCCACCGCCCTGGAGACGCCGCAGGCGCAGATCGCCCCGGTTGCGGCGCGGCTGCGCGCGCTGCAGGCGCGTCGGGTGGGGCTGGATGCCTTGCTGGCGCAGGCCGCGCTCGCGCAGCAGCAGGGTCGCCTGGACGGCACGCCGGAGAGTGCGTTGCCGCTCTATCAACGCATCCTGACCCTGGCGCCCGACCGCACCGACGCACTGGAAGGCCGCGAGGACGCCCTGACCGATCTGTTGGCGCAGGCACGCCACGCACTGGCGCGCGATGCGCTCGGCGAGGCGTCGGCGTTGCTGGCCGCGGCCAAGCGTTACGACCCCGGGCATGTCGACATGCCGCAGTACCACCGCCTGCTGGAACAGCGACGTCAGCGCGCGCAGGCCTTGCTGCGACGTGGCCGCCTGGCCCCGGCTGCGCGCGATTTCAACGCGGTGCTGGCCGCCGAACCGGACGATGCAATCGCCCAGCGCGGCCGCGATCAGGTCGCGGACGAGTACGCCGCACAGGCCAGCCGGCAGGCGGCGGATTTCCACTTCGACGATGCGCTGCAATCCCTGCGTCAGGCACAGCTCCTGGTGCCTGGCGCCGCATCGATCGTGCAGGCCGAGCAAGCGATTGCGCGCGCGCGCGACGCCCAGCGCGGCCCGGACGCGAGCCTGTCGCGGGGCACGCGCGAGCGCCGCCTGCGGGCATTGCTGCAGCGCGTTGCCGATGCCGAAGCGCAGCAACGCTGGATGACACCGCCTGGCGCCAGCGCCTATGACGCCGTGCGTGCCGCGCAGGCGCTGGCGCCACGCGATCCGCGTGTGCTGCAGGCCGCGGCGCGCGTGGTACCGGCCAGCCAACGTTGTTTCGAGGACGAACTGCGCAACAACCGCCTGCGCGCCGCGCGCGGGTGCCTGGATGCCTGGCAGGCGCTGACGCCCAATGCCGATGCATTGGCCGGTGCGCGACGCCGCCTTGCACAGCGCTGGGTGGCGGTCGGGAGCGAACGGCTGGGCCAGGAGGACGCAGCCTTCGCCCGCCGTGCGCAGGACGAGGCGCATCAGCTGGATCCGGGTTTGCCGGAACTTGCCGAATTCACGCGACGGGTCAAGGCGGTGGCCGAACAGCGGTGAGCAGTTGCTGGTGATGTGGGTAACGTGGAAGCCCGCCGAGCGTGTGTCGTCCCAAGGTCTCAGGCCCGTGTTGCATCAGGTACAGGCACAGTCCCACGCTCCAAGCCCCCCTATTTGCATCAGATGCAATGCGTGCTGCAGACGCAGGTGAACCAAGCTGTGCAGCCTTTCAACCGGTACGCGATCAAGCTGCGATGCACACTCCCTTCTCCACCGGGAGAAGATGCCGCGAGGGGCAGATGAGGGTGCGAGCGCAGCAGCGTGATGCGGCGCGAGCGGATCAATCGCCCATCATTGCGTGTACTGCGGCGTTTGGTGATGCAAACGATTCAGACGCCAATCCCTAGCCACCTGCTCACCCCGCAATGAACAACTCGCGCACCGTCGCCCGTGCTGCGTCCAGCGAAAAATGTTCGGCCACGTTGCGCAAGCCGTTGTCGGCCAGGCGTTGCCACAGTGCTGCGTCCTGATACAGCCGCACGATTGCAGCGGCGAAGGCGTCCGCATCGTCGGCGACGCACACATCCTCGCCGTCGCGCAAGTGCATGCCTTCCACCGCGCAGGTGGTGCCGACCACCGGCTGGCCGTGCGCCATGCTCAGATTGATCTTGCCTTTCACGCCCGCGCCAAAACGCAGCGGTGCCACTGCGATACGCGCACTGTCCATGAACGGAACCAGATCCGGGACATGACCATGCAACTGCACGCCGGGGCACTCATCGGCCAGCAATTTCAGGGCGTCAGGCAGGTCGGCACCGATGCAGTGGAAGAGCACCTCGGGCAGCTGCGCACGGACCTGCGGAAAGATGGCGCTGATGAACCATTGCACCGCATCCACATTCGGCGGATGACGAAAGCCGCCGACGAAGACCAGGTCGCGGCGTTGCGCAAAGCGATGGCCGCTGCCGGCGACTTCATGCAGGTTGGACAGCAGCGCGGTGCGGATGTGCGGCGCATCTGCGCGCAGTTGCGCCTGTTCTGCGGCCGACACCAGCACGGTGACATCGGTGGCCGCCATGATCTCCAGCTCGCGCAGGCGGGTGCGTTCTGCGCTGCGCAGCAGATTGGCATCGCGGGCCAGCTCGGCACCGCGGCGTTCGCGCAGGTAATGCAGGTCGACGGTGTCGAACAAGGTGCGCGCCTGAGGCGCGTATTGCCTGAGCAATGGCAGGCAGGCATGCGCCACGTGGTGGCGTACCAGCAGCACCACCGCAAACCGCGCACCATGGCTGCGCAGCCAGCTGCCGATGCCTTCGAGAAACGGCGCGTACCAGACTTCGACACCGAGTTGCTGCAATGCCTGGGTGTGGCGCCCGGCGTGTTCGCGGCGTGTCGGCACGAAGACGACATGCGCGCCTTCCTCGCGCAGCAGGCGGAACAGGTTGAACTGCCGCAGCGAGCCTGAGTCGCGGTCCGGCTGCGGCACGCACTCGTCCAGGATCAAGACCTGTCGCTGGTGGCGGTGCAGCAGCGCAGGCCCGGGCAGCACCGGCTGCTGAATTTGTTCGCTGAGTTGCGGTGACCATTTTTCAGCAAATTGCCTTTGATGCTCCGCAACCACTGATTCTTTCTTCGTGTCATGGGTTTGGTTATGCACCACCACGCTGGCCGGCTGCACCAGCACCTGATATCCGGCCGCGCGGACGGCAAACGCCAGATCGGTGTCTTCGTAATACGCCGGCATGTAGCGCCGGTCCAGCCCGCCCAGTGTCTGCAACAGCGCGCGCGGCAGCGCGATGGCCGCGCCCGAGCAGTAGTCCATCGCGCGGACATATGCATAGCGCGGGTCCTCGGACGATTCGAAGCGGCCGTAGCTCCAGGCGCTGCCATCGGCGAAGACCACGCCGCCGGATTCCTGCAGGCGCCCGTCCGGATACACCAGTTGCGCGCCGACCAGACCGGCGGCCGGATACCGGGCAAAGGTGTCGATCAACCGGTCCAGCCAGCCAGGTTGCGGAATGGTGTCGTTGTTGAGCAGCACCACGAACTCGCCGCGCGCCAGCGCGATGCCGTCGTTGCAGGCCGCGATGAAACCGCCGTTGCTCGCACGCACGTGGTAGTGCAGGCCGGCGATCTGCGGCAACTGTTCAGCGGTGGCGTCGCTGCTGCCGTCGTCCACGACGATGATGTCCACACTCAGCAGCGGCGGATGCGCCGCCAGCGCGCGCAGGCAGGCCAGGGTGTGCGCAATGTGGTTGTAGACCGGAATCACCACCGTCACCCGCGGGGTCGCGCTGTGCGGCAGTGCGAACGCCGCAAATGGGGCGGCCTGCGGCAGCCACAGCGGCGTGCCCAGGGCGACCGGAGGCGCCTGTGTGTGTACGCGAATGCGCTGCCAGGTGGCGCGCCAGCCGCGCGTGCGCATGCTGGCCACGCTGCGGTGGATCAGGCCGAGGACGCGATTGAACAGATAGCGCGCATCGGCCAAAGACATCGACATTGCGTTGGAACTCCAGCGTGGTATGGCAGTGAACGGTGCGAGCAGCGCGCGGGTCGAGGCAATCGTTGCATCTGCCCGCGCAGTGTACGAACCATGCCTGCTGCTGCCGAGAACACGTCGCGCTTGGCGAAGCGGCGTCGGGCGTTTTGTTAGCCGCTCTTAACGGCCGACGGGGCCGGCAGGTCACAGCCATGACAGCGCTGCTAGACTCGCCGGACTCTACATTCTCGCATTCCTGTGCCCCGACGCCACGACAACGACGCTCCCGACGATTTCGAGGACGACACCAACGCGCAAGGCTCCCGCTGGCAACGCAGACTCATCGTCTGGGGATTTGCCGCGTTCGCGCTGGCGCTCGGTTTCCTGATTCCCTATACGATGTATCTCAACAAGCAGGTCACCCAGCGCTTTGGCGAACTGCGTTGGCAGATCCCGACCCGCGTATACGGCCGGCCGCTGGTGCTCGTGCCGGGCAACGCACTGGATGCGGCCACCCTGAAGACCGAGCTGGACGCGGCGTCGTACCGCGACGACGGTCAGGCGAAGCTGGCCGGCACCTACCAGCAGGACGGCAGCCGCTTCACCATCGCCAGCCGCGGCTACATCGATGTGGATGGACGCGTGCCGGCGCGCCGGGTCGAAGTCAGCCTGGCCGGTGGGCGCGTGGCCAGCCTGCGCGACGCCGGCGACCGCAAGGCGCTCAAAAGCGCACGCCTGGACCCGGCGCGCATTGCCACCCTGTACGGCCAGAAGCAGGAAGAGCGCCGCCTGGTGCGCATGGAAGAAGTGCCCGAGCTGCTGGTCACCGGCCTGCAGGCAGTGGAAGACCGCGACTTCAACAGCCACCACGGCATCGACCTGAGCGGCATGGTGCGCGCGGCCTGGATCATGGCGCGCTCCGGCGGCCAGGTCCGCCAGGGCGCCAGCACCCTGACCCAGCAGCTGGCCCGCAGCGGCCTGCTCGGCATCGGCAAGGAACAGACGCTCACGCGCAAGTTCAACGAGATCCTGTATGCGGTGATCATGGAGGCGCGCTACGACAAGCGCACCATCCTGGAGGCCTATCTCAACCAGGTCTATCTGGGCCAGCGCGGCGGCCAGGCGATCCACGGCGTGTCCTCGGGCGCAGAGCTGTGGTTCGGCCGCGAACTCAATTCGATGACCACCGAGCAGATCGCATTGTTGATCGGGCTGGTCAAGGGGCCCTCGTACTACGACCCGCGGCGTAACCCGGAACGCGCGCTGGACCGGCGCAATTTCGTGCTCGGCAAGCTGCACGAAAACAACCTGATCAACGACGCCGAATACAAGCGCGCACTGGCTGCGCCGTTGGGCGTGCCGACCGAGCCCGGCCTGGTCGCCGCCAACCGCTTCCCGGCGTATGTGGACCTGGTGCGACGCCAGCTGGCGCACGACTATCCGGAAGGCGTGCTGCAGGGCGCCGGCATGAGCGTGCTCACCGGCATGTCGCCGTCTGCGCAGGCGTATGCCGAAGGTGCAGTGACCGGCACCATCAAGCGGCTGGACAACAAGAAGCGACCGCCGCTGCAGGCAGGATTGGTGCTCACCGACGTGCACAACGGCGATGTGCTGGCCGTGGTCGGCAGCCGCGATGTGGCCAAGCCGGGTTTCAATCGTGCGGTGGAAGCGCAGCGGCAGGTGGGCTCGTTGCTCAAGCCGTTCGTCTACATGCTGGCCTTGGCTTCGCCGGACCGCTGGGCGCTGTCCAGCTGGGTCGACGACTCGCCGGTGACCGTGCAGCTCAGCCGCGGCAAGACCTGGTCGCCGGGCAATTCCGACAATCGCAGCCACGGCACGGTGCGCCTGGTCGATGCGCTGGCGCATTCCTACAACCAGGCCACGGTGCGGGTGGGCATGCAGGTCGGCGCGGACCGCATCGCGCAGCTGATCCAGGTCTTGGCCGGTATCAAGGCCGAGCCCAATCCGGCGCTGATCCTGGGCACCACTGACCAGAGCCCGTATGGCATGGCGCAGCTGTACCAATTCCTGGCAGCCGGCGGCGAGATCCAGCCACTGCATGCGGTGCGCGGTGTGCTCGACCCGCAGGGCAAGCTGCTCAAGCGCTACGACAAGACCCCGGCCCCGGCCCAGGAAGGCGACTCGGTGGCCGCCAACCTCATCAGCATCGGCCTGCAGCAGGTGGTCAGCGGCGGCACCGCGCGCCAGTTGCTGAGCGATGGCCTGGGGCGCCTGTCGTCGGCCGGCAAGACCGGCACCTCCAACGACGGTCGCGACAGCTGGTATGCCGGCTACACCGGCGACCATCTGGCAGTGATCTGGATGGGCAACGACCAGAACGCAGAGACCGGCCTGTATGGCGCCACCGGTGCGATGCGGGTGTGGTCGAGCATCTTTGCCCGCCTGCCGAGTGCGCCATTGAAGGTCAGTGGGAAAGGCCTGGATTGGCAGTGGGTGGACGCCAGCGGCACCGGCGTGACCGACCCGGGCTGCCCGGGCGCGCGCCAGTTCCCGTTCGTGGTCGGCTTCACACCGGCCTACGCGCCGTGCGCGGGCAATGCGCCGTCGATCGAAGCTGCGCCCGGCGAAGCGGCCGCTCCTGCCGAACAATCCAGCGGCGGCGGCGGCTGGCGCCGCTTCTTTGGCCTGGAAAAGAAGCCCGAAGACCCTGCCGCCGCCCCCGCAGCGGCCCAACCCACGCGTTGATTGGAATGACCCCATGAACCGACTGCACCGTTTGCTCGCCCTGATCGGCGTCCTGGCCGCACTCACTGCCTGCCTCAGCGCACCGCCCGCGCCGCCGCCGACCCCGGTGGACCCGACCACTCCGACCCAGCGGCTGTTGCTGATCGAACGTGAGGCCGGCGCAGACGACACCGAACTGTCGGTGCAGCCGCTGCGCGACCCGCAGGTGGATGACTTGCGCGACACCGCCAAGAGCAAACGCCAGGCCGGCGATCTGGCCGGCGCCGCTGCGGCCCTGGATCAGGCGCTGGGCCTGGTGTCGGGCGACCCGGCGATTCTGCAGGAACGTGCCGAAGTGTCCGTGCTGCAGGCCGACTGGCCGGCGGCCGAACGCTTCGCCAAGCAGGCGATCGACCTGGGGTCCAGGACCGGGCCGTTGTGCCGTCGGCATTGGGCGACCATCGAGCAGTCGCGTCTGGCGCGTGGCGAAAAGGAAAACGCGGCCTCTGCCAAGGCGCAGATTGCCGGTTGCACCGTGCCAGGCGTGAAGCGGTACTGAGGCCGGCGATCGGAGCGACTGCGCACGCCGCAAGGCGGGCGCGGTGGATGCCTGGTGTGGCCGTGTCGTCGCGCGCTTTGGATGCCCGTGCACGTCGCGGCCAAGCTGACGAGGTACTCCTGGCTGCGTGGTGCGGTTTCAGCAAGCACAGGCAGGGCGCCCGACGGTTGCTGGCGCAGCCGTAGGGATGTGCGCACAAGCCCAACCCAGGCAGCGTCATCGCGCACGCGCTAGGCTGTCGTGCTTCCTGCCCGCTTTTCGTTCGCTCCCATGTCCCAACTTGCCACTGCCAGCATCGAAGCGCTCAGCGAGGGCGGAGCGCTTGCGCGCCAGCTCGACGCGTTCGCGCCACGCGCTGCGCAGTTGCGGCTGACTGGAGCCATCGCCGAAGCGTTCGAACAACGCGATGTGCTGCTGGCAGAGGCCGGCACCGGCACCGGCAAGACTTACGCCTACCTGGTGCCGGCCTTGCTGTCCGGGCTCAAGACCATCGTCTCCACCGGCACGCGCGCGCTGCAGGATCAGCTGTTCCATCGCGACCTGCCGCGCGTGCGCGCAGCGCTGGGCGTGGGGCTGCGCAGTGCGTTGTTGAAGGGGCGCGCCAACTACCTGTGCAAGTACCGCACCCAGCAGGCGCGTGGCGAACCGCGCTTTGCCGCGCCCGAACAGGTCTCGCAGTTCCAGCGCATCGTGGCCTGGAGCGGGCGCACCCAGTTCGGCGACATGGCCGAGCTGGAAGCCTTGCCCGGCGACTCGCCGCTGCTGCCGATGGTGACCTCCACCGTCGACAACTGCCTGGGCACCGACTGCCCGTTCTACGGCGAATGCTTCGTGGTGCAGGCGCGCCAGCGTGCCCAGGCGGCCGATCTGGTGGTGGTCAATCACCACCTGCTGCTGGCCGATCTGGCGCTCAAACAGGAAGGTTTCGGCGAAATCCTGCCCGGTGCGCAGGCCTTCGTCATCGACGAGGCGCATCAGTTGCCGGAACTGGCGGCCAATTTCTTCGGCGAAAGTTTCGGCATGCGGCCATGGCAGGAGCTGGCGCGCGATTGCATGGTCGAAGCGCGCCTGGTGGCCGGCGCGCAGGCCAGCCTGCAGGCACCGATCCTGGCGCTGGACGAAGCCTTGCGCAGCCTGCGTGCCGGCATGGAAGGGCTGCCGCCGCGCGGCACGCAATGGCGTGCGCTGGCCAAGCCGCAGGTGCGCGAAGGGTTCGACGCCGTGCTGTCGTCGCTGGCACGGCTGGGTGAATCCCTGCTGCCGTTGCGTGAGGCCTCACCGGGTTTCGACGGCTGCACGGCACGTGCGCAGGAAGCGTTGAACCGCCTGTCGCGCTGGCTCGGCGAAGACCAGCCGGTGGCCGATTTCGCGCAGGACCCGCCGGAAGAGGTGGTCGACAACGATGTGCTCTGGTACGAACTCAGCCCGCGCGGCTTCCGTTGCCAGCGCACGCCGCTGGATGTGTCCGGCCCGCTGCGCGAACACCGCGAAAAATCGCAGGCGGCCTGGGTATTCACCTCGGCCACGCTGGCGGTGGGCGGCGAGTTCGACCACATCGCGCAGCGGCTGGGCTTGAGCGATCCGGTGACATTGCTGCAACCCAGCCCCTTCGATTGGGCGCGCCAGGCCTTGTGCTACCTGCCGCCGAACCTGCCCGATCCGGCCGCACGCGGGTTCGGCACTGCCTTGATCGGCGCGCTGACGCCGGTGCTGGAAGCCTCCAACGGCCGTGCGTTCTTGCTGTTTGCCTCGCACCGCGCGCTGCGTGAAGCCGCCGAAGCCCTGCGCGGCGCGCCGTGGCCGTTGTTCGTGCAGGGCGAGGCGCCGCGCGCGACCTTGCTGCAGCGCTTCCGCGATTCCGGCAATGGCGTGCTGCTGGGCTCGGCCAGTTTCCGCGAGGGCGTGGACGTGGTGGGCGATGCCTTGAGCGTGGTCGTGATCGACAAGCTGCCATTCGCCGCACCCGACGACCCGGTGTTCGAAGCGCGCCTGGATGCGATCCGTCGCGAGGGTGGCAACCCATTCCGCGACGAGCAGTTGCCGCAGGCGGTGATCGCGCTCAAGCAGGGCGTGGGCCGGCTGATTCGCAGCGAAACCGACCGTGGCGTGCTGGTGCTGTGCGACCCGCGGCTGGTGAACAAGAGCTACGGCCGCACCTTCATGAAATCGCTGCCGCCGTTTGCGCGCACGCATGCCATTGCCGATGTGCAGGCGTTTTTCGCGCCGGAACCGGGGGCCCGGGACCGGGCACCCGGGTAAAGGCGTGCGAACCGCTTCCGGCACCCGGGTGGGCGTCGTTGCCGGTTGGTTGGCGGGTGTGCAGCGGTTGTCATCCCAGGTACCGTGCCGGCCACTCGGATCGATCAGTTAAACTTTGCGCCCTCCCGGGTCCCCAATCCCGGGTCCCCGGTCCCGGCTCCCCCAATGAACGTCCTCGCCTTCGAGACATCCACCGAAGCCTGTTCCGTCGCCTTGCAGGTCGACGGGCGCGTGATCGAGCGCTTCGAACTGGCGCCGCGCCGCCACGCCGAACTGGCGCTACCGTGGGCCGAACAATTGCTGGCCGAGGCAGGCATCACCCGTCGCCAGCTCGATGCGATTGCGGTCGGCCGCGGCCCCGGCGCGTTCACCGGCGTGCGTCTGGCGATCGGCATTGCGCAGGGCATCGCGCTGGCGCTGGATCTGCCGGTGCTGGCCGTTTCCACGCTGCAGGTGCTGGCCTTGCGTGCGCCTGCCGAGGCGAGCCAGGTGCTGGCCTGCATCGATGCACGCATGGGCGAGGTCTATGCCGGAGTGTTTGCGCGTAACGAGGATGGGTTGCTGGAACTTGCCCCGGAGCGCGTGTGCACGCCCGATGCGGTGGTCATGCCCGAGACGGCGCAGCGCGTGGCTGGGGTGGGAACCGGATTTGCGGCCGCCGACGGACTGCTGCAGCAGCGCCTAGCCACACAACTGAGCAGCGTCGATGCCCGTGCCTTGCCGCATGCCGCCGATCTGCTCACGCTTGCGGTGCCCGCGCTGCAGCGGGGCGAAGGGCTGGCGCCAGAGCGCGTGCAACCGGCGTACCTGCGCGACAACGTTGCACTCACCCTGGTCGAGCAACAGGCCGCCCGCGCAGCGAAGGCGGCCACCGCCGCGCCATGACACACGGCGATCTCGAACGCGCGCGGTTTCGCGGCTGTCTGCTCGGTCTGGCGGTCGGCGATGCGCTGGGCACCACGCTGGAATTACAGGCGCCCGGCAGCTTCACGCCGATCGACGACATGCACGGCGGTGGTCCGTTCGCCCTGCGTGCAGGGCAGTGGACCGACGACACCTCGATGGCGCTGTGCCTGGCGCACAGCCTGCTGCACCGGCAAGGCTTCGACCCCGCCGACCAGATGAATCGCTATTGCAACTGGTATCAGCACGGCTACCTCAGCAGCACCGGCCATTGTTTCGATATCGGCAACACCGTGCGCCAGGCGCTGGAGCGCTATCTCGATGGCGGCCCCGCCTAGAGCGTGTCATCCACTTTGAGATGAGTGCGAAGCGGCCTGTGGCGCGTTGAAACAAGGCGTGCGCTGCGGCCCAGGCTGGCTGCCTGGGCAAAGCGCGCAACGCAGTATCGGC
>NZ_JAJIUJ010000071.1 GCF_020880415.1 Xanthomonas euvesicatoria pv. euvesicatoria | reverse complement strand
CTCGCCTCGCTCACCGTTCGACCCGGACCTCCGGCCGCATCCACCAAACTGCAGCGACAAACACCACTGCCTTCACCACTCACGCCTTGAGCCGATAGCCGCTGCGGAAGATCGCCGCCACCACGCCCAGGCACACCAGCAGGAACAGGAACGTCATGCCGGTGCTCACCGCGATATGCACATCGGCCTTGCCGTAGAAACTCCAGCGAAAGCCGCTGATCAGATACACCACCGGGTTGAACAGGGTGACCTTCTGCCACAACGGCGGCAGCATGTTGATCGAATAGAAACTGCCGCCCAGGAAGGTCAGCGGCGTCACCACCATCAGCGGAATCACCTGCAGTTTTTCGAAGCCATCGGCCCAGATGCCGATGATGAAACCGAACAGGCTGAAGGTCAGCGCGGTGAGCACCAGAAAGCCCAGCATCCACACCGGGTGCGCGATCTCGTATGGCACGAACAGCCGTGCGGTCAGCAGGATCAACAAGCCCAGCATCACCGATTTGGTCGCCGCCGCGCCCACGTAGCCGATCACGATTTCCCACCACGCCACCGGCGCGGACAGCACCTCGTAGATGGTGCCGGCCCAGCGCGGCATGTAGATGCCGAACGAAGCATTGGAGATGCTCTCGTTGAGCAGCGACAACATCACCAGGCCGGGAATGATGAAGGCGCCGTAGCTGATGCCGTCGATATCGCCCATGCGCGAACCGATCGCCGCGCCGAACACCACGAAGTACAGCGAGGTCGACAACACCGGCGAGGCGATCGACTGGGTCAGCGTGCGGAAGGCGCGCGCCATTTCGAAGCGGTAGATCGCCGCAATCGCATGCAGGTTCATGCGCGCACCTCCTGCTGACGTGCGCCATGCACCAGGTTGACGAAGATCTCTTCCAGCGAACTCTCGCTGGAATGCAGGTCCTTGAAGTCGATGCCCTGCTCGTTGAGCCGGCGCAGCAGCGCACCGATGCCGGTCTGCTCGGCCTGGGTATCGAAAGTGTAGATCAAGGCGTTGCCTTCGGCGGCCAACTCCAGCGGCAGGTCGGCCAGCGCGGCGGGCAGCGCCTGCAACGGCGCCTGCAGGCTCAACGTGAGCTGTTTCTTGCCCAGCTTGCGCATCAGCGTGTGCTTGTCTTCCACCAGCACCAGCTCGCCGCGATTGATGACACCGACGCGGTCGGCCATGTCTTCGGCCTCTTCGATGTAGTGGGTGGTCAGGATGATGGTGGTGCCCTGCTCGCGCAGCCGCCGCACCATCTGCCACATGTCGTGACGCAGCTCCACGTCCACACCGGCCGTGGGCTCGTCCAGGAACAGGATGCGCGGCTCGTGGGCGAGCGCCTTGGCGATCAGCACACGCCGCTTCATGCCGCCGGAGAGCGTGGAAATCTTGTTGTTGCGTTTCTCCCACAGCGACAGCTCGCGCAGGATGGTTTCCAGGTACTGCGGATTGGCCGGCTTGCCGAACAGGCCGCGGCTGAAACGCACCGTGGCCCACACCGTTTCGAACGCATCGGTGGCCAGTTCCTGCGGCACCAGGCCGATGCTGGCACGCGCGGCGCGGTAGTCGCGCACGATGTCGTGCCCGTCGGCCAGCACAGTGCCGGTGCTGGGGTTGATCAAGCCGCAGATGATGCTGATCAAGGTGGTTTTGCCGGCGCCGTTGGGGCCGAGCAGCGCGAAAATCTCGCCGCGCCGGATCTCAAGATCCACCTGTTTGAGCGCCTGGAAACCGCCGGCGTAGGTCTTGCTCAAGCCCTGGATGGAGACGATCGAAGTCATGGGTCTGGCACGGGAGGATAAGCGCCACAGGGTAGGCCGTGCGCCATGAAAATGGCAGCAGTGCGAGTGGGATAGTGTCTCCCGACACACGCGCAGGAGCGTGAGCGAACTGGGCTGCGCACGCACGCTGCACCCCGGTGTTGGCGTATCTCTATGCAGGAGCGCGCCTGAGCGCGATGGGGCTTTCCCGCCAATGCCCCATCGCGCCCAGGTGCGCTCCTACCAAAACATGGCAACCGCCTTGGCTCTTGCGATTCCCCACTCCCGATTCCCGATTCACGCGCGCTTGCGCGACTCGATCAGATCCAGATTGCGCACCAGCCGCCGCGACAGGTCGTCGGAAATTTCGCGTCGTCGCGCAAGCTTGAACAGCTCATTGCGCTCGGCCACCAAGGCCGCATGGCGAAACTGGCGCAGCGCCTTTTCGTAAGCAACCGCCTCTTCCGGATCGGTCTCGGCCATGTCCACCGCGCCGAGCTTGCGCTGATAGCGCTGGCTCACCTGGTTGGCCGCCGCGTTGTAGCGCTCGGCATGCTTGCTGTCTTCCACCAGCCGCTGGCGCAGCTTTTCCACTGCATCCAGCGCCGCCTGCGAAGCGGCTTTGACGGCCAGGTCTTCCTTGAGCTGCTCGTCTTCTTCTTCGGGCAACTCCAGCCCACGCAACAGCCGCGGCAACGCGACGCTGGCCACCAGCAACGACACCAGAATGACCGAGGCCGCCAGGAAGATCGCCAACTGACGGGCCGGGAAGGGCGAGCCGTCCTCCAGCATCAACGGCAGCGTGAGCACGCCGGCCAGGGTGATCGCACCGCGCACGCCGGCCAGCGACACCGCCACCACGATGCGCCACGGCGGGCTGACATGCGCCTCGCCGCGTCGCTGCGCCTTGAAGATATTCCAGCGCAACGACAGGAACACCCACACAAAACGCAACGCCATCAGGCTGAGACTGATGGTGGCCACGTACACCGCCAGCCACCAGGGATTGAGGTGCCCGGCCTCCTGCACGCTGCGCACCGCACCGTCCAGGATGCCCGGCAACTGCTCGCCCAGCAGCACGAAGATGATGCCGTTGAAGGTGAACTGCACCGTGTCCCACACCGCCGAACGCTGCAGGCGCATATTGCCCGGGGCGTTGCCGGCCATTTCCACGTAGCTCATGGTGATGCCGGCGGCCACTGCGGCCAGGATGCCGGAGGCATGGAAGGCTTCGGCCAGCAGATACGCCGCAAATGGGGTAAGCAGGTTGACCAGGATCGCCGAACCGGGCTCCTCGCCGAAATGCCGCCAGATCCAGGCCTGGATGCGGCTCAACCCAAAGGTCGTCGCCACGCCCAAGGCCAGGCCGGCCAGCGCCACCCACAGAAAGGTCAGCGAAGCGGCCGCCACCGAGAAGGTGCCGGTCAGCACCGCCGCCACCGCGAACTGGAAACACACCAGGCCCGAGGCGTCGTTGAGCAGCGACTCGCCTTCCAGAATGTGCATCAGGCGCTTGGGGATCGGCACCTTGGAGGCGATCGAGGACACCGCCACCGGGTCGGTCGGCGAAATGATCGCTGCCAGCGCAAACGCCACGGCCAGCGGCATCGCCGGTATCAGCCAATGGATGAAGAAGCCGGCACCAATCACGGTGAAGATGACCAGCCCCAACGCCAGTTCCAGAATGGCCGCCTTGTCGCGGAACAGGCCCTGCTTGGGAATGCGCCAGCCATCCAGAAACAGCAGTGGCGGCAGGAACAACAGGAAGAACAGCTCCGGTTCCAGCTCGTGCCCGGCATCGAAGACGCCGGAGACCACCGCGCCCAGCGCGATCTGGACCAACGGCAGCGGCAGCGAAAACGGCAGGATGCGGATGAGGTAACCGCTGGCCGCGACCGCCAGCAACATGGCGAGGACGACATCGATCGAATGCATGAAAAACCCGGAATGAAGAAACGGCCGCACGCGCGGCATCGCATATTGCGACGCACAACAACGCACCTACCGGACCATACCGTGTTGCACCCGGTGATGAAAACCACCGCATTGCCTCGCACCTTGGCAGGTTGGGCGATGCGGCAGGGTTGTTGCGGATCGGTTCAACCGGCCGGCGTCCGATACGCTGGCGAATGGAGGCAGGCGCGGTGACGCGCTTCAAGTGCGCGCCCTGCGGCAAACCGATCGTGCAGCGACGCGGTGGCGAGCGGCTGCGGCTCGATCGGTGACGAACGATGCAATGACGCACAGGCGTTTCCGCAACCGCAGCCGGCATGTTGGACACAGGCACGTCTGCGTCGGCCGCAGTGCATGAACGCTCGATCCGATCGAGCCGAAGGCATGTCGCGCCCACGGCATCGAAGGGCGTTGCGCATCGCCTTGCCGCTTTCTTGGAAGGGCACGAACCATCGCGCTATAGCCACGGATGACGCGCGAGCGCGTGCGGGTGCAGCGACCGCTGTCGTATCGCTGTCGGTCGTGGCCCACGCGGGCACCAGCCACCTGTGACGCCACCATCACCACGCCAAACGTGGTTGATGAATGTCAAAACAGCGTGATGCATCCGGCCGTTTCGCAGGCGCGTATTGACGTTACGGTTGCCATCCAGGCAATCGCCAACCCAAAAGGATCGATGCCTCATGAAGACTTCATTCCAGTCGCTTGCCGTTGCCACCGCCATTGCCCTGAGCAGCGCCATGGCTCCCGCCTATGCTGCGTCCAATCCGACCGTTGGCGGCGCGCCGATGCTGGCGACCAAGGACATTGTCGACAACGCGGTCAACTCCAAGGACCACACCACGCTGGTCGCTGCCGTCAAAGCCGCCGGCCTGGTCGACACGCTGAAGGGCCCGGGCCCGTTCACCGTGTTCGCACCGACCAATGCGGCCTTCTCGGCACTGCCGGCCGGCACCGTCGACACCTTGCTGAAGCCCGAATCCAAGGCGACGCTGACCAAGGTGCTGACCTATCACGTGGTGCCGGGCAAGGTGGATGCTGCTTCGCTGATCGCCAAGATCAAGGCCGGCGGCGGCAGCGCCACGCTGACCACCGTGCAGGGCGAACCGCTGACCGCAAAGCTCAATGGCAAAAAGGTCACCATCACCGACGTCAAGGGCAATACCGCCAACGTCACCATTGCCGACGTCATGCAGAGCAATGGCGTGATCCACGTGGTGGACAAGGTGCTGATGCCGTAATGGCCTGCCGTCGCACTGCGACGCGTCGCGGCTGACGCAGGCACGCTGCCATCGGCGGAACGTGGTTTTTCCGCCGATGGCGCAGCGCTTTCATGCAGCGTCATGGCCTCAGACGCGCTGTCTTGAAGAAGTTTCCGTCGATGAGGCGACCGTTTAGCAAGCGCAGACCTTACGCGACATCGACACACAAGATGTCTCGGCTAGTGCGGTATCGGGCAACCAGAGGCACCGCATGACGGCTGCCCTGTGGGTTCTGTTTGTCGCTAGTGGATCAGCAACTCCAAGCCACCGATCGACGGTGGAGGGCAGTGGATCTGCGAACGTCCTACCGAAGGCAGGTCTTCGTTCAACATGCTGTGCGTCGCGCGAGCCAGCCTCCAGCGACCGCAATCAAACCGTCAAGCGGCGGTGATGGAGTGACCGGCGTGCCGGTGGCTCCGCTTGGTGTCCTGATTCTCCGACACCGTGCGCGTGCCCTTGCACGCGTATTTTTTTGCCCGTGCGACGCGCGGTTTCCCTATCTCGACTGATCGCTGGACGGCGGCGGTGGATCCAGCAATCGACGGAGATCTTCGACAAATCCGCGATACCCTTCTTCGCGCGCATCGGTCGATGGCTGGCGCAACACCCAGGACGGATGCACCGTGGTCAACACCGGCGTGCCGTCGTCCAGGCGTTGCCATTGCCCGCGCTCGCGCATCAATCGGAAGCTGCTTCCCAACACCGCTTGCGCCGCAGTCGCGCCCAGGCAGACGATCTGGGCCGGACGCAATTGCGCCCGTTCGGCCTGCAACCACCCGCTACAGGCCTGTACATGGGTGCGCTCGGGATTGCGATGCAGCCGCCGTTTGCCGCGCTGCTCGAAACGGAAATGCTTGACCGCATTGGTGACGTAAAACTTCTCTCGGTCCACACCCAGCTCGCCCAATGCCATGTTGAACAGGCGCCCGGCAGGCCCGACAAACGGACGACCGCTCAAGTCCTCTTCATCGCCAGGCTGCTCGCCGATCACCATCACCGACGCATCGTCGGGCCCTTCGCCGAACACTGTTTGCGTTGCTGGTTGCCACAGCTCGCAACGCCGGCAATCGCGTGCGGCAGTGCGCAACTGGGCCAGGCTTTGGGTGACCACGTCCGGCAGTGGCGCAGGCGCCGCCGGCACCCGTCGCCGTACCGGCTCGGGCGCGCGCTCGGCCATCTCGCGCACGCGCACGCCGGCTTCGCGGATCAGCTCCGGCAACAGCGTGGCTTCGGGCAGGTTCTTCCAATATTTCTGCGGCATTTCCTGCCGCATCATGGTCGGGTTGAGCCGCGCCGGGTTGAAGATGTGCGCGTAGTACGTGCGCCAGAGCGTCTCCTGCGCATCGTCGGCCGGGACCTGGGTGCGCACCGCGCCTTCGCCAAAGGCCAACGCCTGCCCATCCCAACGCACGCTGCGGTACGGGGTCAGGATCGCCCAGCGCATGCCGGCAAACCGGCGCGCAAAAAACGGCGCCACGCGATCCACGATCCAGTGCTCGGGCTCGAACCAGGACACGAAGTCTTCTTCTTCCCCGGGCAGGCGGCGAAAGCGCACGAAGGCCTTCATCTTGTGCGTATCGCGCTGCACCGCTTTTTGCCACTGCCGTAGCCGGTGTACATCCACATCGGTGGCGCGTTCCAGCAAGGCTTTTTCGCCAGAGGCAACGCGCCACAGCAAGCGATACAACACGGCATGCCGTTGCGGGTCGCGGTGACACAGCACCGAGGCCGCCAGCTGCATGAAATCTGCAGAGACCCGTGGTGGTGGCACCACAGCCGGCAACGCCAACAGGCCCTGCCCCATCAACAAGCCGCCCTGCGCCCCGCCATTCCAGGCCACATCGTCCGGCTCCACCTGCGCGCACCAGCCCGCCCGCGCCAACGCGCGCCATGCCTCAAAACTCCATGGCGGCTCCACCTCAGCGCTGAACATCGCTCACACCGCACTCCCCAGAGACTAACGCCACCATCAACACCAAGACCCTATCGCCGCTGCTATTGCTATTGCTATTGCTATTGCTATGGCCGTGGCCGTGGCCGTGGCCGTGGCCGTGGATCTTGCTTCACCCCGTCGCCTTAAAGCGAGCCGAGCACCGCAGTCATGCGTGGCCGAAGAGGCGCCCTTGTTTGAGCGTAGCGAGTTTGGGCGCCGTGCCGCGCGTGGCAAGGAGCGCAGGGGACCGGTGCGGCCTTATCGCAGAGGCACTAATCAAACAACCCCGCCTGCCTAGGCGCAGGTGCCAATTGCGCCCGCAACCGCACAGGATCATCCAAGCGTTGACGCGGATGATGATCCAGCACACTCACAAACGGCAGCAACTTCTTCATTGGCACGCGCAGCCGTGCCAGATCCCCAACCCGCAAGCGCGCATGCCGCCGCGACAACAACAGACGCTCCACGTTGCGCGTGCCCAGGCCCGGTACGCGCAGCAGCATTTCGCGCGGTGCCGCATTCAGATCCACCGGAAACCGCTCGGGATTGCGCAATGCCCAGGCCAGCTTGGGGTCCACGTCCAGGTCGAGCATGCCGCTGGACTGCGCCGGCGCAATGTCTTCCACGCTGAACTCGTAGAAACGCAGCAACCAGTCGGCCTGGTACAGCCGGTGCTCGCGCTGCAGGGGCGGCGCCTGCAACGGCAGCTTGGACGAGGCGTCCGGGATGGGGCTGAAGGCCGAGTAATACACCCGGCGCATGCGGTAATTGCCGTAGAGGTTGTGGCTGGTGTCCAGAATGCTGCGGTCGTTGGCATTGTCGGCGCCGACGATCATCTGCGTGCTCTGCCCGGCCGGTGCAAAGCGTGGCGGCTTGGCGCGGCGCACCGTTTCGGCCTTGCGTTCGAGCTGGTTCTCTTCGATGCGCCAGCGCAACTCGCCCATCGCCGAGCGAATGCCGCCCACGCTTTTTTCCGGCGCCAGCAGCGTCAGGCCCTGTTCGGTGGGCAACTCCACATTGATGCTCAAGCGATCGGCATAGCGTCCGGCCGCTGCCAGCAACTCCGGGGCCGCATCCGGGATGGTCTTGAGATGGATGTAACCGGCGAAATGGTGCACCTCGCGCAGCTGCCGCGCCACTTCCACCAGTTGCTCCATGGTGTAGTCGGAGTTGCGGATGATGCCGCTGGAGAGAAACAAGCCTTCGATGTAGTTGCGCTTGTAGAAATCCAGCGTGAGCGTGACCACTTCCTCCGGCGTGAAGCGCGCACGGCGCACATTGCTGGACACGCGATTGACGCAGTACGCGCAGTCGAAGATGCAAAAATTGGTCAGCAGGATCTTCAACAGCGACACGCATCTGCCATCGGGCGTGTACGAGTGGCAGATGCCCATGCCCTCGGTGCTGCCGATGCCGCCGGTGCCCAGCGAGTTGCGCTTGTTGGCGCCACTGGAAGCACAGGAGGCATCGTATTTGGCGGCGTCGGCGAGGACGGCGAGCTTGTCGAGGATTTTCACGCGGGCAGCATGCAGCGGTGGCGTCTCAGCCTATGAGACTCGCATGCACCCGATCGTGAATGCTTCAGAGCGCTGCGGGTTGGCGCGATCCGGCCGCTCGCAACTGCATGCGTCCCCGCCCCTGCCGACCGTGCGATTGCGCCATCCCGATCGGCATTGCAGCACTTGGCGCAAACATGCCGATGCGCCCACGTCCGCACCCCGGCGCTATGCCGCGATCGGGTCCGCCGCCGCTGCAGGGCCATCGAAGCGATACAGATCCATGGCCATCAAACCCGCATCGATGCCGGCGTCGATGCGCTGCGCACCAAGCCGGTCATCGCCGGCCGCCCCCATCGCCACGTACAGCGGCAGCCAGTGCTCGTCGCTGGGATGCGCGCGTGCGGCATGCGGCGCCTGGCGGCGGTAGTCCAGCAGCGCGGGGATGTCGTTGTCCAGCAGCTTGCGTTCGGTCCATTCGATGAAGGGCCGCACGTACGGCGCTTGCCGCTCGGCGCTGTAGCCGTGGCGCAAGTCGTGCAGGTTATGGGTGATGCTGCCTGAGCCGACCACCAGCACGCCGTCATCGCGCAATGGCGCCAGCGCACACCCCACCGCGAACTGGTGCGCCGGTCCCAGCTCGGGCTGGATCGATAGCGACACCACCGGGATGTCGGCGTCCGGATACAGCAGGCGCAGCGGCACCCAGACGCCGTGATCGAAGCCGCGCTGCGGGTCCAGTTGCGGATGCAGGCCGGCCTGCTCCAGCCGGCGCACGATCTGCTGCGCCAATGCCGGCTCGCCGGGCGCCGGATAGTCCAGCGCATACAACGGCGCCGGGAAGCCGCCAAAGTCGTGAATGGTCGGCGGCCGCAGCGCACCGCTGACCAGCGGGCGACGGCCCAGCCAGTGCGCGCTCGCCACCACGATGGCACGCGGCCGCGGCAACGCGTGCCGCAGGTCGGCCAGGCGCTCGCCGACCTGCCCCGGCTGCAGCGCAGTCATCGGCGAGCCGTGCGAGATGTACAGGGAGGGCAAGCGGGTCATGGACAGCTCCTTGATCGATGAAAACAGCATCGGCGCGACGGCCTCATGGCGAATGCGCCTGGTCGGGCAAGGCCCGGGCGATCACCGACTCCGCCCATGACGCCAGGTCCCCGGTCGCCGCCCGGGTTTCGGGCGCCAGGCAGCGCGCGCAAGTGCCGGCTGGAGCGCACGCCATCACGCGGTCATGCCAGGCACCGCAAACGCCCACGCTGATGCAGACAGGCGTGCCGATGGGGGCGCGAAAATGCAAGGCCAGCCGTCATGGCGGACTCCAGTAGGCACCACACCAGTCTATTCGTTACAGAATTCTGATAAATACAGTTACTTCAGATAAATTATTTCACTTAAGGTAACAATCGGACCTCCATGGATACCCTCGATGCGATGCGCGTGTTCGCCGCGGTGGCCGAGCGCAGCGGCTTCAGCGCCGCCGCCGATGCATTGGACCGCTCCACTGCCAGCGTCACCCGCCAGATCGCCGCGCTTGAACAGCGGCTCGGCACCCGCCTGCTCAACCGCACCACCCGCCGGGTCAGCCTGACCAGTGCCGGCAGCGCCTACTACCAGCGCTGCCTGCAGCTGCTGGCCGATCTGGACGACCTGGAGGCCACCATCGGCGCGCAAGCGCTGGAGCCGGCTGGCGTGCTGCGGGTGAACGCGCCGGTGAGCTATGGCATCGAGCGCCTGGGCGCATTGCTGCCGGGCTTTCGTGCACGCTACCCGCAGGTGGAACTGGACCTGTCGCTGTCCGACCGCCTGGTGGACATGGTCGAAGAAGGCTTCGACGTCGCCATCCGCATCACCCGCCAGCCGGCGCCGATGTTGATCGCCCGGCAGTTGGGCAAGGTCCGCATCCTGGCATGTGCATCGCCGGCCTATCTGGCGCGTGCCGGAACACCCCGGCACCCATCCGATCTGGCCGGCCACGAATGCCTGCTCTACCACTACTCCCCCAGCGGCGACGAGGTGCGCTTTCAGGGCCCGGAGGGCGATATCGACGTGCGCCTGCGCGGCGGCCTGCGCGCCAACAACGGGCATGTGCTGAACGCTGCCGCGCTGGCCGGGCAAGGCATCGTGATGCAGCCGGATTTCCTGGCCGAGCCGCACCTCGCCGCAGGGCGGCTGGTGCGCATCCTTCCGGACTACGCACTGGACGAAATCGGCATCTTTGCGGTGTACACCAGCCGCAGCCACCTGGCACCGAAGGTGCGCAGCTTCATCGATTACCTGATCGAATGCATGGCCGAGCCCGGACCTGGTTGAGCCAGCGGCGACGCCAAGAAACAGGTCGCTGATCCGGCACGTGAGCCAATGCGGCCGGGATGCGGGATCGGGGAACTGGGCGCGCAAGCACGCGACATTTCGACAAACGCATCCCGGTTCACCCGCGGCGGCAAACGACCGCGGCAACAGTTCGTCCCGTGCGTGGTCATTCTGCTGTCGCGACCGGTGTGGTGTGCGCACAATCCGGCTCCCCGTTCAACAGGAGTGCCCATGAGCAAGATCGCCATCGTGTATTTCAGCGGCTACGGCCACACCGTCAAGCAGGCCGAAGCCGTGCACGCGGGCGCGGCCAGCGTTGGCGAGGCCACGCTGTACCGCATCGACCAGGACGGCAACCTGCCCGACGACGCGTGGGATGCCATCAGTGCCGCCGACGCCATCATCTACGGCAGCCCCACCTACATGGGCGGCCCGGCGTGGCAGTTCAAGAAATTTGCCGATGCCAGCTCCAAGCCGTGGTTTGCGCAGGCCTGGAAGGACAAGGTCGCTGCCGGCTTCACCAATTCGGCATCGGCCAACGGCGACAAGGCCACCACCATCCAGTACTTGTGGACGCTGTCGCAACAGCATGGCCAGATCTGGGTCGGCACCGGGCTGCCGCCGGCCAACACCAAGGCGCATGGGCCGCAGGACGTGAACTGGACTGGCGGCTGGGGCGGTGCACTGGCGATCTCGCCATCGGACGCGTCGCCGGACGAAGCGCCGCGTCGCGGCGACCTGGAAACGGCCAAGCTGTTCGGCAAGCGCGTGGCCGAAGTGGCCGCCAAGCTCAAGGGC
>NZ_JAJIUJ010000070.1 GCF_020880415.1 Xanthomonas euvesicatoria pv. euvesicatoria | reverse complement strand
GGCACGCGCGAGCGGGCCCGAATGCAGCTGACTGCCATGTCTGGCCACACCGTGCGCTTCCATACCGCCGTCAGCCTGGTCGGCCCGGAGCGCCAGCTGCACGCGCTGGACCTGACCGAGGTGCAGCTCCGCGCGCTGACGTCCGCCGAGATCGAACGCTACCTGGACGCCGAACCGGCCCTTGATTGCGCCGGCAGCTTCAAATGCGAAGGCCTCGGCATCAGCCTGTTCGACGCGATCCGCTCGCAGGACCCCACCGCCCTGGTGGGCCTGCCGCTGATCGCGCTGGCGCGCTTGTTACGGCAGGCAGGGCTTCAAATTCCCTGAGATGCGCAGCGACTTGTCGGTTCCCTAACCAACCAACACGCCCTAAACCAAGTGCTGGACGCTGCTTGGCCTCGTTGAACAAGCGATCGACAATAGCACTTGCAAACCTGAACTCACCGGTTGCTAGGCGTCGCCTCTTCAAAAGGCGCGTATCCATACGAATACCAAGTGCGCAGACGATCGTCTGCAAATTTGGCGCGCCAGTCATAAGCCTCTAGCAACACTTTCTGGTCTATTTTAGGATATTCACGCCTCACCTGAACAGCAATTTGCCGCGAGCGCTCTGCCACCTTCATGGATTTCTTTGCAAGATGAAGCCCATTAAACGCAGCAGCACAAAGGCAAAACAACAATAGCGGCCTCACCCATCTCCACTGCGATTCATCGCGGAAAGCAGCAAGCATCACCCCAAGCCAACCAATCCAGAATAAAATAGAAAAACTAGCATAGCGCGGCATGAAGCCGTGCTCAGGACCGAAAAGTGCAGCACGCCCCCATGCCGTCATGATTGCGAAGCCCGTTGCAACCACCATAAGACTCAGCCAGGGAACTAGGTTCGCTCGCAATCGCACACGCACCACCGCCCAAAGCGTCAACATTATTGCGAGAACGGCGAAAAAAGGCGCCAACTCGTTAGAGAAGTGCATCACACCACTTCCCAAATAATTCAAAACGTAACGAGATATAACAAAAACTCCCGGATTCGCTGCAAACTCACCCGCATGCCCATCATGCAACAGCATGACAAGCCACATCACTGAGATCAACCAGGGCAGGCACATTGTCAGACGCCGGCCTACCGGAAAACCCACATGCCTAATTAACAACCATATTGCAACAGGAAAAACTGCAAGGGCAGTAGAGAAACCCAACACGCCTACCGTCGCACATGCCACAGCGCCAAAATTCGCAGGCCAGCTTATGACTCCATTAGTCAAAAGATAGACAGGCGCAACGACCCCCAGAAGACTGACAAATACGGCAACCTGCCAGCCCCACTGCAGATTAATGAGATGCCCAGGGTATAGCGCAAGTAAAACAAATCCATACATCCAACCAACACTCAGACGCGCACCAAAATCGCGCAGCGCCATTCGAACAATAAAGAAGCTACATACAGCCAGAATAAGCGAACTCACCAAACAATCTAGCCAGGTTTGCCCTTCCGATAACCAGGTAGTCAACAATAAAATTGCGTAGGCTGCAGTATGCAAATGACTACCATCATGCACTTTCCAAAAATCCGAATTTCCGAGATGTCCGTCTTGCCATGCCTGATAGATAGGCACTATATCAAGGTGATCCCAAAGCAAAATTGGAATTCGCCACCTAAAAGTCAGCCATGTCAATATTCCAAATGCACAAAAGAATACCCACCAAGTTAACTGGCGCATGCTAAAACCAGAACGTAAACCTTCAGAATGCGGCGACACATTCGCGACCTGATTTATCGAATTATAATCATTCACCTGTATTTTTCCTTGGAAAATCCCTAGGCAGCGAGGACAGAGATCGTAGCGGTAACAACTGCTGAAAAAGCTACTAACTCCGCGCTAGGACTGGAACGCATTGGGCAGAATGTCACCGACCTACAACAAGGTGTTGCTCCCACCAATCTTCAACGCTGCCGTCGCGGCCGTGCAGGCGTAGCCCCAGCCAATGCGTGCCGGACGGCAAGGCGTGGGTGTCGAGCGTGGCGGTGAAGCCGACGTTGGGGTGCTGTGGATCGTTGGAGATTTTCCAGTATGGGCGCACATCGAGCGGCGTGCCGTACCTAGCCTGCGCGACCGGGCGACCGTCGAGCAGCAGCTCGACATTCGCCAGCCCGACGCCATCCTTGAAGGCCCAGCCGCGCACCTCAAACTTGCCGGACACCGAGACCTTCGGCAGCGGCGCATCGATCCAGGCCATCGCCGGGGCCACGCACGGGCCCGGCTGGCGTTGCGCAGGCAGTGCGAACAGCAGAAAGCGCTGATAGCCGTGATCGGTGGACACCACGGTGGGCGGCGGCAGCGGGCCGACCATGTCGCAGATGGCGTGGTAGCGCTTCAACAGCTCGCGATAGCGCTGATCGCTGGGTGAGAGCACCAGCAGCCGTGGTCCGGTGCGCGTGCCATCGCTGAGCAGGCCCCACTGCTGCAGCTGCGCGCTGCGCCCGTGCTTGTCGTTCAACGTGGCAGGCAGCACCTCGATCTTGGCGTCGTGCAATTGGAAGCCGAGCTCGGCGCCAACCTTGAAATTTTCTGCCAACACGCGTGTGCCTGGCGGCATCTGCGCCAATCGGGATTTGACCGCATGGGCCAGATCGTTCCAGCCGGCGAAGTTGCGCGGGTAGTACTTTTCGCCAGCGGCATGCGCGCGGATCGACGGCACCGACACCGCCAGGTAGTAGCCGTATGCGCCAAGCATGCCCAGCAGTGCGATGAGCCACGCCGCGCGGCGCAGCGGATGCGGCCAGCGCATCAGGATCACCGGCACCGCCACCAGCAACGCCAGGTAGCCGGGCAATGGCCAGTGGAAGCTGATCCGCTCGGCATCGCTGAAGAAGCCCAGCACGAAGATCGCCACGGTCGAAATGCCGCCGAGCAAACCGAAATAGCGCCACTGCGCGCGCGAGCCGCCGCCGCTGCGGGTGCCGGCCAGACCGACCTTGACCATCGCCCAGGCCAGTAGCGGCGTCACCGCCACCGTCTGGATCAGCACAAACCACAGCCCGCCGATCTGGAACCGCCACGGGTGCCGGTCGACCAATTGAAAACGCAACCCGGCATCGTCGTGGTCGGTATTCCAGAACAGCAGCGGCAGCCAGCTCACCGCGCCGACGGTCAGTGCCATCCAGATGCGTGGGTCGCGCAACACCGCACGCCCCTGCGGGATGCACAGCAATGCGATGCAGCCCACCCCGATCACCCCGACAAAGCGGTAGTGGCTGAGCGCGCCGATGACCAGGCCGATGGCGAGCTCCAGCGCGCTGGTGGCATCGACCTCGCGCAATAAGCGCGCCCCGGCATCCATGCACAGCACCGCCGCCAATGCCATCGGCACATCCGGCACGGCCAGAATGCCCAGCGTTGCAGACAGCGGCATCAGCAAGGTCAGGCTGCCAGCTTGCCACCCCATCGTGGAGCCGAACCAGCGTGTGGCGATATGCGCGATCAACCAGGGAATCAGCGCGGAAATGGCCAGAAACGGTAGCCGCAGCGCCAGCAGATGATGTCCGCCCAGCTCCACGCCCAGTCGCGCCAGCCAGGCGGTCATGCCCGGCAGATCCGAATACGCCGCCGCCAGATGCTGGCCTTCCTGCCAGTAGAAGGCCTCGTCAACGAAGAGCGGCAAGCGTGCGGCGATCAATAGCTTGACGGCTGTCGCCAGTGTCCACAGGATCACGAAGGTGCGATGTGCGCGTTGGTCCCCCTGCATTGCCCTGTGCACTCTTCTTTTCACCTACGGAATTGTGATGTCGACACCGCTGCGTTCCACGGAAATGCTAACCGATGCGCTGCGCCAATCGCTGCGGCGCGCACAGGACCAGGTCAATTCGCTGCTGCTGGGCAAGGCGCAGGAAGTGCGGCTGGCATTCGTGGCCTTGTTGTCCGGAGGACATTTATTGATCGAGGACCTGCCCGGCCTGGGCAAGACCACGCTCGCCCATGCGATGGCCTCCAGCCTGGGGCTGGGCTTCCAGCGCGTGCAGTTCACCTCCGACCTGCTGCCGGCCGATGTGCTGGGCGTGTCCGTTTACGACGCCGCCTCGCGGCAGTTCCAGTTCCATCCCGGACCGGTGTTCACCAACGTGCTGCTGGCCGACGAAATCAACCGGGCCCCGCCGCGTACGCAGAGCGCGCTGCTGGAAGCAATGGCCGAGCAGCAGGTGACCCTGGATGGCGTGACGCATGCATTGCCGGAGCCGTTTTTCGTGATTGCCACGCAGAACCCGGTCGATCTGTCCGGCACCTTTCCGCTGCCCGATTCGCAGCTGGACCGTTTTCTGCTGCGGCTGAGCCTGGGCTACCCCAGCGCCGATGCCGAGCGTGCGCTGCTGTCGGGTACGGATCGGCGCGAACTGATTGCCCAGGCCGCCCCGCAACTGAGCGACGCCGACGTGGTCGCGCTGCGCGGGGTGGTCAACCAGATCCATGCCAGCGATGCGCTGATCGGCTATGTGCAGGCCCTGTTGCTGCGTAGCCGCCAGCATGCTGGGGTGCGCGTAGGCCTGTCGCCACGCGCTGGGATCGCCTTGCTGCGCGCGGCCAAGGCCTACGCATTGCTGCTTGGGCGCGAGCACGTGCTGCCCGAAGACGTGCAGGCGCTGTTTGTGGCCGTGGCCGGGCACCGGCTGGTGCCGGAAGCCGAATCGTCGTCCGGGCCGGCACTGGCCAAGGCGCTGCTGCACAGCGTGCCGGTGGACTGACCTGGTGCGCGCGCACCTGCGCGGCATCGTCCGCCGACTCAGCCTGCTGGCGCGGCCGCGGGGCGCGGAGGGCTTGCCGATCGTGCTGGATCGGCGGCGCATCTATGTGTTGCCGACCCGCTTCGGGCTGTTCGTCACGGCGTTACTGCTGGCGATGCTGCTCGGCGCACTGAACTACAACAACAATCCGGCGCTGCTGCTCGCGCTGTTGCTGGCCACGGCCGGGATCGCCAGCAGCATCATGGCGCACCTGCAGCTATCGGCACTGCGTATCGAAGCGGTCTCGGCCGAACCGGTGGTCGCCGGCGAACCGTTGCGCATGCGGGTGTCGCTGGCGCGTCGCGATACCCGCTTACGACGCGGGCTGCGGCTGGATCATCTGGACAGCAGCGGCTTCTGTGCGTTGATCGAGCACGACATGGCCGAGATCGACCTGCTGGTGCCGACCGAGCGCCGCGGCTGGCAGGATATCGAGCGCATCCGCCTGTCCAGCACGCAGCCGCTGGGCCTGGTGCGCGCCTGGTCGTGGGTATGGCCGGAAACGCCGTTGCTGGCCTACCCCCGGCCCGAAGAACAGGGTCCGGCGTTGCCCGAGGGGACGGGCTCGCCCAACAAGACGCGTCTGCATGCGCAAGGCGAAGAGCTGCACCAGCTGCGCCCGTATCGCGCTGGCGACGCTCCGCGCACCATTTCCTGGAAACACTCGGCACGGCGCGACACCCTCTTGGTGCGCGAATACGAACAGCCGCTGGGAATCGACGTCACGCTGGACTGGCGGGCGCTCAGCGCGCTGCCGTACGAGCGCCGCATTGCGCGCCTCGCCCGCTGGGTCAACCTGGCCGAGCGCGACGGGCGCCGGTATCGCCTGCTGTTGCCTGGCCAGCCACCGTTAGGTCCCGCGCAAGGATCTTCGCACCACCACCTGTGCCAACGCGCCCTGGCCCTGCTTCCGCATGACTGAGCCCTTGCTCCCGATCAGCCAGGCCAGCCGCGCCTGGGTACTGGCCACCAGTTGGCTGGCCTTGACCCCGCTGCTGTTGCAGTTGCCCGGCCTGCTTGCGGCCACTGTCGCGGTGGCGGCGGTGCTGGTCGGCGTGCTGAGCTGGCGCGGCACCTTGATGGCGCCGGTGCGGCTGTTGTTGGTGATCGCAATGCTGGCAGCGGTGTATTGGCAGATCGGCATGCGCTTTGGCCGCGACACCGGCTGCGCGGTGCTGGCATCGATGCTGGCGATCAAGGCCTCCGAACTGCGCACCTTGCGCGATGCCCGCAGCCTGTTGGGTTTTGCGTTGTTCGCACCGTTTGCCGCCTTTCTGCTCGACCAGGGCCCGGCAACGATGGGCCTGGCATTGTTGGCGGTGGTCAGCGCCTTGCTGAGCATGCAGCGGCTGGCCGACGAAGAACAGCACACCGCCACGCCGGCCCTGCGCCTGCAATTGCGCAGTATGGGCAAGCTGGTTGCCATCGGCGTGCCGCTGGCGCTGGCCACGTTCTGGTTGCTGCCGCGGCTGAGTGCGCCGCTGTGGGGCGTGCCCGAGCGCGCGCTATCCCGGCCTGGCCTGTCGGACAACATGTCGCCGGGCGAATGGATCGACCTGATGGCCGACGACAGCCCGGCCTTGCGCGTGCAATTTGCCGGCAAGGCGCCGCCGCCGCAACAGCGCTACTGGCGCGGCCCGGTGATGTGGGACTTCGACGGCCGCACCTGGCAGCGCGCGCACTGGACCGGCCGCGGTCAGCCCGCTTCGGTCACCGCAGGTCCGCAAACCTACCGTTATCGCCTGGATTACGAGCCCACCGATCGCCGCCAGCTGGTGTCGCTGGATCTGCCTACCCAGGGCGTGCCCAACGCCGAGTTATCGCCGGACTACGAACTGTTCGCGCAACGGCCGTTGAGCGCACTGACGCGCTGGGACCTGCAATCGGCGCCGCCAACACGCTTCGATACCGACCTGCCCGACCAGTTGCGCAAGCGTGCACTTGCCCTGCCGCCCGGTTTCAATCCGCGTACGCTGACGCTGGCACGGCAATGGCGTGGCGAGGCCGGCAACAACGACGATGCGGTGGTGCAGCGCGCACTGCAGTGGATCACCCGAGAATTCGCCTACACGCTGGACACGCCGCTGCTCGGCCGCAACAGCGTCGACGAGTTCCTGTTTCAGCAAAAGGCCGGTTTCTGCGAACACTTCAGCTCCTCGTTCGTGGTGCTGATGCGCGCGGCCGGCATCCCGGCGCGCGTGGTGACCGGGTATGCCGGCGGCACATACAACCGGTTGGGCAATTATTGGGTGGTACGCCGCATGGACGCGCACGCCTGGACCGAAGTCTGGCTGGCCGGGCGTGGCTGGGTTCGCGTGGACCCCACCGCCGCAGTGGCGCCGGAACGCATCTACGACACCCTCGAAGATCGCCTGCAAGCCGGCGGCGGCAACGACTTCGCCGACCTCGGCACATGGGCCAGCCTGGGCCAGGTCAGCGACTGGCTGCGGCGCGGCTGGAACGAGCTAGTGCTGTCCTTCGATGCCGACCGTCAGCAACGGCTGCTGCAACCCTTGGGCATCGATCGCCTGGACACCTCGCAGCTGGCCGCCATCTTCGGCGTGTTCGCGGTAAGCGCGCTGGCGTGGATGGGCTGGCTGCTGGCACGTGGCGAACGTGAGCGCGACCCGTTGCTGCGCGCCTGGCACCGGCTGAGCCGCCGCTACCGCAAGCTCGGCCTTGCCCGTGAACCGCACGAACCGGCCGGTGTGTGGGCGCAACGTGTCGCCCGCTCACACCCGAATACGGCACTGTTGGCACTCAGCCAACGTTTCGCTGCCGCGCGATACGCTGGCGCTGATTCGGACAGCGCCACTCTCTTGAAAGACTTGCTGCAGCATCGCCCGCGAACCGGAGCTTCCTCATGATTACCCGTTTTCTTGTTCCTCTTATCGCTGTGCTCGGGCTCGCAGCCTGCGCCACCGCACCCAAGCCGCTGCAGGGCCAGTTCCCCGCGGTCAGTCCGAGTGATTCAACTGCCAGCGCCCAGGTCGGCACGTCCGTGCGCTGGGGTGGCAAGATCATCAAGACCACGCCTGGCCAGGGCCAGACCTGCTTCGAGCTGATCTCGCGCCCGCTCAATGCCAGCGGTCGCCCCGACCGTAATGCCGTGGATGCCAGCGATGGCCGCTTCCTGGCCTGCCGCTCGGGCTTCTACGATCCGGCGGTGTTCGAGCCGGGGCGCGAAGTGACCTTCATCGGCAAGATCGAAGGCTACGAAACCACCAAGATCGGCGAATACGACTACAAGCTGCCCAAGGTCAATGCCGACGTGGTCTACCTGTGGCCGGTCGTGCGCGACGTGGAAGTCGTGCCGGCTTACCCGTATGGCCCGTGGGGCGACCCGTGGGGCCCGCGCTGGGGCGGCGGTTGGGGCTGGGGCCGCGGCTGGTGGTAATGCGCCGCTGAGCTGGGTTACTCGCAAAAACGCCGCTCGCAGGGAGCGGCGTTTTTGTTTGTGCACGACGATCGATGCATGACGCGGCTTGCGCGCAACGCGCGATCCGACGACGCGTCAAGGCGTGCCGAAGCGGCCCAGCGGCGCACCGGCCAGCAAATGCAGATGGAGATGGAACACCGTCTGGCCGGCATGCTCGCGGCAATTCATCACGATGCGGTAGCCGTCTTGCGCCAGCCCTTGCGCACGCGCATAGGTCGCCGCTGCGATGGCCAGCTTGCCAACCAGCAGCGCCTGCTCCGGCGGCACATCGTCCAGGGTCGGAAAAGCATGCTGCTTGGGAATGAAGAGCACATGCACCGGCGCCTGCGGCGCGATGTCTTCGAAGCCCAGCACCTCATCGTCCTCGTAAACGATGGTGGCCGGAATTTCGCGACGAATGATTTTGCCGAAGATGGTGTCGGTCATAGACGGGATTCGGGATTCGGGATTCGGGATTGGCCAAAGCTTACCGCGCGCGCCGACCGGCTTTTGCGAATCCCCAATCCCGACTCCCCAATCCCGGCCCTCAAAGCACCTCACTGCGGGTGCCGAAGGCGTGCGACAGGGTGCCGCGATCCACATACTCCAGCTCGCCACCCAGCGGCATGCCCTGGGCGAGCCGACTTGGGCGTACTGCGTGCTGGCGCGCCAGTTGCGCCAGGTAATGGGCCGTGGCTTCGCCTTCGACCGTCGCATTGGTGGCGATGATCATTTCGGTCACTTCGCCGGCAGCCAGACGCTCGCCGAGCCGATCCAGCCCCAGTTCGCGCGGGCCGATGCCATCCAGCGGCGACAGGCGCCCCTGCAGAATGAAATACAGCCCGCGGTAGCCGGTGGCATGTTCGATCGCCAGGCGATCGGCCGGCGACTCCACCACGCATAGCTGCTGCCGGTCGCGGCTGCTGCTGGCGCAAATGGTGCAGATTTCCGATTCGGTGAAGTCGCGGCATTGCACGCAATGCCCCACCTTTTCCACCGCGTTGCCCAACGCAGCGGCCAGCCGCCGCCCGCCCTCGCGCTCGCGCTCGAGCACGTGATAGGCCATGCGCTGGGCCGACTTCTGGCCCACGCCGGGCAATACCCGGAAGGCCTCGATCAGTTGTTCGAGCAAAGTGGACATCGGGTGGCCGGGATTGGAAATTCGGGATTTGGGATTCGCAACGGCAAAGGCCTTTGCGCTTGGCTAATCCCGAATCCCCACTCCCGAATCCCCTCGCTTAGAACGGCAACTTCATGCCCGGCGGCAACTGCATGCCGGCGGTCGCAGAGCCCATGCGGTCCTTGGATTCGGCGTCGATCTTGTTGGAGGCGTCGTTGAAGGCGGCGGCGATCAGATCCTCGGCCATCTCCTGGTCGGAGAGGATGCTCGGGTCGATGCGCACCTTGCGGCACTCCTTGGCGCCGGTCAGCGTCACGCTGACCATGCCACCACCGGCGCTGCCGGTGACTTCCAGCTTGGCCAGTTCTTCCTGGGCGCGCTGCAGGTTTTCCTGCATCTTCTGCGCCTGCTGCATCAGTTGGGCAATATTTCCACGCATGGGTCGTTACTCGTCGTAAGGGCGGATGGAATCGGGCACGATCCGCGCGCCTTGCTGCTGGATCAGCAACTGCACCGTCGGGTCGTTCATGAAGGCTGTTTCGGCCGCGCTCTGGCGCTCGCCTTTCTGGCGGTTGGCACGCTCGTGCAAGGTTTCGACATCGGCGCTGCCGGTTTCGATGACGATGCGCGGCGGGTTTCCCAACACCGGTGCCAGCGCCTGCGCGAGGTTGGCGATGGAGCGCTCGGAGTTCAGATATTCGAAGCCCGGCGCCAGCGCCAGCCGCAGCACGCCATCGCGATGGCCGATAAATGCGGCGTTGGCGGCCAGCTGCCGCGACGGGCCATTCAAGCCGCTGCGCGTGACCAGCTCCAGCCATTGCTCGGCATCGGCGATGCGGCCGTCATCGAGCAGGGCCGTCGCGTCGGTCACCGAGTCTGATGCAGCCCCTGCCGTTGCCGGTGGCGCGACCACCGCTGGCTCCTCAAGCGACGAGGGCTCGACAAGCGAAGACACTGCGACCGAAGCCGGAGCCTCCACCACAGCGTCGGACGCAATCGCATCGGGGTGCGCGAGCTCGACGGTGGCAGCTGGCGGAGCCATCGCCGCTTCAGGCGCAAGCACGGCCATCGTGTCGGGTGCCGGCGCGACCTGCGCACGCACCGGCGCATCGTCCACTGCCCACGGCGGGGTGTCGTCATTACGCGCACTGGCTGCAGACGCACGGCTGTCCGGAGAAGACTCTTGGGGGGCAAGCACGACAACGGGAGGCGCAGCCGAAATCGGCGTTGCCCGGGTCGCTGATGCCGGCAAGGACGCTTCCGCAGCCGGCATCGTATCCGTCACCGCAGCAGGCGAGGCCACTACGGCGGGCGCTGCCGCTGCCGGCGCAGCAGCCTGACCGCCGGCAGCGCCAGAACGCGCACCACCGCCCGCCGTGGCACCGCGACCGTCGTCCGAGCCGCCAGCCGGCACCGCCGCTGCGGGGCGGAAGGCAAGCATGCGCAGCACTGCCATTTCGAAACCGGCGCGCGGGCTGGGCGCCAGATACAGGTCGCGTCGCCCGTTGAGCGCCATCTGGTACCACAGCTGCACCACTTCCGGCCGCAGCTGCGCCGCAAACGGCGTCGGGTCGATCCCGTCGCCGACAAAGGCCACCGATGGCACCAACTGCTGCACCTGCACCCGGTGCAGGGCCTCGGCCAGGGCCTCCAGCACACCGCTCCAATCGGGCGAAAATTCGGCCAGCGCGGCCACCACCTGCAACAGGCGCGCGCCATCGCCATCGGCAAGGGACTGCAGCATTGCGCCGACCTGGGTGCGATCGACCGTACCCAGCATGGTGCGCACCACATCCTCGCGCAGCGCGCCGCCGGCATAGGCGATGGCCTGGTCCAGCAGCGACAGACCATCGCGCAGCGAGCCGTCGGCCGCCTTGGACAGCTGCACGATCGCCGACGGATCCGACTCGATCTGTTCGGCGGCCAGGATGCGCGTCATCTGCCCCTGAATCTGGTCTTCGTCCAATCGCTTGAGGTTGAACTGCAGGCAGCGCGACAGCACCGTCACCGGCAATTTTTGCGGGTCGGTGGTGGCCAGCAGGAACTTCACGTGCTCCGGTGGCTCTTCCAGCGTCTTCAGCAGCGCGTTGAACGCCGCCTTGGACAGCATGTGCACTTCGTCGATCAGATAGACCTTGAACTTGCCGCGCGAGGGCATGTACTGCGCGTTTTCGATCACCTCGCGCACATCGTCCACGCCGGTGTTGGATGCGGCATCGATCTCCAACAGGTCGATGTAGCGCCCGGCGTCGATGTCCAGGCAGGCCGGGCACGTCCCGCAGGGATCGGCACTGGTGCCGGTCTCGCAATTGAGCGATTTGGCGAAGATGCGCGCGATGGTGGTCTTGCCCACGCCACGGGTGCCGGTGAACAGGAACGCGTGATGCACGCGCCCACTGTCGAGCGCGTTACTGAGCGCGCGGACCACGTGTTCCTGGCCTACGAGTTCGGCAAAACGCTTCGGGCGCCACTTGCGGGCGAGAACGAGGTAAGACATCGGGCAACCGGCTCTGTTTGAGCGGATATTGTGCCACGCCCGGTCTCAGCGACTGCGGCTGGAAGATTCAGCTTGTGGTACGGGCCGGCGACCGCTAGAATTTGCGGCCCTGTTCGACCACGGTCGGGCAGGCACGGAGAGGTGTCCGAGTGGTTGAAGGAGCACGCCTGGAAAGTGTGTAAGCGTCTAAACCGCGCTTCGGGGGTTCGAATCCCCCTCTCTCCGCCAGAATACGCAAACCCCTGAGAAATCAGGGGGTTTTTTGTTAGCGTAAAAACTGGCTGCAGCTGCGCAAGTCGGAACACACGACGCCCATGCGCATTCCTCATCATCTCGTTCGAGCCCCCTTCGGACTCTGGTCCTACCGACAGCGTGTGCCGGTCGATTTGCAGCCCATTGTGGGTCGCCAGACCTTCAAACGCACCCTGCACACCTACGACATGCGCGAGGCAAGACTGCGCGCGCTGACCCTGGCCGCCCGCTATGCTCAGGTCTTCACTGTGTTGAAGGAACGACGCATGCAAAGCCAAGACGACGACCTGGACGCGCTTCTGGCGCGCCTGACCGGCACCCAACGCCCGCAGGAGCTGACCCTAAATCGGACGCGCTCGGCGGACGGGTCGATCACCGAGCAATGGCAGATCGACACCCCAGAGGACGTCACACTCTTCCAGCAGCTGATGGCGCTCACCGCCCCGCAGCCCAGCGCGCTGGGGGAGCTGATTCAACAGCACGTGCCGCCTCTCCCCACGCCGAGGCGGGTAACCAAACCTTCCCTCGAATCAATCACGCTCGGGAAGGCCCGAGACGCCTGGCTGAACAGCCTCAAGGGCAGCACCCTGCCCAAGACCTGGACCATCAAGCGGACCGCCGTCGAACTGTTGACCAGCTTCTTGGGCGAGAAGACCAAGCTGCACACGGTCACCCGCTCGGACTTGGCGCGTTGGTATCAGGACATGCGGGAAAAAGGCGCTTCTACACCCACGCTCACCAACAAGCAGTCCTACATCGGCGGCAAGGGCGGGTTCTTCGAGTGGGCCCAAGCCTCCGGCCACTACCCTCGGGGCGACAACCCCGCGTCCGGGCACGTGAGCTATTCGACCCGGGAAAAGCGCGCCCGGCGGAAGTTCGGGTTCAAGGCTTACGACGCCCACCAAGTCCAAGCGCTGTTTGCCCCGGCTGCTTTTGAGGCGCTGCCCCTGGCCGCGCGGTGGGCTTCCCTCATTGGCTTGTATACCGGCGCCCGCGCTTCGGAGGTCGGCCAGCTGCTGACTGCCGACGTAGTGGAAGAGGGCGGTATCCCTTGCTTCCAGATTTCGGACGAGGGCGAGCATCAGAAGGTGAAGACGGACAAGAGCTTGAGGACCGTGCCGATTCACCCCGACCTCCTCGCCCTGGGCTTCCTGACCTGGGTGGAGCAGGCGCGCGCCGAGGGGCAGGAGCGTTTGTTCCCTGCGGCCAAAGCCGATGCCAAAAATGGTCAAGGCAACTGGATTTCCAAAGCGTTTAGCCGGCACCTGGCCGAGGTGGGCAAGAACTGGCCCACGGCCAAGCGCGGCTTTCACTCACTGCGCAAAACCCTGATTCAAGAGTTGCAAGGCGCCGGCGTGGTGTCCGAGCTCCGGGCTCAATTGGTCGGCCACGAGTTGGACGACGAGCACCACGTCACTTACAGCCGGGCTTTCACCGCCAAGGAAAAGCTGGACGGGCTCCGGGGCGTGTCGCCTGGGCTATCCGTGCTGGCTTACGGACTCAGCCTCGACGCGATTCGTCCCCTTCTTTCGGAAGCCTCCGGTAACAGGAAAGCATCTGGCGCGCGGGCACCGCGCTAAATGAAACGAATGCAGCGTATTGCTTTACGCCAAAGACTACGGCGCCTGACGGATGGCCGCAGCAGAAATATACGCTGATTATTTTAGTCGCAGCCAGTGAGACCGTTTTGACGAAAATCGCGATCATTCAAGCAGGGGACCAAAAATGACTGAGCCCAAATACAGTCCAATCCCAAGCACCTTTCAGATGCTCCAGAAGATCAAGCGCCCCGAGAGAGCAGGAAAGCTTGAGCGCTTTGAAAAATACACATTTCGCGGAATGGTGGCTCTTTTACTTTTTGCCTTCGGGGTGGTTGCAGCTAGCAACCTTGCATGGATTAGCAACACAAATGCCAAGAATGTCTTGATAGTGGCACTACCGGCATTAGTGGCTGTCTTTCTCGTCTTTGGGCTTCTTCAGATCATTCAGGTCATTGTGGCGTGGAAGGAGGGCTATGAACCGATGGCAGATCGAATCGACACGGCTATCTCCAGAGAGAGCGAGATTATGGACGAACTCGGCACATGCAACCCGCAGACTCTCCGAGAGCGCTCAAAACACATAGACCTCGAAAACAAACTCTTGACTCGTCGGGCAGGACTATCCACGTTCTTTGGTGCGATTGGCGTCGTGTTGGTCAATCTTTTCGACGCTGGTGAGAAGGTCAACATATGGTCTAACCCAGCCAACGCCAAAGTATTTGTTTACGCTGGAAGCCTTGGCATCCTCATTGGCTCTGTCGTGGTGTTTATCTTGGCCGGAAAGCTTGAGCGCATTGCAGGACTGCTCGCACTAGCGGCGGATCGTATTGAACAGAAGCCTGGGCCAGGGAAAGGGATTGGCTAACGCATCACGTCGCGCCACCCTGCCCATTCCCAAATTCGCATACAAGACATTGAATTTCGGCGCGCATTCAAATTTGTGAAACAGAGCGTATAGCGAGCTCTTGCGGACGTGGCGATTCTTGGTTGGATGAGGACTTCCCCACACGCAGGAGTTTTCATGAAAACCCATCCCCAACAACTCGAAATCGCCGGCCATCTGCTCGCCGGGCTGATGAGCCAAACGCTCTCTGACGAGCCGCTGGTGCGCCAGCGAAATGTCTGCAATGCCTGGGCCTCTGCTGGCGAACTGATCGTCTACAGCCAGAAGAAGCCGCCAGGTGGGGGCAACGCCGCCCAATCCTTGGAGCACGCTCCTCCACGGCCTTCCCCGGCTGTGCGCACCCGCGAAGCGGTCATCGTTCGGAAGCTTCCGTCAGTGGAGGAATGGCGCGCGGGCCGGGAGAAGAAAGACGCGCAGCTAGATCCAGTCCGCAGCAAGAAGCGTCCGACCCTTCACTGAAGCGGTCGAGCGCCCGCAAACATTGAGCCCCGCAGTGCGGGGCTCTTTGGTTTCAGTGGAAGCGCGGCGGCTTGGGAACGTAGGCAGGGGCAGGGAGAGGAGGGGCGGAGATGGCAGGGCTTGGATGCGGCTCATCGGTTTGATTCGCCATGTCGAGCTGCAGCGGATAGCGCTGAAGCATGTCCCAGCTCCAAGCCTCCAGACGCGCCGCACTGGCCGACGCTTCTTTCTCACAGAGGGCTTGTTCCTCCGGGGTCACCCTGGCCCTTGCATCGGCCAGCTCTGCGGCTCGGGCTTCGAGGGTGCTCAACCGACGCCCACGCCGCTGCTTCCAATCCCCCTGCGTCCATGAGGTCCCAGGCTCGGGATTGTTCGCCAGGAAGTCGTGCCACGCGTTCTCGGCCATGTGGTGCAGCTTCTCGGCTCGGCGCACCGCCAGTAGCCGCCGGGCGAACTTCATGGCCGTTGCCTTGAAGCGCCGCAACCGCCGCAGTAGCTCGTTGAGGTCGGGACGGAGCCGGGCCTCCTCGGCGAAGGCAGTCACGCGCTCCCTGATCCATTGCAGCAGGTCCAGGGTTGCTTGGAGGTTTTGAGCCAGGCGGGGATCCGCTTGAACAGCCACGCCCCACTCGTCGCTGGCCTCCTCCGCAAGCTCGGCGACCGAACGTGGCGCGCGCGACGGCTTGGCCTCCTCGGCCTCCAGCAGTCCCAACCCGCGGGCAATGGTCGCCATGCTGCGGGACACCTCGATGTGCCCTGCCCCGCGTCTGAGCGGCAAGGACAGCACGTCAGAAGGTCGGCGGACCTCGCGCTCGGCCTGGGCCTGGCTGTGACCGTCGGGCACCGGCATGGCTCGCCCTTCTTGTTCGAACACGGCGATGATTTTTTGGAAGGTCTCCTCGTTTGTCTCTTCGATTCGACGGTTTGCGTCCGAACGCTCAGACGGCTGACCCCGTCGAGCCAGAGCGGTCCCGTTTTTGCCGACGTGCTTGGTGGGCTCCCGTGAGAGCACGGCAGCCGCAGCCAGATCGCCACGCGCCAGAGCGTCGTCCGCCTGGGCGGCCAGGCTTCGGTGGTCCACCCGAATCTCCAGCGCCGCCTTCTCAAGGTGGGCATTGATGGTGGAGGCGATGAGTTCGCGCACCCACTGCACCTCGACACGTCCCGACGGCCCGCCGTCCAACTCCTTGGTTTTGTCCATGAGGCCGGCCGGCCCCATGCGCCGCGTTGTCGCCAAGACGTGGACGTGCCAATTCAAGCCATCCTTACTACCCGGGCTATGGATACTGGCCTGCGCCGCGAACCCGTAGCGACTGACCAAGGCGCGGGTGACTTCCACGGCCAAGTCGGACCGCTGCAGGTCATCAAGTTCGTGCGGCAACGCGAACTCGAACTCCCTGGCGACGGTCGAATCTTTGCGGCGCTCGGCGGCCTCCGCAGCCGGCCAGAGCTCGGCGGGGACCAGGGCCCAGTCAGGAGCGTCCTCGGGAGCGATGCAGCGCGTCTCAACGACGCCATCCCGCCGGCGGTAGTCGTGGCGCAGGCCGGTGAGCGCGTCCTCGAGCAGCAGACCGGCGCGGTAGGCGGCCGCTGCGATGGACGAATGCCCTTTGGCACGGCTAAAGGTTTTGACGTTGGCGTGGTAGATGGCCATAGAGCTCCTGGGCAGTGGCTTTTGTTCTGCTCTTTATGGCTTGGCTTTTGATTTGCGCAAGGGCTGAAAGCGCTTGGGGTTCAAGGGGCGAAGCCCTTTGCGCACGTGTCACGCAGTGACACCTAGGTGCGCTCTTGCTTCTTTCTTTTAAGCTTTATTTTTCAGGCTTTTCGATTTTTGAAGCGGCCGAAATTCGAGACCACCTCAACGCTTGACGCGAGCCGTTTTCCTGATTGACTCATTTCCAAGCGACAGGAGAAACGCATGACCGCAACGAATCACTACCGAGACCAAATTCAGCGGGCCACCGAGCGCTTAGCACAGCTGCAAGCGAAAGAGCTTTTAGCCAACCAGCGCCGCGAAGCAAAGGCGCAGGAAACAGCAAGGCGCGAAGAGATGAGACGACGGCAGCGAGTGGCTGACCTAGTCTTCCAGACGGGTGCCCATGCACTAGACGAGGCAGAACTGGAAACGTTGCTGCTCAATCACATGAGGGACCGGGCAGGCTTGCTCCACTAACCTTGCCCTATCAAGTCAGCTTTTTTGCAAGCCACCCAATGCTCGCCTATGGTCATCCGAGTCCCTTGCTCTTGCTGGACGCTCCCCGGCTGCATCGGTTCCATGACTTGCCAACGGATCTGGCCCTGCTTGGTAGTGCGGAAGAGCTCTACGGGCCAAGGACGGTGATGGCGTCAAGTCCCGACTCTATCGCAGCCCTGATGATCCTGTAGCTGTCCCGGTCGAAGCCCAACGGCTCGCCTTTCAGCTTCCTGGCCGCCGTCAGTGTCGTGACGGTGCCGAGGTAGTGCCAGGCATCCAGCACGTGGAGCTGGCGCAAGTTCTCGCCCTTCTCTTCCAACGCAATCCGGCCATGAAAGGGCCAGGTTGAAAGCTCTAGACGAATGAGAGCAGCCCGTAGGCGCTCTTCGTGATCGTCCAGAGTCTCACCTCCCGAGCAAGCGCCCGCGCAGCGTTTGAGCATGGCCCGAAAGCACGGGCGCCCCGAGGGTAGTCGCTCAAGCCCCACCAGGGCGTAGCAGAGCCGGTGGTCATCGGCGATGCGCCGCAAACTTTTTTGAGCGGACTGTGGGCTGGAATAAAGCCCGTAGAGCATCGGAGAGGAGGCCACATCGTATTCTGCCGAGTGGACGATGGAGACCTCGCCCCGATAGAGCCGGATGGAGAACTGCCGCGGGACCTTGCGGAGCAGCTTGTTGTAGAGCGGCATCTGACGTTTGACCATCTGTGCCTCCAACAAGCGCGCGCCAGTGTCCCCTGCCATCGGAATACAGGAAACCGAAGTCGTTTGTCGCAGCAGTGAGGCTTCTTCCAGGGTGCGACAATGGTCCATCACCCGGGTGCGCACGTTGACGCTCTTGCCAATGTAAAGCGGTAACAGGCCTTCCTTCCCGTGAAAGGTGTAGACCCCTGCGGTCTTGGGAAGTGCTTCCACGCAGTCGCGCAGATGCTCTGGGTAAGCGTAGTCGAGAGCGATGGATGCGCGGCGGGCGCGCTTGGCACTACTGGGCATGCGATGTTATGAAGGCGACGATTGTATGGGTGACACCTTGGTGCATGGCAATCTCAGTCTGTGCGACTGCCCCCATCGAAGTAGCCTTCGCCCTACAAATTTATGGGTCTCCTGCTACTCCTGCCACAGCGATCATTCATTCGATCCTCATGAGCGCGTCGCCGGCGTGCGCGCCACGGCTGCTGGCTGCTTAAGCTATGTAGGACTTCAACTACTTCGCCTGCATCATTTTTAGCCAAGGCCGTTCGGGCCGTCCAAGACATGGACCGGGGGAAGGAGAGACATCTACCAACGACCAGCCTGCCTCTTTGATGCGGTGCGGCGGATAGAGCGGGCATCTCTCAATCGAGTCAATCGAGACCGCTCCGTGCGACTACATTGTCATCCTTGGCCCCTGCTCCTGTTGGACGTTTTGCTGCTGCGTCTGTTCGAGCACCTGCTGACGGACCTGGGTCTGCTGAATGGCCTCGGCTTGCTGAAGGTTCTGTTGCGCCGGTTCTTGCGCGGCTTGGCGGCCATCGACATGGGCATGGAACATTGGCGCGACTCCCATCCCATGCGGCGCGTAGACCGCAAAGACATTGTGCGCCCCGTCTCGGCCTAGCCCCCCGGTGACCTGGTCCACTCGCTTCAGCAACGGGTCTTCAGTCTGCTGCTTGTAGAGCGAAGCCGTGACGTTCTTGCTCTCTTCTTCGTTCCAGTTGCCCGTGCCACGCACCCAGGAATGGATCTGCTGATAGGTCGAGTGGTCCGGGTGCGCTGGATTGTCGGCCAGCACGGCTTCATTGCTCGCGACGGCTTGGGGTTCAATGTCCGGTTGACCAGCGCGTCCTTTTCCGATTTGCCGGACTTCCACGGGCAGCAAACTCCCGCCGGAAGTATCGGTGAAGCCAAAGGCTTTGCCCTGGC
>NZ_JAJIUJ010000069.1 GCF_020880415.1 Xanthomonas euvesicatoria pv. euvesicatoria | reverse complement strand
GCGGAGATGGATCAGGTCAATTCGCAGTTCGTGCCTGCCGTGCTCGCAGTGCGCACCGGCACCCTGGTGCGCTTTCCGAACAACGATCAGATTCGCCACCAGGTGTATTCATTCTCTCCGGCCAAGCGCTTCGAGCTGCCGCTGTTTCAAGGCACCACCGCAACGCCGGTGCGTTTCGACCAGGCGGGTCTGGTCACCATCGGCTGCAACATCCACGATTGGATGCTGGGGTACATCGTGGTGCTGGACACGCCGTATTTCGGCAAGACCGGCAGCGATGGCCGCGCCCAGCTGGAGGCGCCTGCGGGCAATTACACGCTGCGGGTCTGGCACCCGCGCATCAAGGGCGCGGCCAGCAGCGAGCCGTTGGTGATCGCACGCGAACCAGTGCAGCGCCGCGTGACCCTGCAGACCACCGGCGCCGCGCCGGCCGTGGCGCCACCGGATGCGCGCGTGCGCGCCCTGCAGGACAAGTTCCGTAACGCCGACCCGAAGAAGCCGCGCCCATGAGGTCGATGCGCCTGCATACCCGCATCGCGGCCTTGCTCGTGCTGGTCGTGCTTGCCACGCAGGCGCTGACCTTCCTTGCCGTGCAGGTGGCGACCGAGCGCAGCGTCAAGGCGCAACTTGGCGAAGAGCTGGAGATCGGGCAGCGGGTCTGGCAACGCATCAACGTGCGCCGCGACGAACAGCTGCTGCAGTCGGCGTCGGTGCTGGCCGACGATTTCGGGTTTCGTGCGGCCGTTGCAAGCGGCGATGTGCCGACCATGCAGTCGGCCTTGCGTAACCACGCCGCGCGCATGTCGGCGCAAACCGCGCTCTTGCTGTCGCCCGATGGCCAATTCTTGACCGGCCTGGCCGACGTGCCGCAAGCCGAACAATTGCGTGCGGTGCAGGCCTTGCTGCAGCAAGCGCAGCGCGATGGACGCGCGGTCGGTGTGGTGGCGCTGAATCAGCACATCGTGCGGTTGGCGGTGGTGCAGGTGCTGGCGCCGAACCGGGTCGGCTGGATTGGGATCGGCAACGAATCCGGCGATGGCCTGGCGCAGGATTTCCGCACCACCACCGGGCTGGATGCGACCTTCTTTACCGATGGCCCGCCGGTGCGCGTGCTGGCCTCCACCCTGGAGCCCTCGGCGCGCGCCCAATTCGCGCAGCAGCTGCCCCTGGCCGAGAAGGTGCAGGCTGCATCGATCCCGCTGACGCTGGATGAGTCGCGTTATCTGGTCAGGCTGCAATCGATCCAGGGCGACAGCCAGGTGCGGGTGGCCTTGCAGGCATCGCTGGATCGCGCCGTGGCGCCGTACCGCATCCTCAAGCTGCGGATCCTGCTGCTGGCAGGCTTGGCCACGGTCGCTGCACTGGGCGTGGCGATTTTTCTTGCGCGCAGCGTGAGCAAACCGGTGGCGCAACTGGTGCAGGCCGCGCGGCGCATTCAGCGCGGCGACTACCGCACCGCCGTGCAGGTGCCGCCAGGCCGCGAACTCGCTGAACTGGCCGACAGTTTCGGGCGCATGCAGCACCAGATCGCCAGCCGCGAACAGCACATCCTGCATCAGGCCCGCCATGACGCCCTGACTGGGTTGCCTAACCGGATCTGGTTGCTGGAGCGCTTGAAGGACGTGGTGGATCAGACCGTGGCATCCGGTGGCACCGCCGCGGTGCTGATCCTGGATCTGGAGCGCTTCAAGGAACTCAACGACAGCCTGGGCCACGACTTCGCCGACCAGGTATTGGTGGAAGCCGGGCGTCGGTTGGTGGAGGTCGTGCAGGAGCCCAACCTGGTGGGCCGGCTGGGAAGCGATGAATTCATGGTGGTGGTGGCGCAAGCCGATGCGGCCAGCGTGCAGCAGGATGCGCAGCGCCTGCTGCTGCAGTTGCGCCGCCCGCTGGTGTTGCCGCAGGCGCGCATCCAGCTCGAAGCCAGCATCGGCATCGCCTTGATTCCCGAGCACGGCGCCGACCCGGACACCTTGTTGCGCCGGGCCGACATTGCACGGCGGCAGGTCGGTACGACGGCCGCCTTCGGCGCCAGCGTCTACCGCATGGGCCAGGACGAACAGCATTTGCGGCGTTTGCGCCTCACCGGCGATCTGCGTCAGGCCATCGGCGCCAATGAACTCACCTTGCGCTTCCAGCCCAAGATTTGTCTGCGCACCGATCATGTCGAACAGGTCGAAGTGCTGGTGCGCTGGCATCATCCGGTGCTCGGGCCGATCGGCCCGGACGAATTCATCCCGCTTGCCGAACACTCCGGCGTGATCCATCCGCTCACCCGCTTCGTGCTGGACCAAGCGCTGCGCTGCCAGGCGCAATGGCGCAAGCAGGGGCTGGAACTGGGCATGGCCATCAACCTGTCCGCACTGGATCTGTCCGATCCCGGATTGCCCGACTTCGTCCGCGGCTGCCTGGAGCATCATGCCGTGCCAGCGCAGTCGGTCACACTGGAATTGACCGAAAGTGCCCTGATGCGCGATGTCGAATTCGCGCTGCACATGCTGCATCAGTTGCGCAGTGTCGGCGTGCGCCTGTCCATCGACGACTTCGGCACCGGCTATTCCTCGTTGGCACAACTCAAGCGCATGCCGGTGAACGAATTGAAGATCGACAAGAGTTTCGTCATGCAGTTGGCCGAAGGCACCGACGATGCCTTCATCGTGCGCAGCACGATCGATCTGGGGCATAACCTAGGGCTGAGCGTGATTGCCGAAGGCGTCGAGAACGCCGCGGCCCTCGCGTTGCTGCGCGGCTACGGCTGCGACATGGTGCAGGGCTATCTGTATTCGCCACCGCTGGAAGAAGCGCCGCTGGTGGCCTGGTGCATGCGCCAACTCGGCATCACCACGCCAGCGCATGCAGGAGTGCAGCGATGAGCGGGCATCTGGGTGTTGCGCTTGTTGCTGCTGCGGTGGCCGGCGTGTTCGCGCCGCTGCATGCCCTGGCCAGCGACGGGCGCCTGCTCGCCACCGGCGGCGTGTCGATGATCGAAGGCAGTAGCGGCGGCGGCATCGTGCCGTGGGCCACGTTGTCCGGGTACGGCACGCGCGACGAGCTTGGCACCGTCGCGTTCGCAACCCATGTCGACAGCGGCGATTACCGTCTCGACGTGCAGGGCGCCGCGCTCACGGTCGGCAATCGGCTGGAACTGTCGCTTGCCCGCCAGCGCCTGGATCTGGGCACCTTGCAGGACCGGCTCGGCTTGCCATGGAATGCGCTTGGCCAGGACGTGTTCGGTGCCAAGGTGCGCGTGGCCGGCGACCTTGTGTACGGACATGCGCCACAAGTCAGCCTGGGCGTGCAGTACAAACGCCTGCGCAACGGCACCTTGCCGTTGGCGATCGGTGCGCGCGACGATCACGGCACCGACATCTATGTCAGCGCAAGCCGCCTGTTGCTGCAGGGCGCTGCTGGATATCAGCTGCTGCTCAACGGCACCTTGCGCGCTACCCGCGCCAACCAGGCCGGCTTGCTCGGCTTCGGCGGCTATCGCCGCAACAGCTATCGCCTGGTTCCGGAGGTCAGCGCTGCCGTCGTGCTGTCGCCGTCCTGGGCAGTGGGTGTGGAATATCGCGACAAACCCGATAACCTCGGCTTTGCGCGCGAGCAAGCGTGGGCAGATGCATTCGTTGCCTGGTACCCGAGCAAGCATGTCTCGTTGACCGCTGCATTCGCCGATCTTGGCGACATCGCCACGCTTGCCGATCAGCGCGGCCCTTATCTCTCCTTGCAGGTGGCGTTCTGATGAACCGATGGCTGCGCTGGTCGCTGCTCTGCGTGCTGGGCCTGACGAGCGCCTGCGCCAGCACGCAATCGCGGCAGACGCTGTACGACGAACTCGGCGGGCGGGCCGGCATTGAAGCGCTGGTGGAAACCATGCTCTCGCGCATCGCCGACGACCCACGCATCGTCGATAAATTCGCGCGCGTCAATATCGTCATGCTCAATGAGCGCCTGGTGCAGAAGTTCTGCCATGTCGCCGACGGCCCATGCCCGGACACCGCCAAATCGATGCAGCAGGCGCACGCGCACCTGGCCATCCGCGAAGGCGACTTCAATGCCCTGGTCGAGGATCTGAACTGGGCCATGGATCAGCGCAAGATTCCGCGTCGCACGCAAAACCGCCTGCTGGCGCGTCTGGCGGCCATGCACGGCGAGATCGTCAATCACTGATTGACACCTACCAAGCGTGGTGCTCCGTGTCGCAACGGTCAGCGATCATGGCGAATTCAACCCGGTTCACCAGGGATGTATGACTCGGGTCGGGAATGAATCGGACTTTTGACGGAGTCTGCAACGAAAGAATAAATGCTTGCCGTCAGGATCGCCGCCAACCCCAATTGGATGAAGAACGCCCTCCTGCTGATTTCTTGAAAAGCTAACGCACAATATGCCAGGCAGTAGAGGGGGAGAAAGAATCGCGTCTCGATTGCGCCAGGAATGATGGCTATGCAAGGTGCGAGCAAGGTCAGGGTGTATAGAGCCCTGGCGCTCACGGTCTGCTGGGATGGCGCGAAAAATATCGCCTTGCCCAACTGAGTGATGCCAAAGGTGACGATGATAAGGAAAAGGATCGAGCGTCGATTTTTTTCGGCGGATGGTTGTTTGGTATAGACCTCTCCATCTCTGGCATCGAGCGCTGAGGCGGTGTGGCGCAGATAGATTTGGAAAAACGTAATTGGATGTTTCGCCATAATCGCCAACATTCGAGTGAAAGACTGGTTTTTCACAAAACCGCCATTCTTCTCCAATAATGCCGCACCGCGCTGGTTGGCGTAGAAGGTCGGGGTTGCCTTTGCGGTACCGGGGTCGATGTAGGTTTCGTACCTATCGACCACCATGCCCCAAGTCAGCTGCCTGGCAAAAAGTGATGCGCCGCGGACATCGGTCACCACGAGCGGAGACATGGTGGCATGGTGTGTGTGGTTGATTGCTATCTGCGGCAAAGCGCCGATAAGCGAGCCCGCTAAAAACGTCGCGAGCGCAAAAGCTCTGTGTTGAATGTCCTTGGCAAAAAACGTTGCAGAGACGATGGCGAGGGCAATGAATGAGAATAGATAAATAGTTCTGATGTTGTATGTGAGATAGCAGATTAGTCCCGCGGCAAATAGTCCGTATAACGACTTTGATCTGATCGAATTCACCGTTATGTACACGGACAGTGCCATCAATCCAAGTGATGGTGCATCGCTTAGAGGGTAGGAGATTAATCCTGGGAATACAGATGCAATAAGGGTTGGTGGAATAAGTCTTCTTGCGGTAGAAAGCTTCTCGCCAAATATCGATCTGTAAAGATTTGGGAGCAATATGGAAAATGTGTAGGCATATCCGATCGATTGCCCTATTTTTAGAGAAAGCAGCCCTGCGGGCTGCGATTGATCAAAGACAAGCCTGAAAGGGGTCAGTAGGAGCGGGTAGGCATAGCCCCTGATCGTTTGTGGGAAGGTGCCGTTGATGATGGCTGAGCTTAGTGCCCAGTAAGCGCCGGCATCACCCGTAAAGTCCCTGGCATCAATGATCAGTTGGGCTATGAAAAAGATCGCTGCAGCAACAATGAATGGAAGTGCCCGTGAATCATTGCGTGTGGCCGCTGGTGTATAAAGCGGTACTGTGCCGAGACTTGTCATTGCCTTGATTGTGTTCCTAATGGTGATGTCAGTAGTGGCCTCAAGGTCGCCCGCGTCGCTTGAGCGTTTCTACCTCATGAAGTATGAGTGTTCACGCCAGCGGCCGCACCCGATGCGAGCCGCGCGCCATCAGGCGTAGGGCAAACGCATGCGGCAACAGCCGCAGTGCTGCGTTGACCAGCCGATAGCGCCAGCCCGGTACCGCCAGCACCTGGCCGCGCTCCAGTGCGGCGATTCCATATTCGGCCACTGCATCGGCCTGCAGCCAGGCCCAGGCGGGCAGGGTGGACATCGCCTCGCGGGTGCCGGTCACGTCGTGGAATTCGGACCAGGCAAAGCCCGGACACAGCGCGCAGACCTTGACCGCGCAATCGGCGTTTTCCAGCGCCAGCGATTCGCTGAAGCGCAGCATGAAGCTCTTGCTGGCCGCATACAGGGTCTGCCCATCGGCGCTGGGCGTCAGTGCGGCGAAGGAGGCCACGTTGAGAATGCGGCCCTGGCCGCTGGCACGGATCATCGGCAGCAGTCGCCAGGTCAGTTCGCACACCGCGCCCACCATCACCTGCAGGAAGCGCGCATGCGTGGCCCAGTCGTGATGCAGGTAGCGGCCCGGCACGCCGTAACCGGCATTGTTGACCAGTGTGCCCACGGTCCAGCCGTTGCGCTGGATCTGCGTTGCCAGCGCCTCGGCCGCGGCAGGGTCGGCCAGATCGGCCGGCAGCACTTCCACCCGAACCGTGCTGCGCAATTCCTCGGCCAATGCCTGCAGCCGGTCCACCCGTCGTGCGGTCAGGATCAACGGCACGCCGCGCCTGGCGTATGCGCGCGCAATCTCGCGGCCAATGCCGCTGGAGGCGCCGGTGATCAAGGCGAAGACAGGCGAAACGGACATGGCAGGTTCCTGTAAGGGGAGGGGAAGGACATCTGGCGGACAGAAGTGTGCCGGTTGCTGCCAGGCCTTGGGCTATTCTGTCGCCTGTCTTCAACTCAGGAACCTGCGCCTGATGCGTCGAAAGATCGTTGCCGGAAATTGGAAGCTGCATGGCAGCCGCGCCTTCGCCACCGAACTGGTGGCCAAGGTGGCCGCGCACATGCCCCTGGAGGGTGTCGAAGTCGTCATCCTGCCGCCACTGCCTTACCTCGGCGACCTGATCGAGGATTTCGAGGCCCATCACCTGTCGTTCGGAGCCCAGGACGTCAGCAGTAATGAGAAGGGCGCCTACACCGGCGAGGTCTCGGCCTCCATGCTGGTCGATGTCGGTGCCGGCTACGGGCTGGTCGGCCACTCCGAGCGCCGCCAGTATCACCATGAGAGCAGCGAGCTGGTGGCACGCAAGTTTGCCGCCGCCATCCATGCCGGACTGATTCCAGTGCTGTGCGTGGGCGAATCGCTGGAACAGCGTGAAGCCGGTCAGACCGAGGCAATCCTACGTGCCCAGCTCGACCCGGTCCTGGCGCTGGTCGGCAGCGCCGGTTTCGCAGGCGCGGTGCTGGCCTACGAACCGATCTGGGCCATTGGCACCGGCCGCACTGCGACCCCGGAGCAGGCGCAGGCCGTACACGCCTTCCTGCGTGGCGAAGTCGCGAAGGCGGATGCTAGAATCGCCGATTCGCTGCCCATCCTGTACGGGGGCAGTGTCAAGCCCGACAACGCCGGCGAGCTGTTCGCGCAGCCTGACGTCGATGGCGGGCTAGTCGGAGGCGCGTCACTGGTCGCCGAAGATTTCCTGGCCATCGCACGCGCGGCGGCCGCGTGCTAACCCATTAAGTTTTGTCCGGGGACGGATTTCGAAATGCTGATGTTGATCCTCAATGTGATCTACGTGCTGGTCGCCCTGGCGATGATTGCGCTGATTCTGATGCAGCGTGGCGCAGGTGCGGCGGCCGGTTCCGGCTTCGGCGCCGGCGCGTCCGGCACCGTGTTCGGTTCGCAGGGTGCGTCGAACTTCCTGTCCAAGTCGACCAAGTGGCTGGCGGTGGTGTTCTTCAGCATCAGCCTGTTCATGGCGTGGTACGCCACGCACGGCGCACGTCCTACGGATCAGAACCTGGGTGTGATGTCGCAGTCGGCAACCCCGGCTCCGGCCGCCGCCGGCGAGCTCACCCAGCCGTTGCCGCAGGCCCCGGCCGCAGGTGCGGTGCCGACCGCTCCGTCGCAGCCGGCTCCGGCCGCTGCCCCGGCAGTGGCGCCTGCGCAGTCCGCACCGGCGCAGCCGGCGCCTGCAGCAAGCGAAGAAAACGCTTCAGAACCAGCACAAAAACGCTGAAGCCGGTTACAATACGCTGCGCACTGGGATGCCCGGCGGCGCAACGTATGCCCAGGTGGCGGAATTGGTAGACGCACTACCTTGAGGTGGTAGCGACTTAGGTCGTAGGGGTTCGAGTCCCCTCTTGGGCACCATTGTTTGGCTGCAGTTCCTGCGCATCGCTTGTCGCGCGCGGGGTCTGCCTATACCCCATGCCGGCACGCGGCGCGTGCGGGCAGAGGCAAGAGAGAATCGCTGTGCTGGCCGAATATTTGCCGAGTCTGCTGTTTCTGATCGTCGCCACCGGTATCGGCATCGTGCTGATGTTGGTCGGTCGATTCCTCGGTCCGCGTAGCCCGGACCCGCGCAAGCTCTCTCCTTACGAGTGCGGCTTCGAAGCCTTCGAAGACGCGCGCATGAAGTTCGATGTGCGCTACTACCTGATCGCGATCCAGTTCATCGTGTTCGATCTGGAAATCATCTTCATCGTGCCGTGGACGCAGGTGTTCATGGAGATCGGCGCACGTTCGCTGGTCACCATGGGGCTGTTCGTCGGCATGTTGTTCCTCGGCTTTATCTACGTGTGGAAGAAGGGAGCGCTGGAATGGGAGTGATTCAGACCCTGGATAGTCTGATGACCAACCCGATGCCGGAAGGCCGGGTGGAAGACATCCTGCGCCCGGAAGGCGAAAACCCGTTGCTCGAAAAGGGCTACGTGACCACCAGCGTCGATGCGCTGCTGAACTGGGCGCGTACCGGCTCGATGTGGCCGATGACCTTCGGTCTGGCGTGCTGTGCGGTCGAAATGATGCACGCGGGCGCCTCGCGCCTGGATCTGGACCGCTACGGCGTGGTGTTCCGCCCGTCGCCGCGCCAGTCCGACGTGATGATCGTGGCCGGTACCCTGGTCAACAAGATGGCCCCGGCGCTGCGCAAGGTCTACGACCAGATGCCCGATCCGAAGTGGGTCATCTCGATGGGCAGCTGCGCCAACGGCGGCGGCTACTATCACTATTCGTATTCGGTGGTGCGCGGTTGCGACCGCATCGTGCCGGTGGACATCTACGTCCCGGGCTGCCCGCCGACCGCCGAGGCGCTGGTCTACGGCATCTTGCAGCTGCAGAAGAAGATCTGGCGTACCCAGACGATCGCGCGCTGACACCCGTCTTCTTCTACCGAGAGCAGCCAAGCCCCCATGGCAGAGCAAGCATCCTCCTTCACTGACCGACTTGCGGCACGTTTCGCCGGTGCGCAGATTGCCGTGGCATTGCCGCGCGGCGAAGTGACGCTGGAAGTCGCGGCCGCCGATTGGCACGCCACCTGTCTTGCACTGCGTGACGAGCTCGGTTTCGAACAGCTCAGCGACCTGTGTGGCGTCGATTACCTGGGCTACGGCAGCGACGAGTGGGATACCGCCGACGTGTCGTCGCAGGGCTTCAGTCGCGGCGTCGAAGGCAAGGCCGTCGGCCGTTTCGCCTGGGGCGAGTTCCCCAGCCAGGAAAGCTCTGCCGGCGCGCAGCCGCAGCAGCTGCCCAAGCAACGTTTTGCGGTGGTCGCACAGCTGATTTCCTACCAGCACAACCAGCGTCTGCGCGTGCGTTGCTACGCACCGGACGAGCAGGTGCCGGTGGTGGCGTCGTTGACCGATATCTGGCCGGGCGTGAACTGGTTCGAGCGCGAGGCGTTTGACCTGTTCGGCATCGTGTTCGATGGGCACCCGGACCTGCGCCGCATCCTGACCGACTACGGATTCGTCGGCCACCCGTTCCGCAAGGACTTTCCGCTGATCGGCAACGTCGAAGTGCGTTACGACGAGGAGCGCAAGCGCGTGGTGTACGAGCCGGTGACCTCGGTCGAGCCGCGCGTCGGCGTGCCGCGCGTCATTCGCGACGATGCCCGTTATGAGACTGCCGCTGGTGAAGTGGGCAAGTCGGAGACTGCCAAGTGAGTGAGTTCCGCCAGGCAACCGATGCCTTCGCGAGCAATCCTGTCGAAAGCAAGCAGGAAATCCGCAATTACACGATGAACTTCGGCCCGCAGCATCCTGCGGCGCACGGCGTGTTGCGCCTGATCCTGGAAATGGATGGCGAGACCGTGGTGCGTGCCGATCCGCATATCGGCCTGCTGCACCGTGGCACCGAGAAGCTGGCCGAGTCCAAGCCGTTCAACCAGTCGGTTCCGTACATGGATCGTCTGGATTACGTCTCGATGATGTGCAACGAGCACGCCTATGTGCGCGCGATCGAATCCCTGATGGGGATCGAAGCACCCGAGCGTGCGCAGTACATCCGCACCATGTTCGACGAGATCACCCGCATCAAGAACCATTTGATGTGGGTCGGTTCCAATGCGCTCGATCTGGGTGCGATGGCGGTGATGCTGTATGCATTCCGCGAGCGCGAAGAACTGATGGACGTCTACGAGGCGGTCAGTGGCGCGCGCATGCACGCGGCCTACTACCGTCCCGGCGGCGTCTACCGCGATCTACCCGATCGCATGCCGCAGTACAAGGAGTCGCGTTGGCACAAGGGCGGGGCGCTGAAGAAGCGCAATGCCGGTCGCGAAGGCACCATGCTGGACTTCCTCGAGGAGTTCACCAATACCTTCCCGGCACGCGTGGACGAGTACGAGACCCTGCTGACCGATAACCGCATCTGGAAGCAGCGTACCGTCGACGTCGGCATAATCAGCCCGGATCTGGCACGCGCCTGGGGCATGACCGGTCCGATGTTGCGTGGCTCGGGCATCGAGTGGGATCTGCGCAAGAAGCAGCCCTACGCCAAGTACGACGCGGTGGATTTCGATATCCCCGTCGGCACCAACGGCGACTGCTATGACCGCTACCTGGTGCGCGTGGCCGAGATGCGCGAATCCAACCGCATCATCAAACAGTGCGTGAAGTGGCTGAAGGCCAACCCGGGCCCGGTCATGGTCACCAATTTCAAGGTCGCTCCGCCCAGCCGAGAAGGCATGAAGGACGACATGGAAGCGCTGATCCATCACTTCAAGCTGTTCAGTGAAGGCTATTGCGTGCCGGCCGGCGAAACCTATAGCGCGGTGGAAGCACCCAAGGGCGAGTTCGGTTGCTACTTGATGTCCGACGGCGCCAACAAGCCGTTCCGCGTGCATCTGCGCGCGCCGGGTTTTGCGCATCTGTCGTCGATGGATGCGGTGGTGCGTGGCTATTTGCTGGCCGACGTCGTGGCGATGATCGGTACTTACGATTTGGTTTTCGGTGAGGTTGACCGATGAAGGCGACGGGTAATTTCGAAGCGGCGCGCGACGTCGATCCGCAGGTGGTGCTGAGCGACAAGACGCGCGCGCACATCGATCACTGGCTGACCAAGTTCCCGCCGGACCGCAAGCGTTCGGCGGTGCTGCAGGGTCTGCACGCCGCGCAAGAGCAGAACCAGGGCTGGCTGACCGACGAATTGATCGTGGGCGTAGCCAAGTACCTGGAGCTGCCGCCGGTATGGGCTTATGAGGTCGCCAGCTTTTACTCGATGTTCGAGACCGAACGCGTCGGCCGCCATAACGTGGCGTTCTGCACCAATATCAGCTGCTGGCTCAATGGCGCCGAGGATCTGCTGGCCCACGCGGAAAAGAAGCTGGGTTGCAAGCTGGGGCAGTCGACGGCCGATGGTCGCGTCTACCTCAAGCGCGAAGAAGAGTGCCTGGCTGCCTGCTCCGCGGCGCCGATGATGGTCATCAATGGCCACTATCACGAGCATCTGACGAAAGAAAAGGTCGACGCGCTGCTGGACGGGCTGGAGTAAGACATGGCACATCATCACGCACCCTCAGGCCCGGTCGGTCCGGCGCCGCAGCCGCATCAGGTCGTCTACACGACCCTGCACTATGACACTCCGTGGTCGTATGAGAGCTATCTGAAAACCGGTGGCTACGCCGCGCTGCGCAAGATCCTCGAAGAGAAGATCCCGCCGGCCGATGTTATCGAAATGGTCAAGGCGTCGAACCTGCGCGGCCGTGGTGGTGCGGGCTTTCCGACCGGGTTGAAATGGTCGTTCATGCCCAAGGGCACGATGCAGAAGTACATCCTGTGCAATTCGGACGAATCCGAGCCGGGCACCTGCAAAGACCGCGACATCCTGCGCTACAACCCGCATTCGGTGGTGGAGGGCATGGCGATCGCCTGCTACGCCACCGGCTCGACGGTGGGCTACAACTACCTGCGTGGCGAATTCCACCACGAGCCGTTCGAAAACTTCGAGCTGGCGCTGGCCGATGCCTACGCCAACGGTTGGTTGGGCAAGAACATTCTCGGCAGCGGCGTGGATATCGACATCTACGGTGCGCTGGGCGCTGGTGCGTACATCTGCGGCGAAGAAACCGCATTGATGGAATCGCTGGAAGGCAAGAAGGGCCAGCCGCGCTACAAGCCGCCGTTCCCCGCGAATTTCGGCCTGTACGGCAAGCCGACCACCATCAACAACACCGAGACCTATGCGTCGGTGCCGGCGATCATTCGCAACGGCCCGGAGTGGTTCCTCGGTTTGAGCAAGACCAAGAACGGCGGCCCGAAGATCTTCTCGGTGTCCGGTTGCGTGCAGAAGGGCGGCAATTTCGAGGTGCCGCTCGGCACCACCTTCGACGAACTGCTGGAAATGGCCGGCGGGCTGCGCCCGGGTCGCAAGCTCAAGGGCGTGGTGCCCGGTGGCGTGTCGATGCCGGTGCTGAAGGCCGACCAGGTGGCTGGCCTGCAGATGGACTACGACACCTTGCGTGCGCTCGGCACCGGTCTGGGTTCGGGTGCCATCGTGGTGCTGGACGACAGCGTCTGCTGCGTGCGTTTCGCCTGCCGCATCTCGCAGTTCTTCCACAAGGAATCCTGCGGCCAGTGCACCCCGTGCCGCGAGGGCACCGGCTGGATGCACCGCGTGCTGGAGCGCATCGTCGCCGGCAAGGCCACGATGGAAGACCTGCATCAGCTGCGCACCGTCGCTGGCCAGATCGAAGGCCATACCATCTGTGCGTTCGGCGAAGCGGCGGCATGGCCGATCCAAGGCTTCCTGCGCCAGTTCTGGGACGAGTTCGAGTACTACATCGTCAACGGTCGTTCGATCGTCGATACGCAAGTCGGAGTGGCTGCATGAGCGCCCAACCAGTGAACCCGAACGTGCCACCGGACCATGTGACCGTCGAGATCGACGGCCAGAGTCTGGTCGTGCCGAAGGGCTCGATGATCATCCAGGCGGCCGACAAGGCCGGCATCCCGATTCCGCGCTTCTGCTACCACGAGAAGCTGCCGATCGCGGCCAACTGCCGCATGTGCCTGGTCGATGTCGAAAAGTCGCCCAAGCCGTCGCCTGCCTGCGCCACGCCGGTGATGGATGGCATGAAGGTCACTACGCGTAGCGAAAAGGCTTTGAAGTACCAGCGCAGCGTGATGGAATTCCTGCTGATCAACCACCCGCTGGACTGCCCGATCTGCGATCAGGGCGGCGAGTGCGAACTGCAGGACGTTTCGCTCGGTTACGGCCGTTCGGTCAGCCGCTTCAACGAGCGCAAGCGGGTGGTGCCGGACGAGGACATCGGTCCGCTGGTTGCCACCGAGATGACCCGCTGCATCCAGTGCACCCGTTGCGTGCGTTTCACCGCTGATATTGCCGGCACCTACGAGCTGGGCGGCATGTATCGCGGCGAGAACCTGCAGATCGGCACCTACGACGGCAAGCCGCTGACCACCGAGATTTCCGGCAACGTCATCGACGTCTGCCCGGTGGGCGCGCTGACCAACAAGGTGTTCCAGTTCCGCGCGCGTCCGTGGGAACTGATGGCGCGCGAATCGCTGGGTTACCACGATGCGATGGGTTCGAACCTGTTCCTGCACGTGCGTCGTGGCGAAGTGCTGCGCACAGTGCCGCGTGAGAACGAGGCAGTCAACGAATGCTGGCTCTCCGACCGCGACCGTTATTCGCATCAGGGCCTGTATGCCGAAGACCGTGCGGTCAAGCCGCTGAAGAAGGTTAACGGGCAGTGGACTGAAGTGAGCTGGGCCGAAGGTCTGGCCGCCGCCACGCAGATCCTGCGCGAAAACGCCGGCGATCAGCTCGGCGTGTTGGTGCATCCGTCCACGTCCAACGAAGAAGGCGCATTGCTCGCGCGTCTGGCCGAAGGTCTGGGCAGCGGCAACCTGGACCACCGTTTGCTCAACCGTGATTTCTCCGACGCTGCGGTAGCCGAAGCGTTCGCCACGCCGCTGGCGGAGATCGAACAGGCTGACGTGGTGGTGTTGTTCGGCACCAATGTGCGGCATGAGCTGCCGTTGCTGCATGCGCGTCTGCGCAAGGCGCATATCCAGAACCGTACGCAGATTCACTCGGTCAACCCGGTCGACTTCGACTTCGCCTTCACCCAGGCCAGCCGCACCGTGGTGGCGCCGTCGCAGTTGGCGGGTGCACTGAGCGATGCGACCCTGCGCGATGCGGTCAAGGCTGCAAGCCGCGCCGTGATCGTGGTCGGCGCGTTGGCCGAAAATCATCCGCAGGCTGCCGCGTTGCGTGCCGCCGCACGCGACTTTGCTGCCGCAACCGGCGCAGCATTGTGCCGCATCCCGCAAGGCGCCAATGCCGTGGGTCTGGTGGCGCAGGGCGTGCTGCCGACCGCGCGCGATGTCGCCGGCATGCTGGCCCAGCCGCGTCAGGCGTACGTGCTGTACGGCATCGAGCCAGGCCTGGATTTTGCCGACGCCGCCGCTGCACGCAGCGCGCTGGCAGGCGCCAAGGTGGTTGCCTTCAGCCAGTTCGCCTGTGCGCCGACGCGTGATGTGGCCGATGTGATTCTGCCGATCGGTGCGTTGCCGGAGATCGATGCATCGCTGACCAATCTCGATGGCCGCGTGCAGACTGCACGTGCTGCTGGCCGTTTACCGGTCGAAGCGCGCGAGGGCTGGCGCGTGCTGCGTGCACTTGGCGGTGAACTGGGTCTGCCCGGTTTCGAATTCATCGACCTGATCGGCCTGCGCGCCGGCATGCAGAACCGCAACGTGACGCCAACGGCGTCGGCGCAGCCAGCGGCCGCCAGCAACGGGCTGGAAGTCGCTGCAACTGCGGCGATCTACCGCACCGATGCGGTGGTGCGTCGGGCCGCTGCGCTGCAGTCGCATCCGCTCAACATCGCGCCGTGCGTGGCGATGCATCCGGAGCAGGCGACGCAGTTGCAGGTCCAGGCTGGTCAGATGGTCAAGGTCGGTACCGATGCCGGTAAGGCAACGTTGCCGGTGGTGCTGGACAAGCGCGTCGCACCGGGCACGGTGTGGATCGAATCCGGCCATGGCGCAACCGCGCCGCTCGGTGCCGGTCGTGTAACGGTGGTGGCTGCATGAACGAATTGTTGTTGAACCTGGTCGACCCGTTGCACCAGTGGTTCCTGGGGCTGGGTGATGGTGGCGTGGTGCTGTGGTCGGTATTGAAGATCCTGCTGATCGCCGTGCCGGTGATCGTGGCAGTGGCCTTCTACGTGGTCTGGGAGCGCAAGCTGATCGGCTGGATGCACGTGCGCCATGGGCCCATGTATGTGGGTATGGGCATCTTCCAGGCCTTCGCCGACGTCTTCAAACTCCTGTTCAAGGAAATCGTGCAGCCAACCAGCTCGCACAAGGCGATGTTCGTCATCGCACCGCTGCTGACACTGGCGCCGGCCTTTGCCGCATGGTCGGTAGTGCCATTCGATGCGAAGCTGGTGTTGTCCAATGCCAACGTCGGCCTGCTGTATCTGCTGGCGATGACCTCGCTGGGCGTGTACGGCATCATCCTGGCCGGCTGGGCATCGAACTCGAAATACGCCTTCCTGGGCGCGATGCGTTCGGCCGCGCAGGTGGTCAGCTACGAAATCGCGATGGGCTTTGCGCTGGTCGGTGTGATGATTGCCTCCGGCAGCGTCAACCTGAGCCAGATCGTGTTCGCGCAGGCCGGCAACTCCGGTTTCTTCGACTGGTTCCTGATTCCGCTGTTCCCGTTGTTCATCGTGTACTGGGTTTCTGGCGTCGCCGAAACCAACCGCGCGCCGTTCGACGTGGTGGAAGGCGAATCGGAAATCGTCGCCGGTCACATGGTGGAATATTCCGGCGGTGCGTTCGCCCTGTTCTTCCTGGCCGAATACGCCAACATGATCCTGGTCAGCTTCCTGATCTCGATCTTCTTCCTCGGCGGTTGGTTGAGCCCGATCCAGGGCTGGGTCAATGCGGACGTTTCGCCGTGGATCGACTGGTTGTGGAAAGGCGGCTGGCCGTGGCTGCTGATGAAGGTGTTCTTCTTCGCCAGCGCCTATATCTGGTTCCGCGCCAGCTTCCCGCGTTACCGCTACGACCAGATCATGCGTCTGGGCTGGAAGGTCTTCATTCCGCTCACGATCGTGTGGATCGCAGTGACGGCGTTGATGGTGTTTTACGGCGTGATCCAGAAGGGCGTGTAATTGATGAACAAGATCACCCATTACTTCAAGAGCTTGCTGCTGCTCGAGCTGCTCGGCGGCTTGTGGCTGACGTTGAAATACACGTTCAAGCCCAAGTACACCGTGCTGTATCCGATGGAGAAGTTCCCGCAGTCGCCGCGCTTTCGTGGCCTGCATGCGCTGCGCCGTTATCCCAACGGCGAAGAGCGTTGCATCGCCTGCAAGCTGTGCGAAGCAGTCTGCCCGGCGTTGGCGATCACCATCGACTCGGCCAAGCGCGAAGACGGCACCCGCCGCACCACGCGCTACGACATCGACCTGTTCAAGTGCATCTTCTGCGGCTTCTGCGAAGAAAGCTGCCCGGTGGACTCGATCGTCGAAACGCACATCCTCGAGTACCACTTCGAGAAGCGTGGCGAAAACATTGTCAACAAGCCGCAGCTGCTGGCGATCGGAGACCGGTTAGAGACCGAGATCGCCGAGCGTCGCGCTGCCGATGCCGCCTTCCGTTGAGGTCATGATGGACTGGGTCACTCTTGCTTTCTACGCCTTCTCCGCCGTCGCGGTCGTGTCCGCCGGTGCGGTGATCAGCGTGCGCAACCCGGTATACGCCGTGTTGTGCCTGATCCTCACGTTCTTCTCGATGGCATGCATCTGGCTGTTGGTCGGGGCTGAATTCCTCGGCGTGACGCTGGTGCTGGTCTATGTCGGCGCGGTGATGGTGCTGTTCCTCTTCGTGGTGATGATGCTGGACATCGATACCAGCCGCCTGCGCGAGGGATGGGTCAAGTACATGCCGCTCGGCGTCATCGTGGCGGTGGCCATGCTCGCGCAGATGGTCACGTTGATCGGTGTCAAGGCGCGCAGCGCCACGCCGTTCCCGGCAGACAACGCAGCTGCGCAAGCGGCTGACAGTTCCAACCTGACCTGGTTAGCCAAGAGCCTGTACACCGAATTTCTGCTGCCTTTCGAATTTGCCGCGGTGATCCTGACGGTGGCGGTGGTGGCTGCAGTGATGCTGACCCTGCGCAAGCGCACTGGCATCAAGTTGCAGAATGCCGGCGAGCAGTCCCGGGTCAAGGCGGGCGACCGTCTGCGCATGGTCAAAATGGCGGTTGAAAAGCCGGTACAGGTTGCGCCGCAAATCGACGCGGCCGACGGACAGGAGGCGAAGTCTTGATTACCTTGGGCCACCTGCTTGGACTGGGCGCGGTGCTGTTCTGCATCTCGCTGGCCGGCATCTTCCTCAACCGCAAGAACGTCATCGTGCTGCTGATGTCGATCGAGTTGATGTTGCTGTCGGTCAACGTCAACTTCATCGCGTTCTCGCGCGAGCTTGGCGATACCGCCGGTCAGTTGTTCGTGTTCTTCATTCTGACGGTTGCCGCTGCGGAGGCTGCAATCGGCCTTGCGATCTTGGTGACTCTGTTCCGCACGCGCCGCACGATTAATGTGGCCGAAGTCGATACGTTGAAGGGCTGACCTGTAGATGGAAATCACTCTCTCCAAGAGTCTGTTGATCGCAGTGGTGCTTGCACCGCTGGTCGGCAGCATCATCGCCGGCCTGTTCGGGCGTCAGGTCGGGCGCAAGGGCGCGCAGTACGTCACCATCCTCGGTGTTGCGGTCAGCTGCGTGCTGTCGTGCCTGACGCTGTATCAGCTGGTGGAGCAGGGCGCCAGCCCGTTCAACCAGAACCTCTACACATTCTTTGATGTCGGCAACTACTCGGCACATGTCGGCTTCATGGTCGACCGCCTGACTGCGATGATGATGGTGGTGGTGACCTTCGTGTCGCTGTTGGTGCACATCTACACCATTGGCTACATGGAAGAGGACCCGGGTTACCAGCGCTTCTTCAGCTACATCTCGTTGTTCACCTTCTCCATGCTCACGCTGGTGATGAGCAACAACTTCCTGCAGCTGTTCTTCGGCTGGGAAGCGGTGGGCCTGGTGTCGTACCTGCTGATCGGTTTCTGGTTCAAGCGCCCGACCGCTGTGTTCGCCAACATGAAGGCGTTCCTGGTCAACCGCGTCGGCGACTTTGGCTTCATCTTCGGTATCGCCGGCGTCCTGTTGTGGTTCGGCTCGTTGGATTACTCCACCGTGTTCGCCAACGCGACCACCATGGCCGGTGCCAAGGTGCAGCTGTTCGCGGGCCACGAATGGAGCGTGATGACGCTGATCTGCATCTGCCTGTTCATCGGTGCGATGGGCAAGTCGGCCCAGGTGCCGTTGCACGTGTGGCTGCCGGACTCGATGGAAGGCCCCACACCGATCTCGGCGCTGATCCACGCCGCAACGATGGTGACCGCCGGCATCTTCATGGTGGCGCGTATGTCGCCGCTGTTCGAGCTGTCGGAAACAGCGCTGAACTTCATCCTGTTCATCGGTGCGACCACGGCCTTCTTCACCGGCCTGATCGGTATCGTGCAGAACGACATCAAGCGCGTGGTGGCGTATTCCACGCTGTCGCAGCTGGGTTACATGACCGTGGCATTGGGCGTGTCGGCCTATTCGGCAGCCGTGTTCCACCTGATGACCCACGCCTTCTTCAAGGCGCTGCTGTTCCTGGCGGCCGGCTCGGTGATCATCGGCATGCACCACGAGCAGGACATGCGCAAGATGGGTGGCCTGCGCAAGTACATGAAGGTGACCTACTGGACCAGCGTGATCGGTACATTGGCCTTGGTTGGTACGCCGTTCTTCTCCGGCTTCTACTCGAAGGACACCATTATCGAGGCGGCCGCGCATCATGCGCATGAGTCGCATGGCTGGATTGCAACCTATGGCTACTGGGCTGTGCTTGGCGGCGTATTGGTGACCAGTTTCTACAGCTTCCGTCTGCTGTTCCTGACCTTCCACGGCAAGGAGCGGTTCCGCGACGCCCATGCGCACGACGCGCATTCGCATCACGACAGCGCGCATACCGATGCCGAAGCGCAGGTTCACTCGCACGATGCGCATGCCCACGACACGCATGGCCACGACGATCACGGACATGGTCACCACGGTGCCCACGAGCCGCATGAATCCAAGTGGGTGGTAACGCTGCCGTTGGTCTTGTTAGCAATCCCCTCGATCGCAATCGGCTTCTTCACGATCGGTCCGATGTTGTTCGGGACCGACTGGCAGGGCCACCATGCAGCACACGCTATGCAGGGCCAGGCAGTTTCGTTCTTCACTGGCATCGTCGATTTCTACGATCCGGCACGCGATACCGTTGGTGCATTGGCCGAAGAGTTCCACGGCCCGGTTGCATTCGCACTGCACGGCATGATGGCCGCTCCGTTCTTCCTGACGGTTGCCGGCCTGTTGTTGGCGGCACTGTTCTATCTCTGGAAGCCTGAGTGGGCAGCTAGCTCACGTAAGAAGCTGTCGTGGCTGGTGTGGATACTTGAGAATAAGTACGGCGCCGACAAGCTCTGGATCAATGGCTTCGCCGGTGGTGGCGTTGTGCTTGGCAAGGCGTCACGTGCAGTCGATACCCATGTGGTCGACGGCGCTGTCGTCAACGGTTCTGCCCGACTGATCGACCTGGCTGCAAATCTGCTGCGTCGCACGCAATCCGGTTTCCTCTATCACTACGCCTTCGCAATGATCATCGGTTTGATCGCCTTGTTGGCGGTACTGATGCATTTCTGGCGTTGACCTGTACGGAATAAGAAAACGTGTCGAACTGGCCTTTACTGTCTATCTTGATCTGGCTGCCGATTATCGGTGGCGCCCTGATCCTTGCGTTGCGCAACGCCGAGACTGCCCGCTGGGCGTCTTTGGCGGTAGCGGTGGCGACCTTTGCGCTGAGTCTGCCGCTGCTGGGCTACGACACTGCCAATGACGCCATGCAGTTCATCGAACTGCATACTTGGATCCCGGCCTACAACATCGGCTACAACCTGGGCGTGGATGGCATCGCGGTCGCGTTGATCGTGCTGACCACGCTGGTGACGGTGCTGGCCCTGATCGGAGCCTGGCGCTCGATCGATAAGCGCGTCAATCAGTACGTCGCTGCCTTCCTGATTCTGGAAGGCGTCACGGTCGGCATCTTCGCCGCCACCGACGCGATGTTGTTCTACGTGTTCTTCGAAGCCATGCTGATCCCGATGTTCCTGATCATCGGCGTCTGGGGCGGCCCGCGGCGCATCTACGCGGCGATGAAGTTCTTCCTCTATACCTTCCTCGGCTCGGTGCTGATGTTGGTGGGCCTGGTGTATCTGTATCTGAAGGGCGGCAGCTTCCAGCTCGCCGACCTGTATGCGCTGCAGCTGACCGCCAAGGAACAGACCTGGATCTTCTTCGCATTCCTGATCGCCTTTGCGGTCAAGGTGCCGATGTTCCCGGTGCACACCTGGTTGCCGGACGCGCACGTCGAGGCGCCGACCGCCGGTTCGGTGATCCTGGCGGCGATTGCGTTGAAGATCGGCGGCTACGGCTTCCTGCGCTTCAACCTGCCGATCGTGCCCGACGCGAGCCATGAGTTCGCCTGGCTGGTCATCACGCTGTCGCTGATTGCGGTGATCTATGTCGGCTTGGTGGCGTTGGTGCAGGACGACATGAAGAAGCTGGTGGCGTATTCGTCCATCGCGCACATGGGTTTCGTCACGCTCGGTACCTTTATCGCCTTCACCCTGGTACGCGAGTACGGCAGCACTGACGCTGCGCGTCTGGGCCTGCAGGGCGCGATGGTGCAGATGATCTCGCACGGTTTCGTGTCCGGCGCGATGTTCTCGTGCATCGGCGTGCTCTACGACCGCATGCATACCCGTCGCATCGCCGATTACGGCGGCGTGGTCAACGTGATGCCCTGGTTCGCCACCTTCTCCATGTTGTTCTTCATGGCGAATGCCGGCCTGCCGGGAACCAGTGGTTTCGTCGGCGAGTTCATGGTCATCCTGGCCAGCTTCCAGAAACATCCGTTGGTTGCCTTCGGCGCCGCCACCACGCTGGTGATCACCGCTGCGTACACGCTGTGGCTGTACAAGCGCGTGTTCTTCGGCGAAGTGGCCAACGCACACGTGGCCGAGCTGAAAGACATCAATGGCCGCGAAGCATTCGTGCTGGGGGTGTTCGCCGCTGGCGTGCTGGCCCTTGGCCTGTACCCGAAGCCGCTGACCGATCTGATGGAACCGTCGATCGCCAAGCTGGCGACCCAGATTGCCGCGACCAAGCTCTGACCGCTTGCCGTACGTTTTGATTTTCAGGATTTAATGATGACCACGCCAACGCTCGCGCCGTTGACCACCGCTGACCTAGCTCCGCTCGTACCGGAGCTGGTGCTGATCGGCGGCGCCTTCGCACTGCTGATGCTCGACCTGTTCGTGAGCCAGCGGAACAAGGTCTGGACCCACCTGTTCTCCGTTGCCGTGCTTGCCGTGGTGCTCGTGTTGCTTGCAACCGGCACGGGCGGGCAGGGCGATATCTTCAATGGCATGTTCGTCCGCGACACGGCAGCCGATGTCATGAAGACCGTGATCGTGCTGGTCAGCGGGTTGAGCCTGGTGTATGGCTGGACCTACCTGCGCGAGCGTAATCTCTACCAGGGCGAAATCCCGGTGCTTGTGTTGTTCGCCACTGCCGGCATGATGCTGCTGGCGTCGGCCGGTAGCCTGTTGATGGTCTATCTGGGCCTGGAGCTGCTGGCGCTGTGCTCTTACGCACTGGTCGCCTCCAACCGCGACAATGGCCTGGCCACCGAAGCGGCGATGAAGTATTTCGTGCTCGGGTCGCTGGCGTCGGGTCTGCTGCTATACGGCATGTCGCTGGTCTACGGCGCCACCGGTACGCTCAGCCTGGCCGGCATCCACGATGCGATCGAAGGCTCGAACGAACGCACGTTGCTGCTGACCGGCACCATCTTCATGATCGCTGGCGTCGCCTTCAAGCTGGGTGCTGCACCCTTCCACATGTGGCTGCCCGACGTGTATCAGGGTGCGCCTGCGCCGATCGCGTTGTTCATCAGCTCGGCGCCCAAGCTTGCGGCGTTCGGTATGGCCTATCGCCTGCTGGAAGTCGGTATGGGTCCGTTGTCGCCGCAGTGGCATCTGCTGATCGGCGGCTTGTCGGCGGTTTCGCTGGTGGTCGGTAACCTGATGGCGATTGCGCAGAGCAACCTCAAGCGCATGCTCGCATACTCGACGGTCTCTCATATCGGTTTCCTGCTGATGGGCGTGGCGGGCGGCGGGGAAGAGGGCTATGCGGCTGCGATGTTCTACGCGGTCAGCTACACCATCATGTCCACCGCTTCGTTCGGCGCCATCATCGCGCTGTCGCGCAACGGGTTCGAAGCGGAAAACATCGACGACTTCAAGGGACTCAACGCGCGCAATCCGTGGATGGCTGGTCTGGTGCTGTGCATCATGGCATCGCTTGCAGGTATCCCGCCGTTCCTCGGTTTCTGGACCAAGCTGGCGGTGCTGGGCGCGGCAGTGAAGGGCGACATGCTGTGGCTGGCGTTGGTCGGTGTGATCTGCGCAGTGATCGGTGCGTACTACTACCTGCGCGTCATCAAGGTCATGTACTTCGACGAGCCGGTAGGCGAGCCGTTGCCGGCCAATAACGATCGCGTGCTCGGCACCGTGCTCGGCGTCAATGCGCTGGCCCTGCTTGCACTTGGTCTGGCCTGGAGTCCGATCATGGTGTGGTGCCAGCGCGCATTCGCCGGCCTCGCCTAAGACCGCTGCGCCAGCGTTAGGTTTTGCGGCGTCGCATCCTGCATGTGGCGTCGCACTGAAATAAAACCGCGCTTACTGTTTCGTTTTTGTTGCATTGCGGGTATTATTCGCCGCGACGTTGAACAGCCGCCACGCTGTCCAACAGATGAAAAACTAGGGCTTGCAATTGCCGCTCAAGTTCTTCATAATTCCGCTTCTGCTGCGGGGTGGAGCAGTCTGGCAGCTCGTCGGGCTCATAACCCGAAGGTCGCAGGTTCAAATCCTGCCCCCGCTACCAAGTTTCGAATTGTTGCTTTATCGCAGTAATTCAGCTTCTTGGATCGTAAGGACGCATGTTCCCGTCTTTACGCCGACCCTGAGAGGTCGGGTTTTTTTCACGCAAGGGGCCCATCGGGCCCCTTGTTTTTTCCGGAACCGGAAAGTTTGCTGCCGGTTGCCGGGGTTCTACTGGCAATCATCTGATCAGGGCAGTCTGTGAGCGAAAAAGCGACCGAAATCGCGAATCTGCTGAGTCCAACGGTTGAGTCCCTGGGCTTGGAACTGCTGGGCGTGGAATATCTTCCCGCTCCAGGCGGCGCCACATTGCGCCTATATATCGACGTGCCGCTGGCCGAACAGCCCGAGCGTGTCATCAATGTCGACGACTGCGAGCGCGTGAGCCGCGAAGTCTCCGCCCAGCTCGACGTCGAAGACCCGATCAGCGGTAACTACACGTTGGAAGTGTCATCGCCGGGTGTGGATCGTCCGCTGTTCACGCTGGAACAGTTCGCGCGCCACACCGGTGAGTCGGCAAAGATCGTCTTGAAGCTGGCGCAGGATGGTCGGCGCCGCTTCCAGGGCGAGATCCTGCGCATCGATGCCGAGGCAGAGGCGGTGGTGTTCGCTGTCGATGGCAAGGACGTGCAGATCGGCTACGACAATATCGACAAAGCGCGCATCGTGCCGGATTGGGTTGCGCTGGGTCTGGCACCGCAGAAACCGAACAAGCCCGGCCCGAAAAAACCCGGGCACGAAAAGAAGAAACCATCCAACGAGTCGGCGGCTGGCAAGCCGCGCGCGGAGTGACGAAATGAGCAAGGAACTTTTGCTGGTAGTGGATGCGGTCGCCAATGAAAAGGGCGTGCCGCGCGAAGTGATCTTCGAAGCGATCGAGGCCGCGCTGGCTTCCGCGGCGAAGAAGCGCTATCCCGACCAGGACGTGCTGGCCCGCGTCACCATCGATCACAAGGACGGTACTTACGAAACCTACCGTCGCTGGGAAGTGGTTGCCGATGACGTGGTGATGGAATCCCCTGACCGCCAGGTGCGTCTGATGGATGCCATCGACGAAGCCGACGGCGTGGAAGTGGGCGATTACATCGAAGAACAGATCGAGAATCCCGACTTCGGCCGTATCGCCGCGCAGGCTGCCAAGCAGGTGATCGTGCAGCGTGTGCGCGAGGCCGAGCGTCAGCAGGTGGTGGATGCGTGGAAGGATCGTGTGGGTGAGTTGATCACCGGCGTGGTCAAGCGCGCGGAGCGCGGCAATATTTTTGTCGATCTTGGCGGCAACGCCGAAGCCTTCATTCCGAAAGACAAGGGCATTCCGCGCGACGTGCTGCGTCCCGGCGACCGCGTGCGCGGTTACCTGGCCGAGGTGCGTTCCGAGCCACGCGGCCCGCAGCTGTTCATCAGCCGTGCCGCACCTGAATTCATGATCGAACTGTTCAAGCTCGAAGTGCCTGAAGTCGGTCAGGGCCTGGTCGAGATCAAGGCTTGCGCACGCGATCCGGGCGACCGCGCCAAGATCGCCGTGATCGCGCACGACGCCCGCACCGATCCCATCGGCGCCTGCATCGGCATGCGCGGTTCGCGCGTGCAGGCGGTGTCCAACGAACTCAATGGCGAGCGCGTGGACATCGTGTTGTGGAACGAGAACCCGGCCAACTTCGTCATCAACGCAATGGCGCCTGCCGAAGTGCAGTCGATCATCGTCGATGAAGACAAGCACTCGATGGACCTGGCCGTGGCAGAAGACCGCCTGGCGCAGGCGATCGGCAAGGGCGGCCAGAACGTGCGTCTGGCCAGCCGCCTGACCGGTTGGCAGCTCAACGTGATGACCGCCGACCAGGTGGCCGCCAAGTCCGAGGCCGAGCAGGCCGCGGCACGCCAGCTGTTCATGGACCGCCTGGAAGTGGACGAGGAAATCTCCGCGATCCTGGTCTCCGAAGGTTTCAACACGGTCGAAGAAATCGCCTACGTGCCGGTCGGCGAGTTGCTGGCGGTAGAGGGCTTCGACGAAGACATCGTTGAAGAACTGCGTGCCCGTGCCCGCGATGCGCTGCTCAACGCCGCGCTGGCCGAGGAAGAAGGCCTGGAAGGAACTCAGCCCACCGAGGACCTGCTGGCGCTGGAGGGGATGGACGAGGAGACGGCTTTTGCGCTGGCCGAGCACGGCGTGCGTACCAGCGAGGACTTGTCCGACCTGGCCGCGGACGAGATCGTCGACTTCGGCATCGAGGGCATGACCCAGGAGCGCGCTGCGGCGCTGATCCTGGCAGCCCGCGCCGAGGAGATCGCCCGTTTGGAGCGCGGCGAATGAGCCGGCAATGAACCGCGCCCTGACCCCATCAGGGCTTAGAATCAGCGTATCCCTTGCTCTGGGCGAGGGGGCGCCAACCAGATCATAGGATCCGAATGTCGCAGCAAACCACCATCCGCAAGCTTGCCGAACTGGTCAATACGCCGGTCGATAAACTGCTGGTTCAACTGGCCGAGGCCGGAATGAAGTTCAGCGGTCCCGACCAGGTCGTGACCAGCACCGAGAAGATGAAACTGCTTGGCTTCCTGCGTCGCACGCATGGCAAGGCGGAAACGTCTGCCGAAGCGGCGAGCGAAGCAGCCAAGAAGATCACGCTCAACCGGCGCAAGCTGCAGGAAGTCACTGTCAACGCCGGCCGCACCAAGACCACGGTCAACGTGGAAGTGCGGCAGAAGCGCACTTACGTGAAGTCCGAGAACGAAGGCAGCGGCCGCGCCGCACCGATGACGCCGGACGAAGAACGCGCCGATATCCTGCGTAAGCTCGAGGAGTCGCGTCAGCGCAACCTTGAGGAGCAGCAGCGCCTGGCCGAAAGCGACCGCGTGCGCGACGAGGCAATTCAGCGCAAGCGCGAGGAAGAGCAGGCCGCCAAGGACCGTGCAGAAGCCGAGCGCAAGGCTGCCGAGGAAGCCGCTGCGGCTGCCAGTGCGCCGGCCCCGGTTGCTGATGCGCCGACGCCGTCCGCCGCGGCGCCAGCTGCGCGTTCGCCTTCTTCGCCGTCGTCCGCACCGCGTGCGGCACGTCCGGCGGGCGCATCTCCGGCCTCGCGTCCGGCAGCGCCGGCACGTGCGGACGACCGCAGCAATGCCGCCAAGCACAAGACGCGCGGTTCGCACGTCATGGTGGCCGGTGTTGAAGATGACGATGCGACCAAGCGCTTTGCCGGGCAGTTGCATCTGTCCGCGGCCGATCGCGCGCGGCGTTCCAATGTGCGCGGCAAGCCGACCGGCCGCCCGGGTTCGTCGTCCTCGCGCCGTGGTAATGACAACGGCCGTGGCGGCAGCCAGGCCAACAGCGGCCCGCACGGGTTCGAGCGTCCCACCGCACCGGTGGTGCGTGAAGTGGCGATCGGCGAGACCATCACCGTGGCAGACCTGGCGCAGAAGCTCGCGCTCAAGGGCGGCGACGTGGTCAAGGCGTTGTTCAAGATGGGCGTCATGGCGACCATCACCCAGAGCATCGATCACGACACCGCCGCACTGGTGACCGAAGAGCTCGGCCATAAAGCCGTGCGTGCCGACAATGCCGACTTCGAGGACGCGCTGCTGGCGCATGCCGAAGATGCGCAGGGCGAGGCCACGTCGCGTCCGCCGGTGGTCACCATCATGGGTCACGTCGATCACGGCAAGACCTCGCTGCTGGACTACATCCGCCGTACCAAGATCGCCTCCGGCGAAGCCGGCGGCATTACCCAGCACATCGGTGCGTACCACGTCGAAACCGGTCGTGGCGTCATCAGCTTCCTGGATACGCCCGGCCATGCCGCGTTTACCTCGATGCGTGCCCGTGGCGCCAAGATCACCGACATCGTGGTGCTGGTCGTTGCCGCCGACGATGGCGTGATGCCGCAGACCAAGGAAGCGGTTGCGCATGCCAAGGCGGCAGGCGTACCGCTGATCGTGGCGGTCAATAAGATCGACAAGACCGGCGCTGATCCGCTGCGGGTCAAGAACGAGCTGCTGGCCGAAAACGTGGTGGCCGAAGAGTTCGGTGGCGATACCCAGTTCATCGAAGTGTCGGCCAAGGTCGGTACCGGCGTGGATACGCTGCTGGACGCGATTTCGCTGCAGGCCGAAGTGCTGGAGCTCAAGGCCGTGGCCGAGGGCCGCGCCAGCGGTACCGTCATCGAATCCTCGCTGGACAAGGGCCGCGGCCCGGTGGCGACGGTGCTGGTGCAGCAGGGTGCGCTGAAGCGTGGCGACTATCTGGTGTGCGGCATCCAGTACGGTCGCGTGCGTGCGTTGTTCGACGAAACCGGCCATCAGCCGGCCTCGGCGGGCCCGTCGATTCCGGTGCAGGTGCTGGGTTTGTCCGGCGTGCCGGAAGCCGGCGACGACTTCGTGGTCGTCGACGACGAGCGCCTGGCCAAGGACGTGGCGCAGCAGCGCGAAACCAAGCGCCGCGAATCGCGTCTGGTGGCCTCGGCGACCAACCGCATGGAAGACATCCTGGCCCAGATGGGCAAGGGCGAAGGCCAGCAGGTACTGAACCTGGTGATCAAGGCCGACGTGCAGGGTTCGGTGGAAGCACTCAAGCAGTCGCTGGTGGCGTTGTCCAACGAGGACATCCGCATCAACGTGATCCACTCCGGCGTGGGCGGCATCACCGAATCCGACGCGAATTCGGCCGCTGCTTCCAAGGCGACGATCATCGGCTTCAACGTGCGTGCGGATGCCTCGGCGCGCAAGATCGTCGAGTCCAACGGCATTGATCTGCGTTACTTCTCGATCATCTATGACGTGATCGATCAGGTGAAGCAGGTAGCCTCCGGTCTGCTCGGCGTGGAAATCCGCGAAGAGATCATCGGTATCGCACAGGTCCGCGATGTGTTCCGTAGCTCGAAGTTCGGCGCGGTTGCAGGCTGCATGGTCATCGAAGGCGTGGTCAAGCGCAGCAAGCCGATCCGCGTGCTCCGCGACAGCGTTGTGGTGTTCGAAGGCGAGCTGGAATCGCTGCGTCGCTTCAAGGAGAACGTCGACGAAGTGCGCAACGGTACCGAATGCGGTATCGGCGTGAAGGCTTACAACGACGTCAAGGCCGGCGACCAGATCGAGTGCTTCGAGCGTATCGAAGTAGCCCGTACGCTGTAACGGCTGCCGGGGCCTACCGGCCCCGGACTCCGTTCGGCGGAGTTGGTCCAATGCAGGTTCTGCAAGGCGAGGGCGGCATGGCCGCCCGCGTTTGTTTTTGGCTTCGGTGCCAACTGGCCCTCCGAATCAACCAGGTCCACGACCATGCCAACCAAATCATTCCATCGCACCGACCGCGTGTCCGCGCAGGTGCGTCGCGACCTCGGCACGATCGTGCACGCGGCCGTGCGCGACCATGGGCTGCCGTCGGTCAGCGTGTCCGACGTCGAAATCAGTCGCGACCTGGCGCATGCCAAGGTCTTTGTCACCGCGCTGCAGCAGGAGCGTTCGGCCGAAGCGGTCAAGGGGCTCAAGGAAATCGCCGGCCAGCTGCGTACCCAGTTGGCGCGCGCGATGAAGCTGCGCCACGTGCCCGAGCTGCACTTCCATTACGACGATTCGGTCGATCGCGGCGAACGCATCGACAATCTGCTGCGTGACCTGGACGACGTTGGCCCCGAGGCCACGTCCAGCGATGAAGATGCCGAACAGCGCTGAGCGCTGTCACGGCCTGCCGCATCTGCCGCGGCCCTGATTCCCGCAGGCGCGCACTGCGCCTGATTCGAGCACCGATCTTTTGAAACCCCGCATCGTCTATCGCCCGTTGCACGGCATCCTGCTGCTGGACAAGCCGGCCGGGCTGAGCTCCAACAATGCACTGCAGGCCGCACGCCGGTTATTGCGTGCAGAGAAGGGCGGCCATACCGGCAGCCTGGATCCGCTGGCTACCGGCCTGTTGCCGCTCTGCTTTGGCGAAGCCACCAAGATCGCCGGACTGCTGCTTGGTTCAGCCAAGGCATACGACGCCGAGATCGTGTTGGGCGTCACCACCGACACCGACGATGCCGACGGCCAGCCGCTGCGCGAGCGTGCGGTGCCGGATCTGAGCGAGGCCGATCTACAGGCGGCGCTGGCGCCTTTCATCGGCCGTATCCAGCAACAAGCGCCCATTTATTCCGCGCTCAAGCAGGGCGGCGAGCCGCTGTACGCCAAGGCGCGACGCGGCGAACGTATCGAAGCGCCGGTGCGCGAGGTGGATGTGCAGGCGATCGATGTGCTGGGCTACAGCGCCCCAGGTCTGCGGCTGCGCGTGACCTGCGGCTCGGGCACGTATATCCGCAGCCTGGCACGTGACCTGGGCGAGGTGCTGGGATGTGGAGCGCACATCGCCTCGTTGCGTCGGCTGTGGGTGGAGCCGTTTCGCGCTCCACAGATGATCACGCTCGAGGCATTGTCGGCGGCGCTGGAGGCGGGCACCGAAGCACGGACGCTATTGCTGCCGATCGAGGCCGGCCTGGCCGGTTTTGCGCGAATCGTGCTCGATCAGACCCATGCGGCGCGTTTTCGCATGGGCCAGCGCCTGCGTGATGCCGCATTTCCGCCGGGGCAAGTCGCTGTATTCGGACCTGACGGAACCCCCTCGGGGCTAGGCCTGGTCGACGCCGACGGGCGCTTGTCGCCGCAGCGATTGTTCAATGGACTGAACGAAATTCCGGCCTGTTAAGATTTTGTCAACTTGTTCCCTGGGCCGGGCGACGTTACAATTTCGCGGCCCCGATCGGGGCACCTCAGCGCCAAGCGCGCTCATCCTAAGCAAACGGCGAGTCCGACGGTGCGTCACGCACGTTCCTGTCGACCACGCATCTATCGAGAAAACATCATGTCCGTCGACACCCAGAAAGTTATTGAAGACAACAAGCGCAGCGCCCAGGACACCGGTTCGCCGGAAGTGCAGGTCGCTCTGCTGACCGCCCGCATCGAGCTGCTGACCGGTCACTTCAAGACCCACAAGAAGGATCACCACAGCCGTCGTGGTCTGCTGCAGATGGTCAATCGTCGCCGCAGCCTGCTCGACTACCTGAAAAAGAAGGACAACGAGCGTTACAAGTCCTTGATCGAGAAGCTCGGCCTGCGCCGCTAATCGAGTCCTACCGCCGCGGCGCAGCGATGCGCCGCGGTTTTGTTTTGGTCAATCGCACTACGTCTTAAGCAATACGCACTCTTGGGCCGGAGCCTCCCGGCCGCCCGTTCTCGGCATGGGTCGACGACGGTCCAACGCAGACAGCAATACCTAAGGGAAAAAACCTCCGTGGCAAAAATCACCAAAACCTTCCAGTACGGCAAGCACACCGTCACTCTTGAGACGGGCGAAATCGCTCGCCAGGCAGGCGGCGCCGTGATCGTCAAGTTCGACGACACCGTACTGCTGGTCACCGCCGTCGCCGCCAAGAGCGCGCGCGAAGGGCAGGACTTCTTTCCTCTGACGGTCGATTATCAGGAGAAGTTCTACGCTGGCGGCCGCATCCCGGGCGGCTTCTTCAAGCGCGAAGGACGCGCGACCGAGAAGGAAACGTTGATCTCGCGCCTGATCGATCGTCCGATCCGTCCGCTGTTCCCGGAGGACTACAAGAACGAAGTGCAGATCATCGCCACCGTGATGTCGATGAACCCGGACATCGACGGCGACATCGCCGCGCTGATCGGCGCCTCGGCTGCCCTGTCGCTGGCCGGCACCCCCTTCAAGGGCCCGATCGGCGCTGCCAAGGTCGGCTACAAGAACGGTGAATACATCCTCAACCCGACCGTGACCGAGCTGAAGGATTCGCAGCTGGAGCTGGTCGTGGCCGGTACCGCCAACGCGGTGCTGATGGTCGAGTCCGAAGCCGAGCTGCTGTCCGAAGAAGTGATGCTGGGCGCAGTGACGTTCGGTCATCGCGAGATGCAGAAGGTCATCAACGTCATCAACGAGCTGACCGTCGAAGCCGGCACCAAGCCGTCCGACTGGGTGGCTCCGGCAAAGAACGAGGGCATGATCGCCGCACTGAAGGAAGCTGTGGGCGATCAGCTCGCGTCGGCATTCCAGGTGCGCGACAAGCTGCAGCGCCGCGATGCGATTTCGGCGATCAAGAAGGACGTGCTGGGCGCACTGGCGCCGCGCGCCACCATCGAAGGCTGGGCTGCCGGCGATCTGGCCAAGGAATTCGGCGAGCTGGAATACCAGACCATGCGTGGTTCGGTGTTGAGCAGCAAGGTGCGTATCGACGGCCGTGCACTGGACACCGTGCGTCCGATCAGCGCCAAGGCTGGCGTGTTGCCGCGGACCCATGGCTCGGCGCTGTTTACCCGCGGCGAGACGCAGGCGATCGTGATCACCACGCTGGGCACCGCGCGCGACGGTCAGGTCATCGACGCAGTGTCGGGCGAGTACAAGGAAAACTTCCTGTTCCATTACAACTTCCCTCCGTACTCGGTGGGCGAGTGCGGCCGTTTCGGTGCGCCGAAGCGCCGCGAAATCGGCCACGGCCGCCTGGCCAAGCGCGGCGTGCTGGCTGTGATGCCGACCCTGGAAGAATTCCCGTACACCATTCGCGTGGTCTCGGAAATCACCGAGTCCAACGGTTCGTCCTCGATGGCATCGGTCTGCGGCAGCTCGCTGGCGCTGATGGATGCCGGCGTGCCGATCAAGGCGCCGGTCGCGGGTATCGCAATGGGTCTGGTCAAGGAAGGCAACGACTTCGTCGTGCTCTCCGACATCCTGGGTGACGAAGATCACCTCGGCGACATGGACTTCAAGGTGGCCGGTACTGCCGAAGGCGTGTCCGCGCTGCAGATGGACATCAAGATCGAAGGCATCACCGAAGAGATCATGAAGCAGGCCTTGCAGCAGGCCAAGGCTGGCCGCCTGCACATTCTGGGCGAGATGGCCCATGCGCTGACCACCCCGCGTCAGGAATTGAGCGACTACGCGCCGCGCCTGCTGACCATCAAGATCCACCCGGACAAGATCCGCGAAGTGATCGGCAAGGGTGGCTCGACCATCCAGGCCATCACCAAGGAAACCGGTACGCAGATCGACATCCAGGACGATGGCACGATCATCATCGCCTCCGTCAATGCCATTGCCGCGCAGGCTGCGAAGTCGCGCATCGAGCAGATCACCTCGGACGTGGAGCCGGGCCGCATCTACGAAGGCAAAGTCGCCAAGATCATGGACTTCGGTGCGTTCGTCACCATCCTGCCGGGCAAGGACGGCCTGGTGCACGTGTCGCAGATTTCCAGCGAGCGTGTGGAGAAGGTCGGCGACAAGTTGAAGGAAGGCGATCTGGTCCGCGTCAAGGTGCTGGAAGTGGACAAGCAGGGCCGCATCCGTCTGTCGATCAAGGCAGTGGAAGAAGGCGAAGGCGTGCAGGCGTCGGCCGAGTAATCGCAGCGTGCTGATGCAGCATGCGTGATGCATGACGAAAGAGCGGGCTTCGGCCCGCTTTTTTGTTGTGCACTTGATCCCTTCTCGCTGCGGGAGAAGGTGCTCCAAAGGGGCGAATGAGGGTACGTGCAAGGCCTCGTGATATTCGGAACGTAAGTGGCTTGCCCGTACCCTCGCCCCAAGCCCTCTCCTGCAGGAGAGGGGCTTGGATTTCTTTTCATCTCTGGAGAAGGGCGCACAGCGCTGGACGGGGGCGTGCAACGCTGAATGGGGTGAAGGCGAGCAAGGGCTTCGCACCGTACCCTCACCTCAAGCCCTCTCCCGCGGGAGAGGGGCTTTGAATCCTTCTTCCATTGGGAGAAGGTGCCCCGCAGGGACCGATGAGGGTACGCCCGGCGTTACTGCTTCGATCTATCCTTGCTGCTCCGTCGGCGCTTGCTGCGTTTGCGGACGCGGCGGCACGACGCGTGGGAAGCCCGGCGGCATCGTTTGTTCTGTGGGTGCGGTGTCGGGTGTCGGCAGCGGCGCAGTGGGTGGCGGCGCAACCATCGCTGCATCAGGACGCAGCTTCAACAGCGCAGCCCAGTCGCGGCGATTGAAGTCGCACAGGTCTTCGTGCGCCGGCGTGCATTCGCTGGCGATGCCCAGGCTGTCTTCGTTCTGGTCCTGGCTGCTGTCCGATTGCGGTGTTGGCAACACCACGCGGCCGGCGCGATCCAGCGGCATCTTGCGCATCATCACCGTGTTGAATACGTTGCCGCCGATCAGATACAGCGTGCGATCGCCGCCGACGTTGGCGGCCACCACCACATCGCAATGCGACTGCCATGGCATCGGTGCGCTGCCGCCCAGCGCGGCCTTCAGGCCGGCATAGCCCAACGCGGTGCTGCGGCCGCGCAGCAGGCACAGCAGATCGCCGGGCGCCGGCTTCTCGACCGCTGGATCGGTGAACCGGTACGGTCCGGTAGTGCCGTCGTTGTAGGCGCTGCGGATGTAATCCAGATGGCGCGCGGAGCGATGAAAACCGCTCAGCCCCGACTGCGTCATCACCCAGGAGATGAAAGCGGCCGACCATGGGTTGTCGATCAGAAATGCGCGGCAGTCGCTGGCGGTGTAGCGCGTACCATCCAGTGCCGCGCAGCTCGATGCGCCGGGGCGTCCGCCCATCGACGCAAGCGTGCCACTGTCGCGCCAGTAGCCTGCAACGCGTTGCCAGGCGACCACGCCGTGATCGGCGAGATAGCCCGATTCGGCTTCTGTGACGCCCAGGCTGGCCAGGCGTCCCTTGGCATCGATAAACGGGCGTTGCCACAACCGATGCTCATTGCAGGCGCTGCGCACGATGGCGATCGCGGCAGGACTCGTTCCGAACCGTGGCGGGATATCGCACACCTCCGCAGCCGCAGCGCTACTTCCGATACCTGCCAGCAAGAAGCAGATCCACGGCCAAGGTTTGACGGTCATTGCAGGTCCTGCACGGAACAATCGCAGCAGGCTGCCAGAGCCGGCTGCGCGCACGCGTGAAATCAGCGCGCTGGCGGTGGGCCGAGTTTGAGCGACAGATCCACTGCCTGCACATGCTTGGTGAGTCCGCCAATCGAGATGCAGTCCACCCCGTCTTCGGCAATTGCGCGAATGCCGGCCAGATCCACGCTGCCGGAGACTTCCAGCGGAATGCGTCGTTCCGGCGGTAGCGCAGCAACGAGACGCACCGCTTCTCGGCGCATGGCCTGGTCGAAGTCGTCGATCAGGATGCGCGTGCAGCCAACCTGCAGTGCTTCGTGCAGTTGCTCCAGCGTTTCCACTTCCACCACCAGCGGCAGCTGCGGTTGCTGCGCGCGTGCGGCATGCACGGCCGCGCTCAGCGAACCGGCGGCGCGGATGTGGTTCTCCTTGAGCATCACCGTGTCGAACAGGCCGATGCGGTGATTGTCGCCACCGCCGCAGCGCACGGCGTATTTCTGCGCGGCGCGCAGGCCCGGCAGCGTCTTGCGCGTGTCCAGGATGCGCGCGCGCGTCCCGGCCACCGCAGTCACATACGCCGCGGTGGTGGTCGCCGTGGCAGACAGTGTCTGCATGAAATTGAGCGAAGTGCGTTCGGCACTGACCAGGCTACGGCTGCGCCCCTGCAACAGCGCGAGCACCGTGCCGGCGCCGACGTGCTGGCCTTCGTGCACGTGCCAGTCGATGCGTACCTGCGGGTCGAGCGCGCGGTGGGTGGCATCGAACCAGGGGCGGCCGGCGATGACCGCGTCCTGCTTGCACAGCAGGTAGGCGCTGTCGGCTTGGTCGGGTAGCAGTGCGGCGGTGACGTCGCCGCTGCCGATGTCTTCGGCCAGGGCACGCGCTACGTCGGCGTCGATCGATTCGGCGGGCGGCGCGGCCGGCACGTTGGTGTGCTGAGACAGGCTCACTTCTCGGGGAAGTCGGCGATTTGTGCGGTGGCGATGGCTTCTTCGGCCAGCAGCACCGGAATGCCGTCGTCGACGCGGAAGATCTGCTTGCGGTCGCGGGTGATCAGCGCTTCACGCAGCGGCTGGGTTTGTGCGGTGCCGTCGGCGCGCTGCAGGGTTCCGCCTGCGATGGCGGCATTGAGTGCTTCCAGGCCCTTGCCGTCGAGCAGCGAAAGCGGCTGGCGGGTGTCGGGCGAGCACAGCAGGTCGAGCAATTTGCGATCCATCGAAGTCTTGTCTTGCGTGGAGATTGGCTAGAATACGTCTTTACCGCAGGGCAGGGCCATGACCTCCAACCACTCCGCGCCGCTGGTCGGCATCGTGATGGGTTCCCGTTCGGATTGGGAGACCATGCAACATGCAGCTCAGAAGCTCGACGCGCTGGGCGTGCCGTACGAAGTCAAGGTGGTCTCGGCGCACCGCACCCCGGACGTCTTGTTCACCTACGCCGAGCAGGCGGGCGCACGCGGACTGCGCGCGATCATTGCCGGCGCCGGCGGCGCGGCGCACCTGCCGGGCATGCTGGCCGCCAAGACCGCAGTGCCGGTGCTCGGCGTGCCGGTGCAGTCCAAGGCGCTGAACGGCATGGATTCGCTGCTGTCGATCGTGCAGATGCCTGCAGGCATTCCGGTGGCCACCTTCGCCATCGGCAATGCGGGCGCGGCCAATGCGGCGTTGTTTGCGGCGGCCATGCTGGCGCCCGAGCAGGCGCAGGTCGGTCAGGCGCTGGCGCAGTTCCGCGCCAAGCAGACCGACGATGTCATGGCCAGCGACGACCCGCGCCAATGAGCACGGTTGGCATTCTCGGTGGCGGCCAGCTGGCGCGCATGCTGGTACTGGCCGGTGCGCCGCTCGGCATACGCTTTGCGGTCTTCGATCCGGCAGTCGATGCCTGCGCAGGCCAGGTGGCACCGCTGCAGGTTGGCGCGTTCGATGACGTGGCGACCCTTGCCGCATTCGCCGGGCAGGTGGACGTGATCACCTTCGATTTCGAAAACGTGCCGGCCGCCAGCGCGCAGCAACTTGCCGCGCAGGTGCCGGTGTTTCCGAGTCCGGCGGCGCTTGCGGTTGCGCAGGACCGGCTCAGCGAAAAAACCTTGTTCCGCGAACTCGGCATTCCGGTGCCCGAGTTTGCCGCGATCGACGACCGCGTCGGCCTGGACGCAGCGCTCGCGCGGATCGGTACGCCCTGCGTGCTGAAGACGCGCCGCTTCGGCTACGACGGCAAGGGCCAGTTCCGGATCAAGACGCTCGCCGATGCCGATGCAGCGTGGGACGCGCTTGGCGCCCAGGCGGCGCACGTCGGGTTGATCGTGGAAGCGTTCGTGCCGTTCCAGCGCGAGGTCAGCGTGGTTGCAGTACGCGGCCGCGATGGCGAATTCCGCGCCTGGCCGTTGACCGAAAACTGGCATGTGGACGGTGTGCTGTCGGCCAGCCTGGCACCGGCGAGCGTGGAGGCGGCCCTTCAAGCCTCGGCCGAATCGCACGCGCGTGCCGTGGCGGAAAAGCTCGACTATGTCGGTGTATTTGCGCTGGAACTGTTCGTGCGCGACGGTGAGTTGCTGGCCAACGAAATGGCGCCGCGCGTGCATAACTCGGGGCACTGGACCATCGAAGGTGCCGAGACCTCGCAATTCGAAAATCATGTGCGGGCCGTCCTTGGCTTGCCACTGGGCAGTACTGCGATGCGCGGCTACGCCTGCATGCTCAACTGGCTGGGCGCGATGCCAGAGGCCAGGGCGTTTCTGGCGGTGCCCGGTGGGCATTGGCACGACTACGGCAAGCAAGCGCGCGATGGACGCAAGGTGGGGCACGCAACGCTGCGCGCGGAGACAGCGCAGGCGCTGGCACTGGCGGTGAGCGATGCCGGCGCGGCGTTGCAGCGCGATGCGCAAGCTCGGCCGGTGGTTGCGCGTTTGAACGAAGGGTGAGGCGCGTAGCGTTTCGGTTGCGATCACGCGCGACGACACCTCCGTTTGCGCGGGCGCGTCGGTGTCGGACGCGGACCCGTTCTGCGATGTGTCAGCAGATGAGCCGGTCCGCATCTGCGGCTGGAAGCTGAGCGGCCAGGTCAGCCCAGCCGGCTTGCGACGAAATCCCAGTTGACCAGCTTCCAGAAAGCCTCCAGATAGCGCGCACGATCCTGCTGGTAGTCCAGGTAATACGCGTGCTCCCAGATATCGCAGGCGAGCAACGGAATGTCTGGCCCGGTGAGCGGGGTGGAGGCATTGGGTGTGGCGACTACTGCCAGCGCGCCGTCCGGGCGCTGCACCAGCCACACCCAGCCCGAGCCGAACGTGCTCAGGGCCACGCGATTGAACTCCTGCTTGAAATGCACGAAGTCGCCGAACGATTTGGCGATGCCGTCGCCCAGCCGCCCAAGCGGCTCCCCGCCAGCGCGCGGACGCAGGCACTGCCAATAGAAATTGTGGTTCCACACCTGCGCGGCCAGATGAAACAACGTGCCCTGCGCCTGCGCGATGATGTCTTCCAGCGTCAGCTCGGCAAACTCGCTGCCTTCCAGGCGTGCGTTGAGCTGTTCGACCTCACTGCGGTGACAGACGCCGTGATGCGCCTCCAGCGTCGCAGACGACAGATGCGGTTCCAGGGCGGCGCGGGAATAGGGCAGTGCAACGTGTTCGATCGGCATGATGGCAGTGGCAGCGAAGGGAGTGCGGCGATAGGTCGCGCTGAAGGCTTACAATGCGCGCCTTTGCGGAAGTTTATCCGACCGGCGGTCGGGCCTGCCGCTCCCAGTCAGGAGAGTCCAATGCCGGTGATGGAACGGATCCAGGCCGAAGTCGAACAACACCCGATCGTGCTGTTCATGAAAGGCACCCCGCAATTTCCGATGTGCGAGTTTTCCAGTCGCGCCGTGCAGGCCCTGGTGGCCGCCGGTGCCGACCAACTGCGTACGGTCAACGTGTTGGAAGAGCCTGAAGTGCGCGCCAATCTGCCGCGCTACTCCAACTGGCCCACGTTTCCGCAGCTGTTCATCCATGGCGAGCTGATCGGCGGCTGCGACATCACGCTGGAACTGTTCGAAGCCGGCGAGCTCAAGCGCATCGTCAGCGAGGCGTACCAGCCGTGAGTTCGGTGCAGGCCCAGCCGCAGTCGGCTGCCTTGTCGGGGCGCGTCGTGCTGATCACCGGCGCCGCCGGTGGCCTCGGCGCCGCCGCGGCGCAGGCATGCGCGGCTGCCGGCGCCACGGTAGTGCTGCTTGGTCGCAAGGTGCGCCCGCTGGAGCGCGTCTACGACGCGGTTGCAGCGCTGGGTGCCGAGCCGCTGTTGTATCCGCTGGATCTGGCCGGCGCCACCCCGGACGACTACGCCGCGCTTGCGCAACGGGTGCAGACCGAGCTTGGTGGCCTGCATGGTCTGCTGCAGTGCGCTGCCGACTTTTCCGGCCTGACGCCAACCGAACTCGTCTCACCCGCTGATTTCGCACGCACCCTGCATGTCAACCTGACCGCGCGCGCCTGGCTGACCCAGGCATGCCTGCCGCTGTTGCGGCAGCAGGACGATGCGGCAGCTGTCTTCGTGGTGGACGACCCCGCGCGCGTGGGTCAGGCCTATTGGGGGGCGTATGGCGCCGCCCAACATGCGCAGCGCGGCTTGATCGCCACCTTGCATCATGAAACCGCCGCCGGCCCGGTCCGCGTCGGCGGCCTGCAGCCCGGCCCGATGCGCACCGCATTGCGCGCACGCGCTTTCACCCATCACGAAGACAACGACGCGGTCGATGCCGCACGTTACGCACCTGCATGCGTCAGCATGCTGTCAGCCGCAGGGGCGACGCATCGCGGTGCGATCTGGAGTCCGCAGGTATGACCATTCTTTCTGCGGCGCTGCTGCTGTTTCTGATTCTCGACCCGCTGGGCAACATTCCAGTGTTCCTCAGCGTGCTCAAGCCGCTGCCGCCCAAGCGCCAGCGTTTCGTGCTTGCGCGTGAACTGCTGATCGCGCTGTGCGTGTTGATGGCGTTCCTGTGGGGCGGCAAGTACGCGCTGGAACTGATGCACTTGCGCCAGGAATCGGTGGCCATTGCCGGCGGCATCGTGCTGTTTGTGATCGGCATCCGCATGATCTTCCCGCGGCCCGAAGGCCTGATGGGCGAAATTCCCGACGGCGAACCCTTCATCGTGCCGCTGGCCATCCCGCTGGTGGCCGGCCCGTCCGGCATGGCCGCGGTGATGCTCATGGGCAGCAACGAGCCCACGCGGCTGTGGGACTGGAGCCTTGCGCTGATGATCGCCTGGATCGGCGCCTCGGCGATCCTGGCCGCCGCGCCGCTGCTGTACAAACTGCTCGGCCACCGCGCCCTGACGGCCATCGAGCGCCTGATGGGCATGCTGCTGGTCGCCATCTCGGTACAGATGTTCCTGGACGGCCTGGGCACGTACTTCAAGCTGCCGGTGTCGATCTAGCGCAGCTCGGGGCGGCTTGGCGATCGCGCCGCGTGTGTGCGTCGACACGCATCGATGGCCCGGGGTTTCAACCCGCACTGGCCGTGGGTTACGTGCGCACGGTCCATGGTGCCGGCAACCAGCGCGCCGTCGCGTCCGGACATCTAGCGGTGCGACGCAATGGGCTCTGGACGATGAAAGGCGGCGCAGCCCTTGGCCGCTGGCGACTGTCTTGAGGTTGATCCGTCACTGACGCATGAGTGCAGGTGGAATGTCATATTCGGTGGGGCGCATCGACAGATGGCAACCCCATGTGCAGCACGCACGCCATGGCCGAATGCAAGCGTTTGGGCGATTTGCCCCAATTTGGCCACTTCGTAGCTTCAAAGGCGCGATGGGCGTCTCGCTCAAGTTGCGACCTTGCACGATCTGGCGATTACGCCTTGACCTTCGCAGTTCATGTAGCAGCGCGCGAAGTTTGTCACGCCGTCGTCACAATCAGGGCTTAGCGTGTTAATCTGTTGTTAACCGTTGCGGCAGCAACCAGTCGCGCGGCAAGGGACCCCAGATCATCGGCAGCCCACCCCCGGGAACGGTTGGGCTGACTGCGCCTTTTTGTCACTGCCCAACCTGTATCGAGGCTACCGAAATGACCCACCCCCGTTATCTCCGCATGTCCAAGCTGACGCTTGGCCTTGTCGCCGCGCTCGCCGCCGCTCCTGTGTTTGCGCAAAGCACCTCGGCTGGCGTCGCCGGCCTGGTGACCGGCAGTGGCGGCCAGCCCGTCCCGAACGCCGAAGTCACCATTACGCACGTGGAGTCCGGAACGGTCAGCCGCGCCACCACCGATGCCAGCGGACGCTATAACGCGCGCGGCTTGCGTGTGGGCGGGCCGTACACCATTACCATTACCGCTTCGGGCGCTGGCAACACCACCCGCGAAGGCGTGTATCTGAATCTGGACAAGGTCAATCAGGTCGATGCCGCTCTGGGCGGCGATCTGGCGACGCTGGGCACTGTGCAGGCAATCGCCGGCAATTACGGCTCGGCCATTTTCAGCGCCAACAAGATGGGTACCGGCACCAACGTGACCCGCGAAGAAATCGAGTCGCTGCCGTCGATTAACCGTAACCTGCAGGACTATGTGCGTCTGGATCCGCGCGTTGCGCAAACCGACAAGGCGCGCAACGAAATCTCCATCGCCGGCCAGAACCCGCGCTACAACGCGATCCGCGTCGACGGCATCAGCACCAACGACGCCTTCGGTCTGGAATCCAACAGCCTGCCGACCCCGCGCCAGCCGTTCTCGATGGACGTCATTGATGAAATCTCGGTGGACGTGGCCAACTACGACGTGACGATCAGTGGCGGCACCGGTGGCGTGATCAATGCCGTCACCAAGTCGGGCACCAACGAATTCCATGGTTCGGTCTACGGCACTTATCGCGAGAACGACTGGTCGGGCAAGAATCAGAACAACATCCGCCCGCAGCTGTTCGACAACGAAGCGACGTATGGTCTGACTCTGGGCGGCCCGATCGTCAAGGACAAATTGTTCTTCTTCGCCAACTATGAGAAGTACAAGGGTAAGGGTGTGTTTACCGGTAACAGTGGCTACGGTCCAGCCGGTTCTGGTGCCAGCAATGAAGTCGGTATTACCCAGGCGCAGGTCGATCAGGTGATCGATATCTCGCGCAATGTCTATGGCTTCGACCCTGGGACCCTGGCCTTGCCGGCATTGGATTCTGATTCAGAAGAGAAGGGCTTCAAGCTGGATTGGAACATCAGCGACAAGCATCGTGGTTCGTTCCGCTATGGCAAGTCCGAGCAGAGCACGGCCAATCTCAATGGGTTCGGCAACAATCAGCTGGCGTTGAACTCGTACCACTATGTGCGCGACTTCGAACTCGAGACCTACACCGGTCAGTTGTTCAGCGACTGGACCGATACTTTTTCGACCGAAGCCAAGGTGTCTTATCGCGATTACTCGGCAGTTCGTACTGCGGCATCGCAGTTGCCGGCCATCGCCGTGCGTTTCGGCAACAACACTTTAAATCTGGGTACTGAAGCCAATACTCAGGCTAACGAGTTGCGCACCGAAACCTGGAACGCCTTCTTCGCCGGCACGCTGTTCTTGAATGACCACACGGTCAAGTTCGGGTTCGACTACGAAGACAACGACATCTACAACTTATATGGTCCGCGTGTTTTCGGTAGCTACACCTTCAACTCGGTTGCCAATTACCAGGCAAATTTGCCGAACGCGTATCGTTACTCGTATTCGCCCACCGGTATCGACAATATCGCTGCGAAGTGGGGCGTGCGGAACGTGGGCGTGTTCTTGCAGGATTCTTGGGCCGTCAATAGCAACCTGACACTGAACTTCGGCCTGCGTTATGACGAGCCGATGGTGAAGAACTCGCCGCAGTTCAACCAGGCTGCGTTTAACGCATTCGGTCTTCGCAATGATGAAACCATTGACGGCAACGGCTTGTGGCAGCCGCGCTTTGGTTTCAACTACACCTTCGATGCAGATCGTCCGACCCAGCTGCGTGGCGGCGTTGGCCTGTTCCAGGGTGCTGCCGCGTCGGTTTGGTTGTCCAATCCGTATTCCAATACTGGTTTGGCTTATACCGATTACAACTTCAACAACGCGTCCAACAGTGGTATCCGCTTCACGCCGGATATCAACAACCAGCCGCGCGGAACATCGGGCGCCACGCAGTCGGTCGACTTTGTTGACAAGGATCTGAGCCAGCCGTCCGTTTGGAAAGCAAACCTCGCCTTCGATACCGAGTTGCCGTGGTACGGCATCGTCGCCTCGATGGAAGGTGTGGTGACCAAGGTCAAGGAAGCGATTTATTACCAGCAGCTCAATCTCGGTAATCCGACGGCAGTTGGCCAGGATGGTCGTGATATCTACTGGAATGCCAATGGCCGCAATCCGGCTAACTGGAATTCCCTGGGTAATGCATGTCTCCGCGAAACGGGTGTGGCGGCTGGTTCGTCATGTGTGAACAGCGGTACCGATATCCGTGCTGGTCGCAACATGAGCTTCAACGATGCCATCATTGCGCGCCCCACCGATCAGGGTGGCTCGCAAAGTTTCACTGTCGGCTTGAACAAGCCGTTCAACGACAGCGACTGGTCGTGGAGCTTGGCTTACACCTACTCGAACGCGAAGGAAGTCAGCGGTCTGACCAGTTCCACTTCGGGGTCGCAGCTGCTCAACACCGCAACCTTCCAGGCGAATGAAGAGGTCAATGCAACCTCGGCATACGAAATCAAGGACAGTTTCCTGGGTACGCTGCAGTGGAAGCATAATTTCTTCGGCGATTTTGCAACGAAGGTCGGTCTGGTGTATCAAGGCCGCAGCGGTCGTCCCTACAGCTATACGTTCGACAACGATGCCAATGGCGACGGTCGCTCCAATGACCTGTTGTACATCCCGGCGGCGCGCGGCGATGTGCTGTTCCGTAACGCGGCCGAAGAAAACGCGTTCTGGAACTACGTCAACAATGACCAGTACTTGTCCACGCACAAGGGCCAGGTTGCTGGCCGCAATGCGGTACGTAATTCCTGGGTCAACCAGTTCGATCTACACATCGAGCAGGAGCTTCCTGGCTTCTTCGATGGCAACAAGGCGCAGATCTGGGTCGACGTCATGAACGTGGGCAACCTGCTCAACAAGAAGTGGGGCCGCGTCGATGAGTACGCATTCCCGGGCTTCAAGGGTGTTGCTGAATACGGCGGTATCGACGCGGCGACTGGCAAGTATGTTTACCGCTTCAATGAGCCGGATGCCGCGACCGTCTACGACGACAAGGGCATCTCCCGCTGGGCGCTGCAGCTGGGCTTCCGCTACCAGTTCTAAAGCCGGCTAGCGTGTCGATGTTTGCAAAAACGGCCGGTGTCTCCCGGCCGTTTTCTTTTGTGCGGGTGAGTACGCTAAAGTTCCGTGCATACGACAGGAGCATGCTATGGAACTCAGCAGTACGGCAGCACGGGCGCTGCCGGTGGTGGATGCGCGGATCTACCCGCGTGGTGGTCTGGATGTGTTGTCCAAGGCAGAAGTGGCCCGGTTGCGCGATGCATCCAGCGGTGGCATGCATGAGCTGTTGCGCCGCTGTGCGCTGGCCGTGCTGACCAGCGGAAGCGCATCGGACGACCCGCGCGCTGCGCGCGATCTCTACCCGGATTTCGACATCCAGGTGAATCAGCAGGATCGCGGCATCCGCATCGATCTGATCAACGCACCGGCAATGGCTTTCGTCGATGGCGAGATCATCCGCGGCGTGGCCGAACTGTTGTTTGCCGTCGTCCGCGATCTCGCTTACATGGCCATCGAGCTCGAAGCGCAACGCGCGGATCTCGACACCAGCGAAGGCATCACCAATGCCGTGTTCGGCCAGCTGCGTAATGCGCGCATCCTGCAGCCCTTGGATCCGAACCTGGTCGTGTGCTGGGGCGGCCATTCCATCTCGCGCGATGAATACCTTTACACCAAGCAGGTCGGCTACGAGCTTGGCTTGCGCGGGCTGGATATCTGCACCGGCTGCGGCCCGGGCGCCATGAAGGGGCCGATGAAGGGCGCCACCATCGCGCATGCCAAGCAGCGCAAGCACAATACCCGCTACATCGGCGTCACCGAGCCAGGCATCATCGCCGCCGAATCGCCGAACCCGATCGTCAACCATCTGGTGATCATGCCGGACATCGAGAAGCGCCTTGAGGCCTTCGTCCGCATCGGACATGGCATCCTAGTGTTCCCGGGCGGTGTCGGCACCGCGGAGGAAATTCTCTACCTGCTCGGCATCCTGCTACGCGAAGAAAACGCGAACGTGCCGTTCCCGCTGATCCTCACCGGCCCGACCATCGCCGCGCCGTACTTCGAGCAGATCGACCGTTTCATTCGCCTCACCCTAGGCGACGCTGCCGCCTCGCGCTACGAGATCATCGTCGGCGACCCGGTCGCCGTCGCGCGCTGTATGGCCGAAGGGGTCCACGGAGTGCGCGCGCACCGCAAGGACCAGAAGGACTCGTATTACTTCAACTGGTCCGTGCACATCCCGCTCGAGTACCAGCAGCCCTTCGAGCCCAGCCACGAAGCGATGGCCGCGCTGGACCTGCACCACGGCCGCCCGGCGCCGGCCCTGGCCGCCGACCTGCGCCGCGCCTTCTCCGGCATCGTCGCCGGCAACGTCAAGGAAGACGGCATGCGCCGCATCGAGGAATTCGGCCCCTTCGAAATCAACGGCGATCCCGAGATCATGCAGGCCCTGGATGCGCTGCTGCGCGGCTTCGTTGAGCAGCGCCGGATGAAGATCTCGGGGGACTATCGGCCTTGTTATCGGGTGGTGACTTAAAGGTTGGTGGGGATCTGGGAAAGGCCGGCGTCGTTTGTCGGCCATTCCTACCGTTTGTCTGCAGTAGATTGCGTTAGGCCTGAAGCTTGACGATGCTGTCAAAACCAACGCTGGGGAGCGTCTAATGTTAGTTGTCCGTTCGCGTGGGTTCACCCTGATTGAGCTCATGGTAACCGTGGCCGTGCTCGCGATCGTAGCTTCCATTGGTTACCCGAGTTTCCAAGGAGTCCTGCGATCAAATCGGGCGGCTGCCGCCAATAACGAGCTAATGGCTTTGTTGAATCTCTCCAGGACCGAGGCCATACGGAATGGTCAGGGTGGAGGCGTGTGTGGTAGCTCCAATGGGACCAGCTGCGACGGTAGCTGGAGTGGGGGAGTCATGGCCTGGAGTGACTCCAACGGCAACGGCACCTTTGACGCAGGAGAAGCAGTGCTACGCTACTCGACCGGCAATCCTCGGCTTGTTGTCCAGGGACCCACCACTGGGACGGTGATCGCGTTTGATGCGCGTGGGCGCCGCCGCGCAGCTGCAGACCAGAAAGTCACTCTTCAGCCGGATCAGTGCGGGGGGCAGCCCCTGAGAAGATCATTGACCGTGAATGCATCCGGTCAAATCCGTAGCAAAAAAGAGGCTTGTGTATGAAGAAGGTCCCTCACACTAGTGCACGGTCGTCGCGAGGCTTCACTTTGATCGAAGTGTTGATCGCGATCCTCGTGCTGGCCTTCGGTTTACTTGGGTTCGCACTGCTGCAAACCATGAATGTCCGCTTTGTACAAAGCGCCAATTATCGTACGCAGGCAACCAATCTTGCATACGATCTGATTGATCAAATGCGGTCAAATCGGTACTTGGTGACCCAATACACTGCAGCGAGTTTCGCTGCAGGTTCTGTTACTCAAGCAGGTGCTTGTATATATCCCACCGGCGAGGCGGTGGCAATCACGCAAAACATCGCGCGCTGGCAGTGCCAAGTCGCGAAAGCATTGGGAGATAAGGCTGCTGCTACAGTCACCTATGCCAATGGGGTTGCGACAGTCTCGATCAGCTGGGGTGATCAGCGCTGGGACAAGGATAATCCGGATGCCGTTACGAGTTTTGCTTTGCGGACGGAGATTTAACAGCGATGAGTGTGTATAGACGCAACGCAGGTCTGTCCCTGATTGAACTCATGATTGCTATGGTGATCGGACTGGTGCTGTTGTTAGGCGTCATCCAGGTTTTCTCCGCATCGCGTACTGCGGCTCAGCTATCCGAAGGTGCCTCGCGGGCCCAAGAAAATGGGCGATTTGCGCTGGACTATTTGGCGCGTGATATCCGTATGGCAGGACATTTTGGATGCGTCAACGATCAGGCGCAGTTCGTTAAGGGGCAAGGCGACCCGCGGGTCAATCTTTCCGCCACCACGGGGAGCGGCAGTCCACTGGACTTTTCGGTGTCGATTCAGGGTTACGAGGCGCCAGGTACTTCGCCAGGGCAAACGGTAACAGTTGGGGCAACCGCAGGTTCGATTACCGGGCTGCCTGCTGCGATCCAGAACCTGAGCCCGGCGCCGCGGGCTGGGAGCGACATCATCGTCTTACGCTTTCTTTCCGCTGAGGGGGTTCCTGCCACGGGCATTGCGGCGGCGGGCTCTAATACGACGTTGACGATGGACGCTACCCGCTGGGCGAGGTTGACGGATGATGGCGTCGCAGCACCGACGCTGTTCGGAATCGCGGACTGCGCGCACGCCGATGTGTTTGCAGGCACGACCACTGCTGGAACAGTGGTGGCCTCAGGAGTAAACCTTGCCGGTCGATATGTTGTACAGCCCACTGGCCAGACCATGGTGTATCGCGCCGAATCGCTTGTGTATTACGTCGCGAACAATCCAGATACAGGGGAGCCCGCATTGCGGCGTGCCAGAGCAGGAGGTAACGGCCAGTACACCAGCGAGGAACTGGTAGAGGGCATCGAAAGCCTGCAATTCCTTTATGGACTGGACAGCACCGAAACCATTGCAACGCAAACCCCACCCGTTGGAAACATTACGGAGCAGAGGGTTGCGAGCAGTGTTGCAACAGCAACTGACGCAGCAGCTGCCAATCAATGGCGGCGGGTCGGTCAAGTGCAGGTTGGAGTGCTTGTGCGTAGTCCGACTCCAGCTGCTGCTGCTCCGATTGAGGCCAATCGTCTTGGTGTACTCGGAGTAACGGTGGTTCCACCTACGGCTAGCGATGGGCGGTATCGGGCCACCTATGAGTTGTCAGTCGCTCTCCGTAACCGACTGTTCGGTAACTGATAATGTCAATGCTGCCTCTATTGAAAACGCGTATGAATTTGAAAATCGGAGCTGTCCGGCAAACGGGTGCCGTTCTCTATGTCGCGCTGATCATCCTGGTGCTCTTGGCATTGATTGGTATCGCGGGCATCCAAGTCTCCGGCATGCAGGAGAAGATGGCATCCAATTACCGAGCAGTGAATCGTGCCTTCGAGGAGGCGGAGGGGACTGTTAGAAATGCCGAAAATTCAGTGGAAAAAATTTCCAATAGAACCACCTCATCGACTGATACTACCAGCCTGGTGGCATCAGGTGACATAAAGCGGGTTTGCGACGACGGCTTTGATCCGATGCAATGGGCACAGGCGCAGACATCCAATCGAGCCGTCAACGTTCGTCAAATCGATCAATGTATTCAAGGCGAAGCAAATATCGGAATGGGCCAGCCCGTCGATCCGGCATCTCCTGTTTTCCAAATCACGGGTGTTGCAGCCGATGACAAGAACAACCCTAGTTCCGAAGCCGCAGTAGACACCGTCTTCAAACTTTGAAGAAACGCACATGACAGCTAACAAAAAGAAAGTAATCCTTGCTTCTGCGTTGACCGGCGCAGTCGGATTGGGGTTCTTCATCTATACATTGATTGCTGCGCAGGGACAGGGCGTACTGGCTCAGGAGCCGATGAACGACCAGGTGCAGACGCCTCCCGCGTTCATCATGGCGGTGGATGACTCGGGCTCGATGACATTTCAGACTCAGTTTCCGGGACAGGACGGTCAAGGATGCTGGAGCACGGCTAGGCAGAGCTTCTTTTCTGCTCAAGGCGCATTGAACACAGAGGATTCGCCGAGCGTGACGTGTAGTTACAACCATGTCCTGCCCGGCGTTCGTATCGACGAAAACCGTCGCGGCGTCCCACCCCTGGACAGTCTTGGGTTTGCGCGCTCTTCTGCCTACAACCCCACCTATTACGATCCTGTTGTCAAATATGATCCGTGGATAAATAACGATGGGAATCCCTTCCCTCAGGCAGATTTAGTCAATACGCGGATCAACCCGCTCCAGGCAGGTGCCACTGTGGCGCTTGCTTCCAACTATATGGGGGACGATTTCAGCAGCAGTTTCAGAATTCAGAATGGAATGGTGCTACCTCGCGGTACGGGATACAGGCAGCGTTTCCAGGATAACAATGGCAATCTCTACTTCGGAATTGAACAGGTAACGACTTCCGACGTAACCTGGAATGGTGGTTCGCAGACGCTACTGATCAGGTTCTGGCCGGCGACCTTCTTTGTGCCTTATACAAGCGACACGGATGCCAGGCCGCTTCTCGCTGGCGCCGCCGCTTACGATGCGGTCCAGCGCGATCGGGTACGCAATGTATGTGGTACCGGCTGCGATATGTGGAAGTACACAATAAAGGCGGCAAATACTGATGCCCTTCAGAACTTTGCAAATTGGTTTTCATTCTATGGAAATCGAAACCGAGCCATCATTGCCGGCATGACTAGGTCGTTGGCTAACGTCAATAATATGCGGGTTGGTTTTTTCAGGATCAACCAGAACGCAAGTTACGACTCGGTCAATGAAAAATTGCCCATGCGCAACATGGGTACGCAAAGCGAGAAAACGGCCCTGTATAATTCGATTCTGGCCTTGCCCGCTAGTGGCGGCACGCCGAATCGGCAGGCAGTCAACGCGGCTGGTATCCAGTTTCAGCGGACCGATAGTGCAGCTCCTGTCCAGTTGGCATGTCAAAAAAATGCGGTCATGCTGTTTACGGATGGATACAGTAACCAGGATGGCCCATCCGTAAGTAACGCGAGCGGCGACGGGAATATGGGGATTCCTTTTGCCGACACCTATGACAACACCATGGGCGACATTGCTGCCAAGTATTATAATAATATCAATGGTGGTTCTCCCATTCGAGCGGATATGCCATCTGGTTTGGTGCCCGTTCCAAGCTCATGCAACACCGCTAATGCAAGTGTCAGACTGGATTGTCAGAAGAATCTGCATGTTAACTTCTATGGCATCACGCTAGGTGCGCGCGGTAATCTTTTCAATCCAGATGTTGTACAAGACGCGTACACGACACCGGCGATTTATCAAAACTGGCCGCCGCGCGAGAACGATGAGAGAAGTACTGTCGACGATATCTGGCATGCGGCTACGAACACGCGTGGGCAGTACATCAATGCCCGGACGCCGGCTGAAATCACTCAAGCAATGCGACGTGTACTTTCCTCGGTGACGGCGGGTTCTTCGCCTTCAGGTACGCTGGCTCAAAGTGGTGCCCGTATCGGCGTAGGATCCTTCTCGGTTGCCCCAAACTATGAAATTGCAAATGAGGGCACTGACTGGTTTGGGCGGCTCACCGGATACACTGTCTCGGTCAACCCGCAGACCCGCGTGGCGGTCAGCACTGCTGCATGGGAAGCTAGTGCGCGCATGCCGTCCGCGGCGGCTCGTAATGTGTTGGTGAGCAAGGCCGGGGTGGTTTCAGCGTTCAACGAGACGAATATCTCTTTGTCGGATCTGTGCACCAAGTCGACTGCGCTTTACCCGGGTATGTCCTTGTGCACTGCTTTGGATCTTGCAACTCTTGGGGCGAATGCGGCCACGGCGACCGCTTATCTGCGCGGGGACGCGTCTGGAGAAGTGCGAAGCGGAGGTCGCTTGCGTGACCGAACGACCGTTCTGGGCGACATCGTCAACTCGACTCCTGTGATCAGTTCTCCACTGGATGATTATGGTTACGGCAGTCTGCCGGGCAACCCGGGGGCTACCTATCAGGCCTATTTGAATACGAAAAAGGCCGGCCGTAACTATATGGTCTATGTGGGGGCCAATGATGGAATGCTGCATGGCTTTGACGGTGGTATGAATGGCGATGGCGTTATGGCCTCCAACGGCGGGGTCGAGCGTTTCGCATATATCCCGTCGACCGCACTGGGCCATATGGGTAATCTGCTCTTGCCATATGACCCGGCCAATCAAAGCGATCAGAAATTCGGTCATCGCTACTATGTCGATGGGCCCTTGGCCATATCCGACACGTACTACGGCGGCGCATGGAAGACCAGTCTAGTCGGCACTGCTGGCGCTGGCGGCCGAAGCGTTTTTGCGATGGACGTTACGACGCCTACCAGTGTGACTGCGGCCAGCCGGCTTTGGGAGATCAGCGATCTCGACAGCTCATTGTCTGCTGCGATACGTGCCAATATCGGATTTGTGCTCGGCAAGCCAGTCATCGTGCCGGTGTTGAGTTCGAATGGTACGGTGACCTGGAAGGCGGTCTTCGGCAACGGCTACAACAGCGCTAGCGGGAAAGCTGTCCTGTTTCTTGTAGATATCAAGGCGGGTACGCCCACCGTAACGATGATCGAAGCTGCCGAGAGCGGCAGTACTATCTCCGGTAGCAACGGTTTGGGCAATATCGTGGTTGTTGATCGGTGGGGCGGCACGGGCCAGTCGGAAAGGGTGCGTGATGGCTACGCAGATACTGTCTATGCTGCCGATCAAAAGGGAGCTATTTGGAAATTCGATTTGCGCAACACCACGACTGCGCTTACGGTCCCGCTATTCACCAGTCGTACGTCTGTGGAGAATAGCGCGACATACCGGCAGCCGATCACGGGTGGCCTGGTGGCCAGTGCCGGTGAAAATGGTGGTGTGACGTTGTTCTTCGGTACTGGCAGCTTCTCTTTCCGGAACGACCCGTTCGATACAGCGATCCAGTCCCTGTACGGCATCAACGACGTCGCTGCGGGGAGCGTCACCAGCACGATTACGCGTTCGAACCTTCAGGCCAATTCGATCGCCACTTCTGGTACATCTCGCAGTCTGGTTATGGGCTCCAGTGTGGCAGGCGGGCAGGGGTGGTATGTGGATCTACCGGCTGGCGAGCGTATGGTGGGGAATCCTAGTGTCGCGTCGGGTATCGTTTTCATACCCACTTATGTCCCCAATCCCAACAGTGTGGGCTGTGCATCCCAGGGGAGCAACTGGCTGTTTGGGCTGAACACCCGCACAGGTGGTGCGGCGCTGGATGTTGCAAGAAACGGCTCTCCCTCAGGGGCAGCTTTTGCTTCCGGGACTGCGGCGACGTCATTGACCACGCAGGGGACGACACCCGTGAAAGACGTGGGTGTTTCAGCGATTCCACGCTTGACTCCCTCCGAAACGGGCGGGTCTCTGCCACCCGGTGGTAGCTCTTGCTGGATGGTGATCAGTGTGGCGGGCGCGCAGCCGATGTATGTTCCTTATCCCTGCGGAAGACAGTCGTGGAGGCAAATTCAGTGACGATGCTATTCGAACACTCTCGTGCAAGAGCGATGACTCGCACTGTGGCGCAGATGCGTGGGTTTACGCTAATTGAGCTGATGATTGTCGTTGCCGTGGTTGCGATCTTGTCTGCGATCGCGTATCCGAGCTATACCGAACACGTACGGAAGTCGAGGCGCGCGCAGGCAAAAGTTGATTTGGTCGAATATGGCCAGCTAGCGGAGCGATTTCACACAGTGCAGAACACTTACATTGGTTTCAGTTTGCCATCGACGGTGTCACCACGCGAGGGGGGAACCGCGGCTTACAGTCTTGCCCTGTCACAGCAGACGCAGTCGGGATATGTCATCACAGCAACGCCGGGCGCTGCTCAGGTCGCGGACAAGTGCGGAACCTTGAGTATCGATCAGGCCTCTCGTAAGACCAATTCAAAGGGGCTCCAGTCAGATTGCTGGTAGCGGATGAAAAAAGTCTTGAGGTGTTGCATTGCCTCAGAATCTTGCTACAATGCCCACCCCGCCCGAATAGCTCAGCCGGTTAGAGCACTTGACTGTTAATCAGGGGGTCGTTGGTTCGAGTCCAACTTCGGGCGCCAAGATGTTCAAAAAGCCGCGACGTGTCGCGGCTTTTTGTTTGCCTGGTCATCGGGCTGCGCAGCTGGTAGGGCTGGTGTAGCGCACAGTGCGTGCTCTTCCGGAGTTGTTGACCACCACGTCAGCGAGTCGCCTAGCGTTGCTGCAGAGGCTGATGGTGATGTTCGTGCCGCTGCTGCGGCCGTTCGGCAGGAAGCGAACGATTGATCGTCCAGCTGTGCTGACGATATCGATGCCGCCGGTGGCGGAGTCTTGCTCCACTCGGACCACGGATGCAGCGTTTGGCGGCTGCCCATCGCGCCCTGGATCCTTAAAGAGAATCCATCCCTGGCTCCAGATGCGATCTGTTCGGCAACGTGTGCCATCCATGGAGGGGCAAAGGCTGACAGGCCCGCCTTGGGTGACGGCAAGGCTTCTGGCCATTGCAAGGTGCGCAGTTAGCAGGTGCACGCGCGTGGTCGCTCGCTGCCACTCGATGAGGCTTTTGAAGCTGGGCATGCCGATGGCTGCGCCGATTCCGATGATCGCCATCACGATGAGCAACTGGACTGCGGTGTACCCTCTCGCGCTCGAATAGCCTGCTGCGTCCATTGCGCGTCTCCTTGAAGTGGAGCAAGCAGTCTCAACATTGGTTGCTTGCCAGGTAACCCTGCCTTTCCTTGCGTAGCTGTCAGGGTTCTACCGATGCTGGCCTCCGTAAATTCGTGCAGCCTCCCCCCGAGATCCGCTCCATGACCGACCGTTTTCAGCTCGTATCCCCTTACTCGCCAGCGGGCGACCAGCCTGCGGCCATCGACAAGTTGGTGGCCAACTTCGAGGCTGGGCTGGCCAAGCAGACCTTGTTGGGTGTAACGGGCTCGGGCAAAACCTACACCATTGCCAATGTGGTCCAGCAGGTGCAGAAGCCGACGCTGGTGATGGCGCCGAACAAGACGTTGGCGGCGCAGCTGTACGGCGAGTTCAAGTCGTTCTTCCCGCATAACGCGGTCGAGTACTTCGTCAGCTACTACGACTACTACCAGCCGGAGGCCTATGTGCCGTCGTCGGACACCTTCATCGAGAAGGACAGTTCGATCAATGAACACATCGAGCAGATGCGCTTGTCGGCGACCAAGACCTTGCTGTCTCGGCGCGATTCGCTGGTGGTGGCGACGGTGTCGGCAATCTACGGCCTCGGCGCGCCGGAGGACTATCTATCGCTGCGCCTGATCCTGTCGGTTGGGGAGCACATCGATCAGCGCCAGTTGATCCGCCATCTCACCGATCTGCAATACACCCGCAACGAGTTCGAACTGACGCGCGGTGCCTTTCGCGTGCGCGGCGAGGTGTTGGATGTGTTCCCGGCCGAGTCGGATACCGAAGCCTTGCGCATCGAGTTGTTCGATGGCGACATCGAGCAGCTGACCTTGTTCGATCCACTCACTGGCGAAACCTTGCGCAAGTTGCAGCGCTACACCGTGTACCCGAAGACCCATTACGCCACGACGCGTGAGCGCACGTTGAGTGCGGTGGACACCATCAAGGAAGAGCTGAAAGAACGCCTGGAGCAGCTCTATGCGCAGAACAAGCTGGTCGAGGCGCAACGTCTGGCGCAGCGCACGCAATTCGACCTGGAAATGATGGCCGAGGTGGGTTTTTGCAACGGTATCGAAAACTACTCGCGTCATCTCACCGGCAAGGCGCCCGGCGAGCCGCCGCCGACCCTGTTCGACTACCTGCCGCCGGACGCGCTGCTGGTCATCGATGAGTCGCATGTGACCATTCCGCAGATCGGCGCGATGTACAAGGGCGACCGTTCGCGCAAGGAAACGCTGGTGGAGTTCGGTTTTCGATTGCCGTCTGCCTTGGACAACCGCCCCTTGCGTTTCGAAGAGTGGGAGGCGCGTTCGCCACGCAGCATCTATGTCTCGGCAACGCCGGGGCCTTATGAGGTGCGCGAGTCTGCCGGCGAAGTCACGGAGCTGGTGGTGCGCCCAACCGGTCTGATCGACCCGGTGGTGGAGATCCGTCCGGTTGGTACGCAGGTCGACGACCTCATGTCCGAGGTTCACGAGCGCATCAAGCTCGGCGATCGCGTGTTGGTGACCACGTTGACCAAGCGCATGGCCGAGAATCTCACCGAGTATCTGGGCGAGCACGGGATTCGGGTGCGCTACCTGCACTCGGATATCGACACCGTCGAGCGCGTGGAGATCATCCGCGACCTGCGCCTGGGCAAGTTCGATGTGCTCGTGGGCATCAACCTGCTGCGCGAGGGTTTGGACATGCCGGAAGTCTCGCTGGTGGCCATCCTGGATGCCGACAAGGAGGGCTTCCTGCGATCGACCGGATCGCTGATTCAGACCATTGGCCGTGCAGCACGCAATCTGCGCGGCAAGGCCATTTTGTACGCCGACAAGATAACGCGCTCGATGCAGGCGGCAATCGACGAGACCGATCGTCGCCGCGAGAAGCAGGTCGAGTACAACCTGGAGCATGGCATCACGCCGAAATCCGTTGAGCGGCCGATCGCCGACATCATGGAAGGCGCGCGCGACGATGCGGCCGAGAAGAAGTCGGGCAAGGGCCGTTCGAAATCGCGCCAGGTTGCAGAGGAGACGCCCGATTACCGTGCCATGAAGCCTGCGGAAATCGCTGGCAAGCTCAAGAGTCTGGAACAGAAGATGTACCAGCACGCCAAGGATCTGGAGTTCGAGGCCGCAGCCCAGATTCGCGACCAGATCCAGAAGTTGAAGGCTGCCAGCTTGGGATAGGGCGGGTGACTCGCCCTGCAGACACGATAGGACTTGTGGTCGGTAAAACCCTGCGCTAGAATGCGCGCCCTGCACAGCGCAATGCTGACGCAGGATTCGGGCGGTTAGCTCAGCGGTAGAGCACTACCTTGACATGGTAGGGGTCACAGGTTCGAACCCTGTACCGCCCACCACTCTAAGTCCAGACGGTACAGAGGCTTGAGTGGTTTCAAGATCGGCAGCGACGTCTGCCATTGACCCCCAAAGCGACCCCACGCAAAAGCTCTTGCAGCTTTGGCATGTGTCAGTTCGGGTCTGTGTTACTGGAATCACGGCCTTCCTGTGCTTTCATCTCTGCCTGTCTGCCTGTCTGCCTGTCTGCCTGTCTGCCTGCCTGCCTGCCTGCGCTGCGCGTTGCGTGTCGATTGGCAATGTTGAAGCATGTCGCTCGCATATGGATGTTGGCTGTCTTCGGTCAAAACGTCCCCAGCCAGGTGCGCGGCGATGCGGAATCGTGCCGCGCCATTTGTCTGATCTGCCCGTTTCGGACGATGCGCGATGCCATGGGCGTATCGCCCCCCCAGATGGACGAACTCCCAATGCCGCTCTCTTCCTCCCAAGCGCACCGAAAGTGCCTCGAGTGTCGGAAATAAGTGTTCAGTGCGGCTGTTTTGCGGGTTAGCGCGGCCCACCGCCGCCCGGTTAGCCGATACCGCTTTCACCGTCACACGTCTTGCTTTAGCATCGCCACCGCGCTGACGGAAAGGAAGGCTGGCGATGGACGAATATCAGCACACCGTGCTGACCAGGGGCGGATATCGTGTTGTGGCGATTACGCGTGACGAGGTGTATGCACCCGACGCGGTCGTGGCATACGCCGTCGTGACCGATGCGGGTACGCGGATCACGCCGGATTTGTCTCTGGACCAGGCCAAGGTCTGGATCGATTCGCTGGTGGAGAGCGAGAGCGGCGGACGCAAGTCCGAGCTTGTCGACCATAAGCCGGTCGTGCGTCGCTAGCCCGCCATCGTGATGCAAGCCTAAGGAGAAGGGCGCATGTCCAAACCCAAAATCATCGCAATTGCCACGCTGGTGGCGGTGCTAGTCGGATACTGCCTGTCTGGCTATCTCACCCTGCTGTTGCTGCGGCTCGACACCGGTCTGTACGGGTGGGACACCTACTACCGCTATTTCAGCGCGCTTGGGTTGCCCCAAGTGGCGCCTTACGCGACCAAGATCAAGATTGCGGGCGCGCTTGGATTTGGCCTGCCGGTGCTGGTCTGGGCGATTGCCGTTGTGCTCATCGTCAAGCCCAAGGCGCGCGCCCTGCACGGTGACGCGCGCTTCGCTGGCGCCGCCGACCTCTCCAAGCATGGGCTGTTCAAGCCCGCCGGAAACGGCATTGTCGTCGGCAAGTTCAATGGCAAGCTGGTGCGACTGAGCGGCCAGCAATTCGTGATTCTTGCTGCGCCGACGCGCTCGGGCAAGGGTGTCGGTGTCGTGATCCCGAACCTTTTGGAGTATCAAGAGTCGATCGTCGTCCTGGACATCAAGCAGGAGAACTTCGACCTGACCAGCGGGTGGCGCGCCAGTCAGGGCCACGAAGTCTTCCTGTTCAACCCGTTCGCCGAAGACCGTCGCACGCATCGCTGGAACCCGTTGACCTATGTGTCGAACGACCCCGCATTCCGCGTTTCGGATCTGATGAGCATCGCGGCGATGCTGTACCCGGACGGCTCCGACGACCAGAAGTTCTGGGTCAGCCAGGCGCGCAACGCGTTCATGGCATTCGCGCTGTACCTGTTCGAGAACTGGGACGAGGAGCTGTCGCTCGGTTTCCCGGGTGGGGCAGGGGCGCCCACGCTGGGCGGGATTTATCGCCTGTCCTCGGGCGACGGTACCGATCTCAAGAAATATCTGAAGTCGCTGTCCGAGCGGCGGTTCCTCAGCAGCAACGCCAAGTCGGCCTTTGCCAACCTGCTGTCCCAGGCGGATGAGACCTTCGCCTCGATCATGGGCACCTTGAAGGAGCCGCTCAATGCATGGATCAATCCGGTGCTGGACGCCGCCACCAGTGCGGATGACTTCCTGCTCACGGACCTTCGCAAGAAGAAGATGACCATCTACATCGGCATCCAGCCCAACAAGCTGGCCGAAAGCCGCCTGATCATCAATCTGCTCTTCAGCCAGATCATCAACCTCAATACCCGCGAACTGCCCAAGTCCAACCCTGAGCTCAAATATCAGTGCCTGTTGCTGATGGACGAATTCACCTCGATCGGCAAGGTGGACATCATCGCGACCGCGGTAGCCTACATGGCCGGCTACAACATCCGCCTGCTGCCCATCATCCAGAGCATGGCGCAGTTGGACGCAACCTACGGCAAAGATCTGTCACGCACCATCATCACCAACCACGCCCTGCAGATCCTCTACGCGCCGCGCGAACAGCAGGACGCCAACGACTACTCCGAGATGCTGGGTTACACCACCATCAAGAAGAAGAACGTCACCCGAGGGCGGGAGACCACCCATAGCGTGTCAGAAGAGCGGCGGGCTCTGATGTTGCCCCAGGAGCTCAAGGCCATGGGCAACGAGAAGGAAGTGTTCCTGTACGAGGGGATCCCGCATCCGGTGAAGTGCGACAAGATTCGCTACTACGAGGATCGCTACTTCACTGCGCGCTTACTGCCAAAAACTGAAGTGAAAACGCTTACCATCAAAGTGTGATTGATGTCACATTTGCAGTGCGGTGCCTGGTGCGCAATTCTTGACGGATCTGCTTGTTAAGGGCAAAGTTAGCAAGAATCTGCGGTGTAGATAGATGGTCGTAGGGGAGCGGCGCCGGATGGGCCGTACTGGAGTAAGGCTATGGATGGTTTATCAGCGTATTCATTTTTCTCGGCAGCACGCACTCGCAACTGGGGCGACCCAGCGGGTGGTAGAGCCGCGAGAAACGCATCAATAACACGTTTCCTCCGGTACCCACTGGTGCGCGGAGGCTTAGTGCTGTCCGTCTTAAGCCCGAAATTTCATGAGTTGGAGAAGTCAGAGTGAATCCGATGTATGTGTCCAAGCTGTCGTTGGTGCTAGTGGCTGCAGCATTGGTAGGCGCGTGCGCGACCAAGCCTGCTCCTGACTTTGGTGGTCGTTGGAAGCACGTCAACCACTTTGACGAGGCGCCCACCGAAATTCCGCTCTACACCTCGTACACGTATCAGGCCACGCCCATGGACGGCACGCTGAAGACCATGCTGGAACGCTGGGCTGCGGATTCCAATATGCAGCTGTCCTACAACTTGCCATCGGACTACACCTTGATCGGGCCGGTTTCCGCAATCAGCACGACCAGCGTCCAACAGGCCGCAACCGAGCTGAGTGCCGTGTACGCAGCCCAAGGAGTTTCGGTGTCGGTTTCTGCCAACAAGTTGCTGGTCCAACCAGTGCCGGTGTCGTCTGGCGCCAAGCTCTAAGGGCTGCCTCCTGCTCGATGCCTTTCAGGCATGGGGCCGGCGGTGTTCCTACCTTCTCAAGTACCCGCGACGCGTTGCGGCGATGGTTTCAGGCCTGACAAGGCCTCACGGTGACGGATCTAGACATGTTGCGTAAGAAGGTCAGTGAAAAGGACGGTTCCGCCCAAGTAGGTGCGGCCGTTCAAAAAGCGGTGAATTACGAGGTCAGCATTGCGGACCTCGCGCGCCGCAGCGAAAAGCGTGCCTGGATCGTGGCGACGCTGTCGATGCTGGTCACCGTCATGACAGCGGGCGGCTACTACTACATGCTGCCGTTGAAGGAGAAAGTGCCATATCTGGTCATGGCGGACGCGTATTCCGGTACCAGCACCATTGCGAAGCTTGAAGCGAATTTTGGTGGACGCATGGTCAGCACTAGCGAGGCATTAGCGCGCAGCAATGTTGCACGTTTCATTACATCGCGTGAATCGTTTGATGCCTCGACGATAGGTGACCGTGATTGGAACACTGTCGTTGCCATGGCTACAGGTAACGTTCTTGGTGAATATCGTGCGCTACATGCTGGAAATAATCCCGCCAGACCTTTTAATACTTACGGCACCTCTCGTGCTATTCGGGTCAATATTCTCAGTATTACGCTTATAGGAGGAAGTGGTAAGCCTTACACTGGTGCCACTGTACGTTTCCAACGAAATGTGTATGACAAAGCCTCGGCCGCGGCCACGTTCTTAGATAACAAGATCGCTACAATGGGTTTTGTCTATCAAGATAATCTTGAGATGAGTGATACCCTTCGGGTGGAAAATCCACTGGGATTTCGTGTCACAGATTATCGTGTGGATAATGATTATTCGTCTTTACCGGCAGCGCCCTCTTCGGTTAGCCCGCAAGCCCAAGTTGCGCCACAGATTGCAGCTCCTCAGCAGGCCGCATTAGGCGTAGTAGATCCAAACGCGGCCGCCGCAGCCGGGCAGGGTAGTGTTTCAGCCCAGCAGGGTGTTCTTAATCAACAGGGGATGCCTGTCCAGCAGGTGCCGCCAGGATATTCCAGCCAAGTGCAGCCGGCGAGCCAACCTCAGGCGCAGCCCGCGGTCCAATATCAAGGGATGCCGAACAATGTCAAAGGAGCTAGCGGTCGATGAAACCCTCTAAAATCTATGGGGCTGTATTGACTGCAGCGCTAATATTTCCCTTATGTGTGAGTTCGGTGAACGCTCAGGTCGTGCAGGAGTATGAGTACGCTCCCAATCAAATTTATCAGGTCCGTACTGGATTAGGTATCACCACTCAGATTGAACTCAGCCCGAATGAGAAAATTCTGGACTACAGCACTGGGTTTTCCGGAGGCTGGGAACTTACTCGGCGTGAAAACGTTTTTTATCTAAAGCCCAAGAATGTTGATGTAGATACGAATATGATGATTCGTACGGCCACTCATTCTTACATTTTAGAACTGAAAGTTGTAGCGACAGATTGGCAGCGGCTTGAGCAAGCTAAGCAGGCAGGCGTTCAATATAAGGTTGTTTTCTCCTACCCAAAAGACACAAGTTTTAATAACGTCGAAGACGCTGATGCGGCAAAAAATGGGCCATTGCTGAGTGCCAAAATCCTCAAGGATCGAAGGTACTACTATGATTATGATTACTCGACTCGAAGTAAAAAGTCATGGCTGATTCCAAGTCGTGTATATGATGATGGAAAATTCACTTATATTAATATGGATTTGACGCGCTTCCCGTCAGGAAATTTTCCCGCCGTCTTTGCCCGGGAAAAAGAGCATAGCGAGGACTTTCTTGTGAATACGACCGTCGAAGGTAATACCTTGATCGTTCACGGGACGTATCCTTTCCTGGTGGTTCGTCACGGCGATAATGTTGTCGGTCTGCGAAGGAACAAGCAAAAGTGAACTCAAATATTCCAAACAGCCCTGATGAGCGTTCTCACGACAACCGTGATGGCGATCAAGCCCGTAGTCAATATGATGAGCGCAGCAATCCCTACTTCGTTCGCCAGCAGGAGGGTGCCGAGCCGAATCTGGACGCGAATGAACCCGTACTGCGTTCCAATGACATCAAACGACTAAACCGCAAAGCGTTGGTTTTTCTTGCGCTAGTTGCTGGCTTGCTTCTTTTGGCGATATTTTGGTTGGCAAAACAGGGCTCTGGTGACACAGCACCAGTGAAGCCGCGAACTGAAACAGTAGTTGCGCCCGCCCTTCCTCAAAACATGACTACGCCAGTAGACACGGCGCCGGTACCTCTAGTGCAATCGCCTAGTATGCCGCCATTGCCGCCGATGCCCCCCGATGAGATCGAAACCACGGCGCCAGTCCCCGAACGCCCGAGGGCTCCAACGCTCCTTGAGCGGCGTATTCTTGCTGAGCAACAGTCTGCTGTTCCGGATAGTTCGGGTATTGCCGGAATTCCCGGGCAGCCCGAAGCGCAATCTGCAACCCCGCGCGATGAACAGGTGACACTGGCTAAGCCGATTAGTAATCCTGATGGGTTACTGGTTCGCGGCACCTATATCCGCTGTGTGCTGGAGACCAGGATACTTTCCGACTTTGGCGGATATACCTCCTGCATCGTTACCGAACCCGTCTATTCGATCAATGGACACAATCTGTTGTTGCCCAAAGGCTCCAAGATGTTGGGTGAATACAGCGCGGGGGAGCCAAGTACTCGGCGTTTACAAGTTGTGTGGGATCGAGTTACTACGCCGACTGGGCTTGATGTAACGCTTGTCGGCCCCGGTATCGATACTTTAGGCAGTTCCGGTCATCCCGGTCAGTATAACGCTCACTGGGGTAATAAAATTGCTTCAGCTTTATTTATAAGTCTTCTGAGTGATGCGTTTAAATATGCTGCAGCAGAGTACGGTCCTGAAACCACTACAATCGGCGTAGGCTCTGGCATAGTGACTCAGCAACCGTTTGAGAGTAATACGGCGCGTACCATGCAACAGCTTGCTGAGCAGGCGGTGGAGAAATCCGGCCGTCGCCCAGCAACGCTGACAATCAATCAAGGTACTGTTTTGAACGTGTACGTCGCAAAAGACGTTGATTTCTCAGCGGTGCTGCCAAAGTGAGTGCCATGACGATTGACGACTCTCCAACCGCGCGAATTTCAAATGATTTTCTGGATTACCAGTACTCTGTACTTGGCATTCTGGATTACTTGAACTCGCCCGAAGTTACGGAGATCTGCATCAATCGTCCGGGTGAGTTATATCTTGAGACGGTCAATGGTTGGCAGCGGATGGAGGTACCCTCGCTAACCTTTGATCGTGCTAGACAGTTCTGCACCGCGGTCGTGAACGAGAGTAATACTGGACAGCGCATCACCGATGCTGATCCCGTGGTTTCTTTGACATTTCCCACGGGCCAACGTGCGCAGTTTGTGATTCCGCCTGCCTGCGATGCCGGTAAGGTCTCGATTACGATTCGCTTGCCCTCAAAGCACACGAAGACGCTTGAGCAATACTCAAGTGACGGGTTTTTCGATCAGGTGCTAGAGGAGGCTGCTGATGTAAGCGAGCATGATCGCGAATTGCTTGAGTTACGTCGAAATAAAAACTATTCCGAGTTTTTTAAGAAAGCAGTGCTTTATAAAAAGAACGTAGTCGTAGCCGGCGCGACCGGCAGCGGAAAGACTACTTTTATGAAGGCTCTTGTGAACCACATCCCCAATGAAGAGCGTTTGGTTACTATTGAAGACGCCCGGGAGCTATTCATCAGTCAGCCTAACTCAGTGCATCTGCTTTACTCGAAGGGGGGGCAGAGTGCGAGTAACGTAACGGCTAAGAGCTGCATGGAGGCCTGTTTGCGTATGAAGCCTGATCGGATCATTTTGGCAGAATTGCGTGGCGATGAGTCGTTCTACTTTATTAGAAACTGTGCATCTGGCCATCCTGGCTCCATTACAAGTTGTCACGCTGGTAGTGTTGAGCAAACTTGGGACCAACTAGCGCTGATGGTGAAAGCATCGAACGAGGGTTCCGGCCTGGAGTTTGAGGTAATCAAGCGTTTGTTACGTATGACTATCGATATCGTAGTACATATCAAGGCGCACGCAGGGCGCCGTTTTATCACCGGAATCGATTTCGATCCTGTGAGGACGTTGCGAGGTGGCTGAATTGCTGCCAATGATTGATGTCGATCTGGCCTGGAGGAGAGGGTGATGCTGCCTGGCATGGAGTTAATGGGCTGCACGGGACTTGCCGTGCCCGGAGAAGTTATGCAGCATGTCGTCCGCGTTGAGTCTTCGCTTAATCCATATGCTATCGGTGTTGTCGGTGGTCGTCTGGTGCGCGAGCCTCGCGGTCTTGAGGAAGCTGTAGCCACGGCTAAGATGCTGGAGCAGAAAGGCTTTAATTTTTCACTGGGACTTGGCCAAGTCAATCGTTACAACCTGCAAAAGTATGGTTTAACTAGCTACGAAATGGCATTTGCTAAGTGCCCCAACCTAGTGGCCGCCTCTAAAATTTTGGCCGAGTGCCACTCACGTTCGGGCGCGAACTGGGGTAAATCTTTTAGTTGTTACTATTCTGGTAACTTTGAGACCGGCTTCAAGCACGGGTATGTGCAGAAGATTTATGCGTCCATCCGAGAGTCAGTTGGATCTTCGGGAGTGAAGCCTATTGCGGTAGTTCCAAATCGCACAATCAAGATGCGTGCAGAAAAGCCCCTGCAACAGGCTTTTACCGAGTTGGCAGATGCTGTCGTGGCTCGACGGATTCGAGACATTGCAAATCCGCAGACACAGGTTTCACAGCAAGGTCCTATGATTGCATCACCCACGCCAGTAGGTCAGGGGCCATCGGCATCTCCGCTTCCGCCTGCCGATGCCGCATTTTACGTGGTTAAAGCGACAGGACAGGGTAAGGGTGTGGCTGTACCTGCTGGCTTAGAGAAAGCTTTTACTGCAACAAACCAAGCGCCAGCCAGTGTGGCGCCGGCGCAGACGAGTCCTAAAAATCAGCAAGTCGATACTGCGTTTGTTTTTTAACCAGGATGGATAATTTGCCTAGGATGGGCCAATAGACCCCCCGCTCTAAAGGAGATGAAAATGAAGTTTGAAATTGACAAAAAGGCAGCAGCCGATGCAAAGATGATCGGGATGCAGGCATTGAAGGCTCTGGTTTTTACATCGGCACTGCTTGTAGCCGGCGGTACATTTGCTCAGACCAATCAATTGGCAAATACAGACACTAAGGTTTGTGGTTTCTTAGGGAATGTGAACAGCCTACTTACAATGGGTTCTGTTGCTGTAGTGACGATTGCTGTGATTGTTGCAGGCTATCAGATTGCATTTGCTCATAAGCGTATTTCCGAAGTTTCTCCAATTTTGATTGGTGGTGTGCTTATTGGTGCAGCGGGACAAGTTGCCAACATGATCATCGGCGACCGCGGAAGCAATACATGTAAAGGGGATGCGGCTGCGGCTCTAATCCAGTTCATTCAATACTATGCATAAAGATGTTCTTTTTCGCGGCTGTACGCGCCCAGCCATGTTTTTGGGAGTGCCTTATATCCCATTCTTCATCGGCGCCGGTGGAGGACTGCTGCTGGGAATGTACATCAACTTTTGGTACCTGCTGACTATTCCCGTCATTATCTTTGTGATGCGGCAAATGGCGAGGCGGGACGAGATGATTTTTAGATTGATGGGGCTGCGCTTGCTGTTTCGTATGCGTGTTCGTAATGTGCAACGCTACTCCGGGATGTGGGTGTTCAGTCCTAACGAATATCGTAAAAATCCTCCCGGAAAACGTCAGTAAAATTATCAACTACCCACCCCGTCTGAATAGATCGCACGGGGTGGGTAGTTTATTTTATCAAACCCTTGCGACGCTCTCTTCTTAACCTGGTAATAAAATGTTTAGCCCAGATAGCCCGATCAGTGAATTTGTCTCGGTCTCTACTCATGTCGCTCCTTCTGTTCTGAAGACGACTGGGGGTGATTATTTGTTGATCTGGCATCTAGCTGGCCTACCTTTTGTCGGCCGGGATGAGTTCGAGCTTGAGCAACGCCACAACACTTTTAATCGATTAGTGCAAACGCTGCGTGCCCCAGATTTTGCAAATGTAGCGTTTTGGGTGCATGACGTTCGTCGCAGGCGCAAAATTAACGACTCCAGTCGGTTCAAGCAATCTTTCAACCAGGCATTGTCCGATGATTATTATGCGGCTTTGTCGGGGCAGAAAATCATGCAGAACGAGTTGTACTTCAGCATGATATATCGTCCCGTTCTTAGTGGGAAACGCTTGGTTGAAAAATCCAGCGATCCTAATAAGATCAGGGTTGAAGAAGAGCAGGCTATTGCCAAGGTGATTGAGCTTGCTACCAATGTTGAGGCGGTATTGAAGGATTACTCTCCCTATCGCCTGAGTATGTACGAGGCAAAAAATGGCATTGTCTTCTCGGAAAGCCTTGAGTTTCTTGGTTATCTATTGAATCGAATTGATGAGCCTGTACCGGTTTTGCAAGCGCCAGTGTCGGCTTATTTGCCAGTTAGTAAGCACATGTTTGCTAATAAAACCGGTGATTTCGTAATTCGCACGCCAGATGGCATCAATCACTTTGGTGCGATCCTTAATGTCAAAGAGTATGCTGATGGCACGTATCCTGGCATTCTTAATGGTCTAAAATATTTGGACTTCGAGTATGTGATCACGCATTCTTTCAGTCCAGTAGGCCGTCATGATGCCCTAAAGGTGCTTGAACGCACGAAAGGGATGATGATTTCGTCAGGTGACAAATCTTCTAGTCAAATTCGCGACTTGGATTTGGCGATGGATGATGTGGCATCTGGTAATTTCGTTTTGGGTGAGTACCACTTTACTCTTGCAGTCTACGCAGATAGCCAGGAAAAACTCGCAAGGCAGATTGCAACTACAAGAGCAGAGCTCTCTAACGCTGGTTTTGTTTCTTCAAAAGAAGACCTGGCAATTGCTTCTTCATTTTATGCCCAGCTGCCTGGTAACTGGCGATTCCGTACTCGTATTGCCAACCTTAGTTCGCTTAATTTTCTTGGCCTTTCACCGCTACATAATTTTGCTCAGGGCAAACAACACAACAATCCTTGGGGTGATTGTGTCACTACGCTGCAGACAACAAATGGTCAACCATATTACTTTAACTTTCACGCCACTCACCCCGCTGAAAATTCGCTAGGGGAGAAAGCGATTGCTAATACAATGGTGATTGGTAAGTCAGGCACCGGTAAAACCGCGCTTATCAATTTTTTGCTGAGTCAGGTGCAGAAGTTCGATCCAGTACCAACGATTTTTTTCTTCGATAAAGACCGTGGTGCGGAGATCTTCGTTCGTGCTTGTGGGGGTAACTATCTAGCGTTAGAAAACGGAGCGCCGACTGGTTTTAATCCTTTTCAGTGCGAACGCACCGAGGCTAATACCCAGTTTCTGGCAGAGTTGATCAAGGTTTTGGGTGGGAAGCCTGAATACAGCTCGCGGGAAGAGGAGGATATTTATCGTGCGGTAGAAGGCATGTTGGATACTCCTATGCACTTGCGCAGCATGAGTAACTTTAGGAAGAGCCTGCCTAATATGGGTGATGATGGTTTATACGCCCGCTTGCGTCGCTGGACTGCTGGTAACTCGCTAGGTTGGGTCTTCGATAATCCGGTGGATACAATCGATCTAACACGTGCTTCGATCATCGGCTTCGACTACACGGATGTAATCGATAACGCTGAAGTGCGCGTGCCTGTGATTAATTACTTGCTTCATCGATTAGAGGCGCTAATTGATGGGCGTCCACTAATCTATGTAATGGACGAGTTTTGGAAAATTCTGGATGGTAAGGGAGGTTTGAAGGAGTTCGCTAAGAATAAGCAGAAAACCATCCGTAAGCAGAATGGCTTGGGTATTTTTGCCACGCAAAGTCCAGAAGATGCTCTAGCCAGCGATATTGCTGCGGCGCTGATCGAGCAGACCGCGACCATGATTCTCTTACCTAATCCCAACGCCAGTCGCGACGATTATATCGAAGGACTCAAGCTCACTGATGCCGAATATCAGGTTGTGGTCTCATTGGATGAGCGGTCGCGCTGCTTCTTGGTCAAGCAAGGGCATGCTTCAGCTGTATGCCAGCTCAACTTGCGTGGAATGGATGATGCGCTCTCCGTGATTTCTTCTTCCACTGACAATATTGAGATTATGAATCAGGTCCTTTCGCGCAAGGCAGGTCAGGTAGGCGTGAGTGTTGATCAACTCGCGCCCGAGCAATGGCTGGAGGATTTTTATGCTAACCGTAAGGGTTCTGGTAAGCGAAAGTCGAGCAAGGATAGCGTCGAAGATAACGCATGATTTCTGATTTGATCCGGCCTACTATTTATATAGGTTGGCGCTGGTTTGCAGAAGATGGTGTGGCTTGCCCCTAGAGCGTGTTATGAGTTTGAGGCTTGCGCGGCTATCGTAAGCGGATGAGGCCGCCACGCCCGTATCCGACCGATGTATCCGATGAAGCATGGGCATTCGCTGCGCCCTGCTTGACCCTATTGGCTCCGCAGGCACGATAGAGCAGATATGACCTGCGTTTGATGTTCAACGCATTGCGCTGATGGCGCGGGCCGGGGCGCCATGGCGCTTGAGTGCCCCCGAGTTTCCGCCGTGGGAGACGGTCTACAGCAAACCCAGCGGTGGCTGCTTTGAGGCCATGATCAACGACTTGCTTTCCATCTTGCGGCTGGCTCAAGGCAAGCAGGCGCAGCCCAGCTGCATGATCCTAGATGGCGAACGCTGCAGTCCATCTGCGAAAGCGGACCGTGTGCTGGGTACGATGGTTACAAGCGCAAAAAGGGCAGCAAGGTGCACATGGCGGTGAACATGCTCGGCCATTTGCTTGTAGTGCAGATCATGGTGGCCGAAGAGCAGGAACGCGCCCAAGTGCGATCGCTGGCGCAGGAAGTTCGGCACGTGACGTGAGAGACGGTGAAACTAGCGTTCGTCGATCAAGGCCACACAGGCGAAGGACCGGCCGAAGCCGCGGACGCGGAAGGAATCGAACTGCACGTCGGAAAACTGCCGGAGGCCAAGAAAGGCTTTATGCTGCTGCCGCGCCGCTGGGTCGTGGAGTGCAGTTTCGGTTGGGTCAATCGTTTCCAACGCCTGGCAGGTAATTACGAAGGCCTGCCGGAAACACTGGCAGGACTCCACTTCGGCGTCTTCTCCATCCTGATGTTGGGAAATACCCCCATCTCTACTTCAAAGTTCATAACACGCTCTAGCGATCATCGTATTGAAGTCGCAGCTGGCGGTGTCCGACGCAGATGATCGTTTTATGCTTTGCTATCGATCCGCTGCCCGATGGACGTCGCTTCAAGCTCAGAGGCTAAATTTTTCAAATTTGTGTGGCCAGACGGGGTAAAGCCGTCACCAAGCGCCGTCCTCTCATTTTGACGGCACTAATCGCGGAAGGTTAGCAGTGGTAAATAGGCTGCGTCCGCAATCACTTTTTGGCTGCCGGTGATCTCTCCGTGAGAGCAATGAATACGTATGCACGTACGCGCCCGTGGTGCGCCACGCAGCTAGGCTAACGCCCTTAGTCGGCGGCCGTGTTGGCTGCCAGCAGTGGCCCGGGAGGGGCGTGCATGTTGCAGACACCATGGTGGCGCGGGGCGGTCATCTACCAGATCTATCCGCGTAGTTTTCTGGATTCCAACGGCGATGGTGTCGGCGATCTGCCGGGCATCATTGCCAAGCTCGACTACATCGCTGGGCTGGGTGTGGATGCCATCTGGATCTCGCCGTTCTTCAAGTCGCCGATGGCCGATTTCGGCTATGACATCGCTGACTATCGTGCGGTGGATCCGTTGTTCGGGACGCTGGACGATTTCGACCGTCTGCTCGACAAGGCGCATGCGCTCGGGCTGAAGGTGATGATCGATCAGGTGTTGAGCCACACCTCGATCGAACATGCGTGGTTCCAGGAAAGCCGTCAGGATCGGACCAACGCGAAGGCGGATTGGTATGTATGGGCCGATCCGCGCGAGGACGGGACGCCGCCGAACAACTGGTTGTCGCTATTCGGTGGTGTGGCGTGGCAGTGGGAGCCGCGGCGCGAGCAGTACTACCTGCATAACTTCCTGGTCGACCAGCCCGACCTCAATTTCCATAACGCCGAGGTGCAGCAGGCAACCCTGGACAATGTGCGGTTCTGGTTGGACCGTGGAGTGGATGGCTTCCGCCTGGACGCGATCAACTTCTGCTTCCATGACGCGCAGCTGCGCGATAACCCCGCCAAGCCGGCCGACAAGCGGGTAGGGCGTGGCTTCAGTGCGGACAATCCGTATGCCTATCAATATCACTACTTCAACAACACGCAGCCGGAAAACCTGGCGTTCCTGGAGCGCCTGCGTGCGCTGCTCGATCGCTATCCGAATGCGGTAAGCCTGGGCGAGATTTCGTCGGAAGATTCGTTGGCGACCACGGCCGAGTACACCGCCAAGGGCCGTCTGCACATGGGCTACAGCTTCGAGCTGTTGGTGCAGGATTACAGTGCTGCCTATATCCGTGAAACGGTCAGCCGGCTCGAGGCGACCATGCTGGAAGGCTGGCCGTGCTGGGCGATTTCCAATCACGACGTGGTGCGTGCGGTGACGCGTTGGGGCGGCGACGATGCGTCACCTGCGTTCGCCCGCATGGTGGTGGCGCTGCTATGTTCGTTGCGTGGTTCGGTTTGCCTGTACCAGGGCGAGGAGCTTGGGCTGGGCGAGGCGGATGTGGCATTCGAGGATCTGCAGGACCCCTATGGCATCACGTTCTGGCCGACTTTCAAGGGCCGCGATGGATGCCGTACGCCGATGCCGTGGACCGATGCGCCGTCGGCGGGTTTCACCAGCGGCAAGCCGTGGCTGCCGTTGTCCGAGCCGCATCGTCTGGCTGCAGTGAGTGTGCAACAAGATGATGCCCAGTCTGTGCTGAGCGCCGTGCGGGCATTTCTGAGTTGGCGCAAGAGCATGCCGGCCTTGCGGGAAGGGGCGATCGCGTTCTACGACACCGCAGAGCCGGTGCTGATGTTCCGGCGTGAGCATGCCGGCCAGGTCATGCTGTTGGCGTTCAACTTGTCTGCCGACATCACCGAGCTGGCAGTGCCTGCAGGTGCATGGCGCCAGATCGATGTGCCGGGGGTTGAGCGTGGGGTGATCGATCATGGTCGCTTGCGCTTGCCGGGGCACGCCGTCGTTTGTGCAATGGGCGGGGAGTGACGCTACCGCTTCACAGAAAGCTTGATGGGTGTGTTTGATTGATACCGGCGAGGCGTTCCCTTGAGATGCCTCGCTTTTTTGTGGTGGGTTGTTAGATCCGAGTTGGCGTGCATGCGATGCGCGGTGCCTGGTAGGCGAACCGAGATGAGTTATGTAGTGGCGCCGCTGTAGGAGATGGTTAGGTATCTCCTCTTGGTCGATCAAATTTGAAGAATCGGCTGCCTGATGAAAATCGATTGCGAAAGCATATTCCCAAGCGATGCCGCGGCTAACGTTTCAGAGGATGTCTGGCGCTCGGAAACTGCAGGACGTGAAGTGCGCGCGTCTGGGCCTTGCGCTCGATTCCTTCCAGCCTGTACCAGACGATCCGACCCGAAGGGAAAATGCTGTTCAAAGAAAAGCCGCCGGTGTCTAGCCGGCGGCTTTTCCTTGGTGGAGATTTCGAAGTTCTGGAGCGAGACGCCGTGATTGCATTGCGCGTAATAGATCATCGCTCCTGTCGGTAGATCGATTAGGAGGTGAAAGCAGCGCTTTTTGGATGCCGAGGGTGTTCGCGTGGAATCCGTACCCTCACCCCAACCCCTCTCCCGGAGGGAGAGGGGCTAACAGCGCTATTTATCCCTACAATGGCTCAGAACTTGTAATTCGCACCCAGCACAAAGGTGCGGCCCCACTCGATGTATTCCAGCGGGCGGTCCTTGGTTTCTGCGTACGTGCGATACGGCGAGTTGCTGAGGTTGCTTGCCTGCAGCAACAGGGTCAGGCCGGACAGACTGCTGGCTTCGCTGAAGTTGTAGCTGATCTGCGCGTCGGTGATGTTCTCGCCGACCACGTAGCGCAACGTGCGGTTACCGTTGAAATTGCCGATTTCGCCGATGAAGTCCGAACGCCGACGCTGGCTGACGCGTGCTTCGAAGCCTTTGTGCTCGTAGTACGCGGTCAGGTTGTACACGCGCTTGGACAAGCCCGGCAGGCTGATTTCACCGTCGCCCACGCTGGAGGCGCTTTCCGGGTCGCGGATCTTGACGTCGCTGTCGTTGAAGGTGGCGCTGGCCTGGATGCCAAAGCCTTCCAATGGCGCCAAGATCAAATCCAGCGGCAGCGAGGCGGTGAGTTCGACGCCGCGCAAGGTGCCGCCCTTGCCGTTGAACGGGGCGCTGAAGGTGCCGGTGGTCAGCACCGGTGCAGAGCCCGGCGGCGGCACGTAGCCGGCGACCAGTGCGGAGAAATCGTAGTTGTCGCGGCTCTGGGTGTAGATGTAGCTCTTGAGGTCCTTGTAGAAGAACGCCGCGGCCACGTAAGCACGGTCGGCAAAATACTTCTCGTAGGAGATGTCCAGGGCATTGGCGCGCCATGGATCGAGCATGGGGTTGCCGCCGCTGGCTCCGGGGCGCCCGGTGGAGGTGTCGACACCGAATTCCAGCGATGCCCGCAGTTGATCCACGCGCGGGCGTGCGACCTGCTTGGCCATGGCGAAGCGCAGCGTTTGCTCGTACGGGAACTGAAATGCCAGGTTCAAGCTGGGCAGCCAGTCGCGATAGGTCTTGCCATCGTCGATGGGCCGCACTTCGCTACCGGCCGGCTGCGAGGCGTCCCAGTAGTTGGCCTGCGAGGACTGGTCTGCACTTTGCAGCTGCACGCCAATATTGCCGCGCACGCCTACTTCGCCCCACTCGGTATTGATATTGGCACGCAGCCAGGCGGTGGTGATTTTTTCTTCCACCGTCCAGGCCTTGGACACCAGGAACGAGGCGTCGTCGCTGGGGTTGAACAACATGTAGCGCGCCACCGTGGCCGGCACATTCCACGCAGGCAGGGAGCCGAGACCGGCGAAGCCGAGATTGACCGGCGCGTATTGCAGGTCTGCCGCCACCGTGGCCTCGCCCTGTGCGCCCAGGGTGATATTGCCTTCGGGCTGGGTCTTCTGCTTTTCGCGATTGGCGTAGTTGACGCCCACATCCAGGTCCGAGAACCAGCTCAGCGCTTCGGGCATCGGGAAGCTGGCCTGCAGCCGCGCGCCCTTGAGCACGTCTTCCACGCTCGGCACCTTGCCGTATCCGGAGCCATAGATGGTGTTGGTGAGGAACAGCTCGTCCGGATTGGAATAATTCATGCCCGGCGTCAGCTGCGAGAAGCCGTTGCCGACAACCGACACGCCCACGGTATCCAGCTGCGGCATCGGTGCGCGTTGGAGATTGTTTTCCAGGTTCAGTTCGTCGCGTGTGGCCTTGGAGTAGTTCAGGTCGGCGACGATCTTGACGGAGCCGGCCGTGATTTCGTTATTCCAGCCGAAGGCGTCGATCTTGTCTTCGCGCTTGTTGTACATGCCACGCACCAACGGATAGACGCCGCTGGCATCGCCGCCGATGAAGGTATTGCGATCGTTGACGCGCACGTTGCTGATGTTCAGGCCAGGCGTGTAGCCGCCGTTGTAGTTGCTCAGATTGAGCTCGAACTGGTTGGCGGTGTCGATCTGCTCGGCTTCGGTGTGGAAGGCATCGAGCGTGCTGGTCCAGGCATTGGACGGGCGATACTGCAGCGTGGCCATGACGCCGTCGCGCTTCTGATTGCCGGTGCGGCGCAGCGCCTTGATGCCATCGGAAAAATACACGCCATCGGCGACACCAGGACGTTGCCGCTGCGCGTTGACCTGCTGCCACGGTTCGTACAGGCCTACCTGGTTTTCCTGGATCGGCATGTCGGTATGCGCGTAACCGATGGTCAGGCCGATGGTGCGGTCTGCGAATTGGTCGATGTAGCTGACATTGAAGCGGTTGCCGTAGGGGTCGACGTTGGCGGCCTTGCCCAAGGAGTTGCGCTGGTAGCGGCCACCGATGGCGATCACGCGCTCGTTGTAGCTCAGCGGGCGGGCGGTCTGCATGTCTACCGTGCCCGACAGGCCTTGACCGACCAGGCCGGCATCCGGAGTCTTGTAGACGGTGACGCCGCTGACCAGTTCTGATGGATATTGGTCGAACTCCACGCTGCGGTTGTCGCCGGTGCTGACCACTTCGCGCCCGTTGAGCAGCGTGGTGGAGAAGTCCGGCGACAGGCCGCGCACGCTGATCACCTGCGCACGGCCGGCAACGCGTTGCGCAGCCAGACCGGGCAGGCGCGCCAGCGATTCGGCGATGCTGACGTCCGGCAGGCGACCGATGTCTTCGGCCGAAATGGCTTCCACGATCGAAGTGGAATCGCGCTTGACCGAGATGGCGCCTTCGATTGCGCGGCGCAGGCCGGTGACCTGGACCTTGTCCAAGTCGGTGACCGCGCCGGCAGTCTGTTCGGACGCACCTTGTTGGGCGTCGCTTGCTTGTGCAGGCGTTGCCGTTTGCGCGGCGGCCCATGTCGGTGCCATGGCAACGGCCAGGGCGATACTCAGCGCGGAGCGCTTGTGCTTCAACATTTTCCCCTCCCAGGTACATGTTGTTTTTTGATTTTTGATCCGGCAGGGCTGCCTGGATGTCATGCGTCGCGTGCCACGATGGACGTCACACGACTGCGACGTATGGTAGACACGGCACCTGGGTGCAAACGTGCACTGCATACGTATTCACTGCGGTGTTGCGCGATGAAATCGATTCCACCCAGGGCCATGCCGGCGACGGCCAGGTGATTGCGCTCAGCAACGACATGCTGCGCGATGCGCAGCGGCGGTATGACCGCTGCGCCGTGCAATCGATCGTGCTGGCTGTGCGCGTTGGCGCCCAAGCGATGTCGTGGTCAGCGTTTGCCACCCATCGGAACAAAGCGAATGGCCTGACCACCGCCCGGTGCCAGACGCAGCTCCAACGTATCGGCACTGCTGACCTGACGTTCTTCGCGCACGAAGGCGAACGGGTTGCTGGCATAGTCCGCGCCGTCGCCATCGCGATAGATCTGCGCGATGTAGCGCACGCCGGGTTCGAGAAAGCCCAGCGGCACCTGCAGCAGGCGGCCGTGTTCGTCGGTGATGCTGCCCAGGAACCAGTCGCGGCTGTGCCGGTCCTTGCGTGCGATGGTGACGTAATCGCCCACTTCGCCATTCAGCGCGCGGGTCTGGTCCCAGTCCACCGCCACATCTTCGATGAAGCGGAACGCATCGCGGTGTTGCAGATAATGCTCGGGCAGATCGGCGGCCATCTGGATCGGGCTGTAGAGCGTCACATACAGCGCCAGCTGCCGCGCCAACGTGCTGGGAATCGCCTGGCCGTTGCGGCCCTTCAGGCTGACGATGCCGGGCGTGTAATCCATCGGCCCGGCGAGCAGCCGGGTAAACACCAGGTTGACTTCGTGCTCGGGTGGATTGGGCGGCTGGCCCCAGGCGTTGTATTCCATGCCGCGCGCGCCTTCGCGCGAGATCCAGTTGGGATAGGTACGGCGCAGCCCGGTGTCCTTGATGGGCTCGTGCGCATTGACCGCAATGTGGCGCTGCGCCGCTTCCTGCACCACGTGCAGGTGGTGACGTGCCATCCATTGCCCGTCGTGCCATTCGCGCAGCGGCGTGCCGCCCGCGGGGTTGCGCCGTTCCACCTGGCCGTCGTCGCAGACATAGCCGGTCTTGACCGAGTCCACGCCGAAGCGCGCATACAAGTCCATCGCTTCGGCGATCTGATCTTCGTAATGGTCCACTGCGCACCCGGTTTCATGATGGCCGATCAGATGTACGCCCTTGGCTGCGGCGTATCTGCTGAGTGCTGGCAGGTCGAAATCCGGCGTGGGCCGGGTGAAATCGAAGCTGCCGCCATTGCCGAACCATTCCCCATCCCAGCCGGGATTCCAGCCTTCGACCAGTACGCCGCGAAAGCCGTGGTCTGCGGCGAAGTCGATATAGCGTTTTGTCGTCGCGGTGGTTGCGCCGTGTTTGGGGCCGGTGGCCCAGGTCTGTTGATTGAGATGCATCGACCACCACACGCCCACGTACTTGGACGGCTTGATCCAGCTCACGTCGCCCAGCATATTGGGTTCGTTGAGGTTGAGGATGAGGTTGGATTCCACCAGGCCGGTGGCCTGATCGGCGATCTGCAGCGTGCGCCATGGCGTATCGAAGGGCAGGCTGCGGCGCACCTTCCAGCCTTCGGCAGCCGGCGACAACTGCGCGCGCAGGCGCTGGTTGTCGGTGCGGCGCAGCCACATGCCGGCGTAGTCGACCAAGGCCGCTTCATGCAGTGCGATGTGCAGCCCGCTGTCGGTACGCAGCGTGAGCGGCGTATGCGCCAGCGTAACCTGGTTCAACGGCGTGTGCCGATACAGATACTCGTAGTGGATCGGCTCGCCTGCGGGAATCCACCAGGCATCGGCCGGTTGCGCGATGGCGAATTCGGTCACTTCCTCGTCGATGATCGCCTCGCGCATGCCTGCTTGCTTGGGGAAGCGATAGCGCAGGCCCAGCCCGTCGTCGTAGACGCGGAAGATCACGTCGAACGTGCGCTGCGCACCGTCGCGCTCGCCTAGGCTCACGCGCAACTCGTTGTAGTGATTGCGCACCAGCCGCGTCTCGCCCCAGGGCTGCTCCCAGGTGTCATCGTGACTTTGGCGCGCCTGGGCAAGCACCGCCATGCCGCGGTCCAGCCGGCCGTCGCGTAGCTCAAACCCCAGCCGCGAGCGTTGCACCACCGCCTCGCCGAGGCGCTGCACGCGGTAATAAGGCGTGCCGCCATCCACCTCCAGGCTGACCTGCAGCACCTTGTTCGGCGACTCCACGCTGACGGTGGTGACTTCGGCATGCAGCTGCGGCGCGGCACCGCCGAACAGCGTGAGGACCAGCAGCTGGGCGATCCATGCGGCGCCCAGTGTCGAGTGCGCTCGACGTGAAGACAGCGGCATATCCCCTCCCAAGGTGACCGTTGCGCAAGCAGTGACTATGCAGTGCCTTGCAGTGGATGCGCCGTGCTGCGCACTGCTGGAAACCCATGAATACGTATGCAGTGGTGCGGAACAGCAGAGTGCGCGTCTACCATGGCGCCACGGCACCTGGGAGGGTCCGCGCCCGTGGCACGTCCGTGCCGCGCACCACAACGCGTGCAACGAGGGAGGAAGGCCGACGGCGCAAGCTGTCTTGCCGCTTCGATGTTGAAGATGATCTGCATGGCTGCAACGCTGGGCGTTGCGGCAAGCTCGCCGGCACTGGCCGACGAACTGGAATTTCAAGGACGCCGGGCCCAAGCGCAGGCATTGGACGACGGCAGCTTCGTGTTGCGCTGGCCGCAGGGCGAACGCCGCATTGCGGCACAACCGATGCGCACGCACACCGCCAGCCCGCTGTTCGACGCCTTGTTCGCGCTGGCACAGCAGGAAATGGCCGACGACCGCGTCGAGGCGATCCGCGACCCCGCCTTCAACGATGGCAAGCCGGTGCCGTGCGCCTGCTTCGAAACCGGCGAACGCTGGCCCTACGTCTGGACGCGCGATGTCAGCTTTGCGGCCGATCTTGCGTTGGCGCAGCTGGAGCCGGAGCGCACGCGCAATGCACTGCGCTTCAAGCTCTCGGCCGCACGCGATGGGCGCACGCCGGGACTGTTCGTGGCGCAGGACACCGGCTCCGGCGGCAGTTGGCCGATCAGCAGCGACCGAGTGGTGTGGTTCCTTGCCGCCCGCGGCCTGCTGGACGACAAGCCGTTTGCCGAAGAGGTGTCGCAGGCACTACAGGCAACGATCACGCAGGACCGCGATGCCGTGTTTGATGCGCAGATCGGTCTCTACCGCGGCGAAACCTCGTTCTTGGATTGGCGAGAACAGACCTACCCGGACTGGACGCGCGAGGACGTGCGATTCATTGCCGAATCCTTTGCGCTCTCCACCAACGTGCTGCATTACCAGGCGTTGCGGCTGGCCGAACAGTTGGCGCGCCAGCAGGGCGATGCACGCGCTGTGCAATATGCGCAGTGGGCCGATGCACTCCGCCAGGCCATCGATAGGCGTTTCTGGGATGCGCGCAGCAGCCAATACGTCAGCTATCTCGGCAGCGCAGCGCATCCGGTGCGCTACGCCAAGGTGGATCTGCTCGGCCTCTCGCTGGGCGTACTGGCCGATGTGTTTCCGCCGCAGCGGGCGCGCCTTGCGCTGCGCAATTACCCGATGGTTGCGGGCGGCAGCCCGGTGGTGTGGCCGCAAGAGGCCGCGCAGCCGATCTACCACAACCGCGCTATATGGCCGTTCGTCAGTGCCTATGCGCTACGCGCTGCACGCACGCTGGACGATGCGCCACGCATCGCGTTGGAGCTGCAATCGCTGATGCGTGGTAGCGCGCTGGCGGGCTCGAACATGGAAAACTACGAGATGCAGCGCCTTGCGGTACACGTGGAAGAGGGCGCGCGCAGTGGCCCGGTGGTGAACTCGCCACGCCAGCTGTGGTCGGTGGCGGGCTACCTGTCTGCAGTGCAGGAGGGTGTGTTCGGGCTGTCGGCCGATGGCAAGCTACAACCGAAGTTGCCGCGGTCCTTGCTGCCCCTGTTGTTTGGCGACGCCAAGCAGATCGTGCTGGAACAGGGCGCACGACGGTACGTGCTGCAGCGCCCGGCGAACGATGCCGGCGAGTTGCTGGTGGCAGGACGCAGCGAACGGCAGGGTCAGACCACGCTGGTGCAGTTGGTTGGGCGCAATGCCGACCTGACGCCGCCGCCGCGACCGAAGCAGGTCTTCGCACCGCAGATGCCACCGGCGCCGGTCGCGCAACAGATCGGCAACACGTATCGCATCGGCATTCCGGAAGGAACAACGCTGTATCTGGACGGTCGCGCACTCGATGCCAGCGCGCACTGGGATCTTCCCGACGATGGCCTGCTGCATGTGCTCAGCCTGACCCGGCGACGCGATGGTCTGGAGTCGCTGCATAGCCCGTCGTTGACGCTGGGCCCACTGCAGCAATTGCCGGGCAGCCAGCACTGGAGCTGGCGTCCGGCACATGCAGGCGTGCATCGGGTATCGCTGCGTTACCGCAATGCCAATGGCCCAATCAATACCGGTATCACGGCCGCGGTGAAACACCTGGTGCTGGAATGCCCGGGGAAACCCGCGCAATCGCAGGTCATCGTGATGCCGCATAGCGTGGGCGAGCAGCTCTCCACACAAGGGACTTTCGATGCGGTGGCGGGGCAGGCCTGTACGTTCCGGCTCGAGAACGGCTTCAATATGAGCGCATTGGCGCACTTTGCCCAATACAACGGCGGTCGCGGCGGCCGTGATGGTGTGGTCAATGCGGCGCAGGTCAGTGCGTTATTGGTCGGGCCTGCAGCACGCGTGGAGGCCGCGCCATGACCGCCAAGCCACGCTTGAATTTCTGGCAGATCTGGAACATGTGCTTCGGCTTTCTCGGCATCCAGTTCGGCTTCGCACTGCAGAACGCCAATGCCAGCCGTATCTTCCAGACCCTGGGCGCGCAGGTCGACGACGTGCCAGGCCTGTGGATCGCTGCACCGCTCACCGGCCTGATCGTGCAGCCGGTCATCGGTTACCTGTCCGATCGCACCTGGACCCCGTGGGGCCGCCGGCGTCCGTACTTCATGGTGGGCGCTGTCTTCACCACGCTGGCCTTGCTGGTGATGCCCAACGCGCCGATGCTCTGGGTGGCTGCCGGGACGCTGTGGGTGTTGGATGCATCGATCAACATCTCGATGGAGCCTTTCCGTGCGCTGGTGGGTGACCAATTACCGCCGTCGCAACGGCCGACCGGCTACGCGATGCAGAGTTTCTTCATTGGCATCGGCGCGATCGTCGCGAGTTTTCTGCCCTGGCTGCTGACCCATTGGGGCATTGCCAACACCGCCCCGCCAGGCCAGTTGCCCGACAGCGTGCGCTACACGTTCTACCTTGGCGCGGCGGTATTGTTCCTGTCGATCACCTGGACGGTGCTGCGTACGCGCGAGTACAGCCCAGAGCAGTTGGCCGGCTTTGACGATGCGCATCCGCCTCTCGCACAGGTGGCAAGCACTGGCATGGCGCCGACACCCATGGCAAGCGTGCTGTGGTGCGGTCTGGGCGTCCTGCTCGCCACGGCCATCGCCTGGCAGCACGGCGACCGCATGCTGTACGTGCTGGCCGGGTTGTGTCTTGCCTACGGCGTGTTGCTTGCGTTGGCCCGCATGTTGCCCGCCACCAGCATGTTGGTGGCGATCGTGCAGGACGTGCGCAGCATGCCGATGACGATGCGTCGCCTGGCCTGGGTGCAGTTCTTCTCGTGGTTTGCCTTGTTTGCGATGTGGATCTACACCACTGCCGCAGTGACGCAAGTGCATTTCGGTGCGAACGACACCGCTTCGGCGGCCTACAACGATGGCGCAAACTGGGTCGGCGTGTTGTTCGGCGCCTATAACGGGTTTGCTGCATTGGCTGCAGTGGTGATTCCGCTGCTGGTGCGTGCGATCGGCTTGCGCTGGGGCCATCTGTGCAACCTGTGGCTGGGTGCCGCCGGATTGTTGTCGATGCTGGTCATCCGCGACCCGCAGTGGTTGCTGCTGTCGATGGTGGGGGTCGGTTTCGCCTGGGCCTCGATCCTGTCGCTGCCGTATGCCTTGCTGTCAGACAGTGTGCCTGCTCCAAAGATGGGCGTGTACATGGGCATCTTCAATTTCTTCATCGTGATTCCGCAGTTGGTCGCCGCCAGCGCGCTGGGCTTTGTGCTGCGCGTGTGGCTGGGCGGGCAGCCGATCTATGCATTGGCCATTGGCGGGCTCAGCCTGTTGATTGCAGGCGTGTGCGTGGTGCGGGTTCCAGTGGCCTCGGGAGGGCAGTGATGCGCAGTGCGATGTATGTGGCGTTGACGATGTACGCAGGCGCGGCAATGGCGGCGCCTGCAGCCAAGGACTACTACGGCACCCTGGAGCCGTTTGCCGCCGAGGCGGTGTACTTCGTGGTGACCGACCGCTTCGTCAACGGCGATACCGGCAACGACCATCGCGATCAGGGTGGTGCGCATCGCACCTTCGATGTGCCCACACCATGCGCCGATGGCAGCGAGGACAACATCGGCTATCTCGGTGGCGACTTCAAAGGCATCGTCGAGCATGCCGATTACATCCGCGACCTGGGCTTCGGGGCGGTGTGGATCACCCCGATCGTCGACAACCCCGACGAAGCGTTCACCGGCGGCAAGCCGATCACCTGCGGCAGCACGCTCAGCGACCATGGCAAGACCGGCTATCACGGCTATTGGGGCGTCAACTTCTACAAGCTCGATGAACATCTGCCCAGCCCGGGCCTGGATTTCGCCGGCTTTACCCGCGCCATGCATGCCAGCAAGCTGAAGGTCGTATTGGACATCGTGGGCAACCACGGTTCGCCGGCCTACACCATGCCGCAGGCGCAACCCGGCTTCGGCAAACTCTACGATGCACAGGGGCGCCTGGTCGCCGACCACCAGAATCTCGCGCCTGCGCAACTGGATCCGCAGCACAACCCATTGCATGCCTTCTACAACACCGGCGGCGGCCTGGCGGAATTGTCCGACCTCAACGAAAACAATCCGGCGGTGCTGGATTATCTGGCCGGCGCGTACCTGCAGTGGATGGAGCAGGGCGCCGATGCGTTTCGCATCGATACCATCGGCTGGATGCCGGATCGCTTCTGGCATGCCTTCGTGGCGCGCATTCGTGAAAAACGTCCGGGTTTTTTCATGTTCGGCGAAGCCTTCGATTACGACACCAACAAGATCGCCGGGCATACCTGGACGCGCAATGCCGGCGTCAGCGTGCTGGATTTCCCGCTCAAGCAGCAGCTTGCCGCGGTATTCGGTCATGAACAGGCCGGCTTCGAAAAACTCGCCGTGCCCTTGTTCCTGCGTCAAGGGCCCTATGCGAACCCCTACGAGTTGATGAGCTTCTACGACAACCACGACATGGCGCGTCTGGATGCCAGCGATGCCGGGTTTATCGATGCACACAACTGGTTGTTCACCGCCCGCGGCATTCCGGTGATCTATTACGGCTCGGAAATCGGCTTCATGCGTGGGCGTGCCGAACATGCCGGCAATCGCAACTACTTCGGCGTCGAGCGCATTCGCACTGCACAGCAGAGCCCGATCTTCGGCCCGCTGCAACGCATCGCCCAGGTGCGTCGCAACACCCCGGCATTGCAGCGTGGCGTGCAGGTCGATGTGCGGTTACACGGCGATCAAGCCGCGTTCCTGCGCGTCTATCAGCATGCAGGTACAACCCAGACCGCATTGGTGCTGCTCAACAAGGCCGATACCGCAGCCACCATTCAAGTGACGCGCTTCCTGCAGCCTGGCGCGTGGCGCGATGCGGTCAGTGGCGAGCAGTTGCAGGTGCAGCGTGGTTTCGCAACAGCGGTGCCGGCGCACGGCGTGCGCGTGTTGCTGTCGGATGCGCCGATCACCGACCCGGCCCTGCGTAAGCAGCTCGACCTGCAAATGGTCGAGCAGGCTGCACGCGACGCGCGCAACAGGTAGGCGCGCACCTGGGCGCGATCAGGCATTGCCGCTAACGCCCGTCGCGCCCGGTTGCGCTCTTGCGCCGCACGCAGCGGGTCGCGAGATCTCGCGACCCAACCGGCGCGCTATCCCGAATCCTGAATCAGCGCCTGACCGTCCCATCCGACGCTCGACCCGTCATCGCATCGCCGGTCTCTGCGCCAGACGGCGCCCATCCCAGTGGCGGCTGCAGCCCGCTGCTGCGCGAGGAATCGCGTAGCGCCAGACGCACCGGAATCGTGCGACTCTGCGCGGCCTCGCCACGAATCAGGGCGACCAGGCTCTCCACCAACAATGTGCCGGCCTGCTTGGTGTCCTGCTGCACGGTCGACAGCGCGGGCGCCACCGACGCCGCCAACGCAATATCGTCGAAGCCGCTGACCGCCACGTCCTGCGGCACCCGTAGGCCGCGCTCGCGCAGGGCGCGCATGGCACCGATCGCAATCAGATCGCTGGCTGCGCACACTGCATCGAACGCATTGCCGCTGTCCAGCAGTGCCAGGCATGCGGTGTAGCCGGACAACTCGGTGGTGATCGCATCGAACTGCAGTGTCGGGTCGGCTACCAGGCCATGCTGCGCCAGCGCAGCGGCATGGCCGCGGTAGCGCTCTTCGAATTCGGGGTAGTGGTTGGACGCGTGTCCGACGAACGCGATGCGCCGGCAGCCCTGCGCCAGCAGATGGTCGGTAATGTCCAGCCCGCCCTGGTAATTGTCGCTGCCGATCGAAATGCCGGGCTGGCCGGGCAGGGCCGCGCCCCAGCGCACGAAGTGGGTGCCTTGCTCGACCAGCAGCTGCAGCCGCTGGCGCGATTCCTGATAGTCGCCATAGCCCAGCAGGATGATGCCGTCGGCCTTGTTGCTGTCTTCGTAATCGGCCTGCCAATCCTTGGACAACTGCTGGAACGACACCAGCAGGTCGTAGCCCTGCAGCGCGCAGGCACGGGTGATCGAGCCCAGCATCGAGTGGAAGAACGGGTTGATCAGCGAGTCGTCGGCAGTGGGGTCTTCGAAGAACAGCAGTGCCAGCGTGCCGGCATTGCGCAGCCTTAGCGAGGAGGCGTTCTTGTCGACCTTGTAGTTCAGCTCGCGGGCGATGCGCAGGATGCGCTTGCGGGTTTCCTCGTTGACCATCGGGCTGCCGCGCAGTGCGCGCGACACGGTCGGCTGCGACACGCCGGCCAGGTAGGCGATATCCAGCGAGGTGGCTTTACCCTTGATGGTCATGGTCGGCAACGGCAGGACAGGTGGCCGGCATCATGCCATGCGCCCGCCAGCGCCGCGCCGCCGTACGCAGCGGACGGCTGATTGGTTTACCATTCACGCCCAAGACCCCCTGCGAGAAGGTGGCCCGCGCCCGGCGCCGGCCCAGCGTGCGACATGAGCACTACCACCGCCCACCGCTGATCCTTGCCTGCGCCAACGCGCAGAGCGCCTGCATGGCGCTGTCTTGCCTCTCGTCCCGCATTTCCCTCCGAGCCTGACCAGCGATGGCCAGATCTCCCATGGCAGCCGACCGCTGCAGCCAGACCAGACCTCATTCTTGCCCATGATCAACATCACGCTTCCCGACGGCAGCCGCCGCGAATTCGAATCCCCCGTCTCGGTGATGCAGGTCGCCCAGTCGATCGGCGCCGGCTTGGCCAAGGCCACCATCGCCGGCCAGGTCGACGGCCAGCTGGTCGATGCCAGCGACGTCATCGACCACGATGCCAGCCTGCGCATCATCACCGCCAAGGACGCCGAAGGCGTGGAGATCATCCGCCACTCCTGCGCCCACCTGGTCGGGCATGCGGTCAAGCAGCTGTACCCGGAGGTCAAGATGGTGATCGGCCCGGTCATCGCCGAAGGCTTCTATTACGACATCTACAGCGAACGCCCGTTCACGCCGGACGACATGGCCGCGATCGAGCAGCGCATGCAGGAATTGATCGCGCAGGACTACGACGTGATCAAGAAGGTCACCCCGCGCGCCGAGGTGATCGAGGTCTTCGCCCAGCGCGGCGAAGAGTACAAGCTGCGCCTGATCGAGGACATGTCCGAGGACATCACCGCGATGGGCCTGTACTACCACCAGGAATACGTGGACATGTGCCGCGGCCCGCACGTGCCCAACACGCGCTTCCTCAAGGCCTTCAAGCTGACCCGCATCTCCGGCGCCTACTGGCGCGGCGATGCCAAGAACGAGCAACTACAGCGCATCTACGGCACCGCCTGGGCCGACAAGAAACAGCTGGATGCCTACATCCTGCGCATGGAAGAAGCCGACAAGCGCGACCATCGCCGCATCGGCAAGGCGCAGGACCTGTTCCACCTGCAGGAAGAAGCACCCGGCCTGGTGTTCTGGCACCCCAAGGGCTGGTCGCTGTGGCAGGTGGTCGAGCAGTACATGCGCAAGGTCTACCGCGACAGCGGCTACGGCGAAGTGCGCTGCCCGCAGATCCTGGACGTGTCGCTGTGGCAGAAATCCGGCCACTGGGACAACTACCAGGACGCGATGTTCTTCACCGAGTCGGAGAAGCGCACCTACGCGGTCAAGCCGATGAACTGCCCCGGCCACGTGCAGGTGTTCAACCAGGGCCTGCACAGCTACCGCGACCTGCCGATCCGCTACGGCGAGTTCGGCGCCTGCCACCGCAACGAGCCTTCCGGCGCGCTGCACGGCATCCTGCGCGTGCGCGGCTTCACCCAGGACGACGGGCACGTGTTCTGCCTGGAATCGCAGATCGAATCCGAAGTCACCGCCTTCCACCAGCAGGCGCTGGCGGTCTATACCGCGTTCGGCTTCGACGACATCCAGATCAAGATCGCGCTGCGTCCGGAAAAGCGCCTGGGCGACGATGCCACCTGGGACAAGGCCGAAGCTGCGCTACGCAGCGCGCTGGGCGTGTGCGGGGTGGAGTGGCAGGAGCTGCCGGGCGAGGGTGCCTTCTACGGCCCCAAGATCGAGTACCACCTCAAGGACGCCATCGGCCGCACCTGGCAGCTGGGCACCATGCAGGTCGACTTCATGATGCCGGGCCGCCTCGGCGCCGAGTACGTGGACGAGAACAGCCAGAAGAAGCATCCGGTCATGCTGCACCGGGCCATCGTCGGCTCGATGGAGCGTTTCATCGGCATTTTGATCGAACACCACGCCGGTGCCTTCCCGTCCTGGCTGGCCCCGGTGCAGGTCGTTGTCGCCAACATCACCGATGCTCAGGCTGAATATGTCGACTCGGTGCGGAAAACCCTTGCAAATCAAGGCTTCCGTGTCAGCGCAGATTTGCGTAACGAGAAGATCGGTTATAAGATTCGCGAGCATACGCTGCAACGCGTGCCATATCTGCTCGTGGTCGGCGACCGCGAGAAGGAAAATGGCGCTGTCGCCGTGCGGACCCGTTCAGGCGAGGACCTTGGGACCATGACGGTCTCGGCCTTCATCGAACGTCTGCAGGCAGAGCAGGCAGCGTGAGCCAACCCCGGCCGGTCTGGATGATCCGGATGCGCCGGTTCGATTCCTCTGGGAGATTGCAATATCAGTACCACTGACAACAAACAGAACCGCAAGAACCAAGAAATCCGTGTGCCGCGCGTTCGCGTGATCGGCAGTGACGGAGAGATGGTCGGCGTGTTGTCGCGCGACGAAGCGCTCGCCAAGGCCGAAGAAGAAGGCCTGGATCTGGTCGAAATCCAGCCGCAGGCCGATCCGCCGGTCTGCAAGATCATGGATTTCGGCAAGTTCAAGTTCGAGCAGCAGAAAAAGGCCAACGAGGCCAAGAAGAAGACCAAGCAGGTCGAGATCAAGGAACTCAAGTTCCGCCCGGTCACCGACGAGGGCGACTACCAGATCAAGCTGCGCAACATGCGCCGTTTCCTGGAAGAGGGCGACAAGGTCAAGGTCAACATCCGCTTCCGTGGCCGTGAAATGAGCCATCAGGAGCTGGGCCGCGAGATGGCGGCGCGGATCGAGGCCGATCTGGGCGACGACATCGTCATCGAGTCGCGTCCGCGCCTGGAAGGGCGCCAGATGGTCATGATGATCGCTCCCAAGAAGAAGGTCTGAGGATCCGATTCGGCACTGCAACGGGCCCGACAGGTTTGTTGCAGTGCAAGCTCCACGATTTGCAACAATTCCCGGCAACGGGTAGACTGCGCGGCCCGGTTTTATCGGGGCGCCGTGCAAGCGGCACCAGGACCTGTCCGGATCGTGTTCGATCAAGGACTTACAAGCAGGCAAGGGCAAGGATGGAAAGCGTGGTCGCAAGACTGCCGCCCGTGTCAGTGACAAAACACCATCAAGGACATTGCAATGCCCAAGATCAAAACCAACCGGGCGGCGGCCAAGCGTTTCCGCAAAACCGCCTCCGGCAAGTACAAGTGCGGCCACGCAAACCGTAGCCACATCCTCACGAAGAAAGCGACCAAGCGGAAGCGCAACCTGCGGCAGACGAACCACGTCCGTGCCGAGGACGCAGGCCGTCTCGATCGTATGCTTCCCTATCTCTGAGGACTGAACCATGGCACGAGTAAAGCGTGGTGTGCAGGCGCGCCGCCGCCACAAGAAAATTCTGACCCTGGCGAAGGGCTACTACAACGCTCGCCGCAAGGTCTTCCGCGTTGCCAAGCAGGCGGTCATCAAGGCACAGCAGTACGCCTACATTGGCCGTAAGCAGAAGAAGCGTAATTTCCGTTCGCTGTGGATCACCCGCATCAATGCGGCTGCCCGCATCAACGGCTTGAGCTACAGCCGTTTCATGAATGGCCTGCTCAAGGCTGGCATCACCCTGGACCGTAAGGTACTGGCCGATATCGCCGTGCACGACGCCGCCGGTTTTGCCGCGCTGGCCGAGAAGGCAAAGGGCGCGCTGGCGGCGTAAATGCAGGTCCCTCTGCAAGAGCCCGCACATCCATGTGCGGACTTTTGACAGAAGCGAGTCATCGTCAGTAGTCACACCTCGGTGCGGATGCTTTCGATGCGTGAAACGCAGAGATGCAGGGGGAAGGGCGCGAGTCCTTCCCCTTTTGCGTTTTAGCGAAGTCGCCAAGTGGGCGATGACAGGTCAATGCAGTGACAATGCGTTCCGGTGTATCCGGAAACACCGTTCGGCTAGCAGTTGAGGCGCAAGTGCAATGAGTGAGATTCAATCCCTGACCGAGCGCGCGCTGGCCGATGTTGCCGCGGCGCAGACGCCGGACCAACTGGAAGCCTTGCGTGTTGCATTGCTGGGCAAGAGCGGCAGCATCACTGCCCAGCTCAAGCAGCTCGGGACGTTGCCGGCAGAGCAACGCAAGGCGGCTGGCGAGGCGATCAACCTGTCGCGCGACGCGCTGACTGCAGCGCTGGCCGAGCGCAAGCACACGCTGGAAACCGCCGCGCTGGATGCCCGTCTTGCCGGCGAACGCATCGACGTCACCTTGCCGGGGCGTCGAAGCGAACGCGGCGGTCTGCACCCGGTGACACGCACGCTGGAGCGCATCGTCGAAATCTTCGCGCGGCTCGGCTACGAGCTGTCGGACGGCCCGGAGATCGAGGACGACTGGCACAACTTCGAAGCCCTGAACTTTCCGCCGCATCATCCGGCGCGCGCGATGCACGACACGTTCTATTTCGGCGACGGACGCCTGCTCCGCACACATACCTCAGGCGTGCAGGTGCGTTACATGGACGCGCACAAACCGCCGCTGCGCATGATCGCGGCCGGCAAGGTGTACCGCTCCGATTCGGATCAGACCCACTCGCCGATGTTCCATCAGGTCGAAGGCCTGTTGGTGGACGAGCATTCCAATTTCGCCGACCTCAAGGGCACCTTGTCCGAGTTCGTGCGTGCGTTCTTCGAGCGCGATTTCGAAATGCGCTTCCGTCCCAGCTATTTCCCGTTCGTGGAGCCTGGCGCGGAAGTGGATATCGCCTGGCAGCAGCCCGACGGCAGCACGCGCTGGCTGGAAGTGCTGGGCTGCGGCATGGTGCACCCGAATGTGCTGCGCAGCGTCGGCATCGACCCTGAGCGCTACACCGGCTTCGCCTTCGGCCTGGGCGTGGAGCGCTTCGCGATGCTGCGCTATGGCGTCAACGACCTGCGCGCGTTCTTCGAGAACGATGTGCGTTTTCTTCGGCAGTTTGCTTGACGGCGGGGAGTCGGGAATTGGGAATCGGGAATCGCAAGAGCCATTGGCTCCATCGGTCCGGTTCCGAAGGCCCGGCAACCCTGCTCTTGCGATTCCCCATTCCCAATTCTCGATTCCCGGCCTCTCATGAAATTCTCTGAAAATTGGCTGCGCAGCCACGTTCCGATCCAGGCCACGCGCGATGAACTGGCCGCGACGCTGACGGCGATCGGTCTGGAAGTCGAAGAAGTCACGCCGCTGGGCGAGTCGCTTGGTCAGGTGGTGGTGGCGCGTATCGTCGAAGCGGTGCGTCATCCCGAAGCCGATCGTCTGCAGGTTTGCAGCGTCGATGCCGGGCAGGGCGAGTTGCTGCAGATCGTGTGTGGCGCGCCGAATGCGCGTGCGGGTCTGGTGGCGCCGTTGGCGCTGGTCGGTGCGAAGATCGGCGAGCTGACGATCACTGCGGCCAAGCTGCGCGGTGTGGCGTCCAACGGCATGTTGTGTTCGGCCAAGGAACTTGGTCTGGACAGCGATGCGTCGGGTCTGTTCGAGTTGCCCGACGATGCGCCGGTGGGGCAGGCGCTGGCCGAGTATCTGGGGCTGCCCGATGCCAGCATCGAGATCAAGCTCACGCCCAACCGTGCCGATTGCTTCAGCGTACGCGGCATCGCCTTCGACGTGGCCGCCGCGTGCGCCAGCGAAGTGGTGGCGTTCGACGCCGGCATGGTGGCGCCGGTGTCCACGCGCACGCTGGCAGTGGAACTGGACGCCGGTAAGGATGCGCCGCGCTATTGCGGTCGTGTGATCGAAGGAATCGACCCGTCCGCCAAGACGCCGGTGTGGCTGGCCGAGCGGCTGCGCCGCAGCGGCGTGCGTCCGGTGTCGTTGCTGGTGGACATCACCCAGTACGTGATGCTGGAGCTGGGACAGCCGATGCACGCGTTCGACCTAGACACGCTGCAAGGCCCGATCGGCGTGCGCCATTCCCGCGTTGGCGAACAGTTGGTGCTGCTGGACGGTCGCCAGGTCACGTTGGACGAGAGTTTTCTGACCATCACCGATGCCGGGCGTCCGGTTGCATTGGCCGGCTTGATGGGCGGGCTGGACACACGCGTCACCGATACCACCCGCAATGTGTTCCTGGAGTCGGCGTACTTCGCCCCTGAGGCCATCATGGGCCGTGGCCGCAAACTCGGCCTGCATACCGATGCCGGGCACCGTTTCGAGCGTGGCGTGGATCCGGCACTGCCGCCGCAGGCGATTGAAGTGGCGACGCGCCTGGTGCTGGAACTGGCCGGCGGTACGCCTGGCCCGGTGGTGCATGCGCAGCTGCCGGAGCATCTGCCGCAGCCGGCGCGCATCCGCTTGCGCCGTGCGCGCATTGCACGCGTGCTCGGTATTCAGATCGACGATGCCGACGTCGTGCGCATGCTGCGGGCGCTCGGCATGCACGTCGAAGCGGTTGCCGAAGGCTGGGAGGTGATGGCCCCGAGCCGTCGCTTCGACATCGCCATCGAAGAAGATCTTATTGAAGAGCTGGCGCGTATCCACGGGTACGACCGGGTGCCGACCACGCTGCCTGGTGGCGCCAGTCGCATCGCAATGCCGAGCGAAACCCAGCTGGACGAGCTCAGCGTGCGGCGCCAGCTGGTGGCGCGCGAGCTGCAGGAAACCATCAATTACGCCTTCGTCGATGCAGCCTTGCTGGAGCGTTGGCAGCTTACCGAAGGCCTGGTGCCGCTGGCCAACCCGCTCAGTGCGGAGTTGGCGATCATGCGTCTGCGCCTGTTGCCGGGCCTGGTCGCCACGTTGGGCCGCAATGCTGCACGCCAGGCTGGGCGGGTGCGCTTGTTCGAGCTGGGCAAGGTGTTCGCAGCTGCGGCCGATGCCGGTGCGGCACCCGGAGAATCGCAGCACGTTGCCGCGGCGGTGTGCGGCGATGCGCTGGCGCTGCAGTGGGGCGAGCCAGCGCGCAAGGTGGATTTCCACGATTTGAAGGGCGACTTGATGGCGCTGGCTGCGGCCAGCGGCGCGCAGCTGGAGTTCCAGCCGTCGACGCAGCCGTTCGGACACCCGGGCCGGTCGGCCGATATCTATCGCAACGGCGTCTGTATCGGCTGGATCGGGCAGGTACATCCGCGTCTGGCCAAGGCGCTGGACATCGACGTGGACGTGATCGCGTTCGAGTTGCAGCTGATGCCCTTGGTCCAGCGGGCCCTGCCGCGCGCCGGCGAGCTGTCGCGGTTCCCCTCGGTGCGCCGCGATCTGGCCTTCCTGGTGCCCGACGAGGTGAGCTGGGCGGCAGTGTCGGCCAGCGTGCGCACTACGGTCGGGCCATTGTTGCGTGAGGTGCAATTGTTCGACCGCTATGTCGGGCAGGGGGTCGAGCCAGGTTTCAAGAGTCTGGCTATGGGCTTGATTTTGCAGGATAACTCGCGCACTCTCACCGACCGGGACGTCGATGCGGTCGTCACCGACGTGGTGGCCGTGATCGAGCGCGAGCATCGCGCCCGGATCCGGAGTTGAGGCGGTAACCAGGGGATTGGCATGGCATTGACGAAAGCGGAGATGGCCGAACGTCTGTTCGACGAGGTCGGTCTGAACAAGCGTGAGGCAAAGGAATTTGTCGACGCGTTCTTCGATGTGCTGCGCGATGCGCTGGAGCAGGGCCGTCAGGTGAAGCTGTCGGGTTTCGGCAACTTCGATCTGCGGCGAAAGAACCAACGGCCCGGTCGCAATCCCAAGACCGGCGAAGAAATTCCGATCTCGGCACGGACGGTGGTGACGTTCCGCCCCGGCCAAAAACTCAAGGAACGGGTGGAGGCTTATGCTGGATCCGGGCAGTAATCGCGAGCTACCGCCGATCCCGGCCAAGCGCTATTTCACCATTGGTGAGGTCAGCGAGCTATGCGACGTCAAGCCGCATGTGCTGCGCTATTGGGAAACCGAGTTTCCCAGCCTGGAGCCGGTCAAGCGGCGCGGGAACCGGCGCTACTACCAGCGACATGACGTGCTGATGGTGCGTCAGATCCGCGGGTTGCTGTACGAACAGGGCTATACCATCGGCGGTGCGCGCTTGCGTCTGGAGGGCGATGGCGCCAAGAGCGAGTCGGCGCTGAGCAATCAGATCATCAAGCAGGTGCGGATGGAGCTGGAAGAAGTCCTGCAACTGCTGCGCCGCTAGGAAAACGTTTCACAAAGCCGCTATAATCGCAGGCCGCCCTCGCGGCGGAGCGCAGCATCTTCGGGGTATAGCGCAGCCTGGTAGCGCACTAGTCTGGGGGACTAGTGGTCGTCGGTTCGAATCCGGCTACCCCGACCAAACAACGAGCCCATGACGTCAGGTCATGGGCTTTTTTGTTGCGTCGCAACATTGCATTTTTGTGTCCGCGACGGCCTGGGCGAATACGCATATCGGCATATCGCGATGCAGCATGAACGGCGCACTAGCGCCGGCTTTTTGCGGTCCGGTTCGCTATGGACTTGGATCACGCAATGGTGCTAAGTGTCCGAAAACACTCCGAAACATTTTCTCCAGATTCAAACGTGGATCACGGTTCGTTAACGCGATATCGACGAACTTGAATCAATAGGCCAACGCTGTCAAAAAAATGGCGTGCGGTCTCTTGCGGTGCGATTTTTCTGTGCCATAGTGCAGTGCAACACGCCTTACCTGTCGTGATCCCGATGTCCCGGGATGAACCCTCTGTCGTACGTTCGTGCTGGCGTGTTTGGCCGGTTGAATGCTGCGCGAGCTCCTGTCCCACCCAACCGAGGCAGCCAGCCACACGCATGAAGAAACTGATCGGACGATTTTGCCAAGCGCTCAGCCTGGCGTTGATCTGCTCGATAACACTGGGCGCTTGCAGCACCGGTAAGGACATGGCGACCTCGTTGCCACTGCCTGACCCGCTCGCAATGTCCGCAGTGCAGCCCGAGTATCGGCTCTCGCCAGGCGACCTGCTGCTGGTCAAGGTGTTCCAGATCGACGATCTGGAACGGCAGGTCCGTATCGATCAGAACGGCCACATTTCGTTGCCGCTTATCGGCGACGTAAATGCGGCCGGCATGGGCGTCGGCGAGCTGGAAAAGATGGTGGCCGACCGGTACCGCAACGGCTACCTGCAAAATCCGCAGGTGTCGGTGTTCGTGCAGGAATCCAACGGCCGTCGCGTCACCGTGACCGGAGCGGTCGACGAGCCGGGCATTTATCCGGTGATCGGGGCCAACCTGACCTTGCAGCAAGCCATCGCGCAGGCCAAGGGCGTGAGCACGGTCGCCAGCCGCGGCAATGTCATCGTGTTCCGCATGGTCAATGGGCAAAAGATGCTCGCGCGGTTCGACCTGACCGAAATCGAGAAGGGAACCAACCCCGATCCTGAGATTTACGGCGGCGACATCGTGGTGGTGTACCGCTCGGATGCGCGCGTGTGGTTGCGCACCATGCTGGAACTGACTCCTCTTGTGATGGTGTGGCGCGCTTACCGATGAGCATGAATTCCGACAATCGTTCCTCTTCGTCGCAGCGTCACGGGCATCTCGAACTCGCCGATGTGGGGTTGCTCGACTACTGGCGCGCCCTGGTGTCGCAGCGTTGGTTGATTATCGCAATCGCACTGGGCGCATTGCTGCTGGCGCTGGCCATCACGCTGCTGATGCCGGAGAAGTACCGCGCGACCAGCACGCTGCAGATCGAACGCGATTCGCTGAACGTGGTGAACGTCGACAACCTGATGCCGGTGGAGTCGCCGCAGGATCGCGATTTCTACCAGACCCAGTATCAGCTGCTGCAGAGCCGTTCACTGGCACGTGCAGTGATCCGCGAAGCCAAGCTCGACAAGGAGCCGGCGTTCAAGGACCAGGTGGACGAGGCACTGGAGAAGGCCGCAGCGAAGAATCCCGAAGCAGGCAAATCGGTTGATTCGCGTCAGGCGATCATCGAGCGCAGCCTCACCGATACGTTGCTGGCCGGCCTGGTGGTCGAACCCATCCTCAATTCGCGCCTGGTCTACGTCAACTACGATTCGCCGGACCCCGTGCTGTCGGCCAAGATCGCCAACACTTACGCGAAGATGTTCATCATCAGTACGCAGGAACGCCGCATGAAGGCGTCCTCGTTCGCGACCAAGTTCCTTGCCGAGCGACTGGAGCAGTTGCGCAGCAAGGTCGAAGATTCGGAGAAGTCGCTGGTCGCATACTCCACCGACGAGCAGATTGTGTCGGTGGGCGACGACAAGCCCTCGTTGCCGGCGCAGAACCTGACCGATCTCAACGCCTTGCTGGCTTCTGCGCAGGACGCCCGTATCAAGGCCGAGGCCGCCTGGCGTCAGGCATCCAGTGGCGATGGCATGTCGTTGCCTCAGGTGCTCAGCAGTCCGTTGATCCAGAGCCTGCGGAGCGAGCAGGTGCGTCTCACCACCGAGTACCAGCAGAAGCTGTCGACCTTCAAGCCGGACTATCCGGAAATGCAGCGTCTGAAGGCGCAAATCGAAGAGTCGCGCCGGCAGATCAATGGCGAGGTCATCAACGTGCGCCAGTCGCTGAAGGCGACCTACGATGCGTCGGTGCATCAGGAGCAGTTGCTCAACGAGCGCATCGCCGGCTTGCGGAACAACGAGCTGGATCTGCAGAGCCGCAGCATTCGTTACAACATGCTCAAGCGCGACGTCGACACCAACCGTCAGCTCTACGATGCGCTGCTTCAGCGCTACAAGGAAATCGGTGTGGCGGGCAATGTCGGCGCCAACAACGTGACCATCGTCGATACCGCAGATGTGCCTACGTCGAAGACTTCGCCGAAACTGAAATTGAACCTCGCGTTGGGCCTGATCTTTGGCGTATTCCTAGGTTTGGCCGTGGCTCTGGTGCGGTACTTCCTGCGCGTCAATGTGCAGGAAACGCGGCCGAACTGACATCGTGATGTTGCAAAACGATGGTTAATTAAAGTGACAACTGATTCAGCGTGGAAAAGGTGGGATCCCGTATGTTTCGGGCTCCTTCGTTTGAAAGTTTGTCTCTGTTGAAACAAAGGGCTGTCGAGTGATCTGGGGTCGGTAGGTTCTACCGCGGTGATCGCTTGGCGGAGATGATTGAAAGCTCGCGTGCGATTCGTATGTTCCCCCGCATGCGTCGTATCGAGTTTGGAGGACATCCCCATGCTTTTGGCAGACTTGAGTAGCGCGACTTACACGACTTCCTCGCCGCGATTGTTGTCCAAATATTCGGCTGCGGCCGATCTGGTTCTGCGCGTCTTCGACCTGACCATGGTTGTGGTGTCCGGTCTGGTCGCTTATCGCATCGTGTTTGGCTCCTGGGTGCCGGCCGCGCCGTATCGGCTGGCGATCGCCACCACGCTGCTGTACTCGGTGATCTGCTTTGCGTTGTTCCCGTTGTACCGCAGCTGGCGCGGCCGTGGACTGTTGAGCGAACTGATGGTGCTGGGCGGCGCATTCGGCGGTGTGTTCGCGCTGTTTGCCGTGCATGCGCTGATCGTGCAGGTGGGCGAGCAGGTGTCGCGCGGTTGGATCGGCTTGTGGTTCGTCGGTGGCCTGGCCTCGCTGGTGGCGGCACGCACGGTGCTGCGCGGCTTCCTCAACCATCTGCGTACCCAGGGCGTGGACGTGCAACGCGTGGTGGTGGTGGGACTGCGTCACCCGGTGATGAAAATCAACCACTACCTGAGCCGTAACTCGTGGGTCGGCATGAACCTGGTCGGTTATTTTCGCACTCCTTACGACATTGCCGTGACCGAACAGCGTCAGTCATTGCCGTGCCTGGGCGAGCCGGACGCGTTGATCGATTATCTGAAGGAAAACCAGGTCGAGCAGGTGTGGATCTCGCTGCCGCTGGGCGAACGCGACCACATCAAGCAGCTGTTGCAGCGCCTGGATCGTTATCCGATCAACGTCAAGCTGGTGCCTGACCTGTTCGATTTCGGTCTGCTCAATCAGTCTGGCGAACAGATCGGCAACGTGCCGGTGATCAATCTGCGCCAGGGCGGGGTGGACCGCGACAATTATTTCGTGGTGGCCAAGGCGTTGCAGGACAAGATCCTGGCCGTGATCGCGCTGCTTGGCCTGTGGCCGCTGATGGCCGCCATTGCCGTGGGCGTCAAGTTGAGCTCGCCCGGCCCGGTGTTCTTCCGCCAGCGCCGTCATGGCCTGGGTGGCCGCGAGTTCTACATGTTCAAGTTCCGCTCGATGCGTGTGCACGACGACCATGGCACGACGATCCAGCAGGCGACCAAGAATGACGCACGTATTACCCGTTTCGGTGCATTCCTGCGTCGTAGCAGCTTGGACGAATTGCCGCAGATCTTCAACGTGCTGGGTGGCAGCATGTCGATCGTCGGGCCGCGCCCGCACGCTGCGCAGCACAACACGCACTACGAAAAGCTGATCAACCACTACATGCAGCGTCACTACGTCAAGCCTGGCATCACCGGTTGGGCGCAGGTGAACGGCTTCCGTGGCGAAACCCCGGAACTGCGGACGATGAAGAAGCGTATCCAGTACGACCTCGATTACATCCGCCGTTGGTCGTTGTGGCTGGACATCCGCATCATCGTGCTGACCGCTGTGCGCGTGCTCGGACAGAAGACCGCGTACTGATGATGGTGGGGAGCGTGCGAGCAGGCGCGTTCGGCGCCGCGGGCGGCTGCATTGCAGCCGCTCCTTTCAAGCGGGCATCTGCATGCTGATTCGAATGAGCGAGGAAACTCGCGTGCGCTGGCATAACCTGCTGATCGAGCTCACGTTGCTGGTCGGCGTGGGCTATAACCTGGTGCTGGCGTTCATCAACGCGAACGTGTTCACCGTGCGACCGGTAATCACCTACGCGGTCGAATTCATGGTCTACGCGGCGTGCTTCCTGCTTGGCATGGGTTCGTTGAGCCGCAAACGCATTGCCCTGATCGTCAGCGGGCTCGGGTTGATCGTTACGCTGATGTTCGTGCGGTTTTTGGTGAACTGGCAGATCGACCCCAAGTTCTTCCGCGACGCGCTGGTGGTGTTCGCCTTCGTCGTGCTTGGCTCTGCCTACACGGGCTCGGTGCCCAAGCTGTTCATCCGCATGACCATCATCGTCTCACTGGTTGCCGCATTCGAGCTGGCGATGCCAGTCAAATACGGCGATCTGATTAATCCGAAGAGCTTCTTCGTCAACGCGCGCGGCATGAGCGCCGAAGGCTTTTGGAACGAAGACAGTAATCTGTTCGTCAGCGCAACACGGCCGGGCGAGCGTAACTTCCTGCCGGGTTCCAATCTGCCGCGCGCCTCTTCGATGTTCATCGAGCCGGTGACGATGGGTAATTACATCTGCTTCTTCACCGCGATCGTGCTGGTGTTCTGGCGTTGGATGCGGCCGGCGGCGCTGATCCTGTCGGTGGGGTTGATCGGTTTCATGATCGTGGCCTCAGACGGACGATTGGCGGCGGGTACCTGTGTCTTGATGGTGCTGCTGACGCCGCTATTGAAACGGTTGGATCAGCGGCTGGCCTTCCTGGTGTTCCTGCTGGTGATCATGAGCGCATGGCTGCTGGTCTGGGTCACGGGCATCACCGCATACCAGGACACCACGATGGGGCGCGTGTTCTTCACCGTTTATTCGATGAATAACCTGTCGTTCGAATCCTGGATGGGCCTGGATTTTGCGCAGGCGTATCGTTACTTCGATAGTGGCATTTCGTACTTCATCGCATCGCAATCGATCGTGGGCGTGCTGGCCTTCCTGCTGGCCTATTCGTTCCTGCTGCTGATGCCGAGCAAGGAAGGGCAGCTGTTCAAGAACCTGGCGATCTTTGCGTTCGCCTTGAGCCTGCTTGTCTCCAACGGTTACTTCTCGATCAAGACATCGGCATTGTGGTGGTTTGTCTGCGGTTGCATGTGGCACATGCTGCCGACCTGGTCTGCGTCCGGCGCGCAAACCGCCTTGATCAAGGACGATCCAACGGCAGATGGCGCGCAGTTGCCATTGCCTGCGGGAGCAGCACGATGAGCGTGTCGGCAATGCCGGCATCGCGGTCGGCTTTGCCGGCCGCCGACGCGCAGGTTGCAACAGGCGGTCGCGTCCGCGACCCGCGCATCGACGCCACCAAGGCCATTGCGATCCTGTTGGTGGTGTTCTGTCATGCCAAGGGCGTCCCACATGGCATGACCTTGTTCGCCTATAGCTTCCATGTGCCGCTGTTTTTCCTGGTATCCGGCTGGTTGGCAGCGGGTTATGCGTCGACCACGACTGGGCTGGACAGGCGCTCAGTCGGCAGGCATGTACGCAGCTTGCTGCTGCCGTACGTCACGTTCTATCTGCTTGGCTATGCCTATTGGCTGTTGACCCGCAATATCGGAGAAAAGGCTGCGCGCTGGGGAAGTCACCCGTGGTGGGAACCGATCGTGGCGATGTTCACCGGTATCGGCCCGGACCTGTATGTGCAGCCTCCGCTGTGGTTCTTGCCCGTCATGTTGGTGACCGTTGTGAGTTACATGGTCTTGCGCCGCCTGCTGGCGCCGATCCTGATCGCGGGGCTGGCATTGATCGTGGCGTGGTTCTGGATGAACTGGTTTCCGACACAGCACGTGCGGATTTTTTTCGGTTTGGATGTGCTACCGGTGTCGCTGTGCTTTTACGCATTGGGCGCCTTGCTGATCCACGTTTCGGCACGCCTGCCGACATCCTTGGCCGGCAGCGCCCTGGCGACGGTCGTGTTGGGATTGGCGGTGGCCTGGCTGGCTGTCGCCAATGGGCGAATCGACGTCAACATGCTCGAATTCGGAAGTAACCACGCGCTGTTCCTGGTTAGCGCGTTGCTTGGTTCGTTGATGGTGATCTGCGCGGCGCGGCTGGTACAGAGCTGGGCGTGGCTGCAGTGGATCGGCCGCAATACCTTGCTGATTCTTTGTACGCATATGTTGGTGTTCTTCGTGCTCTCCGGTGTTGCTGCCTTGGCTGGTGGATTCGGTGGGGCGCGTCCGGGGCTGGGTTGGGCGGTCTTTGTCACGCTGTTCGCATTGGCCGCCAGCGTGCCGCTGCGTTGGATCCTGATGCGCTTCGCTCCGTGGGCGCTGGGCGCTGGGCGCGCGCCGGGTGGCGGCATGAGCGGCGCCTTGGCATGACAAGCACATCCTCTTCACCGCACGCTGCGCGTGCGCATCACTTGGCGGACGCCAGAACGGCACGTGCGCCGACGCGTGACTGGCAGATCGACGCCGCCAAAGCGTTGGCCATCGCGCTGGTGGTGCTGGGCCATGCCAGCGGCATGCCGGCAGCGTACAAGCTATTCGCCTACAGCTTCCATGTGCCGCTGTTTTTCGTGTTGTCGGGTTGGGTTGGCGAGCGATTCGGGCATCGGGCATTGACGGGGGCATCCGTCGCGAAGCTGGCGCGCACGCTGTTGGTGCCGTATCTCGCTTTTTTCATGGTGGCCTATGCGCTGTGGTTGTTGACTGCTGCGATCGATGGGCATGCAGGTCATCCGCAGACGCGCCCGTGGTGGCACCCGCTGACGGGATTGCTGTGGGCCAACGGGTCACGCCTGTATGTGCTTCCGGCGCTGTGGTTTCTGCCAGCGCTCTTTGTCACGACGCTGGCCTACATTGGGTTGCGTGCGCGATTGAGTGCGGCCGCAGTGGCGGCGATCAGCCTGCCGATCGCGTTGGCGTGGGCGGGCTGGTTCCCTTCGCTGCAGCAGCGCTTGCCGCTCGCGCTGGATGTGCTGCCGGTGGCGCTGTTTTTCATTGCAGTCGGCGGTTGGCTATCGCGCTTTGCCGATGCGTTGCGATCATTGCGCGCGCAGGTGTGGGCGCTTGCCTTGTTGCCGTTGGCTGCACTGTGGTGGTGGCTGGCGGGATGGAACGGGCAGGTGGACGTGAACAACCTGCAGTTCGGGCAGTCGGCGGCCGTCTTCCTGCTGGCCAGTCTGCTCGGGACGGCGATGACGTTTTGCGTCGCTTATTTCATTCGGCGTCTGCGCTGGGTGCAATGGATCGGTAGCAATACCTTGCTGATTCTGTGCACGCATACCCTGGTTTTTTTGGTGGCCACCAGCGTGGTGGCGCGTACGGGCCTGATCGCACGTAGCGCAATCGGTACACCTGCCTGGGCGTTGGGGCTGAGCGCGTTCGCGATTGCTGTAAGCGTGCCGATGCGCGCGGTGCTGGTGCCGATCGCACCGTGGATGTTGGGGTTGAAACGCAAATGACGAGTTTTCAGAATCAGCCGTCGCAGCAACTGAGTGCGCGCCGCTGGCAAAGGAGAGTGGCGTAATGAAAGTGGTGCATGTCGTCCGCCAATTCCATCCTTCGATCGGGGGCATGGAAGAGGTCGTTCTCAATGTTGCCCGCCAACATCAGGCCACGAGCGCCGATACGGTCGAGATCGTGACGCTGGATCGTGTGTTTACTAATCCCGGTACGCCGCTTGCGGCGCAGGACACGCACCAAGGGCTGCCGATCCGGCGGATTGGCTATCGCGGCTCGTCGCGCTACCCGCTGGCGCCCTCGGTGCTCGGTGCGATTCGTTCGGCCGACGTTGTGCATCTGCATGGCATCGATTTTTTTTACGACTATCTGGCATTGACCAAGCCGCTGCACGGCAAGCCGATGGTGGTGTCCACGCACGGCGGTTTTTTCCATACCGCCTACGCATCGCGCATGAAGCAGCTGTGGTTCCAGACGCTCACGCGCACCTCGGCGCTGGCCTATGCACGGGTGATCGCCACCAGCGAAAACGATGGCGATCTGTTCGCCAAGGTGGTGGCACCGGCGCGGCTGCGGGTGATCGAAAACGGGGTGGATGTAGAGAAATATGCAGGGCAGGGAGCGACCGCGCCCGGCCGGACCATGCTGTATTTCGGCCGGTGGTCGGTCAACAAGGGGCTGATCGAAACCCTGGAGCTGTTGCAGGCAGCGCTCAAGCGCGACCCGCACTGGCGGCTGATCATTGCCGGCCGCGAGTACGATCTGAACGAAGCGGATCTGCGCAAGGCAATTGCCCAACGCGGGCTGCAGGAGAAGGTGCAGCTGAGCATGTCGCCCTCGCAGGAGCAATTGCGTGCATTGATGCAGCAGGCGCAGTTCTTCGTGTGCCTGTCGCGGCATGAAGGCTTTGGTATCGCGGCAGTGGAGGCAATGAGTGCGGGCTTGATTCCGATCCTCAGCGATATCCCGCCATTCGTGCGGCTCGCCAGCGAATCGGGGCAGGGCGTGATCGTCAGCCGCGACAGAATCGAAGCGGCGGCAGATCAGGTGCAGGCGCTTGCGTTGCAGTCCGACAGCGATTTCGACACCCGTCGCGCGGCGTCCATGGCCTATGTGAGCCGCTATGACTGGAAGCATGTGGTCGGGCGCTACGTCGACGAATACCACGATGCGTTGGGCATTCCGCGCGTGCAGGAGGCTGTGCGATGAGCGCGCTTGCTCCTGCGTCAATGACGCATGCGGCAACGCAGCCGCAGGTGACGGTGCTGTTTTCCACTGAAAAGCCCAATGCCAACACCAATCCGTACCTGACTCAGCTCTACGACGCGCTGCCTGCCGCAGTGCATCCGCGCTTCTTTTCGATGCGCGATGCATTGCTGTCGCGTTACGACGTGTTGCATCTGCATTGGCCCGAATACCTGCTGCGCCATCCGACCGCTGCCGGCACGTTGGCCAAGCAGGCCTGCGCTGCGTTGTTGTTGCTCAAGCTGCAGCTGACCGGCACGCCGGTGGTGCGCACCTTGCACAATCTTGCGCCGCATGAGGACCGCGGCTGGCGCGAACGTAGCCTGCTGCGCTGGATCGACCGGCTGACGCGGCGCTGGATTCGCATCAATGCGACCACGCCGCCACGTCCGCCGTTCACCGATACGATTCTGCACGGCCATTATCGCGACTGGTTCGCGACCATGGAGCAGGGCAACACGGTGCCCGGACGGCTGCTGCACTTCGGTCTGATCCGCCCGTACAAAGGCGTGGAAACCTTGATCGAGGTCATGCGCGAGGTCGACGATGCGCGTCTCAACCTGCGTATCGTCGGCAACCCGGCCACGCCGCAGATGCGCAGCTTGGTGGAGGACGCCTGCGCGCAGGATCCGCGGATCAGCGCATTGCTGGCCTACGTGGAAGAGCCGGTGCTGGCGCGCGAAGTCAGCGCGGCCGAACTGGTGGTGTTGCCGTATCGGCAGATGCATAACTCCGGCACCTTGCTGCTGGCGTTGTCGCTGGCGCGCCCGGTGCTGGCGCCGTGGAGCGAATCCAACGCGGCCATCGCCGAGGAAGTCGGCCCCGGTTGGGTGTTCCTGTATAAAGGCGAGTTCGATGCCGCGCTGCTGACCGGCATGCTGGACAAGGTGCGTGCTGCGCCACGCGGCCCGGCACCGGATCTGTCGCAGCGCGACTGGCCGCGGATCGGGCAGTTGCATTACCGCACCTATCTGGAAGCGTTGGGCAAGGATGGAGACGCCGCGCTGTGACCGCAGAGACACCTACGATGACATCTTCCACACCGCCGCCACCGCCACAGCGCAGCCTGGGGTCGCGCGCTGCCGGCGGCGCAGCGGTGACCATGCTGGGGCAGTCGGCCAAGATGGTGGTGCAGTTCGGCGGCATCATCCTGTTGGCGCGCTTGCTGACGCCCTACGACTACGGTCTGATGGCGATGGTGACCGCCATCGTCGGCGCCGCCGAGATCCTGCGCGATTTCGGTCTGTCGGCCGCGGCTGTGCAAGCCAAGCAAGTGAGTCGCGAGCAGCGCGACAACCTGTTCTGGATCAACAGCGGCATTGGCCTGCTGCTGTCGCTGGTGGTGTTCGCCTCGGCGCATCTGATTGCGAACTTCTACAAGGAGCCGGCCCTGGTGACGATTTCCCAGGCGCTGGCGGTCACCTTCCTGATCAACGGCATGACCACGCAGTACCGCGCGCATCTGAGCCGCGGGCTGCGCTTCGGGCAGGTGGCGCTGAGCGATGTGGGCTCGCAGGTGCTCGGTCTGGGCGCAGCGGTTGCTGCTGCGCTGCTGGGCTGGGGCTACTGGGCGCTGGTGGTACAGCAGGTGGTGCAGGCCGGCGTCAATTTCATCATCGCCGCCAGCTGCGCGCGCTGGTTGCCGGGTGGCTACCAGCGTTCTGCACCGATGCGCGATTTCATGAGTTTCGGCTGGAACCTGATGGCGGCGCAGTTGCTGGGGTATGCCAGTCGCAACGTGGGCCAGGTCATCATCGGTTGGCGGACCGGACCGGACGCGCTGGGCTTGTACAACCGCGCATTCCAGTTGTTGATGATGCCGTTGAACCAGATCAATGCGCCTGCCACCAGCGTGGCGCTGCCGGTGTTGTCGCAGCTGCAGGACGACCGCGAGCGCTTCAGTGCCTTCCTGTTGCGCGGGCAGACCGTGATGGTGCACCTGATCTTTGCGCTGTTTGCGTTCGCCTGCGCGCTGGCGATGCCGCTGATTGTGCTGGTGCTGGGCGAGCAGTGGCGTGAGGCGGTGCCGCTGTTCCAGGTGCTGACACTGGGCGGTATCTTCCAGACGGCCGCTTATGCAACGTATTGGGTGTTCCTTGCGCGGGGACTGATGCGCGCGCAGCTGGTGTATTCGCTGGTCAGTCGCGTCCTGCTGATTGCCTGCATCTTCATCGGCTCGCGCTGGGGCGCAATGGGGGTGGCGATCGGCTATTCGTTCGGTCTGTTGTTGACCTGGCCGCTGTCGCTGCTGTGGATCGGCAAGATTTCAGACGCGCCGGTCGGAGCCCTGTTCACCAATGCACTGCGCGCCATGGTCGCCTACGGCGTGGCAGGTGGCTGTGCGTATTACGCCTCCATGACGGTTGGCGGCCCGCTGTGGGAGCAACTGGCTGTCGGCGCAGTGACGATGCTTGCCGTTTGCCTGCTTGCCTTGGCGATCTGGCCGGCATTCCGTCGCGATGTGATTGCCATCATCAACATCCGCAAGCTGCTGACGCAGGCCAAGGCACGTCGATGAGTCGACATTGTCTTCGCCTGCAGTCGGTCATGCTTTCTCTCACTCATTCATAGGACACGGCCCATGAGCGACACACCCGCCGCCGCTTCCGGCATCCGCCGGCCTTGCTATCTGGTCTTGTCCGCCCACGATTACCGCACGCCGCGGCGCGCCAATATCCACTTCATCACCGATCAACTGGCGTTGCGCGGGACCACGCGGTTCTTCTCGCTGCGTTACAGCCGGTTGTCGCGCATGAAGGGCGATATGCGGCTGCCGCTCGACGAAACCGCGAACAAGGTCGTCTCGCACAAGGGCGTCGACTGCTACCTGTGGCGCACGACGGTGCATCCGTTCAATACGCGTCGTCCATGGTTGCGGTCGGTCGAGGATGCGATGTTCCGTTGGTATGCTGCGCATCCGCCGCGCCAGTTGCTCGACTGGATGCGCGAGGCGGATGTGATCGTGTTCGAAAGCGGCATTGCGGTCGCTTTCATCGAGCTGGCCAAGCGCGTCAATCCTGCAGCCAAGCTGGTCTATCGCGCGTCGGACGGATTGAGCACGATCAATGTTGCGTCGTATATCGAACGCGAGTTCGACCGCGTGGCGCCCAAGCTCGATGTGATTGCACTGGTATCGCCGGCAATGGCAGAGGAGATCGCCAGCCGCGACAATGTCTATCACGTTGGCCATGGCGTGGATCACAACCTGGATCAACTCGGCGACCCGTCGCCGTACGGTGAGGGCATTCACGCAGTTGCGGTCGGTTCGATGTTGTTCGATCCGGAATTCTTCGTCGTTGCCAGCAAGGCGTTCCCGCAGGTGACGTTTCATGTGATCGGTTCGGGCATGGGCCGGCATCCGGGCTACGGCGATAACGTGGTGGTCTATGGCGAGATGAAACACGCCGAGACCATTGGCTATATCAAGCACGCGCGGTTCGGGATTGCGCCGTATGCCTCCGAGCAAGTGCCGGTCTACCTGGCCGACAGTTCGATGAAGTTGCTGCAATACGACTTTTTCGGCTTGCCTGCGGTGTGTCCGAACGCCGTGGTGGGGCCGTATCAGTCGCGGTTCGGCTACACTCCGGGGAACGCCGATTCTGTCGTTGCAGCAATCGGCCGCGCCCTGGAAGCACCGCGCGTGCGTTATCGCCAGTGCCTGAATTGGTCCGACACCACCGATCGCGTGCTGGATCCCAGTGCGTATCCGGAAACCCGTTTGTATCCACAGCAAAGCGCAGCGGTGCATGCCTCGTCGGAGGCTGCGCTCTCGCATTAATGCGCGCACATTTTTTTCTTTAGGAGACTCACACGTTATGGCCAACGCCTTGCTGCAGAAGTGGATAGAACATGCAGAACGTCGTGCGCTGTTCTGGTGGCAGCCCAAGAACGCTGGCGTGAATATGGGAGATCACCTGTCCAAGGTGATCGTCTCCTGCGTGCTGTCCCTGCAGGACAAGACGCTGATCGAAAAGCAGGATCTGAGCAAGAAGCTGATCGCGATCGGTTCGGTACTGCACTTCGCCAAAGACGGCGATACCGTCTGGGGTAGTGGCATCAACGGCAAGATTCCTGCCGAGCGCAACACCTTCAGTACGCTCGATGTCCGTGCAGTGCGTGGGCCGAAGACGCGCAAATTTCTGCTCGATCGCGGCATCGCAGTGCCGGAAGTGTATGGCGATCCCGGGCTGCTGACGCCGATGTTCTTCCCGGCCGATGCGCTCGGTGCGATCAACAAGCGCCCGTTCGCCATCGTTCCGCACTTCAACGAGCCGGTTGAAAAGTACAGCGCGTACAAGGATCACTTGGTCTTTCCCAACGTCAAGCCCGCAACCTTCATGAGCGCGTTGCTTGGCGCCGAGTTGGTGATCAGCAGCTCGCTGCACGGCCTGATCCTTGCCGAAGCCTATGGAATCCCGGCGGTGTATCTGGATTGGGGCAATGGCGAAGATCGCTTCAAGTACGACGACTACTACAACGGCACCGGGCGTATGCAATGGCATTCCGGCAACAGCGTGGAGGAGTGTCTGCAACTGGGCGGCAACGGCGATTTCGATCTGGAAAAGCTGCAGGCCGGGCTGTTGGCTGCCTTCCCTTACGACCTTTGGTGATTCGATGATGCAGGGCCAGCGCGTGGATGTGGAAACAACGGGGATTGCCAGCGGAACCACGCCGCCGGGTGTGGTGATTCCGTTGGGCGGCTTTCCGGTCCTGTCCACCACGCAGGAAGCCTTTGCGTTGGATCTATTCCACGCGCTGGCCGCCCGTCAGCCGCGACGGGTGTTCTTTGCCAATACCAATTTCATCGTGCAATGCCAGGCGCTGCGGACGCGCATGCGCGAGCCCAGCGTGCGCATCGTCAACGACGGGATCGGCATGGATCTGGCTGCGCGGCTGATCCACGGCCGCCGCTTTGCCGGCAACCTCAATGGCACCGACCTGATTCCGTATCTGTGCCGTGAGAGTGCGCAACCGCTGAAATTCTTTCTGCTGGGCGGCCGTCCGGGTGTGGGCAAGACCGCTGCGGCGACGCTGACCGGGACCTTGGGGCAGCAGGTGGTCGGCATGTGCGATGGTTATGGCGAATTTGCGGCGGCGGGCGAGGGCCTGGCCGAGCGCATCAATCGCTCCGGTGCCGATGTGCTGCTGGTGGCGTTCGGCAATCCGCTGCAGGAGCGCTGGATCCTGGACCACAGCCATGCGCTGAGCGTGCCGCTGGTGTTCGGGGTGGGCGCATTGCTCGATTTCTTGTCCGGTACCGCAAAGCGTGCGCCCGAGTGGGTGCGAGGCCTGCACATGGAGTGGATGTATCGGCTGCTCAACGAGCCACGCCGTTTGCTCAAGCGCTATAGCTGGGATTTGTTGGTGTTCTTCCGCACCTGCTTGCGCGCGGGAAAGCAGCTGCCCTGATGCAGCGCAGGCGTGTCTGGCCTAGCATGCCTGCATGCATCCGACCGCCGCCGCCCTGATCCGCTCGCTGGACCTCGCCCCGCATCCGGAAGGCGGGCACTACCGCCGCATCCATGCCTCTGCGCGTCAGGTGACCGACAACGGCCAGACCCGCCCGGCAATGACCGCCATCCGTTTTTTGCTGAGTGCCGGCGAATGCAGTGCGTGGCACCGCGTGGATGCGGAAGAAACCTGGCATTGGCAGCTGGGCGATGCCTTGGAACTGCTGATCTATGACACCTGTACCGAGCAAGTGCAGCGTGTGATCGTGGATGCCGCCGAACGCGGCGAGCCGATGCATGTGGTGCCGGCAGGCTGCTGGCAAGCGGCGCGTTCGCTCGGCGATTTCACCCTGGCGGGCTGCACGGTATCGCCGGGATTCGTCTGGGAAGGCTTTGCGTTGCTCGACAAGGCCTCGCCGCTGGCTGCACGCCTGGCGACGCTGCTGCCACGCTGATCATCGACCGCGTTTGCGCGTCCGAACGCTTCCCTAACGCGGCTGCTGCCGGCTTGGCGTACTGTCCGCCTCAAACAGGGGGCAAGACACCATGCAACGCAAGGTCGCGGGATGGGGAATGGGTTTGATGCTGGTGTCGCTGCTGGCGACCGCCGGGGAAGCCGTGCCGCCCAAGTTGGCGACGCCGGCACCAGCAGTGGTGGATCTGGAGGCCATGGTCGTGCGCGGCGTGCAGCCCGGGCCGGGCTTGTGGAAGGTCAGCAAGGGCGATCATGTGTTGTGGATCCTGGGTACCTTGTCGCCCTTGCCGAAGCGGCTGCAGTGGCAGTCGACCGAAGTGGAAACCATCATCGGCCAGTCCCAGCAGGTGCTGGCAGCGCCAACCGTGCAGGTAGATGCGGACATGGGATTCTTCGGCAAGCTGACCTTGCTCCCGTCGGCCATGAAAGCGATGAAGAACGAAGACGGGCGCGAGCTGCGCGACATCTTGCCGGCCGACCTGTATGCGCGCTGGAGCGTGTCCAAGGCGCGCTATCTCGGCAGCGACCGCGGCGTTGAGCGCAAACGCCCGATGCTGGCTGCCGGCGAGTTGTATCAGGCGGCGATCAAGCGCTCCGGCCTGGCCCGTTCGCCGGTGGTTTGGCCAGTGGTGGAACGCGCTGCCAAGCGTGCCGGCATCAAACCCACACCGACCGCGCTGGACTACAAGATCAAGGACCCGCGCCAGGCGCTCAAGGAGTTCCGCGCCGGCGGAATGGACGATACCGCATGTTTCCGCAGCATTCTGGTGGCCGTGGAGCGCGACCTGCCGACGATGGTGGAGCGCGCCAATGCCTGGTCGGTGGGCGATGTCGAGGCCTTGCGCAGGCTGCCGCGCGAAGATCCGCAGGCCGCCTGCATGGACGCAATGGCCAGCTCCGGTGCTGCAAGGAAACGCGGCATCGACGATCTGGAACGGCGCATGCGCGAGCATTGGCTGGGTATCGCCACCGCTGCCCTGCAACGCAATCGCAGCACGTTCGCGGTGTTGCCGATCAGCCGGTTGACCGCGCCGGATGGCTATCTGGCACGCCTGCAAGCGCTGGGCTATGAGGTGGAAGCGCCTTGATGCGATGTCGCCGCGTGCGCCTGGCGCGTCATGCCGAGCACGAGCACAGCAGCTGGCAGAGATGCAATGGATGCGGCAGGCGGCTGTTGCGCGGCGTGCCTCGCGGTGCATGCGCTTAAAGGTGTATCGGCATGCACGGCGGTGGGCCTGCCGATGCGGCCACGGTATGCTGCGCGCCTTCATGTTTCGAGAGCTCCGCGTTGAACGCATTGCCGCTGCGCATCCTGGGCACCGGGCGCCATGTTCCGGCGACGGAAGTGACATCGCACCAGTTGGACGAGCGCTGGCAGTTGCCGGCCGGAACCACGTTCGCGCGTCTGGGCGTGGAGACGCGCCATTACGTGGGCGAGGGCGAGACCGCATCGTCGATGGGGGCAGCCGCTGCACAGCAGGCCTTGGCCAGCGCCGGGCTCGATGCCAGCCGGATCGATTGCCTGATCTCCGCCTGCAGCGTCATGGAGCAGCCGATTCCCTGCCAGGCGGTGCTGATCCAGCGCGCGCTCGGCCTCGGCGATTCGGGCATCCCCGCATTCGACGTCAATGCAACCTGCCTCAGTTTTCTGGTGGCCCTGGACATGGCGGCCAACGCACTGGCGCTAGGTCGCTACGAGCGCGTGCTGATCGTCTCCAGCGAAGTCGCATCGGCCGGGCTGGATGCGGCGACGCCGGCCACGGCCGGCTTGTTCGGCGATGGCGCAGCCGCAGTGGTCGTTGGACGCAGCGACGCAGGGCAGGGCTCGGCGCTGCTCTCCAGCCGGCTGTCCAGCTATGGCAATGGCGCCGAGCTGTGCCGCATTCGCGGCGGTGGCACGCGTTACCCGCATGGCGAAGACAGCGCGCCCGATGCCTCGCGCGTGTTCTGCATGGACGGACGCGGCGCCTACCGTTTCGCTGCGCGGCATCTGCCGGCGTTCTGGGAACAGCTGCTGCACGAGGCCGGCACCGCCACCGCAGCCTTGCGTTGCCTGGTACCGCACCAGGCTTCCGGCGGCGGCCTGGATCATGTGGTGCAGACCTTGGGACTGCGCCCCGAACAGGTGGTGCGCATCCTGCAACACACGGGTAACCAGGTCGCCGCGTCGTTGCCGCATGCGCTGCATCACGCACGCGTCGACCTGGGCCTGCAGCGTGGCGATCTGGTCGCGCTGCTCGGCACCGGGGCAGGGCTTGCCATCGGCGGCATGGTGTTGCGTTACTGATGCCGGTCCGCGTGTCGCTCGAGCTGCTGCGCGTGGGCCACTGTCGCCATTGCGAACGCATGGTGCGTGCAGATGGTCACTGGCATGCGGTGGAATTCCCCGCACTGAGCGTGCTGATCCGGCATCCGCAGCGTGGCGCGCTGTTGTACGACACCGGCTATGCCGCGCATTTTTTTCGTGCCACCGATCCCTGGCCGGAGCGCCTGTACCGCTGGACCACGCCAGTCAGCTTGCCCGCCGACCAAACCCTGGGCGCGCAGTTGAACAAACGTGGCGTATCGCTGGATGACATCGCCTGGTGCCTGATTTCGCACTTCCACGCCGACCATGTCGGCGGCCTGCGCGATCTGCCCAATGCGCGCTTTCTCTGCCTGCGCGCGGATTACCAGCAGCTGCGCAGCTGTTCGCGCATGGGTGGGTTGCGCCGCGCCTTGCTGCCGCAGCTGCTGCCGGACGACTTCGACCAGCGGCTGCAGTTTGCCGACCAGGCGCCGCAGCGCGCGTTGACTGGAGCCTGGCAGGGGCTCGGCCCGGCCTACGATCTGTTCGAGGACGGCAGCGTGCTCGCGGTATCGCTACCCGGGCACGTGCCCGGCCAGATGGGACTGTGGGTACGCGATCAGCACGACCGCGAGGTGTTGCTGTGTGCGGACGCGGTATGGTCCTCGGCCACCTGGGCCACGCTGCAATGGCCGGCCTGGCCCACGCGTCTGCTGATGCACGACTGGCACGCATTCCAGCACACCGTGCATCGCTTGCACGCCTTGTCGCACGCCCATCCGGAACTGGTCATCCTGCCTTCGCATTGCCAGCCGAGTCTTGACCGTTATCAACCGGAGTGGCGATGAGCCTGCGCATTCTCGTGACCGGCGCGTCCGGTTTTGTCGGTGGTGCATTCCTGCGGCGCTTTCAGGGGCAGCCGGGCGTCGAGATTCACGGTATCGGCCGCCGCGCCAGCGACCTGCCCAACTACCATCGCATCGATCTGAGCCAGGCCTTCTCGCTGGACTGGCAACCGGATGTGGTGATTCATGCAGCTGCCTTGGCCTCGCCGTGGGGCACGCGTGCGCAGTTTCAGCGGCACAATGTCCAGGCCACCGCCAACCTCATCGACTTCTGCAAGCGCAACGGCTGCCCGCGCCTGCTGTATGTCTCCTCCAGTTCGGTGTTCTATCGCGAAGCGCATCAATACGGCCTGGATGAAGACAGCCCGATCGGCCCGGCGTTCGTCAATACATACGCACAAACCAAGTATCTTGGCGAGACGTTGCTGGATGACTATCCCGGGGAAAAGAGCGTGTTGCGCCCGCGTGCGGTATTCGGGCCCGGCGACACGGTGCTGTTTCCGCGCGTGATCGCCGCCGCGCGCAAGGGTGCATTGCCACGTTTCGTCGGTCAGACCCAGCCGGTGATCGGCGACCTGATCTATATCGATACGCTGTGCGATTACCTGTACCGCGCGGCCACCGCGCCGCAGTTGCAGGCTGCTTACAATCTCACCAACGCACACCCGGTGGACCTGCAGCAGTTGTTGTTGGAGGTGCTGGCGCGCCTGCAGCTGCCGTTGCCACGGCGCGAGGTGCGCATCGGCACCGCCTTGCGCATGGCCAGCGTGGTGGAGGCGGTGTATCGCGGGCTGCGGCTGCGGGGCGAGCCGCCGATCACGCGCTTCGGCGTTGGCGTGTTCGCATATTCCAAGACCTTCGATCCGCGCCGCACGCTTGCCGATCTGGGCCCGCCCAGCGTCGGCCTGGACGAGGGCGTGGACGCCTTCGTGCACTGGCAGGCAGCGCAGTGGACCTGATCGTTCCCATCCTGGCGGCGCTGTATCTGGCCGTGCTGCTGGTCAAGACGGCGGCCGTGCTGTGGGTCATGCGTGGCGAACGCGCGAGGCCGGCGCGCCGTGCCGTTGCCACGCCGGCCGAGGTGGCGATCCTGCAGCCTATTCTTGGTGGCGATGCGCATTTGCAAGAGGTGCTTGTTGCCAACGCGCAGGCATTGCCGCAGGCGCAGTTCGTCTGGTTGCTGGATGCCGACGATGGCCCGGGAAACGCCGCTGCCGCTGCTGTCGTTGCACAATATCCGCAGCTGCGGATCGCGCGCATTCTCGTGCCCGCGGCGCCACCAGGCATCAACCCCAAGGCCTGGAAACTCGATTACGCGCTGCCGCACATCGATGCGCCTGTCAGCCTGATTCTCGACGACGATGCGCACCTCGGCGGCCATGCGCTGTCGCAACTATTGTCGGACCTCACGCATGCAGATGTGGTCACCGCACTGCCGTATTACCGCGACAGCGCCACGCTGGCCGGGCGCCTGTTGGCGCAGTTCGTCAACAACAATGCCGCGCTCACGTACTTGGGCTGGCTGCCATTCGCAGCGCCGCTGACCATCAATGGCATGTGCTACGCCGCGCGTACCGAACAACTGCGCAGCTGGGATGGCTTTACTGCATTGCTGGAGCAGCTGACCGACGATCTGGCCTTCGCCACCCTGGTGCGCGACCGCGGCGGGCGGCTCTGGCAATCCACTGCGCCGGTGGCGATGCGTACCGCCATGCCCGACCTGCGTGGCTATGTGCGCCAGATGCATCGCTGGATGCTGTTCGCATCGATCCTGCTAGGCCGTCAACGCCTGCACGTACGCACTGCCATCGGCGTGTTGCAGGGGCTGCCGCCGTTGCTGCTGGTGGCCATGCTGGTCTGCGCTTGCGTGCAGCACACCTGGCCGGCTGCACTCTGCGTGCTGATCGTCTTGCTGGTGCGTGCGCTGCTGCTGTGCGCTGTGCAATGGCGCGTCACCGGCGCCGTTCGCCACCGCCTGCTGGTGTCGCTATGCGCCGAATGCCTGCAGCCGCTGCATCTGCTGCACGCAGCGCTGGTGCGCACGATCCGCTGGCGCACGCGGCGTTACCGCGTGCTACCGAATGGGTGCTTTCGTGCGGAGTGAGTCGGGGCCGCTGCAGATCGCCTTCCTCACCGGGCAAAGCGATCCGGCAAGCTGCGCCTTGAGTGCGGAGCAGGGCGCATTTCTGCAACAGCTGCAGGGCGCAGGCCGGCAGCTGCTGGATTGCAATTACCCGTATCGCCGCAACGGCGCGCCGCACCGGCGCACGCCGTTGTGGCGTGCCAGCCTGTCCAATGCACGGCAGTATCTTGCGGCCCGACATGCACGCCTTGCCGAAGCCGATCGCAAGCGTGTCCATGCGCTGCTGGATCAGGCGCCGATGACGCTGCTTCTTGCCGGCAGCTGCGGACTGCAGCTGTTGACCGCATTGCAGTTGCCGGATGCGCTGCGTGCACGCCTGGCGGTTTTTGCGTACGGCCCGGTGTGTGATGCGCCCTCAGTGTTCGGCCAGCTGCGCGTGGTACAGGGCCGCAGCGACTGGATTTCTCGAACACTGTTCGATGGGCAGGTCGATGCCAGGCCTGCGTGCGGACACATGGCGTACCTGCGCAACGCCGAGGTGCTTGCCGAGTGCCAGCGCTTTGTCGCGCAGATCGAACGAATGCGACAGGGCGCAGCGCATGCGCATTGATCTGATCGCACCGCCCTACAGCGGCCATTTGCATCCCATCCTGGCGATCGCGCAACAGCTCACCGCGCAGCACGAGGTCTGCGTCATCAGCACGCCTGCTGCGCGGGCGCACATCGAGGCATGTGGGCTCGCCGCTGCCAGCGTGCTGGATGCGCATGCCGATCGCTTGCTGCTTTCCATCGCCAACCCGCCGCATGCAGTGGGCCACAACCCCGTGCGCCTGCGTCGGCAGTTGCACAACGCACTCAGGCTCATGGCGCAGCTCGGCGAAGCGCTGCAGCAGCGCTGGCGCGCGCGGCGGCCGGATCTGGTGATCGTCGACTTCACCCTGCCCAGCGCAGGACTGGCCGCACAGACGATGGGCATTGCCTGGTGGACCAGCATGCCGTCGCCATGCGTGATCGAAACCACGGATGGGCCGCCCGCATACTTTGGCGGGTTGCTGCCTGCGACCACACCCTTGCAGCGTGTCTGGCATGCAGCGGCGCGCCGGCTCACACGTGGCTTCAAACGGACCCTGCACCTTTGCTATCGGCGCCAGATGCGCGCGTGCGGGTTGCCGGCAATCTATCGACGCGATCGCAGCGAGGCGGTGTATTCGCCGCAGTGCATCCTGGCCCTGGGAGTCCCGTCGTTCGAGCTGGCGCAACGCTGGCCGACGGCCGTGCGCTTTGTCGGGCCGCAGTTGTGCACGCCGCCTTCGTCGGTGCCGGCGCCCACCTTCGTCGACGGTCGCCGGCATGTGCTGGTGACGCTGGGCACGCATCTGCAATGGGTCAAGCAGCGCATGGATGGCGTGCTGCGTGCGCTGGCGCCGCAGTTCCCGGAGGTGGTCTTCCATTTCAGCGACGGCGACACCGGCGCTTCGCCGCAGCCGGGGCAGGGCAACTATCAGCGGCTGCCCTATGTGGATTACGCCCAGCACCTGCACCGCTACGCCTTGGTGATCCATCACGGCGGTGCCGGCATTCTCTACGCCTGCCTCGCCGCGGGATTGCCGGCCATCGTCTACCCGCTGGATTACGACCAGTTCGATCACGCCGCGCGCCTGCAGGTGGCAGGTGCTGCCTGGTGGTTGCGCGATCTGGATGGCTTGCCGGCGTTGCTGCGTCAGGCGCTCGGCGCCGGCGAGGTGCCACACGGCGTGCGTCGCCTGCAGGCGGCGCTACAACTGATCCAATCGCAGGCGCGCATCGCGCAGCTGGTGGAGGGTTTCGCGCGTACTGGCGCGGTGCCGCCAGTGTAATGCGGCGCGCGCCACAACGAATCTGTTGGCGCGCTCAGCCTGCCGCAGCGTTCAACGCAGGCGTCTTGCTGGTCATCAGCTGCGGCCAGCGCTTGAGCACGGCGGCGCGAATGCCGGCCTGGTCGATGCCGGCCTCGGCCAGCAGGTCTTCGCGGCTGGCGTGATGCTGGAAGCTGTCCGGCAGGCCCAGGTGCAGCATCGGCATGGTAATGGCTTCGGCGTTGAGCAGTTCCGACACGCCAGCACCTGCGCCACCGGCAACCACGTTGTCTTCGATGGTGACGAAGCCGTCGTGAGTTTTTGCGAGCTCCAGCAGCATCGCCTTGTCCAGCGGCTTGACGAAGCGCATGTTCACGACCGTCAGCCCCAGTTCGCGGCCGACCGCCTCTGCCGCATCCACCGTCGCGCCGAAGCCGAGCAGGGCGATGCGGGTGCCGCTGTGGCGCAGCTGCGCCTTGCCGATCGGCAGGGTGGCCAGCGAGGCATCGAGCGCCACACCCGGGCCGGTGCCGCGCGGGTAGCGCACCGCTGCCGGGCCCTGGTACTGCACGCCGGTGCTCAGCATCTGACGGCATTCGGCCTCATCGGCCGGCGCCATCACCACCATGTGCGGCACGCAGCGCAGGAAGCTCAGATCCAGATTGCCGGCATGGGTGGCGCCATCCGGGCCGACCACGCCGCCGCGATCGATCGCAAACAGCACATCCAGTTGCTGCACCGCCACGTCGTGCACCAGTTGGTCGTAGCCGCGCTGCAGGAAGGTGGAATAGATCGCGACCACCGGCTTGGCGCCCTGGGTCGCCATGCCAGCGGCCAGCGTTACCGCGTGCTGCTCGGCAATGGCCACATCGAAATAGCGCTGCGGATATTCCTTGCTGAAGCGCACCAGGCCCGAGCCCTCGCGCATCGCCGGTGTGATCACCAACAGCTTGGGTTCGGCGGCGGCCATGTCGCAGACCCAGTCGCTGAAGACGTCGGTATAGGTCGGCTTCTTGGCGCCGGCCTTTGCCACCAGGCCCTTGCTCGGATCGAACGGGCCAACGGCGTGATAACCGATCTGATCGCCTTCGGCCAGCTCGTAGCCCTTGCCCTTGGTGGTGATGACGTGCAGCAGTTGCGGGCCCTTGAGCGTCTGCAGGGTCTTCAGTGCGCCGACCAGGCTGGGCAGGTCGTGGCCATCGATCGGGCCGGTGTAATGGAAGCCCATCTCCTCGAACAGCGTGGACGGCACGAACATGCCTTTCCAGTGTTCTTCCCAACGCCGCACGAAACGCGCGGTAGGGTTGTTCTTCTTGTCGCCGAGGATCTTCTTGCCGCCTTCGCGGATCGCATTGAGCGTGCGGCTGCCGCTGGCGCGCCCCAGCATCTTGGTCAACCCGCCCACTGCTTCGGAGATCGACATGCGGTTGTCGTTGAGGATCACCAGCAGATTCGGTTCCGGGTCCATGCCGCCAGCGTGGTTCAGCGCTTCGTAGACCATGCCGGCGGTCATTGCGCCGTCGCCGATCACCGCCACCACCTTGCGGTCGTCGCCGTTGCGCTGCGCAGCGATGGCCATGCCGAGCGCGGCCGAGATCGAGGTCGACGAATGGCCCACGCCGAAGGTGTCGTAGATGCTCTCTTCGCGCTTGGGAAACGGCGCCACGCCGTCCTTCTGCTTGACCGTGTGGATCTGGTCGCGCCGGCCGGTGAGGATCTTGTGCGGGTAGGTCTGATGCCCGACGTCCCACACCAGTTGATCCACCGGCGTCTGATACAGGTAGTGCAGGGCGACGGTGAGCTCGATCACGCCCAGGCCGGCCGCGAAGTGCCCGCCGCTCTTGCCCACCGATTCGATCAGATAGGAGCGCAGTTCTTCGGCGATCGCGGTCAGCTCGGCTTCGTCGAAGCGGCGCAGATCGTCGGGAGTCTGGATGCGGGACAGGCGCGGATAGCGGGTGGTGTCGATCATCATCGTGTCAATCTTCTGAAGCCGTATTGTCCTCCCCATGCGAAGGCCCGGCAAGCAAACCGGTTCAGCTGTCAGCGGGAAGTGATGGGCACACACACCGTCACGCCTGGCGCGCGCGATGCTTACCCACACCTGCGGCAATCTGCCGCACCGTTCGATGGACCGATTGCGCCGAGTCCTCTAGACCACTTGGCCCTTGCCTGCGTGGGATGGGACGCTTGGCCGTGTCCGGGTGCCTCATGCGTTGGATCGCCGTGGCCGGGTTCGATGTCACGTCGGACACCCCGTGCGCCAGCGAAGCCGCCAGCGCTGCGGCGCGAGTGGGGCAACCGCACGCGCATCCAGGCCCAAGCGCCCGTGGTTGTCTTGGCACTCGGCCGAAGGGTGGCGCGGCCACTCACCAGCCGGCAGGCGCAACGCGTGGCCAGCCGGCTTACAGCGACAGCTTGGAGCGTTTGGGCAGTTGCGCGCGCAAAAAGGCCATCTGATCGGACAGGATGTTGCGGTTGGACAGGATCAGGTGCTCGATCCAGCTCGGCCGGTAGGGCACCGCCAGCAGCGGCATATGCGCCTGTTGCGGCGTGCGGTTGGCCTTGCGCGAATTGCACTGGAAGCAGGCGGTCACCACGTTTTCCCAACTGTCGCGACCGCCTTTGGACACCGGCATGACGTGGTCGCGGGTCAGGTGCGGGCGACTGAAATGCTGGCCGCAATACATGCACAGCTGCGAATCGCGCGCGAATAACGCGGTGTTGCTGAGGGTCGGGGTCGGGTCCAGCGCGCGCGACCGGGCATGCCCGCGCGCGGCGATGATGGGGTGCAGTTCCAGCGTGCTGCGCTCGCCGGTCAGCCGCGAGATGCCGCCGTGGATCTGCATGCATGGCTCGCCCAGCGTCCACGACACCGCATCGCGGGCGTACAGGCAGGCAGCGTCTTGCCAGTTGATCCAGTCCAGAACGCGGCCATGCGCATCGAGCGACAGCAGGCGAAGCGTGGGGAGTTGGTGGATTGCGGCGACAGCGCTGCCCGTGTCCGGGGCAGCGCTGCCTCCGGGGACGATCACATCACGAACGTGCGTGTCTGTCTCCATCGGGAAAACAGCTTATACCCGATCGTTGACAGTTTGTGTATCGCAGCGAATGGCGTTGGCGCGTGTCTTCAAAGCACTGGCTCGGCAAGTCCCGTTGCCCGCCATTGCGTGCCGCCGCGCTGCGGAATCGCTCGTCGAACGCAGTGATGGCGTTGATGAGCCGTAGGAGCGCCCCCGGGCGCGAGGCTTTGTCGAGCGATACCGCTCTGTCGCGGCCAGGTCCGCTCCTACGACAGCGGCAGAATTCCGCGGCGTGAGCCGTAGGAGCGCACCTGGCCGCGAGGCGCTCAGCCTTCGCCGAACAGCTCCGCTTCCAGGGTCATCAGCGGTGCGGCGCCGCTGCGGATGGCGGCGGCATGGGTCAGGGTGCGCGGCAGGATGCGGGCAAAGTAGAACCGCGCCGTCTCCCGCTTGGCGCGCTTGAAGTCCTCGCTGTGCGCCGATGCGTCGGCAGCGGCCACGCTGCGCGCCCACCAGTACGCCAGCACCACGTAGCCCGAATAAAACAGGTAGTCGTGGCTGGCCGCGCCCAGTTCGTCCGGGTTGCGCGCGGCGCGATCGAGCACATCGCGGGTCAGCATCGCCCATTCGCTGCACTTGTCGCGCAGCGGCTTGATGAACTCGGCCAGCGCAGCGTTGCCGTCCTGGGCGTTGGCGAAGGCTTCCACGTCGGCCAGGAACAGCTTCAGCCCGGCGGCCTGGCTGGCGGCGGTCTTGCGGCCGATCAGGTCCAGCGCCTGGATGCCGGTGGTGCCTTCGTAGATGGTGGTGATGCGCGCGTCGCGGGCCAGCTGCTCCATGCCGTATTCGCGGATGTAGCCGTGGCCGCCGAAGCACTGCAGCGCGTGGTAGGTGTTCTCGATCGACCATTCGGTCTGGCAGGCCTTGGAGATCGGGGTGAGGAAGCTCACCAGGGTCTCGGCGTCGGCGCGTTCGCGTTCGCTCTCGCCGCGATGGGCGACGTCGACCAGGCTGGCCGCATGCAACGCGAGCAGGCGGCTGCCTTCGGTCAGCGACTTGATGGTCAGCAACATGCGGCGCACGTCCGGGTGCACGATGATCGGGTCGGCCGGCTTGTCCGGGAATTTGGCCCCGCTGAGCGCCCGCGATTGCAACCGCTCGCGGCTGTAGCGCAGGGCGTTCTGGTAGGCGCGCTCGGACAACCCGATGCCTTGCAGGCCCACGCTCAGGCGTGCGGTATTCATCATCGTAAACATCGCCTGCAGTCCCTTGTGGGGCTGGCCGACCAGGTAGCCTTGCGCGCCCTCGAAGTTCATCACGCAGGTGACCGAGCCCTTGATGCCCATCTTGTGCTCGATGGAGCCGCAATGCAGCGCATTCCGCTCGCCCACGCTGCCGTCGCGGCCCACCTTGAACTTGGGGGTGACGAACAGCGAGATGCCCTTGGCGCCGGCCGGTGCGTCCGGCAGCTTGGCCAGTACCAGGTGCACGATGTTGTCGGTGAGGTCGTGCTCGCCGGCGGTGATGAAGATCTTGGTGCCGGTGATGGCGTAGCTGCCATCGGGATTGGGTTCGGCACGGGTCTTGAGCAGGCCCAGGTCGGTGCCGCAATGCGGTTCGGTCAGGCACATGGTGCCGGTCCAGCGGCCGTCGATCAGGGGTTTGAGGAAGACGTCCTGCTGCCAGGTCTCGCCGTGCTGGCGCAGGGCTTCCATCGCGCCATGCGACAGCAGCGGAAAGTTGCCCCAGGCCAGGTTGGCAGCGTTGATCATTTCGCTCAGCGGCACGCCCAGCGTGTGCGGCATGCCTTGGCCGCCGAATTGCGGTTCGGCGGTGAGCCCGTTCCAGCCGCCTTCCACGAATTGATCGTAGGCGGCGCGGAAGCCGGGCGGGGTGGTCACCGCGTGCGTGCTCTTGTCGAACGCGCAACCCATCTCGTCGCCCACGCTGTTGAGCGGCGCCAGCACTTGCGAGGTGAAGCGGCCGGCCTCTTCGAGGACGGCGTCGATGATGTCGGTGCTGGCCTCGGTGTAGCCGAGCCGGGCGAACAGGGCGTGCGCGCCGAGCACGTCGTGCAGGGCAAAGCGGAAATCGGTCAGCGGGGCGGTATAGCTGCTCATGCGGGATCCTTGGAAGCGGGTACGGGAGGCGTGCGCGTGCGCCTTAGCGACTCTTAGCGCAGCACGCCGTTGAGGCCGGGAGCCGGGCTGAGCGTATTGCGCGATTCCACACTGAACTCGCGTTGTTTCTTGTCCTGTGGGGTCGCCCAGACCGTGCCCTTGAGTGTGTACGGGAACGAGCGGCCGCCGGCCAGCACGTCGGCCGCGGTGATGCGGCCCAGCGAGGTGGGTTGCACGGTGACGGTGACCACGTCTGCGGTTTCCGGGCCGATCGACATGCCCACGGCCTGGTCGAGCTTGCCGGCCAGTTGATCGCCGGCAGAGATTTCCAGTGCCACGCGTTCGAACTGCATCGGGATGCTGCTGTAGTTCTGCAGGCGCAGGTCCACCGACCAGGAGCCGTCGGCACGCACGGTCAGTTGCTGGATGCTGGCGGCCGGCTCGGACACCCGGCGGACTGCGCCGCCGCAGGCGCTCAGCAGCAGCCCGCAGGCCAGCGACACAAGAAGAAGGCGATAGGCACGACGCATGGACTCGGGTCCTTGGCGGAATAAGGCGGCGCCAAGAATACTACGCAGTACGGTCGCCGCTCCCGAGTGCGCGAAGCGCGGGTGCCGGATCATTACGCCAGGTGATACGCAGCCTCACAATAACGGCGCGGCCACAATCAACGTCGACAGGTCGTAGCCCATCTCGGTCGCCTGCGCCTTGAGCCGTTCCAGTTGCGCGCGCTGCATCTGTGGCGAGCGCGACAGGATCCACAGGTACTTGCGATCCGGCTCGCCGACCACCGCCCATTGGTAATCCGGGTCGAGCGCGATTACCCAATAGTCGGCCCACACCAGCGGCAACCAACCCAGCCACTCGGGAGCAAAGCGCACCTGCAACTGCCCGGGCTGGCCGGCGACCGGGCGCGCCACGCCGTCGGCCTGGGTCAGGCTGCCATCGGCGGTGCGGCAGCCATTGCGCACGCCGATCAAGCCATCGTCGCGCAAGGTGTAGCTGGCGGTAATGTCGCTGCGGCACTTTTTCTGGAACGACACCGGCAGGTGCGCAATCTCATGCCACTGGCCGGCATAGCGCGAGATGTCCAGCTGCGGCACCGCGCGCACCGGTTGTTGCGCAAACGCTGTCAGCGGCAGCAGGGCGACGAACGACAACAGCAGGCGGGGCAGGCGCATGACAATCTCCGGTGGACGCGCGCAGGCTAGGCCATGTCGCCGGCCGCGCGGCGTGAAGCGGTGCAAGAAACGCGGCCCCCACGGCGGCCGGCAACAAAGTTGCTCGCAACGCTTGCCCAAACTGCGCCTGCTCGCTATAGTGCGCGTCCTCGCAACGCAGGCATCGTGTTGCAGGTTAAGTGGCCGAGTAGCTCAGTTGGTAGAGCAGGGGATTGAAAATCCCCGTGTCGGCGGTTCGATTCCGTCCTCGGCCACCATATCCAAGCCTTCGTTCGCAAGGCTTCCCGGTTCTCACCGGATCTGTTGTTCCCCCGTCACTGCCTCGATTTTGCGCGCGCTGCACAGTCTTTGTGCTGCATGCGCGCGTGCTTGCGCTGACGTGATCCAGCGTGGACGCAGACTCGCGCGTTGGTCCGGCCACCCGTTCATCCGCGTAGGTCCTATGTGCACGCAATGCAATCGATTTCGACGTGGTCTTCAAATGCGCATGGCGATACTGCGCGCATGACGCACAAGACACTTCGACGCACCCTGATCCACGGTTACTGCGGTGAATTCCGCGTGGAGACCCTGGAAAGCCAGGCGCCTGGCGCGACGCTGTGGCTTTCCACCGCGTTCGTCTACCACCGCGACCGTGCCGCGCCCGTAGCCACGATCGAGGGCGCAGGGCAGGGCGAATACCGGGGCGACGCACGCGAGCAGGCGCTGCGCGTCGGTTCTTGTCTGGCGGAGTTTCTGGACCCCAAGGAATACCGCAGCTGCGAGAGGCAGAGTGGCTGAATCGCGGGCTCTCGCATGCGCTTGGAGAGCGTAGGCGGCGGGACCGTTGTTGGTGGGGGAACAGGACAGGCCGGCGTCGCGTCGCGCGATGCCTCGCATGAACTCAGCACCTGCTGCGCGTGCCCAAGTGAACACGCCACCCATGTCGTGCCTACAGCAACACCACGTTGTGCAAATGCGTTTGAAGGCCCTTGCGCAAAATCCGGTAGCAATCGCGATCGAAGTCGCCGGGTGCGGTCTTCAGTTTGCGGGCCGCAGCCAGCGAGGTGGCGCTGCCCAGATAGTGCCAGTTGCGCAGCACGTGAAACTGACGCAACTGCTTGCCCTCTTCCTTCAACGCCACCGCGCCAGGAAACGGCCAGACGGCCTGTTCCAGATGCTCAAGGGCGGCGCGTAAACGCATCTCGTGGTCGCCCAGCGATTCGGCGCCATGGCAGGCACCGGCACAGCGCTTCAACATGGCGCGGAAACACGGGCGACCATCGGTGGCGCGTTCCAGGCCGGGCAGCCCGTAGCAAAGGCGGTCGCGATCGGCCAGCCGCCGCAGCGCTTCCTGGGCGGCGCGTGGGCTGGAATAGAGCCCATACAGCCACGGTATGACCGCCGGGTCGCGCTCGGCCAAATGCACGATGGACACGTCGCCGCAATACAGCCGGATCGAAAACTGACGCGGGACGCGCCGCAGCTTCTGGTTATACCAGCGGGCGCATCGATTTGATGAGCTGCGATTCCAGCAGCTGCGCACCGAGATCGCCGGCCATTTCGAACACGCTGATGCGACGGGTCTGGCGCAATAGCGAGGCTTCGCGTGGCGTGCGAAAGTGATCCATCACCCGCACCCGCAAGTTGACGCTCTTGCCGATGTACAACGGCAGCTCGCTGTCCTGGCCGTGGAAGAGATACACCCCGGCAGTCGTCGGCAAGGTTTCGAGCGTGCTGCGCAAATGCTCGGGGTAGGCGTATTCGACCGCACCGAGCCCGCGGCGAACGCGTTCACTGCGTGCCACGGCGGACCTTGCTCTGCTGCTGCGTCAGTGGATCGACGCGTGCGCAACCATCCAGGGGGCCTGGCGCTGCTGCATGCACGGTGGGGTGTGAGTGTGTGCGGAACATCGTGGTCATCGGGCGGCAGCGTGCCTATGTGCTGTCGCATCAGCTGAGACGCCGCCCGATTCTTGAAAAGAACGCGCTTCCGGAAGAGCTGCAGCCCTTGCGGAAGCGCCGTGGTACCTGCCGTGTTGTGGAGCTCAGCGGTTGTTGCCGCCACCGCTCGCCTGGCCGCCCTTCTTGCCGGCCTCGCGTGCTTCTTCCGAGGTGAACTCGTGGGCGTTGCCGCTTTCGTGGGCCGCCTTGCCGCCCTTGGAAGCGATTTCGCGCTGCTTGTCTTCGTCCATCGAAGCAAAGCCGCGGTTGCTGGTGCCACCCTTGTTGTCGTTCTGATTTGCCATTGCAGATTCTCGTTTCGTCGGTTGGGGAATGCACCACTGGACGCCGTGGTGCAAGGCCAGCATCGCGGTGGAGGCATCAATCGGACGTGGGGATTTCGACAGCCGGGCGTGAGCCGGCAAGCGGACTTGACGCGCGATCTTCACTGGCGAAAAACGCGGTGTGGCGACGCAATGCGGCGGACGCTCGACAGGATTGCGGCCCCATCGTGCGCGTGCGCCGAATGGCATGCGGCGACCGTGCGACGACACGCCCCTACGTGTTGCGCGCCGATGCCGGTGCGCGGGGCAGGAGCGGCCGGCTATGCTGGCAGCCCCGACGCAGACCAGGACACCGCGATGACGACACGATGCCGATGGTGGGCAACCGTGCTGGCAACGACCGCGACGCTGGCCATGTCAGCCGGCGCCGCCACGCTGCCAGCCGGTGCCACCAGACTGTTACCTGCCGGGCAGTCGGTGATGAGTGTCGCTAGTGCGGATCTCACCGGCGATGGCCGGCAGGATTACGTGGTTGCGTTGCGTGCATCCGCAGAACAAACGCTGCGCGGCCCTGGCCATGCAGCACCGCCGCGTACCCTGCTGGTGCTGGTTGCAAACGCCGACGGTGGGTTTGTGGAAGCCGCGCGCAACATGCGGGTGATCTTCAACGCCGACGAAGGCGGGCAGTGCGATCCATTTCTGGACAGCGACCAGGGCCTGGTCACGAAGGGCGCGTATTTCACCGTGCAAAACGCGGTGGCGTGCGGACAACACTGGACCGACTACATCACCTTTCGTTACGACCGCCGCCGCGGCGTCTTCGTGTTCCACAAGCGCGTGATCGAATCATGGGAAATGAACACCCAGGACACGCCCGATGCCCAAGCGCTGCGCCTGAGCGAGCACAAGGAAATTGCCGCCGACCCGCGTAAGCCGGTCCTGCTCTCTGCCTATACGCCTGCACCGTGATGGCGCTATCGCAGCGCATCCGGTTCGATGGCGGGCGCGGCCGTACGGGAAAGGCTCATGGATGTGACGAATCGCCTCACCGGACCCAACTAGACTGTGGCCACGGGAATGGCCCCGCGGAGAACATCACTTGAACGATCCCGGTCACGGAGAGCTGCGGGCGCCTCAGATCAGCGACACACGCGGCCTGCCTGTCGAGAAGCACCGCTCGGACATCTTCTTTGCCGCAGTGGAAACCACGCGCATGCCGATGACGGTGACCGACCCCCATCTTCCGGATAACCCCATCGTGTTCGCCAACCGCGCGTTCCTGGAGATGACCGGCTATGCCGCCGATGAGGTCATCGGCAACAACTGCCGTTTCCTGCAGGGGCCCGATACCGATCCGGCCAGCATCAGCGATGTGCGCGCATCGATCGAAAGCCGCAGCGAATTTGCCACCGAGGTGCTGAACTACCGCAAGGACGGCTCCTCGTTCTGGAATGCGCTTTTCATCTCGCCGGTGTTCGACGACAAGGGCAACCTGGTCTATTTCTTCGGCTCGCAATTGGATGTGAGCCGGCGACGCGATGCCGAAGATGCGCTGCGCCAGGCGCAGAAGATGGAAGCGCTGGGCCAGCTGACCGGCGGCATCGCGCACGATTTCAACAATCTGCTGCAGGTGATGTCTGGACATCTGGAAGTGATCCAGATGATGGCCAGCGCCGGCGCGGGGAATGCCGAGCGGATTGCCTTCAGTGCCGAACACGCGGCGGCCGCCGCTGCCAAGGCGGCCACCTTGACCCAGCAGTTGCTGGCGTTTTCGCGCAAGCAGAAACTGCGCGGGCGGGTCGTGAACCTCAACGGGCTGGTGGCCGGCATGACCAACATGGCCGAGCGCGCGCTGGGGGGCGGCGTCACCCTGCGCCAAGCGCTGGAAGAAGGGCTGTGGAACTGCCAGATCGACACCACCCAGGCAGAGGTGGCGCTGTTGAATGTGTTGATCAATGCGCGCGACGCGATGGCGCAGGCAGAACGCAAGGAAGTCACGGTGCAGACCCAGAACGTGGAGATCTCAGGCCACGACCTGGCGATGTATCACCAGCTGTCCCCGGGCCGCTACGTCAGCATCGCCGTGACCGACACCGGCTCGGGCATGCCGCCGGAGGTGGTCAGCCGGGTGATGGAACCGTTCTTCACCACCAAGGAGGAAGGGCAGGGCACCGGCCTGTGCCTGTCGATGGTGTACGGCTTCGTCAAGCAGTCTGGCGGCACCGTGCGCATCTATAGCGAGGTGGGCGAAGGCACCACGGTGCGGCTGTATTTCCCCGCCTCGAGCGAATTCGAAAACGATTTGCAGGCCGCCAAGAGCCGCGCCATCGACAAGGGTGGCAACGAAACCATCCTGGTGGTGGAAGACAAGCAGGACGTGGCGGTGGTGGCGCGGATGTTTCTGGAAAACGCCGGTTACCGCGTCCTGTCTGCATCCAGCGGACGCGAGGCGATGGAGATCCTGGAGAAGACCCCGCAGGTGGATGCGCTGTTCACCGACCTGATCATGCCTGGTGGTATGAACGGGGTGATGCTCGCCCGTGAGGCGCGCCGCATGTTGCCGAAGATCAAGATATTGCTCACCACCGGCTACGCCGATGCGAGCATCCAGCGCACCGATGTGGGCGGCGCCGAATTCGATGTGGTCGACAAACCCTATACGCAGAAGGAACTGCTCAAGCGCATCCGCATGTTGCTGGATGGGCCGACCGGGGTTGGTTGAGGCCGGCAGACCGCCAGTGCGATGCCGCTGCGGCATCGCACTGCAGCCGCGATCGCAGTTTCAAGATTGCGTCAGTTCGCCAGCGCAGCGCCCGCAGCCGCAGGCGTCGGGAGCAGCCTGGCAGCGTGAGGCAGCGGAGCTGGGCGCCTGTCGCCTCCGCCAGATCACCGACGTCCTGCGCGGGGCTGTGGCCAGATCACCAAGCTTGTCTTGCGGCGAAAACATCCAGGTCACGTCGGTGAATAGCACGTCGGTGAATAGCTGATCGTTCCGGCACGCTCTGCACCACAGGCAGGTTCCCGCGATCACGTCCAAAAACGCACTGGTCGCGTAAAGGCAGTGCTGCTGCTGCCGATCCCACCTCCGCGCGCTCAGTCACGCACCGGCGCCACATAACCTTCGGGTTTGTCGGCATTGCGCTCGAACAGGAACTTCTGCAGTTCGGCTTCGAGAAAGGCGCGGTGTTTTGGGTCGCGCGGCGACAGCCGGTTTTCGTTGATCAGCATGGTCTGATGCGCCAGCCACGCTTGCCAGGCGGTCTTGCCGATCTGCACGAAAATGCGCTGGCCGAGCTCGCCCGGATACGGCACGAAATCCAGGCCTTCGGCGTCGCTTTGCTGGTAGTGGCAGAACACGGTGCGGGACATTCGGATTCCTTTGGGACACGCGTTTACAGCGCGTCGAGCAACTTGCGGATCGGCGCCGGCAGGCCCAGCGATGCAAGATCGGCAGGCGCTACCCAGCGTAGATCGTCATTGTCGCCCACCGCCGGACGTAGCGCGACCTTGCGCAGGCGCAAGGGCTGCAAATGCAGCCGGTAATGGCTGAAGGTGTGCACGATCAGCGGCATCTCGTCGGCGCGCTCGTAGTTGCCGTCGATATGCGCTGCGAACCAGGCGCGCATGCCGCTGTGGGTATCGGCCTGCGGCAGCGTCCACAGCGCGGCCCAGATGCCGGTTGGCGGGCGTCGCTGCAGCAGGATGTGGCCCTCGGCATTCTGCAGCAGCAGCGCAGTGGCCTCGCGTTCGGGCAGCTGCTTGCCGGGCTTGGGAGTGGGCAATGCCTCGACCAGGCCATCGCGGCGTGCGATGCAATCGGCCTGCAGCGGGCACAGCACGCAGGCGGGCTTGCCGCGCGTGCACAGCGTGGCGCCGAAATCCATCTGCGCCTGGGTGTAGTCGGCCAGGCGGCCAGCCGGGACATGCGCAACATGGCTGGTGGCCAGTTGCCATAACTGTTTTTCGATCGCCGGCAGGCCGGGATACCCGGCAATGCCGTGGAAGCGCGCGAGCACGCGTTTGACGTTGCCGTCCATGATCGCGAAGCGATCGTTCCAGGCCTGGCTCAGGATCGCGCCTGCCGTGCTGCGGCCGATGCCCGGCAGCGCAAGCAGTGCATCGAAGTCGCGCGGCAATTGCCCACCGTGCAGCGCGACGCATTGCTTGGCGGCGGCATGCAGATTGCGCGCGCGGGCGTAGTAGCCCAGTCCCGCCCACTGCGCCATCACGGTGTCGTTGTCGGCCGCCGCCAGATCGGCCAGCGCGGGGAAGCGCGCCATGAACTTGTGGAAATACGGAATGACCACCGCGACCTGGGTCTGCTGCAGCATGATTTCCGACAGCCACACCCGGTAGGGCGTGCGTGGGTGCTGCCAGGGCAGATCATGGCGGCCATGGCCGTCGAACCAGTGCAACAGGCGGTCGACAAAGGCATCGGCGGAGGGAGTGGCGTGGTCGGCTGGCATGAGCTTTGCGGGCGATGGAGGGCGAGGCGAGAGTGGCGGGACGGGGGAGTGGATCTGCTGCGCGTGTCGTGCGTGGCGTCCCTTCGCTGCAGCGCAAACGTCATTCCGCCCAGGCACCGTTCGCAGAAGGATCCTTCATCGCCAGCCCGATGCGGTGGTGTCGGCGCATGGGAGCAGGCCGCTGACGCATCCGCGCGACCTTGCCTTCAGCGTCCTGCGCGCAAGGGCTGGGCAACCTCCAGGACGCATCTTGCCTGCAACCAATCGCATGGCACCCGGCGCACCGTGCAACCTGCCTGTAGCGCCTGCGCGCACAGCGGTTGCAGGTGCGGGCAGGCATCTTCCAATCAGCCGCCCAAAGCGTCGGGCAACAGCGCGTCGACGAAGGCGACCGGGTCGAAGACGCGCAGATCTTCCGGGCGCTCGCCGATACCGGCAAAGCGGATCGGAATATTGAACTCGCGTGCCAGCGCGAACACCACGCCGCCCTTGGCGGTGCCGTCGAGCTTGGTCACGACCAGGCCGGTGACGCCCACGGCAGCGTGGAACTGGCGCAGCTGCGAGATGGCGTTCTGGCCGGTGGTGCCGTCGATGACCATCAGGACTTCGTGCGGCGCGGCGGCATCGATCTTGCCGAGCACGCGGCGGATCTTGCCGAGCTCGTTCATCAGCCCGGTCTGGGTGTGCAGGCGGCCGGCGGTGTCGGCGATCAACACATCGGTGCCGCGCGCCTTGGCGGCCTGCAGCGCGTCGAACGCTACCGACGCGGCATCGGCATTTTGCCCCTGCGCAATCACGGCCACCCCATTGCGATCGCCCCAGGCCTGCAATTGCGCCACCGCCGCAGCACGGAAGGTGTCGCCGGCGGCCAGCATCAGGCTGTTGCCTTCGTCCTTGAAGCGCTTGGCGAGCTTGCCGATGGTGGTGGTCTTGCCGACACCGTTGACACCGACGGTGAGCACCACGAACGGTTTGAGCGAGCGGTCGATCACCAGCGGCTTGGAGACCGGCTGCAGCAGCGCGATGAGATCGGCACGCAAGGCCTTGAACAGAGCCTGGGCGTCGACGAATTCGCGCGACTTCATCCGCTTGCGCAGGCCGTCGATCAACGCAGTGGTGGCGCCGATGCCGACGTCGGCGGTGATCAGTGCGGTTTCGATTTCATCCAGCAGGTCGTCATCGAGCTTGGGATTGCGCGAGAACAGGCCGCCGAAGCTGCGTGCGAAGGTGCTGTTGCGCAGCCGCTCGCGCCAGCCGGGTTTTCCCGCCGGCGCGGCGGGGAGGGCGTCGCGCTGGCCGACGATGCTGTCGTCCTGCGTGCTCGCCAGCGGTGCACTGACGATGGCCGGTGCGGTGACCGTCGGCGCGGTACTGGTCGGGGGCGCGCTGGCGGGAGCTGAAGCAGCCGGTGCAGGCGTCGAGACCGGCGCAGCGGCCACCGGCGGTGCGACCACGGCAGGGGCTACGGGTTGCGAAGGTGTGGCCGGCTGGGCAGGCACGACGGGAGGCGGCGTTGGAACGGTCTGCGGCACCACCACGACCGGCGGCACCACCACGACCGGCGCGCGGGGCGCGCTGGCGGGCATTGGGTCTGGCAGCGCCTGCAATGCGGTCGGCGCGGGCGCCGCCGGAGTTGCAGGCGCGCTGGGGACGGCGGCAATACTCTGCGCCTGGCCAGTGCGTGCAGCGATTTCCTGCGCCAGCTGGTCGGCCGGCGCGGCGGTGGTCTGCGGCGGTGCTGGCGCCGCAGGCTCGCTGCCTGCCGAAGCAGGACTGACAGGCGCAATAGCCGGCGTTGCGGCCGTCTGTCTGCCTGGCTCGGCCGTGGGCAGCGCGTCGACCGGCGATGCCGGGGTGGCGGCAGACGGCGCGGTGGGGAATGCGGCTGCCAGTTCTTCCAGGCTGTAGCGAGAGGTACGCGAGCTGTCGGGCGTGGTTGGCTTGTTACGGCGAAAAAAGCTGGCCATTGGCAACGCAGTAGGGGAAACCGGAAATTCTATCATCCGGCCCTGCTGACACCTTGACGCTGCCTTTAGCGCGGCGCCGCGTCCGGACGCATTGCATGCAGCGCAGTCCCGCAGGTCTGGCGACTGCCCCGGCTGCGCCAGTGCATGGCAAATCCTGCCGAATTCGGCATTTGTGCCAGCGATGTGTCAACGCGAAGTTGTGTCCTTATAACTGACCCTTGAGCGCGCGGTAATCGCGCGGCGTCATGCCGACGGTGGCCTTGAACTGACGCGCGAACGCGCTCTGGTCGGCGAACCCGCAGCGTTGCCCGATGCTGGCGATGCTGTCGTCGCCGTACAGCAGCCGCATCGCCGATTCGATGCGCAACTTGGTCAGCAATTGCTGCGGGGTGACCTGGAACACGCGGCGGAAGTGGCGTTCCAGTTGCGCCACCGATAACCCGGCCAGGTCGGCCAGGCTCTGCACGCGCAGGTTGTCGCCGAAGTTGGCCTGCATGTGTTCCATCACCTGGCTCAAGCGTTCGTACGCGGAATGTCGGCTGTCGGGCTGGCCCAGGTCGCGTGAGATGCCGACCACGCCGATCACCTCATTGGCCTCGCACAGCGGGCGTTTGAAGGTCAGGCACCAGCCCGGCAGGCGGTTGGGGTACAGATGCACTTCGAGCTGGTTGTCGATGAGCTCGCCGCACAGCACGCGGCGGTCCTGCATCATGTAGCTGCCGCCCAGCGGCAACGGGAACACTTCCAGCGGCGAGCGGCCGATGATCTCGCTGCGCAGCTTGCGTCCCAACCGGCGCACCAGGGTCAGGTTGCAATGGGTGTAGCGGCCCTCGCTGTCCTTGATGAAGAACACCACATCCGGCAGTGCATCGAACAGCGTCTGCATTTCCAGGGCGGGCAGGTTGAGGTCCATCAGGGTCATGGTAGCGGTCACGATTAGACGGTTGCACGACGGTGCAGCCCAGCAATGATCCTAGCGCAAACGCGCGGTTGTGATTCGGGTTGATGATTGTGCGGATTTCCGCATTTTCACTTGGCATTGAACGCTAGTCGCCCGCAGGTCGGCAGTGGGAGCATGGGGTATGCACACCATCGACGTCATCGACTCCCACACGGCTGGCGAGCCTACCCGCGTGGTCCTTTCCGGTTTTCCAGATCTGGGCGATGGCGACCTGGCGCAGTGCCGCGAACGCTTTCGCAGCAAGTTCGACCACTGGCGCAGCGCCATCGCCTGCGAGCCGCGTGGGTCGGACACCATGGTGGGCGCCTTGTTGCTGCCCCCGCGCGACCCAGGCGCCTGCACCGGGGTGATCTTCTTCAACAACGTGGGCTACCTGGGCATGTGCGGGCACGGCACCATCGGGGTGGTCCGCACGCTGGCCGAGCTGGGGCGCATCGGCCCGGGCCAGCACCGGATCGAGACGCCGGTCGGCACGGTGGGCGTGGAGCTGGCCGACGACGGCACGGTGTGGGTGGACAATGTCGAGAGCTATCGCGTTGCCAGCGGGGTGGAGGTGGAGGTGCCGGGGCATGGCCGGGTGCGCGGCGACGTGGCCTGGGGCGGCAACTGGTTCTTCATCACCGAGCAGGCGCCGTGCGCGCTGGACCTGGCGCACCAGCGCGAGCTGACCGCCTATACCGAGGCGGTTCGGCTGGCCCTGGAAGCGGCCGGAATCACGGGCGAGGCCGGTGGCGAGATCGACCATATCGAAGTCAACGGCGCTGCGCCCGACGGTAGCGGCGTGGCGCGCAATTTCGTGCTGTGCCCGGGGTTGGCCTACGACCGCTCGCCGTGCGGCACCGGCACCAGCGCCAAGCTGGCCTGCCTGGCGGCGGACGGCAAATTGGCCGAAGGCGAGCGCTGGGTGCAGCAAGGCATTCTGGGCAGCGCCTTCGAAGGCAATTATCGGTTGAGCGGGCGTGGCATCGCACCGCGCATCAGTGGGCGGGCGTACATCACCGCGCGCGCGCAACTGGTGATCGACCCGGCGGACCCGTTCGCCTGGGGCATCGTGGCCTGATGGAACCCCAGCGGCCCGCACCGGTGCTTGCGTCGGTCACGCCGTCTGGCGCAGCACTGTCTGCTGCGCTGGCAGGAACTGCTGCTGCAACGCCTGCGTCGGCAGCGGCGCTTGGATTGGGTGCGGTTGCCGAATCCGGGTCCGCCGCGTCTGCCGCGTACACGCGACGCAGTTACGACCTGATCGTGATCGGCGCCGGCATTGTGGGCGCCGCTTGCGCGGAAGCGGCGGCGGGCGAGGGCCTTCGCGTGGCGATCGTCGAGCCGGGACCGATCGGCGGCGGCGCCACGGCCGCGGCGATGGGGCATTTGGTGGCGATGGACGACGACCCCGCCGAGCTGGCGTTGTCGGCGTATTCGCTGCGGCTGTGGGAACGCTTCGCCACGCTCAGCGACGCCGAATTCAGCCGCTGCGGCACGCTGTGGGTGGCCCGCGACGCGCGCGAACTGGCGGCGGTGCCAGCCAAGATCGCGCGCCTGGCAACGGCCGGCCTGCATGCCGAAGCGATCGATGCCGCGCAGCTGTATGCGCTGGAGCCAGAGCTGGTGCCCGGGCTGGCTGGCGGCATGCGCGTGCCCGATGAAGCTGTGGTGTATCCGCCGCGGGTCGCGCGGCATTTGGTGGGCGTGGCCTGCACGTCCGGTGCACGCTTGTTTGCCGGCCGCCGCGTGGTGCAGCTGCAGGCGCATGCGGTGCGTCTGGACGATGGGCAGACGCTCGCCGGGCCGGTGCTGGTGGCCAGCGGTGTGGCCTTGCCGCAGTTGCTGCCCGAGCTGGCACTGCGCCCGCGCAAGGGCCATTTGGTGATCACCGACCGGCACCCGGGGCTGATCCGGCATCAGCTGCTGGAACTGGGCTATGCGGATTCGGCGCACGGGGCCGACGACACCAGCGTGGCCTTCAATGTGCAGCCGCGGCCCACCGGGCAGATTCTGATCGGCTCCTCGCGCCAGTTCGGCGAACACGACCGCGCCTTGTCGATGCCGGTGCTGCAGCAGATGCTGCAGCGCGCCTTTGCGTACCTGCCGGTCCTGCGCGAGCTGCAGGCGATCCGCGTGTGGACCGGCCTGCGTCCGGCCACGCCGGACGGGCGCCCGTATTTGGGGGTGGTGCCCGGCCGACGCGATGTGTGGGTGGCCGCCGGTCACGAGGGGTTGGGGGTCACCACGGCGCTGGGGAGCGCACGGGTGATCGTGGACAGCCTGCTCGGGCGCACCCCGGCCATCGACCCGGCGCCCTACGCACCGGCGCGTGCCGTGCAAGGAGCGCCCGCATGAGCGCGACGGTGCGTCTGCAGGTGGACGGGCGCATGGTCGAGGTGCCGGCCGGTGCCAGCGTGGCGGCGGCCGTGGCGCAGGCGACGTTGCAGTTTCGCCAATCGAGCAGTGGGCAAGCGCGCGCGCCCCTGTGCGGCATGGGCGTGTGTTTCGAATGCCGCGTGCGCATCGATGGCGTGGGACAGCAACGCGCCTGCCTGGTGGACGCATGCGATGGCATGCAGGTGCGCACCGATGGCTGAGCGCGTGCTGCATTTCGATGTGTTGGTGATCGGCGCCGGCCCGGCCGGGCTGGCGGCGGCGCAGGCGGCGGCCAGCCAAGGCGTGCGCGTGGGCGTGGTCGACATGCAGCCACGTACCGGCGGTCAGGTGTGGCGCAGCGATGTGCAACACGGCGCGCCGGCCGATGCGCGCGCATTGCGGCAGCAGGTGGCGGGCAATGCATCGATCACCGTGCTGACGCGGACGCAGATTCTGCTGGCGCAACCGGGCTGGCTGCTGGCCGATGGCCCCGACGGCACGCTGCAACTGCATTACGCCGCCCTGGTGCTGGCCACCGGTGCGCGCGAATTGCTGTTGCCATTTCCAGGCTGGACCTTGCCCGGCGTCACCGGTGCCGGCGCCGCGCAGGCGCTGGCCAAGCAGGGCTGGCCGCTGGCGAGCAAGCGCGTGCTGGTGGCCGGCAGTGGCCCGTTGTTGCTGGCCAGTGCGGCCACGTTGCAACGGCATGGCGCGCAGGTGCTCGGCATTCACGAACAGACCTCGCCGGCCGCCTTGCGCCAGTTCGCACTGCAGTTGTGGCGCTGGCCGGGCAAGGCCGCGCAGGCGGTGGCCTTGCGCCTGCAGCTGCGTGCAGTGGCATATCGCGCCGGCAGCATCGTGGTTGCCGCGCATGGCGACACGCAGCTGCGCGAAGTGGAGCTCGCCGGGCCCGGCGGCCGCACGCGTCTGGCCTGCGATCAACTGGCGGTGGGCTATGGGCTGGTACCCAACACCGAGCTTGCGCAATTGCTGGGTTGCCAGCTGCATGCCTGCGGCGCGCACCAGCAGGTGCAGGTGGATGCGCTGTTGCGTACCAGCGTTAACCAGATCTTTGCCGCCGGCGAAGTCTGCGGCATCGGCGGGCGCGATTGCGCATTGATCGAAGGAGCGATGGCCGGACACATGGCGGCCGATGCACCGGAGGCGGCGCTGCGTCTGCAGCCACGGCGTCACGCCGCGCGTGCGTTTGCCGATCTGCTGCAGCAGCACTTCGCGCTTGACCCGCGCATCCGCACGCTGGCACAGGCGGACACCTTGATCTGCCGCTGCGAAGACGTGCCGCTGGCCGCCCTGGACAGCTTCGACGATGCACGCGACGCCAAGCTCGCCTCGCGCTGCGGCATGGGCGCCTGCCAGGGCCGTATCTGCGGCGCGGCGCTGGCCGAACTGGGGCGCTGCCCGCCCGATCTTTCTACCGACGCCGGCCGCCGGCCGCCGTTGTTCCCGGTCCGCCTCGCGGCGCTGGCCGACTCGTTCACTTCCGACTCGCAAGGGAAACATCCATGAGCAATGCTGCGTTCTGGCACGGTGTGCTGCCGGCCATCACCACCCCGTTCACCGCCAACGGCGACATCGACCACGAGTTCCTCGGCAAGCACGCCAATCAACTGGTGGATGCCGGTTGCACCGCGATCGTGCCGCTGGGCTCGTTGGGGGAGGCCGCGACCTTGAGCGTGGAAGACAAGCTGGCGATCCTGCGCACCCTGGGCACCGCCCTGAACGGCCGCGTGCCGGTGGTGCCGGGCATCGCCAGCCTGGCCACCGGCGAAGCGGTCGCGCTGGCCAAGGCGGCCAAGGACATCGGCTGCGGCGGCTTGATGGTGCTGCCGCCGTACGTGTATTCCACCGACTGGCGCGAGATGGGCGCGCATGTGCGCGCGGTGATCGGCGCAACCGATCTGCCGGTGATCCTGTACAACAACCCAGTGGCCTACAAGACCGATTTCGGCCCGGCGCAGATCGCCGAGCTGGCCGCCGAATTCCCGAACCTGCAGGCCGTGAAGGAATCCTCCGGCGACGTGCGCCGCTTCGCTGCGCTGCAGGAATTGCTGGGCGATCGCCTGGCGCTGCTGGTGGGCATGGACGATGCCATCGTCGAAGGCCTGAGCATGGGCGCCAAGGGCTGGATCGCCGGCCTGGTCAATGCGTATCCGAAGGAATCGGTGCGCCTGTTCGAACTCGCCCGCGATGGCGGTTACCCGGCGGCCAGGGAGCTTTACCACTGGTTCCTGCCGCTGCTGCGCCTGGATACGGTGCCCACCTTCGTGCAGCTGATCAAACTGGTGCAGGCCAAGGTCGGCATGGGCAGCGAGCAGGTGCGTGCGCCACGCCTGGTGGTGGCCGGCGCCGAGCGCGATGCCGCCTTGAAGGTGATCGACCATGCCATCGCCACCGCGCCTACATTGTCTTGATGGCGCACTGATGCTGCCCTGGTCCGTCGTGCCTGCGGGTGAGCGCCAGGTGCCAGTTGTGCCGATTCGTAGCACGCGCCCTGCCTGCGCGCGCCGCGATGCGTTGGCCGATGCGGATGTGGCATCCAGTGCTGCATCCTCATCGTCTTTTTGGTCTGCCGCCAGCGCACCGAGCGCAGGTCCTGCCTCCCTGTCACCGAAGGTGCCGCAATGAACGAGACGAACCACTCCATTCCCGCGGCCGCAGCCGAGATCCTGCTGGCAGGGCAATGGCAAGCCAGCCGCGCCGCCACCGGCAGTTTCCGCGCTGCCGACCCGGCCACCGGCGAGCCGATCGGGCCGTACTTTCCGGTCAGTGGTGCGGACGATGTGGAAGCGGCCGTGGTTGCGGCGCAGTCAGTGGCGGCGGCGTTGGCGGCCGCACCGGTCGAGCGGATCGCGGCCTTTCTGGAAGGCTATGCCGACGCGCTGGATGCCGATGCCGAGACCCTGGTCGCGCTGGCGCATGCCGAGACGGCGTTACCGGCGCCCACACGCTTGCGCGGTAACGAACTGCCGCGCACCAGCGGCCAACTGCGGCAGGCCGCACAGGCCGTGCGCAGCTACAGCTGGACCCAGCCCATCATCGACAGCGCGGCAGACCTGCGTTCGCACCTGGCGCCACTGGGCAAACCGGTGCTGGTGTTCGGCCCGAACAACTTTCCGTTCGCGTTCAATGCAATTGCCGGCAGCGATTTCGCCTCGGCGATTGCCGCGCGCAACCCGGTCATTGCCAAGGCGCATCCGTTGCATCCGGCCACCAGCCAGCGCATGGCGCAGCTCGCGCATCAGGCCTTGGTTGGGGCCGGTCTGCCTGCGGCGGCGGTGCAACTGCTGTATCACTTCGACACTGCCGTCGGCCTGCGCTTGGCGGGCGATGCGCGGCTGGGCGCGATCGGTTTCACTGGCAGCCGTGCCGGTGGGCTGGCACTGAAGGCGGCCGCAGACGCGGCGGGCGTGCCGTTTTATGCCGAGCTTTCCAGCGTCAACCCGGTCTTCCTGTTGCCGGGCGCGCTGGCCGAACGCGGCGACGCGCTTGCGCAGGAATTCTTCGCCTCCTGCACGCTGGGTAGCGGGCAGTTCTGCACCAACCCCGGTGTGGTGGTGGTGCCGCATGGCGCGGCTGGCGAGGCGTTCATTGCGGCCACCAAGGCGCATTTCGAAGCGGCCATGCCGATGGTGCTGTTCTCCGCCGCCGGTGTAGAAGGCGTGCAACGCGGTGTGGCGAGCCTGCGTGCCGCCGGCGCCAGCATGCTGGCCGGCGGACACACCGGCGAGGATGGCTACCGTTATGCGCCGACCTTGTTGAGCGTGGATGCGCAAGCCTTTCTGGCCAACCCGCACGCCCTGCAGGCCGAAGCCTTCGGCCCGGTGAGCCTGCTGGTGCGCGCAGCCGATGTGGCGCAGATGGCACAGGTGGCTGCCGCGTTCGAAGGCAACCTGACCGGCACGTTGTACCGCGCGGCCGACGGCAGCGACGATGCGGCGTGGCAGACCATTGCCCCGGTATTGCGCGCGCGGGTGGGGCGGTTGATCAACAGCAAGATGCCGACCGGCGTGGCCGTGAGCGCGGCGCAGAACCACGGCGGCCCGTTCCCGAGCACCGGGCATCCGGGCTTCACGGCGGTGGGCATGCCCGGCGCCATCCGCCGTTTTGCCGCCTTGCACAGCTACGACGCGGTGCCCGATGCACTGCTGCCTGCCGAACTGCGCCAGCGCAATCCGGGCGGCGTGGCACGTCTGGTCGATGGGCAATGGAGCACGGCCGATCTTGGAGCCGGCGCATGAGCAGCCAGATCGGCGGGCTGTCGCTTGCGCAAGCGCGTGCGCAACTGACGCCGTGGACACAATGCGCCGCGCCGATCGCCACGGACGAATACGAGCGCCGCATCGAGCGTGCGCGCACCCTCATGCGCGCGCATGGCGTGGATGCGCTGTTGATCGGTGCCGGCACGTCGCTGCGCTATTTCACCGGCGGGCCGTGGGGGGCGAGCGAGCGTCTGGTGGCCCTGCTGCTGACGCTGGATGGCGAGCCGGTGCTGATCTGCCCGATGTTCGAGGAAGGCTCGCTGGATGCGGTGCTGAAGATCCCGGTGACCAAATACCTGTGGGAAGAGCACGACGACCCGTACGCACTGGTGGTACAGGCCATGGACGAGCGCCATGCGCATGCCCTGGCGCTGGACCCGGGCATTGCGTTCGCCGTGCATACCGGTCTGCGTGCGCATCTGGGCAAGGCCATTCGTGATGCCGGCGCGATCATCGATGGCTGCCGCATGTGCAAGTCGCCGGCCGAGCTGGCATTGATGCAGCAGGCTTGCGATATGACCTTGCTGGTGCAGCGGCTGGCGGCCGGTATCGCACACGAGGGCATCGGGACCGATGAACTGGTGCGCTTCATCGACCAGGCGCACCGCGCGCTGGGCGCCGACAACGGATCGACCTTCTGCATCGTGCAGTACGGCCACGCCACTGCGTTTCCGCACGGCATCCCGGGTGTCCAGCACCTGCGCGAAGGCGAACTGGTGTTGATCGACACCGGCTGCACCGTGCAGGGCTACCACTCCGACATCACCCGCACCTGGATCTATGGCGCGGCCAACGACGCGCAGCAGCGCATCTGGGACCTGGAGCAGGCCGCGCAGGCGGCGGCATTCGCAGCGATCCGCCCGGGCGTGGCATGCGAGGCGGTGGATCAGGCTGCGCGCAAGGTGCTGGAGGCAGCCGGGCTCGGCCCCGACTATCGATTGCCCGGGTTGCCGCATCGCACCGGTCATGGCTGCGGCCTGGCGATTCATGAGGCGCCTTACCTGGTGCGCGGCAATGCGCTGCCGTTGCAGCCGGGCATGTGTGCCAGCAACGAGCCGATGATCGTGGTGCCGGAACAGTTCGGCGTGCGCCTGGAAGACCATTTCCACGTGACCGACGATGGCGCGCAGTGGTTCACGCCGCCGTCGGTGGCGATCGATCAACCGTTTGCGTGAGCCGTTACAGGTTCACGCACGCGTAGGAGCGCACCCGGGCGCGACGGGCAGTCCCGATGAAGCCGTCGCGCTCAGGCGCGCTCCTGCAGCCGCCATTGCATCTTGGAGTGAATGCATGAAACACCTGCGTCCCGTTGCCATCGGTCTACTCGCCGCGGCCTTGGTCACCGCCTGCAAGCCGGCGCCGCCCGCAGCGGAGCGGGCGGCTACACCTGCCTCCGCCTCGACCGGCGAGCAGGCTGCCAAGGCCTTCGATGCGCTGCTGGACAAGCAGTGGCAGTACCAACTGCAGCACAACCCCGAGTTCGCCAGCATCATCGGCGACAAGCGCTACAACGACCGCTGGAGCGATTACTCGCTGGAGGCCGTGCAGGCAGAGCGCAGCGCAACGGCCGACCTGCTCAAGCAGTTCGAAGCGGTGGATGCCAAGACGCTGGACGAGCAACGCCAGCTCAGCCTGCAGATGATGCTGGGCCAGTTGCGCGACAAGCTGGAAGGGATCGACCTGAAAACCTATGCAATGCCGCTGGAACCGATCGGCGGCATACAGTTGGCGTTGGCCGGCTACGGCGATGCCTTCCCGTTCGAAAATGCCAAGGATTACCAGGACTACATCAAGCGGTTGCAGGCGATTCCGACGGTGATCGACCAGGTGATCGCGGTGTCGCGGCAGGGGGCGAAGGAGGGCCTCACCCAGCCGCGTTATCTGCTGGAGCGCCTACCCGAGCAGATCGACAAGATTGCGGCCTTGACCGGGGAGCAGAGCCCGTTCGCCTCGCCATTGAAAAAGCTCGACGCCGCCGTACCGGCCGATCAACGCGATGTGCTGCGCCAACAGCTGCTCGCCGCGATCGACCAACAGGTGCGCCCGGCTTACGCAAAGCTGGCCGCGTTCGTCCGCGACGAATATGCCGCGCAGGGGCGCGCGCAGGAAGGTGTCTGGTCGCTGCCCGATGGCGAGCGCCGCTATCGTTACGCCATCCACACCCAGACCACCACCGACATGGCGCCGGAGGAAATCCACCAGATTGGTCTGAAGGAGGTGGCGCGCATCGAAGGCGAGATGACGCAGATCGCCAAGGCGCAGGGTTTTGCGGATCTGGCCAGCTTCCGCAAGGCCGTGGAGACCGACAAGCGACACTTCGCCACCTCGGGCGACCAGATCCTGCAGCAATACCGCCAGTACATCGCAGCGATGCAACCGCAGCTGCCGAAGTTGTTCGGCCATCTGCCCAAGACCCCGCTGGAAGTGCAGGCGATGCCGGCGTTCCGGCGTACCGCACCGGGCGCCGAATACTGGCAGAGCAATCCGGAAGGCACCAAGCCGGCGATCGTGAAGGTCAACACCAGTGACTTCGCCAGCCGCACGTTGATCAATATCGAAACCACCGCCTACCACGAAGGCGTGCCCGGGCATCACCTGCAGATCTCGCTTGCGCAGACATTGCCGTTGCCGCCGTTCCGCCAGCAGGCCGGCTACAACGCCTATATCGAAGGTTGGGCGCTGTATGCCGAGCGCCTGGGCAAGGAGATCGGTTTCTTCAAAGATCCGTACAACGACTATGGGCGCCTGTCCGGCGAATTGCTGCGCGCCAACCGGTTGGTGCTCGACACCGGCGTGCACTACAAGCACTGGAACCGCCAGCAAATGGTGGATTTCTTCCACGCACATCCGTCCGATGACGAGCCCAGCATCCAGTCTGAAACCGATCGCTACATCGTGTGGCCGGGCCAAGCGCTGGGGTACAAGCTCGGCCAGCTGCAGATCCTGGCGCTGCGTGCGGAAGCCGAGAAGGAACTCGGTGAGCGCTTCGATGTGCGTGCCTTCCACGATGCGGTGCTGGGCGGAGGCGCGATGCCGCTGACACTGTTGCAGCAACGGGTGCGGCAGTGGATTGCGCAGGCCAAGGCGGCGCCGGAGGCACACCCATGAGCACCACCAGCGCGTTACGCGCAAGCACATTGACCCTGTTGATTGCGGCCTGCCTGGGCGGGCTGGCCTTGCCTGTGCACGCGGCCGAGGCTGCGGCTGCGGCCACGCAGAACACTGCAGCGGCACGCTTCAAGGCCTTGTACACACGCGAGTGGCGCTGGCGCCAGGCGCAGGCGTCGGGCGCGGTGGATGAAGACAACCAGGCCACGCAGGAGCAACAGGCCGACCATCTGCCCAAGGTCGATGTCGCCACGCAGAACCAGCGCACGGCGTATTGGCAACAGGTGTTGAAGGAACTGGATGCCATCCCGCAGGCACAGTTGTCGGCCGAAGATCAGGTGAGCTACCAAGTGTATCGGCAGCAATTGCAGGTACTGCTGGACCAGCAGCATTTTCGCGCCTGGGAAATGCCGTTCAATAGCGACTCGGCGTTCTGGAGCGATCTGGGCTTCAGCGCCGAGGCCACGCTGCGCACGCGCGAGGATTACCAGCGTTATCTGAAGATGTTGGCCGACATCCCGCGCTATTTCGCCGAGCACACCCACAATATGCGCGCCGGGCTGGCGCGCGGTTTCACCCAGCCGCGGGTCACGATGACCGGGCGCGACCAGTCCATCGCCGATGTGGCGCAGGCCAAAGGCGAGGCCAACCCGTTCTACGCGCCGTTCAAGCAGATGCCGGCGACGCTGCCGGCCGATGTGCAGGCGCAACTGCGCCAGCAGGCAGTCAAGGCCATCGATACACAGGTGGTGCCGGCATACGCCAAGCTGCTGGATTTCATCCGCAATGACTACCAGCCGCGCGCACGCACCACGCTGGCCGGCGAAGCGTTGCCGGACGGCCAGGCGTATTACCGTGCGCAGATTCGCGAGTTCACTACGCTGGATTTGAGCCCTGACCAGATCCATCAGATCGGCTTGCAGGAGGTGGCCAAGCTGCGCACGCAGATGGACCAGACCATCGTGGCCAGCGGCTTCAAGCCGCCGGCCGGGCAGGCGGTATTCCCGGCGTTTCTGCACTTCCTGCGGACCGACCCGCAGTTCTACGCCAAGACGCCGGAAGAGTTGCTCAAGCAGGCGGCCTGGATCGCCAAGCGCGTGGACGCCAAGGTGGGCGATTACATCGGCCGGCTGCCGCGCCGTCGCTTCGCCATCGAGCCGGTGCCGCCGGAGCTGGCGCCGTTCTACACCGGCGGTCGCGGTGGGCCGGGCATCTATCTGGTCAATACCTACAACCTGCCGTCGCGGCCGCTGTACAACCTGACCGCGCTGACACTGCATGAGTCCTCGCCGGGCCACGCATTGCAGATGCCGCTCGCGGCAGAGGCGCAAGGCTTGCCGGAGTTCCGTCGCTACGGCTTCATCTCCGCCTACGGTGAAGGTTGGGCGCTATATTCGGAGTATCTGGGCCAGGAAATGGGCATGTACGACACGCCCTATGACCGCTTCGGTTACCTGACCTACCAGATGTGGCGCGCCTGCCGCCTGGTGATCGATACCGGCATCCACCACAAGGGCTGGACGCGCGAGCAGGCGCAGGCCTACCTGCGCGACAACACTGCGCTCAGCGAGCACGAAGTCACCACCGAGGTGGACCGCTACATCGCCTGGCCGGGGCAGGCGCTGTCGTATTACCTGGGCGAGCTGAAAATACTGGAGCTACGCCGCAAGGCAGAAGCTGCGCTTGGCGAAAAGTTCGACCTGCGCAACTTCCACGATGCGGTGCTGCAGACCGGTTCGGTGCCATTACCGGTGCTGGAAGCGCGCATCGACCGCTTCATCGCCGATGGCGGCGTGTCGCCATACCCGCCGGATGACCAGGCAGAGGCATCGGCAGAGGCGAAGGCCTCTGCCAGCGACTGACACGTGCGCGCACGTGATGCTCTAAGTGCAGTAACCGCGCTTTCCACACTTCGGGGCGACGTATGACCACACACGCTGCGACCACGCAAGGCAAGTTCCACAAGCGCCTCAGCCTCACCGACCTGACCTTTATCGGGCTGGGTTCGATCTTCGGTTCCGGGTGGTTGTTTTCGGCCAGCCACGTCTCATCGATCGCGGGGCCGGCCGGCATCGTGTCGTGGATACTCGGCGGTATCGCGGTGCTGCTGCTTGGGCTGGTGTATTGCGAACTCGGCGCGGCATTGCCGCGCGCCGGCGGAGTGGTGCGCTACCCGGAGTATTCGCATGGCGCCTTGCTCGGTTCGTTGACCGGCTTCATCACCTTGATCGCATTCTCCAGCCTGATCGCGATCGAAGTGGAGGCGGCGCGGCAATACGCAGCGGCGTGGTTCCCGTGGTTGAGCCAGCCGCACAGCACCCATCCCAGCGTGGCGGGTTGGCTGGTGCAGTTGGCCTTGCTGGTGCTGTTCTTCGTACTCAACTATTTCAGCGTCAAGACCTTCGCGCTGGCCAACAACATCGTCAGCATCTTCAAGTTTCTGGTGCCGATCCTGGTGATCGTGCTGCTGATGCAGCACTTCGATGCCGGCAATCTGAGCGTGCATGGGTTCGCGCCCTCTGGCATGGCCGGTGTGGAAGCAGCGATCTCGGCCGGCGGCATCATCTTCGCGTATCTGGGGTTGACGCCGATCGTGTCGGTGGCCAGTGAGGTGCGCGACCCGCAGCGCAATATTCCGATTGCGCTGATCCTGTCGGTGGCGCTGTCCACGGTGATTTACGTGCTGCTGCAGCTGGCGTTCCTGGGCAGCATCCCGGCCGCGCAGCTCGCGCAAGGCTGGGCGTGCATCGACAAGGCCTTCTCGCTGCCGTATCACGACATCGCCCTGGCCTTGGGCATGGCGTGGCTGGCTGCGCTGGTGATCTGCGATGCGATGGTCTCGCCCAGCGGCACCGGCAACATCTACATGAATGCCACGCCGCGCGTGGTGTACGGCTGGGCGCGCAGTGGCGGGTTCTTGCCGGTGCTGACGCGGGTGGACCCGGCTTCGGGTATCCCGCGTCCGGCACTGTGGTTGAGCCTGGGGTTGTCGATCTTCTGGACGCTGCCGTTCCCCTCGTGGGAAACGCTGATCGGGGTGGTGTCGGCCGCCTTGGTGCTGAGCTATGCGGTGGCGCCGATCACGGTGGCGGCCCTGCGCCGCAGCGCGCCGGACTTGCCACGCCCATTTTTCGTGCGTGGCCTGCCGGTGATGGGGCCGCTGTCGTTCATGGTTGCGGCGTTGATCGTGTACTGGTCCACCTGGCCGACCTTGTCGTGGTTGCTCGGCTTGCAGGTGCTGGCGTTCGTGCTGTACGTGCTATTTCGCCTGCCTTTGCGCCAGGGCCGCGCGCGCCTGGTGCGGCAGGTACGCGCGTCGCTGTGGCTGATCGTGTTCTTCGTGCTGGTGATGCTGGTGTCGTGGGCGGGCACGTTCGGTGGACATGGCTGGATTGCGCATCCCTTCGATACGTTGAGCGTGGCGGTCATCGCGTTCTGCATCTATCACTGGGGCGCACGCAGCGGTTTGCGCAGCGACGAGCTTGCGCTGGAGGAGGACGATGGTGAGTGATGCGCGCCGCCGCGCATTTGGTTTGCGTCGATGGTCTGCGCTGGCCGGGTACATGATGGTGTTGTCGGGTGCTGTGCAGGCTGCGCCCAGCGTTGCCGATTACCAACGTTCGCTGGGTTTGCGCGAGCAGTGGATCACGCTGACGGAGAATGTCGCCTGGCCGGCGCAATGGCAGGACAATGGAAGGTTCTATTACCGCAAGACGGTGCCGGGCGGCTTTGCGTTTGTCAGTGCCGATGTGGCCACCTTGCAGAAGCAGCCGGCCTTCGATCAGGCACGCGTGGCGCAGGGCCTGAGTGCGGCAACCGGCAAGCCCTATGCGGCGCTGCGTCTGCCGTTCGAGCAGTTTTCGTTTTCAACCGAGGGCGAACGCAGCGATGGCGCCATTGTTTTCGCACTGGACGATGCGCCCTGGCGTTGCACGCTGACCACCTACCACTGCGCGCCCGATGCTCGGCTGCAGGCCACTTCACGCCCACGCGGTTTCGGCGTGGTGCGCGACCCGCTGGTGCCGGCCGACACCACGCCGCGTCGCTCGCCGGATGCCAGGTGGGAGGTGTTGGCCGATGGTTGGAACCTGGTGTTGCGCCGTGTCGCCGACGGGCAGGTCACCCGGCTCAGCAGTGACGGCCGTGCCGATGACTATTTCGATCTGGAGAGTGTTGCCTGGTCGCCGGATTCGCGGCAGCTGGCGGTGTATCGCGTGCGTCCGGGGCTGGCTCGCCGTGTCACCCGCGTCGAAGCCGCGCCTGCCGGCGGTGGGCAACCGGTGGTGCACACCCAGTTGTATCCCAAGCCGGGCGATGCGGTGGATGTGGAACGGCCGGTGCTGTTCTCCCTGGACGGAACACGTCGCGACGTGGACACGGCGTTGTTCGACAACCCGTATTCGTTGTCGCCGCTGCAGTGGCGCAGCGACGGGCGCAGTGTCGCGTTCGACTATGTGCAACGCGGCTTCCAGCGCATGCGCGTGATTGCGGTGGATGCACGCAGCGGGCGCGCGCGCGTGGCAGTCGGCGAAGACGCCCGCACCTTCGTGTATGCCGACCGCAGCTTTCGCCACGACGTAGACGCGCGTGGCGATGAGGTGCTGTGGATCTCCGAGCGCGATGGCTGGCGGCACCTGTATCTGTTCGATGGACGCAGCGGCAAGGTGAAGCGCCAGCTCACCCGCGGGCCGTGGGTGGTGCGCGATGTGCTGCGCGTGGACGATGCGCAACGCCGCATCTGGTTCACTGCCAGCGGGATGGATGCGGGCAAGGACCCGTACGACCGGCAGCTCTACAGCGTTGATTTCGACGGCCGCCGGTTGACCCGCCTGACCCACGCCGATGCCGACCACGACGTGGCCATTGCCGATGATGGCCTGCATTACGTCGATGTCTATTCGCGTCCGGACCTGCCGCCGGTGATGGAGCTGCACGCCATCGATGGCCAGCTGCTGCACACCGTGGAGCGTGGCACGATCGACAAGCTGCAGGCCGCCGGCTGGCGCGCGCCGGAGACCTTCGTGGCCAAGGGGCGCGACGGCACCACCGATATCTGGGGCATGGTGGTGCGTCCGCGCGACTACGATCCGCGCAAGACCTATCCGGTGATCGAAAACATCTATGCGGGGCCGCACGATTCCTTCGTGCCCAAGACGTTCTGGCCGTTCGGTTATCACTCCGGCGGCGACAAGCAGATCGGCATGCAGGCGCAGGCCGATCTGGGTTTCATCGTGGTAATGATCGACGGCATGGGGACCGCCAACCGCTCCAAGGCGTTTCATGATGTCGCGTGGAAAAACCTGGGCGATTCAGGGTTTGCCGACCGCATTGCCTGGCATCGTGCGCTGGCGGCCAAGGACCCGTCCTACGACATCAGCCGCGTCGGCATCTACGGTGCATCGGCCGGCGGGCAGAGCACGCTGGGAGCGCTCGAGCGTCACCCGGAGTTCTACAAGGTGGGCGTTGCGTTCGCCGGGTGCTACGACAACCGCATGGACAAGATCAGCTGGAACGAGCAGTGGATGGGCTGGCCGGTGGATGCCAGCTACGTCGCAGCCTCGGGCGTGGTCAATGCGAGCAAGCTGCAGGGCGACCTGCTGCTGATCGTGGGCGAGCAGGACAGCAATGTGGATCCGGCGTCCACCGCACAAGTCGTCGATGCCCTGATCAAGGCCGGCAAGGAATTCGACCTGCTCACCGTGCCGGGTGGCGAGCATTCGGTTGGCCGCTCCAGCGGGCCGATCGATTACGTGCAACGTCGACAGTACGACTTCTTCGTGCGCCATCTGCGCAACGAGCCCACGCCGCACTGGAATTCCCTGCCATCGGAGGCGCAATGATGCGTTTGTCTGCTCGATTCAAGCCGCAGCGGCGCAGCCGGGTGGCGGGTCTGCTGTGGTCGCTGGCATTGCTGGCTGGCAACGCACCGTTGCTTGCGGCCGCCGAAGAACTGCCGCGCTTCGTCACCAAGGATGGCCGCCACGCGCTGTTTGTCGATGGTGCGCCGTATACCATCCTGGCCGCGCAGTTGCATAACTCCAGCGCATGGCCGGCGGTATTACCCAAGGCATTGGACGATGTGGTTGCCCTGCACGCCAATACGGTGGAAGCGCCTGTGTACTGGGAGCAGTTCGAGCCGGCACAGGGCCGCTTCGACACGACCAATGTGGACGCGCTGATTGCCGGCGCCCGCAAGCGTGGCCTGCGTGTCGCGCTCCTGTGGTTCGGTAGCTGGAAGAACGGCCAGATGCATTACGTGCCCGAATGGATCAAGCGCGACGAGGCGACGTACCCGCGCATGCGCGATGCCAATGGCGAGCCGGTGGATGTGTTGTCGCCCCATGTGGCCGCCAACATGCAGGCCGATGCGTGGGCGTTCACCGCGTTGATGCAGCATCTGCGCAAGGTGGATGGCGACCGCCACACGGTGATTCTGGTGCAGGTGGAAAACGAGCCCGGCGCGATCGGCACCGTGCGCGATCACGGCCCGGCAGGCGAGGCAGCGTTTGCGCAACCGGTACCAGCCGCGATTGCGCGCGCACTCGGCAAACCGCAGGGCAGCTGGCAGCAACTGTTCGGCGCCGAAGCTGCCGAAGCGTTCAACGCATATGCAACCGCTGCGTATATCGAACAGGTGGCCGCCGCGGGCAAGCGTGTCTATCCGCTGCCGTTCTACGTCAACACCTGGCTGCGCTACAAGGGCAAGCGCTATCCGGGCATGGACTATCCGTCCGGCGGCGCGACGGTGAACGTATTCGCGTTGTGGCGCGCGGCCACGCCGTCGATCGATTTCATTGGTACCGACATATACACCAGCGACTACACCGAATACACCAAGGTCGTCGGCCAATACGCGCGGCCCGATAATCCGGCCTGGGTCTCGGAAACCGGCTTCGAAGCTGCCACTGCGCCGTATCTGTTCCATGTGCTGGGGCAGGGCGGGGTCGGCTTTTCGGTGTTCGGCATGGATGGCAACCCCGACAGCGAGGCCAACCGCGCGGCGGTTGCAGCCCATGCGGCCAACTTCACGCTGCTGGCGCCGATGCAGCGGATCCTGGCGCAGGCCGCCTTCGACGGCCGCCTGCAGGCGGTGGCCGAGCAGCCCGGCGCACCGCAGCGCACGCTGCGCTTCGGCGAGTGGGAGGCCAAGGTGTCGTTCGGTGCGCCCATGTGGGGCGATGCGCCGCCCATCGGCAACGACGACCACGCCGGCCGGCTGCTGGTGGCCCAACTGGGGCCGGAGGAATTCCTGGTGACCGGTATGGCTGCGCGCATTGGATTTTTTCGCGACGCGGCCGATACCCGTCATGGACAACTGTTGCGGGTGGAGCAGGGACGGTATGTCGACGGGCGCTGGCAGATGGAAAGGCAGCTCAACGGCGACCAGACCGACTACGGCCTCAACTTCGGGCGTGTGGATGCAACCGGCAATGTGCCTGTGGTGTTGCGGGTGCGGGTAGGGACTTACTGAGCCTTGCTGACCGTGTCGCTGCTGCCTTCGGCCTGTTGTCTGCAATGGGTTGAGCCTTGTTCGAATCTTCACCGCCACGCCGGAGCCACCATGAGCATCAGCAGCATCGCAAGTTCCGGAATGCAGGTCGCCGCGCTGCGCCAGCAGGTGGCGGCCAGCAATGTGGCCCGTCAGCCAGTGGACGGCAGCCCACGTCAGTCTGTCGCGGCCACGACCCAGGCCAATGGCGGCGTGGCGGCCAGTGTGGTGAATGCCAACGCCGATCCATCTGCGCCAGCCGGCGATCTGGTCGAAGGTCTATCGGCACGCAACGATTTCCAGGCGAATGCCAATGTGTTGCGGCGCTCCGACGAGATGCTGGGGAGCTTGCTGGATGTGGTGACCTAAGCAGTTCGAAGTGGATGAAAGCTGCCACCGACCCGTTGCCCCAGGGGCACGGGTCCCCGTTTGATGGCCCGCCTGGTGCCACCTGGTGCCACCTGGTGCGGTCCGGCCGCCATGCCGTCGTCGTTTCGCGTCGGGATGCGCTGCGCATACCTTGCTTGTAACGCCACAGCCGTTCGCGTTTCCAATGCAGCGCCTTCATGCGACTGCGCAGTGGAGCGGTGCCCTTGCGGCCGGTGCATTGGCACTCAACGCCAACCCGCATATGGCCCCGGCCGTTCACACGATGTGCGCGCCGGTCAATCGGGTCGCAACACCTCCGTCAGGCGTGCACCGTCGGGCACGCCCAAGCCGGTATTGGCGTCCCAGCCGGTGGATGCACGGAAGCCGGCGTTATCGCCGGCAACGATGTCGCGGAATGCGTCCGGTCGACCGTACAGGCGCGGCAACACGAAATGGGGTTGCATGCGGTTTGCGCCGTAGATGCGTGCCAGCAAGGCCGCCCATAACGGCGCGGCGGCGCTGGTGCCGCCCATCACGGCCGGCTGCCCATTGATCGACAGGTAGTAACCGGTCTGCGCGTCGGCATTGGCCGCCACATCGGGAACACCGCGCATGCCCAGCTGGCGCGACTGGTGCCGTGCATCGGTGATGCGCAGATACTTCTGCCAGGCAGGGCGTGCAAAGAAGCTGCTTTCTCCGCCGCCGCCGTTCGCCCAGGCTTGTTCGGTGGCGCTGTCGGCCGTGACCTGGAGCCGAGTGCCGCCGCAGGCGAGCACGAACGGGCTGGATGCGGGAAAGCAGACATTCAATCCTGGCTGCCCGTCGCTGGCGCCATCGTCGCCAGCGGCAATGCATACGGTGATGCCCATCAGTGCAGCGGCCTGAAACGCACAGTTGTAGGCCTGGCGCGATTGCGGCGTCCATTGCGATTCGGTGAAACCCCAGCTGATGGCAATGACGCCGGGAGAATGCTCTGCATCGTGGATGGCGGCGTTGATCGCTTCCAGAAAACCGTTGTCGGTGTTGGGCGCGAAATACACCACCAGTTTGGCGCCCGGTGCGATTGCCCCGGCAATCTGGATATCCATCTGCGCTTCGACATCGGCATCTGCATTGCCGCGACTGACGGTGTTGGTGGCCCCGGGCAACAGCACATCGACCAGTGTCGGCATGGGGACGCGCAGCTGCGCGAAATAGGCGGCCATCTGCGCGCGTGCATAGCCGCCGCCCAGCACGATGATGCCGATGCATTGACCCTGCCCGTCGTGCTCGGGAAAGCCGTAGAGCTGCGCCAGCTGCGGCGGGGTGTATTGCATGATCGGACCATCTTCACTGCCGGCCGGTGCAGTGGCCTGTAGCGCAGGCGGCGAGGATGCAGTCGCCTCGGGCGCGCTGGGCAGCGTCTGAGCCTGCGGGCGTGCGTCCAGCCCGAGCACGGCGGTGACGATGCCGCCCAGGGTCTGTGGAATCGATACCGGGCCGGTGCGTCCGCGATAGCGCATCGCACCATCGACATAGTCGCGCAAGCTGACCTGGAATGCGGCCTCGCATTGCTGCACGGTGCCCTCCAGGATCACGTTGCCGCTGTCTGCGTGCGCGTGCTCCATCGTCAAACCATAGCGGGCGGCAAAGTCGGCAACGGCCTGCAGATCTGTCGCACTGGCGGCGAAGCGTTCGCTGAACTCCGCGCGCGTGAGCGCAATCGGTAGCGTATTGGGCTGCAGGTGCAGCAGCGCATCGGCAGCGGCATTCAATGCCGGCATCCGCACCGCGAGCAGGACGCGCATGCGTTCGTCCTGCGGCGGTTGTCCGGCCTCGATGGTGGAGGGGGCGATACGGCGCTCACTGCCAGCCAGGATCGTGTGCATGCGGGGGAGAACTCCATCGAAGTGGTGAGTCAAAGTGGGTTAGTGCAGATCCAAATGTAGCCGGCGCGTGCTGCGCGACCACCGCGGCACGCGCGGCTGCCAGTAGCACGGCAGTGTGCATTCAATGCCATGCGCGAGCTGTCTGTGCAGCGGGGTACCGCGTGCGATGGACTGCAATACGAAGCACGGACGCATCGATTGGTGGGCCACCGGCCAATGGCACGCAACGGCAAGCGGTTGCAGCAAGATCAGCATCGCCTGCCTGCGCCTCAGATCCTGCGACAGCGTGCCGTGTGGCCGCGTGGCTTGCGGCGCTGGCGGCCTGGCGCATCCAGGGCGCCGGCGCGGACGACGGCAGGCTTCACTGCCTGGGCGTGATGTGCGGATTTCCGCACGGGTGTCTGACCGCTGTCACAAGACGTCGTGCATGAACGCGCGCACGATGGGCCACGATCATTCGAGGGAGCAACGATGGACCGTAGAACCTTTCTGCGTCAGGGCATGGCGGCCACCGCGGCGGTCGGTGCAGGTGCCGCGCTGGC
>NZ_JAJIUJ010000068.1 GCF_020880415.1 Xanthomonas euvesicatoria pv. euvesicatoria | reverse complement strand
CGCTCCGCACCGCTGGCGGCCAACGCATCTCATCTCAACGTGCATACCACGCTCTAACGCCCGGGCCACGCATGCGCGTCAACTGCGTTGCAGCGGCCGTTTCCTGCGCTTTGAAGAGGATTACCACGTGACAACGCACCGTTGGCGGCTGGATGGACAGACCGCCCTCATCACCGGCGCCAGTGCCGGGATTGGTCTTGCCATCGCGCGCGAGCTGCTCGGCTTCGGTGCCGACCTGCTGATGGTGGCGCGCGATGCCGATGCCCTGGCGCAGGCGCGCGATGAGCTTGCCGACGAGTTTCCCGAGCGCGAACTGCACGGGCTGGCCGCCGATGTCTCCGACGATGAAGAGCGCCGCGCGATCCTGGATTGGGTGGAAGACCACGCCGACGGTCTGCATCTGCTGATCAACAACGCCGGCGGCAACGTGACCCGCGCCGCGATCGATTACACCGAAGACGAGTGGCGCGGCATCTTCGAAACCAACGTGTTTTCCGCATTCGAACTGTCGCGTTATGCGCACCCGTTGCTGACGCAACACGCAGCCTCGGCCATCGTCAACGTCGGCAGCGTCTCGGGCATCACCCATGTGCGCAGCGGCGCGCCGTACGGCATGACCAAGGCGGCGTTGCAGCAAATGACGCGCAACCTGGCGGTGGAGTGGGCCGAAGACGGCATCCGCGTCAACGCGGTGGCGCCGTGGTACATCCGTACCCGCCGCACCTCCGGTCCGTTGTCGGATCCGGACTACTACGAACAGGTCATCGAACGCACGCCGATGCGCCGCATTGGCGAACCGGAAGAAGTTGCCGCGGCGGTGGGTTTTTTATGTCTGCCGGCTGCCAGTTACATCACCGGCGAATGCATCGCCGTGGACGGCGGCTTCTTGCGCTACGGGTTCTAGCGCAGGCGACACATACTGCCTGGTTCCGAGTGGATGCGCATGGACGCAGAGCCGGCATGTTCATGCACCATGTTCATGCACCCGCCCATGCTGCGCGTCGTCTTTCAGCCAAATGGCGATTGCCCGCCGACCGTCCAGACCCGTTGGCTCATCGCGCGACAGGCGTGCTCAGGGCGTGGCGGCCGGATTGGCGCAACGGCTCTCGTCGAGAACCCGGCGCATCTGCTCATAGCGTTGTTTGCGTTCGGCCGACTGCGCGTCATCGGAGAAGCGCCAGGTGGATTCGGCCTGCTCGGCGCGTTTGCGCCAGGCCTCGCACAGGCTCTGGTCCGGCACCGGCGCGCAGCGGTCGGTGACCACCTCGCAGGCGCTGCCGCCCCCGGTGGCCGGGCCGCCGGCCAGATTGGTGGTCTGCATCGGCAGGCAGCGCGTGGCCGGTTCGCGGTCTTCGGTAAAGTAACGCCCGTTGTCGTGTGCGGTGCACTCGAACAGCGGCGGCGGTGGCAGGGTCGATGTCGAGGTAACCGTCGGTGCTGGCGGTGCGGCGGGCGTGGCCGGTGCGGCGGGTGCCGATGCAGCCGCCTGCGCAGCAGCCCTTGGTTGCGCCGCTGGCATCGCAGGTGCAGGCGCTGGGTTGGTAGCGCCGCCGGGCGCGAATGGCACCGCCGCCGGTGCGGTCATCAGCTTCTTCTGTTGTTGCATGCCCTTCGGGCACGGCATGTTCTGCACCGTCAGTGCGCCAGTCGGATCGGTACAGCGATAGATGGCCACTTCCTGCGCGCCGGCCAGCGAACCGAGCGCCATCATGCTGAGCGTCATTGCGCCCAATAACGGCCAGCGCCTCATGCGCCGCCGCAGTCGCGTTGCTGGCGTGCCTCGATGCCGCGCTGTTCGCGGCTGAGATCCTCGCGCTCGCTCTGCAGCGCGCTGTTGTAGCGGCGGATCAGCTCCCAACGGCGGTCGGCCAGCCGCGCGCAGACTTCCTGTGCGGGCAGGGCGTGGCATTCGTCGCGGATCTGCACGTTGCCGTACGGCACGATGACCGTGCCGCCGTATCCGCCGCCGTTGTAACCGCCCTGATAGCCGCTTTGGTAGCTATCTACGCCGAAGCTTGCGCTGCCGCGGACGCTTCCTCGTCCGGAGCCACCCTGCACCGAGATCGCCGGACGCGGGCTCACCGAGATCGGTGGACGCTGGATGCCGCCACCGCCGCGGACCGGGGGAGCAATGGTGTTGCCCACATAGGCGGGCCCCCAGGTCGGCACCCAGCGCGGATTGCCTTCCGGGCTGTCGCTTGTGTAGCGGTTGCCGTCTTCGGTGGTGCACTCGTACATCGGCTGTGGCGGTTGCACGGTAACGATGCGGACCTCATGCGTGGGCGCTGCGGCGACCGGTGCCGGCGGCTCCACGCGCGCTGGACGCGGCGGCGGGTCTTGCGGCCGTTGCAGATCCAGCACCTGCTGGCGACCGCTGCTGCAGGGTGCATCCTGCAGGGCGACGGTGCCGGTGCTGCTCACGCAGCGATAGACCCGCACATTCGGGTCGGGTTTGCTCGCGGTGGTGGCGGCCGACGCCGGCAGCGCCGCGGCGAGCAGCAGAAGAGTCAGGACGGTACGCATGGCTGCAGTGTGCGCGTCCGTGCGGCCGCCGCAAAGGGGGTGCGGCTGAACGAACGCTGTGCAGGGGCGAGGCGACAACGCGCCGGATGGCTGCGGCCTGCTTCCGGAATGCCAGCAGTGGCCGGGTAGGCCGCCAAGGGCGACGGCCCGGAACATTCGGCGTGGGGATAGACGACCAATGGACCCGCCGCGCGCGCCTCATGGCTGCGCGGCCGTTTCTCGGCCGCACTCAGTCGCGCAGGATCTGCCCGCTGCGTGCGTCGCGGATCTGGGTCGGCTGCGCCAGGGCGCCGGTTTCGCCATCCACCACGCCGTCGATTGTCGCCAGCAATGCCGGATCCAGGGCGGCACGGCTGCGCGCTGGCGGCTCGCCGGCCAGGTTGGCGCTGGTCGACACCAGCGGCGCCCCCCAGGCCGCGCACAGCGCTGCCACCACGGGATGCGCGCTGATGCGTACCGCCAGCCCATCATGCTCGCCGGTGACCCATCGCGGCGCCCGAGCGGTGACCGGCAGGATCCAGGTGTGCGGGCCGGGCCAGCTGGCCAGCACGTCCTGCCGGCGTGCCGGCTCCAGTGCGTCGATGTCGACCCAGTCGCGCAGCAGGTCCACGCTCGACGCCACCACGATCACGCCTTTCTCCACCGGGCGCCGCTTGATCTCCAGCAGCCGCAGTACGGCCGCCTCCTGGCGCGGGTCGCATCCCAGTCCCCACACCGCTTCGGTCGGGTAGGCGATCACGCCGCCCTGCGTCAGTGTGGCGACGGCGCGATCCAGGTCGAGTGTGTCGGTCATGCTGCGCCTCTCAGCCTGCGGCCTTGCTCACGGTTTTCTTGACCACGCGCTTGGCGGCCGTTTTGGCAGCGGTCTTCTTGGCCGGCGCCTTCTTGACGGCGGTCTTGCTGGCTGCGGTCTTGGTCGCGGTCTTCTTGACGGCAGGCTTCTTCGGCGCCGAATCCTTGACCGTATTCTTCTTCAGGGTGGCCTTCTTGGCGCCAAAGCCCTTGCGCACCGGCTTGCCGGTGTCGGCCAGCAGCTGCTGCACTTCTTCGAACGTCAACGACGCCGGCTCACGATCCTTGGGGATCTTGCCATTGAGCTTGCCGTCGCTGATATACGGGCCGAAGCGTCCGTTGAGCACCTGGATGTCGCTGCCGTCGAATTCCTTGATCACCCGGTTGCGTGCGATCTCTTCCTTCTCTTCGATCAGGAAGACCGCGCGCGCCAGGTCGATGGTGTAGGGGTCGTCTTCCTTCTTCAGCGAGGCATAGGTGCTGCCGCGGCGCGCGAACGGGCCGAAACGGCCGATGCCCACGCTGACGTCCTGGTCCTGGTCCTGGCCGAGCAGGCGCGGCATCTTGAACAGTTCCAGCGCGTCTTCCAGCGAGATCGAATAGATGCTCTGGCCAGGACGCAGCGACGCGAAGGTGGGCTTGTCCTCGTCTTCGACCGTGCCGATCTGCACCATCGGGCCGAAGCGGCCGATGCGCGCGCTGACTTCCTTGCCGCTTTTCGGGTCGGTGCCGAGCACGCGCACGCTGCCGGCATCGGTCTTGTCCAGCGAGTCTTTCTTATCTTCGACCAATTCCTTGAACGGGCCCCAGAACTTCTCCATCAACGGGATCCACTCGGCTTCGCCGCGCGACACCGCATCCAGATCGTCTTCCAGATTGGCGGTGAAGTCGTAATCGACATAGCGGGTGAAATGCCCGGACAGGAACTTGGACACCGCGCGGCCGACGTCGGTGGGGCGGAAGCTGCGGCCTTCCATCTCGACGTATTTGCGGAACTGCAGGGTCTGGATGATCGAGGCATAGGTGGAAGGACGGCCGATGCCGTATTCCTCCAGCGCCTTGACCAGCGCCGCTTCGGTGAAGCGCGGCGGCGGCTGGGTGAAGTGCTGATCGGTGACGATGCGGTCCAGCGGGACGTTGTCGCCGGCCTTCATCAGCGGCAGCTTGCGGCCCTCATCTTCGTCCTCGCTGCTCTTGGTGTCCTTGCCTTCTTCGTACACGGCCAGAAAGCCCGGGACCACCACGGTGGTGCCGCTGGCGCGGAACACGTGCTCGCTGCCGGCCGACAGGTCCACGCTGACCGTATTGAGCGTGGCCGGAATCATCTGGCAGGCCACTGCGCGGCGCCAGATCAGCTCGTACAGGCGGCGCTCGTCCTCGGACAGGAAGCGCGCCACTTGCGCAGGCGTGCGCAGCGCGGAGGTCGGGCGCACCGCTTCGTGGGCTTCCTGCGCGTTCTTGGACTTGGTGGTGTAGGCGTTGGGCTGGTCGGGCAGCGAAGCGGTGCCGAAATCGCGCGCGATCACATCGCGGATTTCCGCCAGCGCGTCCTGCGACAGGTTCACCGAGTCGGTACGCATGTAGCTGATCAGACCGACCGAGCCTTCGTCGCCGAGTGCCACGCCTTCGTACAACTTCTGCGCCACCTGCATGGTCTTGCGGGTGGTGAAGCCGAGCTTGCGCGAGGCTTCCTGCTGCAGCGTGGAGGTGGTGAACGGCGGGGCGGGGCGGCGCTTACGCTCCTTGCTGGCCACGTCGGTGACATGCAGCACGCCTTGCGCGGCCTGCTGGATGCGCAGGCGCGCCGCCTCGGCGGTGTCGCCGTCGGTCACGGTGAACTGCTCGAACTTCTGCCCGTCCAGCTTGATCAGCCGCGCATTGAACGCCTGCGAGGGATGCCGACAGTGCGCGTCGATGGACCAGTATTCGCGCGGGATAAAGGCTTCGATCTCTTCTTCGCGCTCGACGATCATGCGCAGCGCCGGCGATTGCACGCGGCCAGCGGACAGTCCGCGCTGCACCTTGCGCCACAGCACCGGCGAGAGGTTGAAGCCGACCAGGTAATCGAGCGCGCGGCGCGCCTGCTGCGCATCCACCAGGTCGCCGGCGATCATGCGTGGCTTTGCCATCGCCTCCTTGATCGCGCGCGGGGTGATCTCGGTGAACACCACCCGCTGCATCGGCTTGTCCTTGAGCAGGCCGCGCTCTTTCAGGATCTCGGCGATGTGCCAGCTGATCGCCTCGCCCTCGCGGTCCGGGTCGGTCGCCAGAAAGATGTCGTCGGCACTCTTGGCGGCACGCGCAATGGCTTCGACGTGCTTCTCGTTCTTCTCGATCAGGTCGTAACGCATCGCAAAGCCGTTGTCCGGATCAACCGCGCCTTCCTTGGGGACCAGGTCGCGCACGTGCCCATACGAGGCCAGGACGGTGAAGTCCTTGCCGAGGTATTTATTGATCGTCTTGGCCTTGGCGGGCGATTCGACGATGAGCAGGTGCTTGGGCATGGTGGCAACTTCTTGGGGCGGAGCCCGGGGGGCGGGTAGCGTGGCCTAATTGGCCGGTCGAGGGAAGCAGATCGACCGTTTCCCACGCGTTAACGCCCGGGAAGGACTCCCGGGCGTTCAGTTCTCTTATTAGAAAGATCACGGCGGACGCCGCCGTGTCAAGCGGCCGGCGCCGCGAATTGCTAGCGCTGGCTCATTCCGATCGCCGCCAGCATGAAGGCGACGGCCACCACCGAGAGCACCAGGATCACCGCGTAAATGGCCAGAACCACGATGGACACGGTATCCAGACCCCTGGATTGGCGCTCCGGATGCTCAGTGAATGCCCAACGGTCCACCACCAGGGTGTCGCAGACCTTGTCGTGCGGAGCCTGCTTGCGCGCGGTCATGCCGGCCATGAAGGCCGCCACGATCACGCCGATGCCCAGGGTGAGCACGCTGATCAGCATGTAGGCCAGATAGCGCAGCACATTGCGCCAGAATCCGACCCGCCCGCCGTTGCTGTCGGCGCGCACCAGCTTGATGCCGCAGGCGAGCTTGCCCAGGCTGGCCTGATGCCGGCTGGACTGCATCCAGGCGAAATACAGCGTCGGGATGGCCAGGCCGATGCCGTAGGACATCACCACGATGGCGATGCCGAGCGCACTGCCGTCGTCCAGCGCCGAACCCGAATCGCCGCGCGTGGTGACCAGCGCCACCACGAACACCAGCGGAATCACGATCAGGTACACCGCAAAGGTGGTGATCAGGCTATCGAGAATGCTGGCGGCCACGCGCCGCCAGAGCCCGGCGTAGACCACTGGCGCATCCTGCAGCGCCGTGTCTGCGGCGGGCGCGGCGAGGGCCGGGGCATCCCAGGCCCCTGGAGGTGGCGTGGTCGCCGCTGCCGCGGTGTAACCCGGTGGCCACGTGGTGCCCGAGGGCGCGGTCGGGCTTGGATCTGACGCCAGCGGCGTGGTGGACCATGCCGACGTGTCTGATGAAGGGGATTGATCGTGTGGCCGGTGTAATGGGGCGATTGCCGGGCGGTGATCGGCACCGGCAGCCGCGCCGGTATCGCTGGCGCTGGTGCCTGCACCCGCACCCTCAATGCCGCCATCGGCAGCTGCCGGTTGCCAGTGCGATGTCCCCCTGGCGTGGTCATCGATCGGCAGGGTCGCGGTGGGCGAACCTGTCGCCGGCGCGTCGTGGCCGGGATGCGCAGCCGACAATGGTGCATGGCTTGCCGCATCCGCCGGCATCTGCCCGCCGGCTTCCGGGGCCGCGGCCGCCGCCGCGCTGTCCAAGCCCAGCTCGCCCTCGATCTCGTGCAGTGCCACCCACTGCGCCAGACCTTCGCGCCAGACCAGGCTGGAACGGTCGATGATGCCCTGCGACAGGCGCGCGCGAAGCGTGTCCGTGTCCACCGGCCCCTGGCGCTGCCGCTGTGCGTCGGCGTAGTACCACTGCGTCATGTTGTCCCCTTAACGTGTAGCGATCGGCATGCAGCAGGCAGTCAGCCGCGGCAATCCGGTGGAAGTTGGGTGTCGTCGATTTCGGAACTGCAGTGCCAGCTGCCGGCATCCGCATCCAGCTCCAGCCACACGGCCTTGCCGTCGATTCTGGCCGACTTGGGCGCATGGAGCACGGCTTCGATGCCGCATTCGCTGCCCTCGAAACGGCCGATGCGCACGCTGCTCAGCCGCTCGCTCGCGTACTGCTCGGGTGGCTTGAACCCCGCGTCGTCATTGACCGGGCAGCGGCCCTCACTGGCCAGGAATCCGGTGATCTGCGGCTTCAATGCGGCCAGTTCGCCGACCGCCTCGGCGACCTTGGCGCGGCTCAGGTAATCGTTGTAGGCCGGGAACGCGATCGCAGCGAGGATGCCGATGACGCCCACCATCACGAAAACACCGGCCAGCGCACCCAGCACTGCAACCAGCGGCCAGCCGGGGCCATTGCGACGTGGCTGCACTGGTGGCGCGACAGACGACTGGGCAGGCGGAATGTGCGCCGCGGCAGGCGGCAACGGCGGCGGAACCGCGCCCGCACGCACATCCGTGGAGACTGGCGGGCCCAGGGTGTCGGCGCACGCTGACAGCGGCAACCAGTTGTCCAGGCCTTCGCGCCAGACCAGCGTATCCAGGGCGATCACGCGATCGCGATACAGGCCCAGCAAGACGTCGTCGGCCACCGGACCATGCCGATGGCGGTGGCCATCGGCGTAATACCAACTGCGCATCCCCGTTCCCCTGCACGCACATCCGTGGCGGCTTCAACGCTCAGTGTACGGATTCAGGCTCGTCCAGGAACATCTGGGTTTCCATCCAGGCATAGGCCGCTTCCGCCCCGGGCTGGTTGAACAACACCATCAGCACCACCCACTTGAGGTCGTCCAGATCCAGTTCGTCCTGATCCAGCGCCATGGCGCGGTCCAGCACCAACTCGCGCTGGTCGGCGTCGAGAATGCGGTGTTGCTCGAGGAACAGCAGAAACCCGCGGCAGTCGACATCGAGCTTGTCCAGCTCCGGCCCGTGATAGATACGCACCGGTCCATCGACATGCGGCCGCGCGACGCTGGGCCGCTGCTCGGAAAGCGCGTCCAGCCAATCGAAGGCCTTGCTGATTTCTGCGGGACTGAAACCGGCCTGGATCAGGCCATTTTGAAGCGAGTCACGGTCACGGACCAGGTCCGCGTCTTCGCTGAAGTAATGTTCAAACAGGTACAGCAGTACATCGAGAATGCTCTCTTTCATTGCCCTCGGCCTGCGTCGCGCGACGCTGTGGAGGTGAAGAAACTAAGGATTGCGGGTATAGCGACCGTGCTCGGTGACCACGTCTCCCTCCAGTTCCATGATGAGCAGCATGGAGGACAGCGCGGCGACCGTCAATCCGGTGCGCTGCACCAATGAATCCATAGGGGTTGGGTCGTGGCCCAGCGCTTGCCACAAGCGCTGGTAGTCGGGATCGGAGCGGGCGGGACCGGCGCCAGCACTGGTGGTTGCCTTGCTGGGCAATTCAGTGGGGGCTGCCAGGCGCTTGCGCAAGGCGGTGGCCAATTCGCCGGACAGCTGGCCCAGTCCCTCAATGACCTGTGCGGGCTCCTGCGCCAGCGTGGCGCCCTGCCGGATCAGGTGATGGCAGCCGCGCGCGAGCGGATTGTGCAGCGAGCCGGGGAGGGCGAACACCTCGCGCCCTGCTTCGGCCGCCAGCCGGGCGGTAATCAGTGCGCCCGAACGCATCGCCGCTTCGACCACCAGCGTCCCCAGTGCCAGCCCGGCAATGATCCGGTTGCGGGCCGGAAAGTGCGCCGCGACCGGAGCAGTGCCAGGCAGATATTCGCTGACCACCGCGCCGCGTTCGGCGATGCGATCGCGCAAGCCTTGGTGCCGCTCGGGATAGGCGACATCGACACCTGTGCCGACCACCGCCACGGTGATGCCGTCGTGCTGGGCCAATGCGGCCTCGTGTGCGATCGCATCCACGCCGGCGGCCATGCCGCTGACGATGCTCAGCCCGGCGCAGGCCAGGCTGGAGGCGAATGCGCGGGTATGGTCGCGGCCGCCGGCAGTGGCCGAGCGGCTGCCGACCACCGCCACGCCCGGGTGCCAGAGGACATTGGGGTCGCCGTCCACGAACAAGGCCATCGGCGGATTGGCGATATGCCGCAACAGGGCCGGGTAATCCGGATCGCACCAGCCGATCAGGTGGTGGCCGGGCTGTTCGCACCAGCGCAGCCCGGCCTCCAGCGCCTGTGGATCGGGGCCCTGCAGCAGCGCAGCCTGCACCTCATCGCAACCAGCGGCGCGCCACGCCCCAGGCCCGGCTGCCAGCATTTCGGACGCTGACCCGTACGAGGTCAGCAATTTTCGGCGCGGCGGGCTGCGGCCGCCTGCCAGCAGCAGGATGAGCAGTGCGCGCAGGTCGGGAGCGGTTTGGGCCATACACCCAGGCTAGGCCGCAAACGACGACGGCGCCCTCGGGCGCCGTCGCGTTGGTGCATCGGATCTTTCGCTTATTGCGCGTCAGGATGCTTGACGAAATAGCCCAGGCCGGTCGGCTTGACGCTTTCCATCACCAGCGCATAGCTGACCTTGTCGAAGGTGCGGAACACCATCGCATGCGAGGCGTACTCGTCGGGCAGGCCGACGGTGGAGCCGGACGGGCCGCTGAAATCGTCGTCGGTCCGCGAGAAGCGCGAGTGCTTGACGCGGTCGCTGACCGTGCGGCCCTTGCGCCAGATCGAGAACACCGTGCCGTTGTTGATGCCTTCGCGGGCGCCGCCGGAGATGGCGATCACATCGCGCGTGCCGCCGACGGTGAAGGCATCGGAGATGGCCAGCACGCGCAGTTCGGTCTGCAGCGCCTGTTCCGACGGCGGATGCGGGATGAACTGCAGATCGTACGGCTGCGCTTCGACCGCAACGATGCGATCGCCGGCGCGCACTTCGCGGCCGCTGTCCTGCAACAGCAGGGTCGCCGCCTTGGAGTTGCCGCCTGCCGCGCTGCGGGTGATGGTGCCGACATTGACCTGCGCCATCTCGTAGCCGAGGAACTCGCAGCGCGTGCTCGGCGCGATGAAGTTCTTCCAGATGTTGCCCGAGCCGGCGGTGATGTTGCCGGCCATGTCCAGATCTTCGTTGTGCTTGGGCAGGCTGAACTTCACGGTCGGGCGAACCACCGCAAAGCGCTGGCCCGGCTGCGCGTTTTCCAGGCCGACCACATAGGCGACCTGGCCGGTGGTGGCACGCGTGCGTCCGCCTTCCAGACCCACCACATACGGCAACTGGTCGAAATCGTCGACCACGCGCAGGTTCTTCAGGAACGGCTCGACGTCGGCCAGCGGAATGGCGTTGATCGGCGCTTCCTGGCGCGGGCCGGGCTGGATCGTGCCTTTGCCGACCCGGTCCAGATAGGCCAGGCTGATCACGTCACCCGGATAGATCAGGTGCGGATTCTGAATCTGCGGATTGGCTTGCCAGATTTCCGGCCACAGCCATGGTTTTTGCAGGAGACGCCCAGCGATGTCCCACAAGGTATCGCCCTTGCGGACCACATAGGTGTCTGGATGCTCGCCCACCGCTTGCGCGGCAGCGTAGGTCGCGACGGTCAGCATCGCCGCAGCGACGACCGTACGAAGTCGGTTCAACATAGGTGCCTTCTTGCCTGATTCCCCAACAGGTCTGCGCACTATAGTCTAGAAACCGGGGCGTCACGCAAGCATTGCGCTAGAATGACAGCGTCTTGCCGGCGCCGCGCCGGTGTTTCCAGACGGGTAACCCCATGGCTTTGCTCCCAATTCTTGAGTTTCCCGACCCGCGGCTGCGCACCAAGGCGGTGCCGGTCGATGCTGCCGAGGTCACCAGCCAGGCGTTCCAGACGCTGCTGGACGACATGTTCCAGACCATGTACGAGGCGCCAGGCATTGGCCTGGCCGCCAGTCAGGTGGACGTGCACAAGCGATTCATGGTGATCGACATCAGCGACGAGAAAAACCTGCCGCAGGTGTTCGTCAACCCCGAGATCGTGAGCAAACAGGGCGAGCAGCTGTATCAGGAAGGCTGCCTGTCGGTGCCCGGCATCTATGCCGATGTCAGCCGCGCCGACGCGATCACCGTGCGTTATCTCGACCGCCAGGGCCAGGCGCAGGAACTGCAGGCCGACGGGCTGCTGGCCGTGTGCATCCAGCACGAGATGGACCACCTGGACGGCAAGCTGTTCGTGGATTATCTCTCGCCGCTCAAGCGCGAAATGGTGCGCAAGAAACTGGCCAAACAGCGCAAGCATGTGGCTTGAGGGCCGGGATTGGGGATTGGGGATTGGCAAAAGCGGGTTTTTGCAGTGTTTTGAATCTGCTGGTGTCGAATCCTCGAATGCGAAGTCTGCTGCGATCTGGCTCATGGGCTTTGCCCGCGCATCGCGATACCGGCCAGTCTGCAGACGGATGCTCTTAAAGATCGGGATTCGGGATTGGATAAGGCACTGCCGTAGCAGGCATCGAATTGCCGGCTGCGATTTCCGCCTTGCGCTCGATGGTGACGGGCAACGCGGTTCTGGCGCCAGGTTTCCAAATCCCCCACAAATCTGCTCCTACCTCTCAGCTCCACGCCATTCGCGCCCCGGCCAGCACACCTGCCGTTGCCCATCCCGAATCCCAAATCCCGAATCCCAGCCTTATGAGAATCATCTTCGCCGGTACGCCGGATTTTGCCGTTCCGTCGCTACGTGCCGCTGCGCAGCGGCATGAGGTGGTGGCGGTGTACACGCAGCCGGATCGCCCCGCCGGGCGTGGCCGCGGGTTGACGCCCTCGCCGGTCAAGCTGGAGGCAGTCGCGCGCGGCATTCCCGTGTTCCAGCCGCAGACGCTGCGTTCGCCCGAAGCATTGGCGACGGTGCGCAAGCTGGATGCGGACCTGATGGTGGTGGTGGCTTACGGGTTGATCCTGCCCAAGGCAGTGCTGGCCGCGCCGACGCACGGCTGCTGGAATGTGCATGCCTCGTTGCTGCCGCGCTGGCGTGGCGCCGCGCCGATCCAGCGTGCGATCGAGGCCGGCGACACCGAGACCGGGGTGTGCCTGATGCAGATGGAAGCCGGGTTGGACACCGGCCCGGTGCTGCTGTCGCAGCGCATCGAAATTGGCGAGCAGGAAACCGGCGGGCAGCTGCACGACCGGCTGGCCGCGCTGGGCGCGCAGGTGCTGTCCGATGGCCTGGGCCTGTTGCGCGCCGGCATCCGTCCGGTGGCGCAACCGCAGCCGGACGACGGGGTGACCTATGCGCACAAGCTGGACAAGGCGCAGGCGCGGCTGGATTGGGCGCAGCCGGCGCAGGAACTGGCGCGGCGCGTGCGGGCGTTCAACCCATGGCCGGTGGCCGAGGCAATCCTGGCGGGCGAGCGCGTGCGCCTGCATGGCGCGGTGGCGCTTGAACTGGCCCATCAACACCCCCCGGGCACCCTGCTGGCGGCCAGCAAGCAGGGCATCGATATCGCCTGCGGTGAGGGTGCGCTGCGGGTGCGCGTGCTCCAGCGCGAGGGCGGCAAGGCGATCACCGCCGCCGATTACCTCAACGCGCGACGCGACCTGCCGGCGCTGCGCTGATGTCGGCCGATACCGCAACCGCCGGCGTTGCCTCGCGCCTGGCCGCCGCACGCGTGCTGACGGCGGTGTTCGATCAGGGCCGGTCGTTGAAGGCCGAACTTGCCGCCACCTTGCCCGGCATCGGCGATCCGCGCGATCGTGCGCTGGTGGAGGCGATCTGCTTTGCGGTCATTCGCCGGCGTCCGGCCTATGACGTCGCGTTGCGGCAATGGCTGGAACGTGCGTTGCCGCCCCGCGATGCCGAACTCAAGGCGCTGCTGATGGTCGGTTTCGCCCAACTCGACGTGCTGCAGCTGCCCGCGCACGCCGCGTTGTCGGCCACGGTGGATGCGTGCCGCGCATTGGGCCGGCCCCGTCAGGCCGGCATGGTCAACGCGATCTTGCGGCGCGCCCAGCGCGAAGGATTTCCGGCGGTGGCCGACGATGCCGGTTGGCCGTCGTGGCTGCGCAAGCAGCTGCGCGCGGACTGGGGCGATCGTGCCGAAGCCATTTTTACCGCCAGTGCGCAGATGGCGCCGATGTGGCTGCGCGTGCAGCGTTCGCGCACCGACCCTGCGAGGTATGTCGCGCGACTGGCCGAACTGGATATCGTCGCGCACACCGACGCGGTACTGCCGGATGCGGTGCGCCTGCACAACGCCGTGCCGGTGAGCCAGTTGCCGGGCTTTGCCGAAGGCGATGTTTCGGTGCAGGACGGCTCTGCCCAGCAGGTGGCCGATGCGTTGACCCTGGCGCCGTCGGCACGCGTGCTCGATGCCTGCGCGGCGCCGGGCGGCAAGGCGGCGCATCTGCTGGAGCGCCACCCCGGCTTGCAGCTCACTGCGCTGGATGTGGATGCGCGCCGCCTGGAGCGCGTGCAGCAGACCTTGCAGCGCACAGTCCCCGATGCGCAGGTTGCATTGCAGGCGGCCGACGCCGCCGATCCGGACGCGTGGTGGGACGGCCGGCCGTTCGATGCGGTGCTGCTGGACGCGCCATGTTCGGCCACCGGCGTGGTGCGTCGTCAACCGGATGTGCTGCTGCACCGGCGCGCCGACGATATCGATGCGCTGTGCGCGCTGCAGGCGCGGCTACTGGATGCGACCTGGCGCACGCTGCGCCCAGGTGGACAATTGCTGTACACCACCTGTTCGCTGTTGGCGCGCGAGAACCAGGCGCAGGTCGAGGCATTCCTGCAGCGCACTCCCGATGCACAGGCGCAGCCTTTGGGTGCGCAGTTCGGGCATGCCGCCGGCGCCGGACGTCAGCGGTTTCCAGGCGAGGCGCACTGCGACGGATTTTTCTACGCGCTTTTGCTAAAAGCCTCCTGATCGCGCGAAGTCCAGCGCTCCACCCTCTGCGTCCGACTGCCGCCCGAGATGTTCAAGAATCGCGCTTCCACCGATGTCTGGTTGCTGGCCATGACCGCCGTGCTGGTAATTGGAGCCGGCCTGGGGTTGCGTGACCCATGGCCGGCGGACGAGCCGCGCTTTGCGCTGGTGGCCAAGCAGATGGTGTTGAGCGGCGACTGGTTGTTCCCGCATCGCGGCAACGAGCTGTATTCGGACAAGCCACCGATGCTGATGTGGCTGCAGGCGCTGTTCTACACGCTGCTGGGCAATTGGCGGGTGGCGTTCCTGCTGCCGTCGTTGCTGGCCGCGTTGGGCACACTGGCCTGCGTCTACGATCTGGGCCGGCGGCTGTGGACCCGGCGCGTGGGCGTGTATGCGGCCTGGATGCTGCTGTTTACGCTGCACTTCACCTTTCAGGCCAAGAAGGCGCAGATCGACCCGCTGGTGGTGTTCTGGATCACCCTGGCCAATTACGGCTTGCTGCGGCATCTGCTGATGGGTCCTGCCTGGCGCTGGTGGACGCTGGGCTGGTTCGCCGCCGGGTTGGGCGTGATCACCAAGGGCGTTGGCATCATCGCGCTGCTGCTGCTGATCCCGGCCGGGATTGCAGCGGCGCGTGGCTGGCCGGGCGTGCGCGTGCACGTGCGCGACCGGCGCTTCTGGCTGGGGCCGCTGTTCTTCTTCGTGGCAATCGCGCTGTGGTTCGTGCCGATGATGGTGACCGCGCTGACCGCCGGCCAGCCCGAATACCGCGTGTATCTCAACGACATCCTGCTGCGCCAGACCGCCAAGCGCTACGCCAACTCCTGGGATCATGCGCAGCCGGTCTGGTACCACCTGCAAAGCATGGCCACGATGTGGCTGCCGACCATCCTGCTGCTGCCGTGGGCGATTCCGGCGTGGCGGCGCCGGCTGAAGCGACGCGATCCGCGCTATCTGCTGCTGCTGGCCTGGTGGCTGCTGGTGCTGGTGTTCTTCACCATTCCCAGCGGCAAGCGCGATGTGTACATCCTGCCGGCGCTGCCGATGTTCTGCCTGGCGCTGGCGCCGCTGGTGCCGGGCCTGCTGCGCCGGGCTGGCGTGCAGCGGCTGCTGTTCGGGTTCGGCCTGCTGTTGGCAGTGGCGTTCAGCACGGGCGGCGTGGCGATGCTGATCGGCCACCCGGGCTTCGAGCAGAAGATCATGGACAGCCGCGGGGTCGGCAGCGAAGCCACCGACCCGCTGGGCTGGCTGCTGCTGGCGGTGGGTAGCTGGGGCATCGCCAGCCTGCTGCTGGTGCGCGTGCGCCGCTCCGCGTTCGCGGTGGTTTCGCTGCTTGGCGCGTGGTGGGTGGCGTTCGGGCTGGTGTGTTACCCGATCTTCAACGATTCCAGTTCGGCCGGTGCGGTGATGCGCGAGGCCGGGCGCCGCATCGGCCCGGATGCGCAACTCGGGCTGGTGGCGTGGAAGGAGCAGAACCTGCTGATGGCCGACCGGCCTGCGCAGACCTTCGGCTTCAAGGTGCCGTGGGAAGCCCAATTGCAGCGCGGCGTGGCCTGGCAGGCAGAGCAACCCGGCCAGCGCTGGCTGATGGCACAGGAGACCGCATTGCTGGCCTGCGTGGATCGCAGCCGCAGCCAGTTGGTGGGCGTGGCCAATCGCCGGCGCTGGTGGTTGGTGCCGTCCGATGCCGTGCGTGGCCCCTGCGTGGCCAGCTCCAGCGAGCGTGCGGTGGAAGCAAAGGAGCAGGGCAACCTGGATACCGAATGAGCCGGCCGACTCCACCGGCACACGCGCGTACCAGGTGCCATTGGCACCGCGTCAATGCAGCGGCCGGTCGCCGTCTAGCAGGGATTCATGCGTCGCATCGTTAGCTTGGCCGGCGCTGCCGAAGCCCGCGCACTGCGTCGCCTCCCTTTTCCCACCGATTTGTAGATGAATTCCTTGCGTCCCCAACCCGCGTCACTGTCGCCCTCTGCCCCGACCACCTCGCGGGCAGGCGTGCGCATTGCCGAGCTGGGCGCGTTCGCATTGACTGCGCTGGTGGTGAGCATGCCGAGCGGGTTGCTGCCGTTCGGCCTGTGCCTGCTGCTTAGTTCGTTGATGGGCTGGCGCAGCTTGCGTGAGGCCATTGCCGCGCGCGAGTGGTCGTTGCGCGTGGTGGGCTGGCTGACGGTGGCGGTGATTGCGATGTCGCTGCTGTCGATCGCGTTGTTCGAGCACGGGCTGCGCGATGTGGGCAATCGCTCGCGCTTCCTGGTGCTGCCTTGGGCGGCGCTGTGGGCCTATGCGTTGCAGCCGCGCCAGCTGTGGTTGTGGCGCGGTGCCTTGGTCGGCGTGTTTGCGGCCATGCTGATCGCGCTGCTGCAGGTGATGAACGGTGCCGACCGCGCCGAAGGCTTCACCAACGCCATTGTGTTTGCCGACATCGTGCTGATGTTGCTGGTGGTGGCGGTGTTCTGCCGCCCGCTCGGCAGCGTGCGCTGGCTGGTGGGCGCTGGGGTCGCCAGCGTGGTGGTGATCGTGCTCAGCGGCAGCCGCGGGGTGTGGCTGGCGATGCTGGCCACGCTGGGCGTGCTGATCTGGGGTGCGCCCTGGCACAGCACGCGCGTGCGCCTGCTGACCTTCATCGGCGGCGCGGTGCTGGCGGTGGGCGTCGCGCTCAGCGTGCCGGCGCTGACCGATCAGATGCGCCTGGGCGAATTGCAGCGCGACCTGCAGCGTTACGAAGTGGGCGACACCGATTCGTCGGCCGGTGCCCGTATCGAACGCCTGCATGTGGCTTGGGACACGGTGACGGCGCATCCGCTGACCGGTGTGGGCGTTGGGCGTTTCGACGATGCGATGCACGACCTGCCGGCCTGTGCCGCCGACCCGTCGTTGTTCCGTTGCCAGTTGGGGCATGCGCACAACGATCTGGCCGAATGGAGTGCCACCCAGGGCGTGCCCGGGCTGTTGCTGCTGCTTGCCGTCTACGGCGTGCCGCTGTGGATGTTCGTGCGACTGCATCGGCGCAGCGGGCAGCAGCAGTTCCGCGGCCCGGCGGCGGCCGGGGTGATGCTCGTGATCAGTTATGCCTTGTGCGGCCTGACCCAATCGATGTTCGCGCACCAGGTGGCGGCGAGCTTCTACACGGCCATGGTCGGCGTGCTGGTGGGTCTGTCGGCGCGGCAGGCGCAACAGGTGCAGTCGGACGTGGCACGCGCTCGATAGCGGCGGATGATCCACCGGCTGCATGTGGCGCATGCCCCGGCAGCGCGCTTTCGGTGCCTGGGCACACGCCCGTGCACAAACAGAAGGGGGGCGATCGTTGCCGGAGTCGGCATGCGTTGGCTTGCACAGACCGATTCCACTTACCGTTGGCGGCGTCGCAGCAGCGTGCCTGCAGCTCGGAGTTTTTACCGGTTCTTATTCGCTGCGCCGATCCGGCGCCCGTGGCGGGTCCTGCACCGGCTGATTGTTTTGCAGCAGCCACAACATGATGGTCTTCTGGCGGACGTAGTTGGCGCGCACATAGGCGTAGATCAGCCCATGCCAGCCATCGCGAAAGCCGCCGCGCAACAGGTAGCCGCGCCAGAAGCGCCAGGCCGGCGCCAGCACTAGCTTGCTCCAGGTGGCGCGTTTGCCGCGTGCATGTTCGTGCTCGGCCATCATCTGCGCGTAGCGCTGGGTCTTGGCCAGCTGCTGCATCAGCGAGCGGTACGGGTAATGGATCAGATCGCCCGCCAAGGTCTCCACGGGGCCATCCACGCTGGCCGCCTCGTGGATCTCGCGCTTGCCGCGCCAGCCGCCGCGACGGCGATCGAACAAGCGCAGCACCCGGTCCGGATACGCATTGCCGTGGCGCAGGAAGCGACCGAAGTAGTCGGACAGGCGTGCGAAGCGGTAGCCGGCCGCCGTGGCGAAACCGGCGTCGCGCGCAGCGATGATCGAGGCGCGCAGGGCATCGCTGACGCGTTCGTCGGCGTCCAGGCACAACACCCAGTCGTGGCTGGCCTGCGCAACGCAGAATGCCTTCTGGCTGCGGTAGCCATCGAAGGTGCGTTGCAGCACGCGCGCGCCGTGTGCGCTGGCGATGGCGGTGGTGGCATCGGTGGAGCCGGAGTCCACCACCACGATCTCGTCGCAGAACGCCAGCGAGGCCAGACAGTCGCGTAGGCGATCGGCCTCGTTGAACGCGATAATGCAGGCGCTGATGCGCGGCCGTTCGTCGGGTGCGGTCGAAGAGGACATGTGATGGCCGATTACCTGCTGTTCGCAACGGAGCGTTACGCGTTGCCTATTCTGGCGCCATTGGCGCAGGCGTTACAGGGCTGCGGGCACGTGGTGTCGGCCTGGTTCGAAAGTGGCGCGCGCGGGCTGGCGCTGCCGGGCGTGCGTGAGGTTGGCCTGCGCGAGGCGCTGGCGCTGCGCCCGCGTGCGGTATTCAGTGCCGCCAACTGGGTGCCACCGTTTGTGTCGGGCGCGAAAGTGCAGCTGTTTCACGGTTTCAATGTGCAAAAGCGCGAGGACAACCGCGGCCATTTCCGGGTGCGTGGCCTGTTCGATCTGTACTGCACGCAAGGCCCCGCCACCACCGCGCCGTTCCGCGCGCTGGCGCAGCGCGAGGGCCATTTTGCCGTGGTGGAGACCGGCTGGCCCAAGCTCGACCCGGTCTTTCGCGACGATGGCGGCCGTAGCGCGGCCTTGCGTGCACCGGCCGCCGGCCGCCCGGTGATCCTGTTCGGTTCCACCTTTACCGAGCGCCTGAGCGCGGCGCCCGCACTCTACGACGAGATCGCCGCCGACATCGCGCGCGGCGCGCATTACTGGTTGCTGACCTTGCACCCGAAGTGCGCGCAGGAATTGTTCGATCGCTATCGCGCACTGGCAGGCGCCAACGCACGCTTCATCGAACCCGAAGAGGTCATGGCCGCGCAACGTGCGGCCGATGTGCTGGTTTCCGATACCTCGTCGATCGTGTCCGAGTTCGTGGTGCAGCACAAACCGGTGGTGACCTTTCGCAACCGTGTGCCGCAGCCGCACATGCTCGACTTCCGGCAGGCAGAGCACTTGCCGCAGCAGCTGGCGCGCGCGCTGGCGCCGGATGCGGCATTGCGTAGCGCGCTTGCCAGTTACGCCGATGCGATTCACCCGTATCGCGACGGGCATTCTTCCGAACGAGTGATTGCCGCCACTGAAGACTTCATTGCCGGCAAGCTCGGCGGGCTGCGTCGCAAACCGCTGGGTGCAGTGTGGCGCGGGTTGCAGATCCGTCGCGAGTTGGGCTACTGGGGGCCGGCGCAGCGCTGAGCGCGATCAGCGGCAACGAGCGGGTGGTGATGATCGGCGACGTTTTGCCGAACTTACGTCCTTGTCATTGATCAGATCACTGACCCGGATTGCGACTGACGAGCAGCACCAAGGCTGATCGCGGATGTTGATCAGTGTAACTACTGAGCGCTAACGCTGATCACCAGCGCAGCTTGCGCCGTGCCAGCGCGGCACCGAGTTGCGCCTGCAGCGCCTGCGCCTGGGCAAGCGGCACAAAGCGCAGCCGCAATGCCGGGCCGGTGGCACTGGCGCCGACTGTATCCAGCCATAGCGTGGCGGTGCCGGATAGGCGATCCAGCGGCGAGCGCTGCAGTTGCAGCGCCTGCAACTTGTCCAGCTCGGCCAGCCGCCACCAGCGCTTCCACCAGCCGCCGCGCACCGCAACGTAACGCGCATCCACCGCATAGGCCATGCGCTGCACCTGGCGCTGCGCCTTGAACGCGCTCCACGGCAGCCACACCAGCAACCACAAGGCCTGGCTGCCGAGCTGCCACGCCAAGCCCGCCGTCAGCGGCAGCAGCATCAGCGCGGCAGGCAGACTCAATCGCCACCAGCAATGCGTGGCGATCGTCTGCCATTGCGTCGGCGGCCAAGCGATACCAGGCAGCAGGCGTTGCAGCAAGGCGTCGCACTGTTGCGGGTCGGCAATGGGCGCAAGTTCCTTCAACGCGCTGCCGTGAGTGTCGCCAGTGCCGGCCACTGCGGTGTCCACCCGCAACTGGCGACGACCGAACAGGCGATGCAGCAGGCCCTCGTACAACGTCCACGACTGGATCCGCCGCAACGCCACGCTGCTGCGGATCCGCGTCAGCAGCCCGCGCTCCACGGTGAGGCGGCGCTCGGATTCGCTCAGGTGGAAGCCGTGGTACTGGGTCACCGCCAGGGCGACCGACAGCGCGCGCATCGCCAGCAACAGGGCGAGCGTGGCGAGGATCGCCAGCGTTGCGGTGACCGCAACGCCGGGATGGATCTGGCTGACGTAGCGATAGGCCAGCTCGCCGTTATGCTCGACGAAGTTGGACACCGTGCGGCGCGGAATCATCTGGTAGATCACGCCAAAGCCGGCCGCCACCACCACCATGCCGCGATTAGAGATCAGGCCCAGCCGGATGACCTCGGCCATCGGCAGGCGCAGCAGGCTGCCGCTGTCTTCCTCGATCTGCGGCGCCGGCACGCCTGCCTCGGTTGCACGGCGCCGTATCAGATCTTCCAGCGCAAGCGCCTGATCCAGCCGCAGCACGCGCATTTCCGCTTCCGGCTTGTGCCCACCGGCCGATTCCAGCCGCACCTCGGCCACGCCGGCCAGACGGTGCAGCAGCGATTGATGCACCACCACGTTGTGGATGCGCGCAAACGGAATATCGCGCCGGCTGCGTTCCAGCAGGCCACTGCGAATGGCCACGCTATCGCTGCCGATCCGGTAGCGGTAGGTGAAGTAGCGCAGCACCGAAATCGCCACCAGCACCGCAATCACTACCCCGGTGGCGATCTGGTCGGCAACATCGCGATTGCCGTCGCGGCTGCCGAACAGGATCAGTGCAGCCAGCGGAATCAGGAACTGACAGATCTGCTGCAGCAACACGAACACCCACGACAACGGATGCAGGCGCTGCTCGTCGTTGCCGGGATGTGCAACGGCGCTCATAGCGCGTCGTCGTCGTGATCGAGCTGCCGGGCCAGGCGGTCGCGCAGGCGCTCGGCATCGTGTTGATCCAGCCCCGACAACGCCACCGCGTTGAGCCGGCTGCCGGCGGTGTGCACCACCAACGTGGTCAGGCCGGTCGCGCGTTCGATCGGCCCGCGGCGCAGGTCCACATGCTGCACGCGCGAAATCGGAACGCGCGTATCGCTTTGCCATAGATGGCCGCGCTGTAGCGCCAGGCCGTGCTGATCGAGTTTCCAATGTGTCAGCCGATGCCGTTTGACCGCCAGCCATGCGCCGAGCAGGGCAATGACCGCGGTCACGCCCAGCGCCATCGGCCAGTAACGCCAGGCGTGCAGCCAGACAATCGTGACGCCGGCTGCGATCAGGCCTGCACATCCGCCGCCGAGTGCGCCATTGATCGCCGCCACATACGCACCGCGCCGCGGCAGCGACTGCCACTGGCCGTGCGTCACGGCTGGGGTTTGTGCCGGAGCGGGCTGGACCATGACGTCGGGGTGCGGCGGTGGAGCGTCGTGCACGTGGCTGGCCTGCAGAAGCGGTGCGCAAGCATAGCCGGCTGCCCAGTGCAGGCGCACCCGGCGCCGGGCGCGTTATTGCGCGGCCAGGATCAACGCATCCACATCTAGCGCGTGGCCGGCGCGTGCGGCCTTGGTGCGCAGGTACTGCTCGTTTTCGGCGGTGATGTCGCCGGTGATCGCGATGCGGTCTTCGACCACGATGCCGGCCGCGCGCAGGCGCTCGGCCTTGGCCGGGTTATTGGTCAGCAGCCGGATCCGGCTGATGCCCAGCCCGCGCAGCATCGCCACCGCACTGCCATAGCGGCGCTCGTCCGGACCAAAGCCCAATTGCGCGTCGGCATCGATGGTGTCCAGGCCTGCATGCTGATAGCCGTAGGCGCGCATCTTGGCGGCGATGCCGGTGCCGCGACCTTCCTGGTCCAGATACAGCAGTACGCCGCCACCGAGGTCCTTCAGCTTGGCCAGGCCGTGCCGCAGCTGGTCGCCGCAATCGCATTTGAGCGAGCCGAACAGGTCGCCGGTGAGGCACGACGAATGCACGCGCACGGGCACTGCAGTGCCCAGGTCAGGCTGGCCGACCACGATCGCCACCTGATCGCGTTGCGCCACGCCGCCGCGAAACACCACGAACTCGCTCATGCCCAGGCCGCGCAGCGGCACCGGAGTGCGGGTCACCAACTCGTAGCCGGCAGCCGCGGAGGTGGCACAGCCGCGGCTCAGATCGTCCAGCGCCAGCGACTGGCTGCCGGCGAACGCGGCATGGTCGTGTACATCGCGCAGCTCCACCGCCAGCAGCGCCGGCAGCAGCAGGCCAAGCCGCGCGATCTCCACGCCGCCGGCATCCAGCGCATCGCCGGCCGTCCACTGCGCGGGCACCGGGGTGTCGCGCAGGTAGGCCAGCGCGGCGAGCTGGTCGTAGCTGTGATCGAGCAAGCCCACGCGCGCGCCCTGCGGCGCACTCAGCCCCAGCACCTGAGCGCGGGTGGGCGTCACGAAGAGATAGTGGCGGCCCCGCGCGGCGCGGGCGAAAGCCGCATACGACTGCGCCGTGCTGCTATCCAGCGCCAGCACCGCACGCGCCTGCCCATCCGCCGCCGTCAGCAGGACCGGGCGCCCGGCGCGCAGTTCGGAGGCGGCGCGCTCACAGCGAATGGCCGCCGGATCGCCGAAGGCCTGTGCGCTGGGGGAGGGGAGGGGGCTGCTCATGCACGACTCCAGATGGGGATTGCCACGGCCGCTTCAAGGCGGACGCCGCCGCGGTCACTGCCTGATCGCATCTGCCCATTGTCGCGCGCCTGGCAACAGGCAGTCGCCACAACCGGGTAGAACGCTGCATCCAGCCGCTGCCGATTGAGTGGGCGGGCCTGCGCCGCTTGGTTGCCCTGCGGCCCGCGTTGTTCAGGGTGCGGCAATGCTTTCTAATCGGGCCACCTCCATGTTCGTCGGGCCCCATGCACATTGTCGATTGCAGCCACGCGCGCCATGCCAGTGCCATCCTGGACATCTTCAACGAAGCCATCGCCAATTCCACCGCGCTGTACGACTACCGTCCCCGGCCACCGGAGAGCATGGTCGGCTGGTTCGCCACCAAGCAGGCGGGCGGCTTTCCGGTGATCGGCGTGGAGCACGACGACGGCACCCTGATGGGCTTTGCCAGCTACGGCACCTTTCGCGCCTGGCCCGCCTTCAAGTACAGCGTCGAGCATTCGATCTACGTGCATCGCGACCATCGCGGCAAGGGCCTGGGACGTCTGCTGCTGCAGGCCCTGATCGCAGCGGCGCAAGCGCGCGGCGTGCACGTGCTGGTGGGCGGCATCGATGCCAGCAACCAGGCCAGCATCGCGTTGCACGAACAGTTCGGTTTCACCCACGCCGGCACCGTGCGCGAGGCCGGTTTCAAGTTCGGGCGCTGGCTGGACCTGGCGTTCTACCAACGCATCCTGGACACACCTGCCGATCCGCACGACGACTGAGCTCGGTCGCTAGTGCGGATGCCGCTCGGTCGCATACGGATTGGCCTCGCCGCTGCCCGGCGGACGCAGGGTGTAGCGCTTGTAGGTCCACTGATATTGCGCCGGGTCGCGCCGTGCGATCTGTTCGATGCCGGCGTTGAGCGCGCTGGCCGCACGCACCGGGTCCGCATCGGCCACTGCCGGGTCGGCCGGTTGCACATGCAGCGCGAACTCCAGATCGTTGCCGGCGCGCTCGCACCAGCCGTACAACACGATCGCCCCGGTCCGCTCGGCCAGCCGGTTGACCAAGGTCATGGTCAAGGCCGGAATGCCGAAGAATGGCGCGAACACGCCATCGCCCATCTTCGGTTGCTGGTCGGGCAGGATGCCGACCGCGCCGCCGTCCTTGAGCACCTTGAACAACTGCCGCACCGCCGGGCCTTCGGCGCGCACCTGGCGCACGTTGTCGCCGCCACGTGCCAACTGCAGGAAGCCATCCACCGCCTCGGACTCCGGCGGCCGGTAGACAATCGCGATTGGCCCGCGTTCGGACAGCCACTGGTTGAGCAGTTCCCAGTTGCCGAAATGCGGCGCCGCCACGATGACCCCGCGCCCGGAGGCCAGCGCGGCGTCGTAGAGTTCCTGGCCGTTGCGCTGCAGGCGCGCCAGGTTCTCCGCCGGCGGGCGGGTCCAGGTGCGCAGCACTTCCAGCGTCTGCCGCGCGGTCGATTGCAGGATCTGCGCATGCAAGCGCGCGCGCTGCTCGGCGCTCAGTTCCGGATACGCCAGCTCCAGATTGCGGCGCGCCACGCGTGATTCGCGTGCATTGAGCTTGCGCCAGCTCCAGGCCAGCGTGTCGGCCACGCGCTTGAGCAGCGGCCACGGCAAGCGGCCCACGGTGGCGGCGGTGGCATACAACAGGCGAGCGCGAACATCAGGTGTCATCGGCGCAATTCTAAACAGCGCAGACCACGAAGGCCCGCGCGTGACAGTGCCGGCAGCGCTGGGCATGCTGCGCGGCACAGTTTGCCGCCCGAGAATGCCCATGCTTGCACTGATCCAGCGCGTCACCCGCGCCGCCGTCACGGTCGATGACCAGATCGTCGGGCAGATCGGCCCCGGGCTGCTGGCGCTGATCGGCGTGGAGCCCGGCGACAGCGACGCGCAGATCCGGCGCCTGGCCGAGCGGCTGCTGAGCTACCGGGTATTCGGCGACGACGCCGGCAAGATGAACCGCTCACTCACCGATACCGGCGGCGGCCTGCTGCTGGTCAGCCAGTTCACCCTGGCTGCGGACACCAGTTCCGGCAACCGCCCAGGCTTCAGCACCGCCGCGCCACCACTGGAGGCTGAACCGGCGTTCAATCAATTGGTGGCGATCTGCCGCGAAAAACATCGCGGTGGGGTGGAAGCCGGGCGTTTTGGTGCCCATATGGTTGTCGACCTGGTCAACGATGGCCCGGTGACCTTCCTTCTCAGACCCTAGATACACCACGTCCACCAGCGGTCCCGTCTTGAATCCGGCAGACCGGGCTTCACGCTGGTATAATGCTAGGTTCTCTTTCCAATCTCAAAGCCGGTGGCGCGAGCACTCATGGCCAACGAACGTCCTGCCCAGCAATCCGACATCAAGCTACTGATCAGCAAGGGCCTGGAACAGGGCTATCTGACCTACGCCGAAGTCAATGACCATCTGCCCGACGACCTCGTCGACCCGGAGCAGATCGAAGACATCATCAGCATGATCAACGGCATGGGCATCGATGTCCATGAAGTTGCACCCGATGCCGAAACCCTGTTGCTCAACGATGGCAACACCGGCAACCGCGAGGTTGACGACACCGCCGCCGAAGAAGCTGCCGCCGCGCTGACCGCGCTGGACACCGAAGGTGGCCGCACCACCGACCCGGTGCGCATGTACATGCGCGAAATGGGCACGGTCGAGCTGCTGACCCGCGAAGGCGAAATCGCCATCGCCAAGCGCATCGAAGAAGGCCTCAGCCAGGTCCAGGCCGCATTGGGCGTGTTCCCGCTGTCGACCGAAATGCTGCTGGCCGATTACGAAGCGCACAAGGAAGGCAAGAAGCGTCTGGCCGAGATCGTGGTTGGCTTCAACGACCTGATCGAAGAAGCCGATGCAGCCGCTGCTGCGCTCGCCGCGGCCGGCCCGGTCGCCGTGTCCGACGATGAAGCGGTCGACGAAGACGACGACGAAGACGGCGATGACGAGGCCGCCGAAGAAGAGGCCGGCCCGACCGGTCCGGATCCGGTGGAAGTGGCCACGCGCATGGAGAACCTGGCCAACGAATACGCCAAGTTCAAGAAGGCCTATGCCAAGAACGGCGCCGAGCACAAGCTGGTGGTCAAGGCCCGCGAAGACATGGCCGCCATCTTCACCACGCTCAAGCTGCCGCTGCCGCTGACCGACGCGCTGGTCACCCAGCTGCGTGGCGTGGTCAATGGCATCAAGGATCACGAGCGCAAGGTGCTGCACCTGGCCACCACGGTGGCACGCATGCCGCGCAAGGACTTCATCCGCTCCTGGGAAGGCAATCAGACCAACCTGGAATGGGTGGAAGACGCACTCAAGCGCAAGCAGAAGTGGTCGTCGGCGCTGCGCGACGTCAAGGACCAGATCATCTCCGAGCAGCAGGGCTCGATCGAGATGGAAAAGGCCAACTACCTGACCCTGGGCGAGATCAAGGAAATCAGCCGTGCGATGGCCTATGGCGAAGCCAAGGCGCGCAAGGCCAAGAAGGAAATGGTCGAGGCCAACCTGCGCCTGGTGATCTCCATCGCCAAGAAGTACACCAACCGCGGCCTGCAGTTCCTGGACCTGATCCAGGAAGGCAACATCGGCCTGATGAAGGCCGTGGACAAGTTCGAATACCGTCGCGGTTACAAGTTCTCGACGTATGCCACGTGGTGGATCCGTCAGGCCATCACCCGTTCGATCGCCGATCAGGCGCGCACCATCCGTATCCCGGTGCACATGATCGAAACGATCAACAAGTTGAACCGCATTTCCCGTCAGATGCTCCAGCAGTTCGGCCGCGAGGCCACGCCGGAGGAACTGGCCAAGGAAATGGACATGCCCGAGGACAAGATCCGCAAGGTGATGAAAATCGCCAAGGAGCCGATCTCGATGGAAACCCCGATCGGCGACGACGAGGATTCGCATCTGGGCGACTTCATCGAGGACACCAATGTGGAGTCCCCGATCGACAACACCACCAACATCAATCTCTCCGAAACGGTGCGTGACGTGTTGGCCGGTCTCACCCCGCGCGAGGCGAAGGTGCTGCGCATGCGCTTCGGTATCGACATGAACACCGATCACACGCTGGAAGAGGTCGGTAAGCAGTTCGACGTCACCCGTGAGCGGATTCGTCAGATAGAGGCCAAGGCGTTGCGCAAGCTGCGTCACCCGAGCCGTTCGGAACAGCTGCGCTCGTTTCTGGATATCGACTGATGCCGCGGTCGTAACCGTGCAGTGATCACACAGCAGCCCCGCTCATGCGGGGCTGCTGCGTTATGGCGCAGGCAGTTGGCTATGCTTGGTAGCGGGCAGCGGTTGGTCGCATGCAAGGTATGCGTCAGTGAGGTAGCGCCGCGATGTTTCACGTACCGCCGACGAAGCTACACGGCCACGCAACATTAAGCCGATGTTTCTGCAAACCTCACGTGGCGTTCTGACCGCGACTTCTAAGTTGGCCGACGAATGGAGACGAGATTGCTTTATGAGCAGGCAAAGCCGCTTTGAAACCACCACGTACCGCGAACACGAGATCCGCGTACGCGCCGAGCAGGCTTCCCCTGATGCCAAGTGGACGCTCTGGGTGGACGTGTACGCGCTCGGCGGCAAGCGCCAGCCGCGTATCGGCTGCAATGGGCTGGCCTATGCGACGTACCAGGAGGCCATTGCGCATGGCTTCCGCGCGGGTCGGCAGCTGATTGATGGGCAGTTTGAGACGGCTGATGCGTGAGGGGCGGGGATTCGGATTGGTGATTCGGGATGGGTAGGTTTGCTGGGTGCGTCTAGATGACGCGATCGCGTGCATCACGCTAGGAAATCTGATGCCAAAGCCCAGCCGTCGCTGGGCTCTCCGTTGTGGGCAGCCGATACGTGATCTCGCGGCAGTGAGCGCTGTATCGCTGCAGGCAGAGGGCGCATAGCAGACACGGCAACGCCCACACAGGTAAACTTTCGCGTCCGCTGCACGGCCCGACATGCTCGCCATCTCGCCGCCAGACACTCGGGCCTATAGCTCAACGGTTAGAGCAGAGGACTCATAATCCTTTGGTTGAAGGTTCGAATCCTTCTGGGCCCACCATAAAATCAAGCTTAGCTCCTGCCAAGCGCCTTGAGCTGGGCCTGCCTGGAAAATCGCCGGGAAAATTAGCTGCGCCTTGGCGGTTTTACCACCGGCAGCGCGTGGTCATAGCGGCCGGTCATTTCCGGTGTCACGTGCCCTGCGGCGTCTTGTTTGTCGCCCCGGTTACCCACGGTATTGGTAATGCCGCGATGCTTAAGGCCGTGCAGCGAAAAGCGCTCCTGGTTCGAAATGATCCCTTCTCTCATCGCGAGCTTGATGAATCGCTGCCAGGCGCTATCCAGCGATGACTTAGCCATCGGATTACCAGTCTGTTCAACGAGTAGGCGCCGATCCTCAGCTTTGATTGGGACTGCAAAATTTCGGCCGTTTTTAGTCCAGATGGCGGTGCGTCGTTCTACGAGTAGATCCCACGCTTCGATCATTTCTGGATCCCATTCGATAAGCGTGTCGCGTGATCCCTTGCGTCGTTGAGCATGGATGCCTGTCGGTTGCTTATGTGTGTCGTTGAGCGTGCAGACCTCGATCCCGCGTAGGCGTGCGCTATACGCCAGCACCATGACCGGTGCCAGATAGCTCGGGCAGCTGCCTTTTGCATGCGGCATGAGGGAGGCGCGTTCTCGAGCGAAGGTCAGTACCTTGTCGAACGCGGCTGGCGTTGGCATCCGGTGTTTCTTTGCTTCGCGCGCTTGCCTCACGCCGATGGCTGGATTGGATCTGCACAAGCCGACACGCACGCGCCACGCGAGTGCGCGACGTAGATAGCGGTGAAGGTGATTCGCTTTACTGGGCGTCGCTGGAAGTGCGGGTTGGTAACGGTTGGCTGGCCGCCCCATTGCGAAGACTTCTACGAGCCGCTGGACCACAGGCGTGGTGATCCGATCAACCTACACTGAACTCAACTTCGACCAGTCTTTGCGAAGATAGTTGGCAATGGAGTCGGCATAACGCCGATAGTCACCCTGCGTGTCGATAGCCAGTTCTTTGAACTCCAACGACTCGTGGAAGCGATCAAAGATATAGCGCAACGTGCCGCGCGTGCCCTTGCCGGCACGTTCCTCGACGATTCCATGCAATTCCGATCAGCGGCGCCTAAAGCGGACATCAAGGAAAAAAAATGACGCTGTTGGCACGACTGCAACAAAAAAATCCAGCTGAGGGTCAGGATTAATCAGGTAAAGCTTCGGCAAAAAAACCGCACTTGCGACGTGCGGTCATAAAAAGGTTTAATAATCCAATCGTTGTATATGTCTTACGGCTCTTGCGTTGGTGGGCCGACAACCACGACACCGCCCCAACTACCGCCGCCGCCGCCGCCGCCGCTGCCACCACTACTACCACCGCCACCACCACCGCCGCCGTTACTGATCAGAGTGCCATCGTCCCGTCTCTGAGTTCCCGGAACTGGAATGACGCATACGGTCGCTCCTATGCATGCAACCGTAGCTTTCTCACTTGATCCGTCAGAATATACAACGTCGAAGGTAGAGCCTCTTGGCAAGGCGGTAAGGCCATTCACTGTTCTATACATTCCCCAAAGACCATACATTGCCGCCACCCTCAAAACAGAGTCGTCAAGAACCGTGATTCCTTGAGCTGGTGCGACTTGATTATAGGGTGCGTAACCCGCACGAATGGTAACGGCTGAAGCTATGAATGGCAGGCTTGAAATTACAAGCGCAAAAATGCCAGGTAGCGCTTAAAAACCACTCTCTCTTTGGCTTTCATTTAAATCCCTTTTATTTTTCCGTTTTAATGATTGATTGGATTTTTTCAACCTGCTTATTAAGTAAATTCAATTGTCCAGGTGGTACAATTTTGGTTCTTACAGCATCTTCATAACGTGAGCCACAGATTCCGTAGTTAAGGCAAATCATGTCTGACCGATAAGATCCCGGTCCACATGCAGCGCCAGCTTCACAGGCCGCCAATGCCCATGCGAATTCAGTGTAATTTCCTGAGTTATCCGGCGCATAAGATCCAAGCTCTATTGAGGCATTTGGATTATTCAGCATTTCGTCAACCGCAAAAATTGCTTCTGGATCTTTGCTCTTAATTGCCTTTGTAACTAGGTTTTGATACTCCTCCGAACTCATTGTTTTTCCGGAGGCAAGCTTCAATTGCGCGATTAGATCCCCGCGTCTCGCAGCCTCCTTATACCAAAGCTCAATTGCCTCCAGAGGAATTACTTCTCCTCCATCAACCTCGCTGCAATAGTGAGAAAATCGACCCTTTATTTGCTCGTATCGAGATGAGTTTTCTTTCTTAATTTTAGAATATGAGTCCAGCATGCTCGCGAAATTTTTTGGCGAGACGCTGTACATGGCACATTGTTCGTAAATTTCCGCTAGCTGGCGTTGTGCACCAGCGTCGCCCGCTTCTGCGCGGCTTTTAGTGTCATGAAAATTTCGATACAGCTCATCTGAAGGCTTTGATGCCCAGTCCGATACCCGCTGGTTAATAACACTACTGCCGCTTCCAGGAATCGATACTTCGTCGGCTCTACGGGCTTCAGCTTGATGTGATGAGTCACGCGATGCGTCCGCTGGTGGCGAGGGCTTCATAGCAAAAAAGTAGCTAAGCCAGCTGCAACCAACCCTGCTGCAGTAAAAATATGAGTTTTTTTCACTAGCCCTCCATGACTTTGTTTATTAATGTAATGTGAATGTAAATTATTAACGTACTATTAGCATTTAGTGGCTAAATGTCAATAGGAAGCTAAATGAATTCTAGAGTCACAACTCTCCAGCCAAGTACAAACTAAGCAAGTCATGGATCGCCTCTCTTTCTGATTTAGTAATGCCGAGTATTACTCTATTGGAATAGTGCACCTCGGGGCCGCCTGGTCGAACACGATCTTTGAGCCCCTCTTGATGCACACGCGCAATGCGCGACACGCGACCTAGCAACCCCACGCTTACTGCATTGGGACTTGCACTGACATTGAAGTACTTGGCCTGCCGCAGCTTGACAAACATCTTCTTGCGTTTGATGCGTCCTGACTTCTGCCGCAGCTGCTGCTTGCGCGGCGCGTACGGCGATCCATCCGGTGCTTGCTGCTTACCGATGCGCTGGCTCTGCGAGCGCCGCAACTCCGTTCCGATCTTGCGGGCCAGCGTGCGGCGCTCGCCCGGCTGCAGGCGGGCCAGCAACGGCGCGGCCCAGTTCTCCAGCGCGGTCAGCTCATCCATGTGGGATCGATCACCGGCTCGGGCGCATGGGTCATGTCGTACCCGCCTCTATCCTTCGCTGTCACCACGACGCGCTCGGTCAGCGGTAACTTGATCGACAGATCCACGGCATCGTTGGCGAGGATGTCGGCCTCGAAGACGATCTCGCCGCGACGTGGCCCTCAGCACTGCATCGAGCTCACTGCCGCTGAGCGCGGCCAAGTCACAGACGCCGGCCAAGCCGGCCGGGTAGCTGCCCAGCTTACGCGCCGCATCTTTGGCGACCCGGTTGGCCAGCTTGGCCAGGGTCTTCGTCGGCGCGATGCCGATGCAGTTCGGGATGCCAGTCCATTGGTGGACGCGCTCGCTTAGGTCGACCGAGAGCTGCCGGCGATCGCGGATCCCGGCCAGGTCAAGGAAAGACTCGTCAATGGAGTACACCTCCACACGCGGCGCGGCTTGGCCAAGGCACGCCGATGCGCGAGGCGATGTCGCCGTACAGACCGAAGTTTGCAGATCGCAGCGTCAGCCGCCGGCGGATCTGCGAAGGCACCTTGTGGATCGGCTGGCCCATCGTCACCCCCAGCGCCTTCGCCTCGTCCGATCGAGCAATAGCGCAGCCATCGTTGTTGCTCAGCACGACCAACGGCCTGTCGCGCAGGTCGGGCTGGAACACCAGCTCGCAGCTGGCGTAGAAGTTGCTGCCATCGATCAACGCGAACATCAGCGGCCAGCGCGGGAATGAGCGCGCGTGACCTGGCGGACCACGCCCACGACCGCGAATACCTCGACCTCTGTGCCTGGCGCCAGGACGATCGGCGCGCAGTGTGGGCTGCGGCTGTGGAGCTCGATGTGGTCGACCGCGACCTGAAGGATCTTGCAGACTGGCTGATTGCCTTCCCAAATGGCCAGCACCATGTCGCCATTGATCGGACTGACTGAACGATCCACCACAAGGATGTCCCCGTCACAGACGCCGGCCAAGATCATGCTCCAGCCCTCGGCCCGATACAGAAAGGTAGCCGGCGGATTCCGGATCAGTACCCGGTTTAGATCGAGCTCGTCGTCCTGAAAGTCTTCAGCGGGCGAGGGGAACCCCAGCTGGATCCGGAGTGCGCTGACCGGCAGGCTCAGCGGCGCTGGCTCAAGGCAGGCAGGCCCGAGCAGGCGGGCGTAGGTACGGGGCGGTGGCAGGGACAACATGGCGCGAACTTTGGCGAGCTGGTGTCTCAATGGGCGAGACGTTAAAACGTTCCTGGAGACGGCACAGTTCAACTCTGCATAGCCTGGATAAGTTCAGCTTATGTTCAGTCTCATTCGGGTGTGAAACTATGTGCTTTGCGCATTTCGGGCTAAAGGTTTCGCCCAGCAAGCCGAAGAACTCAACAAGACGTTTACATTTCCAATCCATTTAGCCTTGCAAGGCATTGAAAAATAACGGGAATTTTCTTTGCGCAGATTATTCGAGGATGTTTGGGAGCAATTGTGAGAACCAGTACTAGCAAACAACTAGCAAGTGCTTCAACATCCGCCAACGCATCGCCAGCGAGTTCGAAGCTCTAAGTAAAGTGGTTGCTCTTGACAAGGAAGGCTTTTGATGGTTGATGAAGGTAGATTTAGCGAAGATGCGTTGCCTGAGCTGTTAGCTCGCATCTGGTTTCGCGTTATGGCCCAGGTGAACAGGCTGATCAAGGCGCATGAGACTTTGAGTATGTGACGTTTGCCGAGAATCTGAACCCCAGCATCGAGGATGTGTTGAAGGGTTTTGAGTTTGCTGACTTTGCCCTCACTAAGTTCTTGGATAGTGGTCAGCTAGCGCACGACGAAACGAGAAACGCTCTCAACGCCAAACAGTGCATCTTGAGCATGAAATTACTGGCTGCGGCGCTGAACAGCGACGACAAAGACCAGGACGAGTACGAAAGGATCATGCGTGACCTGAGAAATCAGGCACAGATCTAACCCCACAATCCGTAGCACATTGGAGAATTATCATGAACGTCGCTTCCCTGAACTTTGATCTGTACGCTCTTGCGCAACCGAAGAACAGGAACGATCTCATCGCTCTGGCTGGCGAGGTGCTCGCTGAGCTGGACGCCATCGATCAGCATCTCGACACCGCGTTTGCTCGATGCGAAGCGTTAAGCGCGGCTTGAGACAGTTGCTTGTGTGAAAAAACCCCGCTAAGCGGGGTTTTTTTTTTGAGTGCAATCTTGGCGGATCCATGGATGCTTGTCCCCGCAGTGATCTGTGTCTGCCAGTAGGGGGAGGTGTCATGCAGTGGCGCTGCGCAGGCGCTAGTACTCTGTTTCATTTGCAGCGGTAGCGGGAAAAAAACGGGCAAGCCGCGTATTTCCGAAGGCCTCAAAGGTTACGATCAGGAAAATAATACCGTCTAAGTATTTGATACATAAGCTAAAAATTCCTGACTCATAATCCTTTGGTTCCAGGTTCGAATCCTGGTGGGCCACCAATTGCGCATGCGTAGCGCTCTCCTGTTCCTGTAAGCATAGTTGGCTTGAGGATCCCCGCTAAGCTCGTTTCCGCGCCGACGCAAGACCACCGCGGTTAGCGCGTCGCGCTTGAACGCCACCTACTTCCCTTACACCTGGTGGGCAGAAAACAAGTTCACCACGCTGGCAGGCGAATTGAAGCCGAAGAACTGTGCATGATTGCTCGCACTCTGCTCCGCGAGAACGGTGCTACGTGGGAACAGCGCATTTTCATAGGCACTCAGTGCCGCCTCGATCTGTCCCGGGTTCTCAATGAGCGAACGTGCGAGCTCGGCCCCGTCGTAGATGGCGAGGTTTGCACCTTCTCCCGCAAACGGTGACATCAGGTGCGCAGCGTCGCCGACGAGCGTTACGCCCGGAGTGCGTGCCCAAGCATGTTCGATCGGCAGTGCATAAATCGGGCGAATGATGGGTGCGCTGTCAGTGTGGGTAATCATGGCCAACAGAGCTGGAGCCCAATCTTCGAACTCTTTGGCAATGCGGCGCATCGCGGCTGTAGGCCGGCCAAAGTCGAGCTCGCGAAACCATGCTTCGGGCTTGGTCAACGCAATGTAGCTGCGTAGCGCGCCGTCTGCGTATCTGTGGGTAAAGATGCCTTGGCCGGGGGCTAAAGCCATCAATGTGCCGCGCCCGACCATCTTGGCGCTAGCCGGACATTTGGTGCTGGCATCGGTGAGAGATGTCTCGATAAAAGTGGTGCCCACGTATGCGGGGGTGCGGTCGACAGCAACGGCCGAACCTTCGACCATGCGCCGTCCGCTCCGACAACCAGGCCCGCCGTGATCGATGAACCGTCGGCAAAAGTGAGGGCAAGCGCTCCGTCCGCATTGCGTGCTGCCCGTATGAGCTTGCGACCCCAATGAATGGCATCGGAGGGCAGGGAGTCAATCAACAGCCGGCGGAGTGCGCTGCGGTCCACCTCCGGTCTGAGAGAGCCGACAGAGCGTTGTCTGTCGAACAGAATCGTGCCGTGCTTGTCACTCACGCGCTTGGCGTCCTCGCCCGGGAGGACGAGGGCCAGGAAGGCGTCGTAGAGGCCTGCCGCGGTTAAGCCTAGCTGCCCGTTCCATTCGTGTATGTCTAGCAGGCCGCCTTGTGATCTGGCGTTGCGTGAAGCCTCGGCCTCATAGATGGTGGCGGAGATGCCGTTGATGTGGAGGACACGTGCGAGTGTCAAACCGCCCAGACCAGCACCGACGATAGCGATCTGATCAGTTGAAGATAGACGTGGGTTGGTGTTGTTGGCTGTCATGAGCGCTCCAAATACAACGAGCGTTCGCACAGGCGGCAGCTCGAAGAAAGGCCGGGTGATCTCGGCGAGGGGCGCTGGCCAACCTAGCAAGCATGCTGGATGGCGTGTATTCGATCTCTTGGTGCCGACGGCACACAGGCGAACGTTTTTCGCGTCGCGCGCATTCTTGCATTGATCCGCTTCCTCGAACAATCCCTTGGAAGAGAAGGTTCGTAACGCGTCAGCCGCACTCCGAACATGGGCGGATCAGCGCCGCGCCGCGGCAGCTACCGCAAAGCTGTCTTCAAGCATCAGGAAGTGCGAGATCTCGTTCCCCGTGATGGTGAGCACGATCGTAAACGGCGTCTCGATGAGCTTTCCGCTGGCGGTGATGCGGCTGGCGAGCTCGCCCACGATGACAGCGCGGTCGTTGCTGGCCAGTAGGTCATGCACCTCGAACCGGATGCGCTCCATCAGGGTGCCGGAATCACGCACGAACGCTTCTACCGCGCCGCGCCCGCTGCGTCGCCCAATCCACGGCAGTGCGGATGGATCGCCTGGGATATGCCATTGCAGATCCGCACTGAACATCGCCGCAATCGCCTCAGGCGATGCACCGGAGCCGATCTTTTCAAGGAAGTTTTGCGCAATCGCCAAATTGTTTTGCATGCTCATCTTGTTTGTCTCTGGTGGGCTGGAAGTGCACTCACGGTAGCGCGCTGCACGTATGGTCAGATCTGGGTCAGGCCGCCGTCCACTGTCAGCTCGATGCCGGTGATGTAGGAGGCATCGTCCGATGCCAGGAAGGACATCGCCTTGGCCATCTCATCCGGGCTCGCTGCGCGGCCCAGCGGGGCCTTCAGTTGGATCTCGGCCAGGTAGGCGTCGATGTCTTCGTCGCTCATGCCCAATTCGGATTTATAGGCGGGTGTGACCACGACGCCGGGCGCGATCAGGTTGACGCGAATGTCGCGACCTTTCAGTTCGGATGCCCATGTCCTGACGAAAGAGCGCAGTGCCGCCTTCGTTGCGGCATACACGCCGAAATTGGCGACGCCTTGATTGGCCGCGATGGAGCCCGTCACCACGATGGCGCTGCCGGCGCGCATCAGTGGCAGCGCCTTCTGCACGGTCAGCAGGGTGCCCTTGACGTTGATGTTGAAGTACTTGTCGAAGCCTGCTTCGGTAATGGATTCGATTGGTGCAAATTCGCCGCCGCCTGCGTTGGCAAGCAGCAGATCCAGTCGTCCATGCACGGTGGTGATGACGTCCATGACGGCGTCAAGCTCTGTACCAACGGAAATGTCGGCGCGTACCGCCGTGGCGCCGTGGCCGATCTCGGCGACCGCCCGGTCCAGTTCCTGCTGCCGGCGGCCGCTGATGACCACCGTTGCGCCCTCCAGCGCCAGCCGCTTTGCGGCGGCCAGGCCGATGCCCGAGCTGCCGCCGGTGACCAGGGCAATCTTCCCGGCGTGTTTGGTGGGGTGGATGTTGGCCAGATCCTGGACGTGCATGGTGTTTGCCTCTTGAGCGGAGTTCCCGCGTTGCAGGCAGTCTATTAACCTCGCTGCGGCGATAAATCGGCTTATCGTTGATTCTTTATTTCCCTGAGGGAATAATCCGGCGCTCTAGACGGAGCGATCAATGGATCACCTGCAGGCAATCCGTGCCTTTGCGCGCGTTGTGGAAACCGGTGGGTTCAACCGTGCGGCGGAATCGCTGCAGATGCCCAATGCCACGCTGAGCAAGTCGATCAGCGCGCTGGAAAAACATCTGGGAGTCAAATTGCTTGAACGCAGCACGCGCCGCGTGCGTGTCAGCAACGACGGCGCTGCGTATTACGCGCGCGTGCGGCACCTGCTCACGGAGCTGGACGACGTGGAAGCCACGTTGGGGCGTGCCCAGGGCAGCCCCAAGGGCCGGCTTCGTGTAGATACGGGCGGCTCGACGGCGTGCGGATTGTTGATACCCGCATTGCCGGAGTTCTGTGCGCGCTATCCGGATATCCAGCTGCAGCTCGGCGTCACCGATCGCACGGTGGATGTCATCGGCGAAAACATCGACTGCGCGATCCGCAGCACGGCGGACGACGGCGCGCTGATATCGCGCAAGATCGGCAGCCTTGCCTGGACCACCTGCGCGAGTCCTGACTATCTCGTACGCTACGGTGTCCCGACCCACCCGGAACAGCTGAAAAGCCTGGCGTTTCCCGTGGTGGGCTACTTCTCCGCGCATAGCGGCAAAGCGCCGCCGCTGCATTTCCTGGACGATGGCGCGCCGCTGGAGATCGTTCCCAACTGCAGCGTGATGGTCAACGAGAGCAACGCGCATCTGGCGACCGGATTGGCCGGGCTCGGGCTGATCCACACGCTCGATTTCATGGTGCGGCCGGCCATCGAACGCGGCGCGCTGGTGCCGGTCCTGCAGGACTGGCGCCCGGCGCCATTGGATGTCTTCATCGCCTATGCGCCCAGCCGACAGTTGAGCACCAAGGTGCGTGTGTTTATCGAGTGGGTGAGCGAAATCTATGCCCGGATCGGGCGGACACATTCGGTGGTCGAGCGCTGACGAACGCAACCTGTGGCGTTCACGCGATGTGCGGCGTTTGCTTCCGGGCGTTGTGGCATCGCATCGGCCCGGGGCCGGTTCGCTTTTGCGCCGTGCTCACCGTACTGCGAGGTTGCCGGGCCTGTCCGACAAGGCACGCAGCACACGCCGGACAGGCATCGCCCTCGACGGCGCCCCGCCCCGGAGAGATTGCGTGCAAATATACGTTTCATATACGATTCGTATATCGACGCAAAACGGGAGCCATCATGGGCATCGTCAATATCGACGACGACCTGCACGATCAACTGCGCCGTGCGTGCACGGTGAGTAGCCGTTCGATCAATGCGCAGGCCAATTTCTGGATCAAGGTCGGCATGCTGTGCGAGATGCATCCGGACACGACGTTTCAGCAGATCGTGGCCGAACAATTGCGCGCGGCGGGCGTACGGCCGCAAGCCTTGAAACCGGGCCGGGCGTGATCAAGTCGCCCGACGAGATCGCGCTGATGGCGGTGTCTGGCCAGCTCCTGGCGCAGGTATTCGATGCGCTGGATCGCTTGCCGCTGGAAGGTCGCAGCACGCTGGAACTCAACGGGTTTGTCGAGCGCATGATTGTCGATGAGCTCGACGCACGGCCTGCGAGCAAGGGGCAGTACGGTTTCGAGTTCGTACTCAACGCATCCATCGACGATGTGGTCTGCCATGGCGTGCCATCGGCCGACGACGTGTTGCGCAGCGGGCAGATCGTCAACCTGGACATTACGCTGGAAAAGAACGGCTATATCGCCGATTCCAGTACCACGTACCTGGTGGGCGAGGTCGCTTACCCGGCACGTCGCCTGGTGCAGGCCACGTATCAGGCGATGTGGAAAGGGATTGCAGCGGTGCGCCCGGGCGCGCGCTTGGGCGATATCGGCCATGCCATTGCGCGGCACGCGCGTGCGCACGGCTATAGCGTGGTCAAGGAATACTGCGGGCACGGCATCGGCCGTGAGATGCATGAAGACCCGCAAATTCTGCATTACGGCCACGCGGGCACTGGCTTGGAACTGCAGGAAGGCATGGTGTTCACCATCGAGCCGATGATCAACCAGGGCCGTGCGGCGATCCGTTCGCAACCGGATCAGTGGCCGGTGCATACGCGCGATGGCAGGTTGTCGGCGCAGTTCGAACATACCGTGGCGGTGACGCGCACTGGCGTACGTGTGTTGACCTTGCGGCCCGCCGAAGTGCCGCTGTGCGTGGTGGAGTGACGCACCGCAACGCATGGCGTCAGGCGGCTGTCAGTCGGCCGGGACGCGCGGCGTCGCCTCTGGCCGGCGCGGAATCAGCGGGGTGGTGTTGGTGTGCAGAAGCATGCGCACGGCCGCTTCGACACTGATGAAACGGCTGCGTTGCAGCAGATAGGACAGCATGAGAAGTCCCGCGAACATCAGCGTGGCCCCTGGCCTGACGACGGCTGCCGGAACCAGGAACCCAACCACCATCATCACTACGGTCCAGTTGCAGAAACCGCTCACGATGATCTCGCGTTGCCGACGGTCGATCACGATGCGCCCGCGCATGATCATCGGATAGACACCGCCGACGAACAGGAAGGTTTCGCGAAACGCATACACGTCTTCGGACAGGCGATGGAACCGCAAGTCGGGCCAGCGCGATGGCTCGACCGCATTTTCCACCTGCGCCAGCGAAAAGCAGGCCAACGCATCGCGGGTCACCGCAATACGCCGTGTAAACACCGGCAGGCCCCAGCTGAAGTAGGGGCGGTTCCAGGTGATCAGCAAGAGGCCTTCGGTGGCAATCAAGCCCAGCAGCAGGTAGAGCATCGTGCATCCCTGTTCGAGTGGCTCAACGATCGCACGCGCATGGTGCGCCGCGTGCCGGCTCCGATTCTGGCGCCTGAATGCCTGGCCCTGCAATCACGCCTGCGGCGCGGCGCGCGTTTCATCGCCGCGCCAGATTGGCTCAGGTCAGCGGCGCTCATGCACACTAGAGCCCACAGCGGACGCCGGCTCTGCCGGTGCCGACCCCGCAATCACTGGTCCCATGCAGCCACTTTCCCACACCTTGCCGGCCGTGCACGCCATGGCGGCGCAACTCCGCCGGCCGCTGGACGGCTTGCGCAGGCAGCTGCGCGCCAACGATCTCTGGTTCATCGCCCTGGCCGCGCTGGTGGGGCTGATCGCGGCTGGATTGATGGTGCTGCAGGCCGGTATCGCGCATGGCCTGCAGAGCTGGCTGTACGCGCTCGCGCCCGAGCAGCGGCTCAGCACGGCCACCTCGATGACGGCAACGCAGTTGCTGGTGTTGCCGCTGGGCGGCTTGCTGGTTGGTCTGGTGACGCTGATGGCGCGGCGGCGCAAGCGGCCCCTCGTGGATGCGGTGGAAGCCAATGCCTTGCATGGCGGGCGCATGTCGATGCGCGACAACCTGATCGTTGCGGTGCAGACCTTGTTGTCCAACGGCTTCGGTGCGTCGGTGGGACTGGAGGCGACCTACACGCAAATGGGGTCGGGTGCCGGCTCGCAGCTGGGGCGCGTGTTGCGGGTGCGGCGTGCAGACATGCGCACGCTGGTGGGCGCCGGCGCGGCCGGTGCGATTGCCGGCGCCTTCGGCGCGCCGCTGGCCGGTGCGTTCTATGCGTTCGAGATCGTCATCGGTGCCTACACGCCATCGGCGTTGGCACCGGTGGCCGCCGCCGCATTGGCTGGCGCGTTCATGGCCAATGCCCTGGGCGCAGCGCCGTACTCGTTGCCTGCTGCGGTGGCCTACCAATTGCAGCCGCGCGACTATGCGGTCTACATCGCGCTGGGCCTGGCGTGCGCGTTGATCGGCATTGCGGTGATGCGCCTGGTCGCCGGCATCGAACGCGGCGTGGGCCGCATCAATCTGCCGGTGTGGGGGCGCCCGGTCATCGGTGGGTTGCTGCTGATTCCGTTGGCGCTGTATTCGCCGCAGGTGCTGTCCTCGGGGCATGGCGCATTGCATCTGGACCTGACCAGCAGCAGTACCTTGCAGGTGCTCGCCATCCTGTTGGTGCTCAAGTGCATTGCGTCGGGAATTTCGCTGGGTTTCGGCTTCCGCGGCGGTCTGTTCTTCGCCTCGTTGTTCATGGGCTCGCTGGTGGGCAGCCTGTTCGCGGTGAGCCTGAACCTGTTGCTGGGCGCTGCAGTGGTGGACACCACCAGTGCATCGCTGGTGGGCATGGCTGCATTGGCGGCGGCCATCGTTGGCGCGCCGATGACCATGGCCATGTTGATCCTGGAAGGCACGCACGATTTCGTGCTGGCCAGCGCAGTGATGGCGGCGGTGCTGGTGGCCAATACCGTGGTGCGGCAGGTGTTCGGTTATTCGTTCTCCACCTGGCGGCTGCATCTGCGCGGCGAAAACATCCGCAGTGCGCGCGATGTGGGCTGGGTGCGCAATCTGTCGGCTGGCAAGATGATGCGCAAGGATGCCAACCACACCGCGCACGACATCAGCGTGGCCGAATTCCGGCGGCGGTTCCCGTTGGGCTCCACGCAACGCGTGGTGCTGGAAGATGCAGACGGACACTACGCCGGCGTGGTGCCGCTGGCCGTGCTGTACGCCGACAATGTGCAGCTGGACGCGCCGGTCGGCGACTATGCCAAGCACCGCGATGCGGCGCTGCTGGCCGACACCGACATCGTGGCGATCATGAAGGTCTTCGATACGACACAGGCCGACGAGTTGGCCGTGATCGACAGCGATCGCAAGGTACTGGGCGTGCTGTCGGAGGGATTCGTGCGCAAGCGCTACGCCGAAGAACTGGAAAAGCGCGAGCGTGAACTGATGGGCGAACGCGTGGCTAGCGACGACTGAGCCGCGCGCTGCCAGCAACGGCTACGCGCATGCGTGCGCATCGTTGATCTGTGTCTGATGTTCGATGCGCAGACACAGGCGCAGCGTCGGGTTGTTCGGGCTAGCCTGAGCGCGTTAGTATCGCCACTGCTCAAGAACGATCTCCTTGGACACATGACACCACCCTGACCTCAGGCCTTACGCGCTCGCAGTTGCTGCGAAGGTCCAGGTGTTTGACGTGCATGTAATGCGCCGTGTGGTTGCCGGCGCACGGAGTCGTTCAATGTCCAGAAGTTTCCCGTTGCGCCAGCAATGGCTCGGCAACGTGCGTGGCGATGTGCTCGCCGGCATCGTGGTCGCGCTTGCGCTGATTCCCGAAGCCATCGCGTTTTCGATCATTGCCGGCGTCGATCCCAAGGTTGGGCTCTACGCGGCGTTCTGTCTTGCAGTGGTGACTTCGATCGCCGGTGGTCGGCCAGGCATGATTTCTGCCGCCACCGGTGCCATGGCGTTGTTGATGGTGAATGTGGTCAAGGACCATGGGGTGCAGTACCTGCTGGCGGCGACCGTGCTGGCGGGCGTGCTGCAGCTGATTGCAGCCGCATTGCGTCTGGGCGCATTGATGCGTTTTGTCTCGCGCTCGGTGATCACTGGCTTCGTCAACGCATTGGCAATTCTGATCTTCCTGGCACAGCTGCCGGAGTTGGTCGGCATGCCATGGCCGGTGTATGCGGTGTGTGCAGCGGCATTGGTCATCATCTATCTGCTCCCGCGCGTCACCACGGCGATTCCTTCGCCGCTGGTCGCGATTGTGGTGTTGACGGCGGCATGCGCGTACTGGCATCTCGATCTCCGGCACGTGGGCGACATGGGCCACCTGCCTGAGAGCCTGCCGGTATTTTTGCTGCCGGACGTGCCGCTGACATGGGACAGCCTGCGCATCCTGCTGCCGGTATCGACGACGCTGGCGGTGGTCGGCTTGCTGGAGTCGTTGATGACGGCGCAGATTGTCGAAGACCTGACCGATACCCCATCGCAGCGCAACCGCGAATGCGCAGGTCAAGGACTGGCGAACATGGTGGCGGGCTGCTTCGGTGGCATGGCTGGCTGCGCGATGATCGGGCAGTCGGTCATCAATGTGCGCTCGGGCGGACGTGGGCGCTTGTCGTGCCTGGTGGCCGGCGTCGTCCTGCTGCTGATGGTGGTCTATGGCGCGGCCTGGGTGCGCCAGATTCCGATGGCGGCATTGGTGGCGGTGATGATCATGGTCAGCATCGGCACCTTTAACTGGGGGTCGCTGCGCGATCTGCGCAGGCACCCGGCAAGTTCGTCGGTGGTGATGCTGGGCACCGTCGTGGTCACGGTCTGGACGCACGATCTGGCGCGCGGCGTGTTGGCCGGCGTCCTGCTGTCGGCACTGTTCTTCGCGCGCAAGGTCGGGCGCATGCTGCAGGTGCAGGCCAGCGATGGTGACGATGGGGTACGCGTGTATGCGGTGCGCGGCCAGGTATTCTTCGCATCGGCCGGGCAATTCGTCGCCAGCTTCGATTTCCTCGGCACGCCGCCGAAGGTGCTGATCGATCTGCGCCACGCGCATTTCTGGGACATCAGTGCGGTAGCGGCGCTGGATCGGGTGGTGTTCAAATTGCGCGCGCACGGCGCCGAGGTCGAGGTAGCTGGCGCGAATCAGGCCAGCAACGCGCTGATCGACACCCTAGGAACCCATCGGCGCGATGGCGCGCGGCTGCAGCTCGGTCACTGAGCTGGGCTGCTCATGCCCAACCAGCGCGGCTGTCGGCGAGGCCGATTGGCGTGCATGCGCGTCCAGCAACGCGGACAGGCGACGATGGCAATCGCGGAAGGCCAGTGCAGAGGCCGGCATGTCGCAGGCGTCGAAGGTGCGTGCTTCGGCCTTCCAGGAGGCGAGCAGGTCTTCCAAATCGCAGATCAAGCTCGGCATGGTGTTTCCTCGGTAGGCGTCCTGCTGTCTACGGGGAGAGGCGATACGCGGATGCAGGCCGGCGCGGGGCGACCCTGCGCCGAGCCACAATGGTTCAGATACTGCGATGAACGGCGCATTTTTTGGGTGCGGCACACGTGCGCATCACAGGGCCGGGAGGAGGGTGGGCAGGCGGTCTTCTGCCGCGGGAGCTGACCATGAACAACAACCAGAATGCCAACCGGGGTATCGACGACCCGACGCCACCCAACGGCGTCAAGGCGCCGGGCAAGAATGAGGATCTGCTGCAGGACGGGCCTGCGCAGGACAGCGAAATCGATGACGACGACAGCATCGAGGACGAACTGGATGAGGACGAAGAGGACGAAGAGGACACCTGAGGTTGCTTCTGCGGGACGCACGCGATTGCGGCGAGCCCCGACGGCGCACGACAGGCCCCGATGCTGTCGACGGCGCGAGGTGCCATGGCCGCCGCTGCAGTGGCGGCCGGTCCTCCTCTTTCAAGGCAGGCGCCAGCGACACGGCGGACCCGGCCTGCCGAGAATGCAAGGCGTGTGGATGTCCGTCATCGACCGCCGGCGGGCAGCGTCAACACAAGCCGGCTCGCCACACATTGCGTGCGGTCCTAAACTCCAGGGCCTTTCGATCGCGTTGATACCGCCATGGACACCCTGCCGCCGTTACCTTCCATCGCACTGGGCGAGTACCGTCATTTCAAAGGCGGCCGCTATGAGGTGCTCGGTGTGGTGCGCAGCAGCGAAACCCTGGAGCCGCTGGTGCTGTATCGGCCACTGGAGCGCGATATCGGGTTGTGGGTGCGCCCGTATGCGATGTTCGTCGAGCAGGTCGAGGTGGACGGTGTTGCCCGCGCTCGCTTCGAACGCGTGGAGTGAGCGCCGCACGCACTGCCGCGATGCGGCAACCGTACGCCTGGCCTTGAGCGCGCGATGACTGCCGCGACCACGCCCCTCACGACGCCCGACGGCCGTTACCTCATCGTGCGAGAGCGCCTGTGGCGCGCCAGCAACCCGCACCTGAGCGAAGAGGTGCGTGCCGCGTTGGTCAGTGCACTCATGGATGCGCGACGCGCGGTCAAGGCCGCCAAGCGCGACGACGATGCACAACGCCTGTTGGCCGCGCGCGGTGCGGCCGATGCAGCCAAGGTCGCCTTGGGTGAACGCGGCGCGGTGTGGTGGACCGATGGTGCCAAGGATTTCAACCGGCATCTGGTCAAGAACACCCCGTACGCTGCGTGGTTTGCGGCAAGCGGCCATGCGCCCCGGCCTGCAAGCGTCGACACGCCTGCAGGTCTCAATTGACAGCGACGCCTGTGTCGCTACGACGAATGACCTGCCGTGGCGTCGCATTCCACCGGTATGGTCTCGTTCAACCGGGCAAAAACCCTTTGGCGCGCAGTGCTGGCTCGAAGCGGCGTATGCCGACATCCACCAACTGATGCAGCACGAACGGGTCTTGCGCCACAACCCGATCCAGTGCCGACGCATCGGTGTGGTGGGCTAGCACGATGCCGCCAAGACCATCGGCCGATGGGCCGGCCGCGAGGAATAGCCCAGTATCGATGTGCTCCCGCAAGCACTGCTTGTGGGCGTCCAGATGTGCGGCCAGTGCCGGCGGGGCGACGCGATAGGTGAGGGTGATGAGATGCAACATGGCTCAGGCCTCCACGCGCGCGTGCGCGACCCCGCGCCCGACACTGCGCACGACATCGGCAATGGAGGCCTGCGCACTGATCAATGCGGCCGCGGCCGGCTCCGGACCACGCGACTGATTTTCCGCGCGCACGAAGTGCACGTCGCGCACGCCCAGAAAGCCGAACGTTGCGGTCAGATACGCCTCCTGAAAATCCAGTGAGGCCATCGGCCCTTGCGTGTACATGCCCCCGCGCGAGGACGCCACGATCAGCTGCTTGCCGCCGGCCAGGCCTTCGGGCCCGTTAGCGGTATAACGAAACGTACGGCCGGGCTGGGCGATGCGATCGATCCAGGCCTTGAGTTGGGTCGGCACCGAAAAGTTGTACATCGGCGCGCCGATCACCACGATGTCGCTGGCGAGGAATTCGTCCACCAGTTGCTCGGACAATGCATGTTCGGCCACCAATGCCGCGTCGCTGGCTGGTTGCGGCAGCGGGCGGAAGCCGGCAGCAATCGCGCCGGAAAGGTGCGCGATGGGAACCGCGGCAAGGTCGCGATAGGTGGCGTGTAGATCGTCAATCGCTGCGTGCAGGTCCTGCACCACCTGGGCGGTGAGCTGGCGGGAGACCGACGTGTCGGTCAGGATGCTGGAATCGAGATGGAGCAAGCGCATGGTGGGCTCGTGTGCTGTGGTCGGTGGCGGCACTCTACGAAGCGCCCTCGGGCGCAGGTAGGCCGCTGGCGGATGACAAACTGTCCTGCCTGGCAGGACAATGACGGCCTCCTTGCGTGGGGTTGGATTCAGATGGAAGACCTCAACGACTTCGCGCTGCTGGTGGCAGTGGTCGACCACGGCAGCTTCTCGGCGGCCGGTCGCGCGTTGGGGTTTCCCCGCTCCAAGGTCAGTCGGCGGGTGGCAGATCTGGAGCAACGCCTGGGCGTGCGGCTGTTGCAGCGTTCAACCCGTGCGGTCAGCCTCACCGAGGTCGGTGCCGAGTTCTATACGCACTGCAAATCCATCACCCGCTCGGCGCAATGGGCGCTGGATGTGGCCGAGCGCGCCACGCAGCATCCCTCCGGCCGGATCCGCGTGAGCTGCCCGACCGGTGTGGCGCATCTGTTTCTGGCCAAGCTCTTGCCGCGGTTTTTGTTGGCGCATCCGGATGTGCAGGTCGATCTGGAGCTGACCAGTCGACGGGTGGAACTGATTGCCGAAGGCATCGACGTGGCGATACGGGTGCGTTCGAGCCTGGACGATTCCGGCTTGATCCTGCGCTCGTTCGGCGTCAGCCGGCAGGCGTTGGTGGCAAGCCCCGGGTTCGTGCACGCGCATGGGCCGTTCGCCTCTGCCGCGGCACTGCATGAGGTACTGGGAATGGGCCCGCGTGGCGTCAATGGCGAGCCGCCCCGGTGGCGGCTCACCAGCCCGCAAGGCACCAGCGAACTGGTGGACTACCGTTCGCGCCTGTTCACCGAGGATGTCGAGCTGCTGCACCAAGCGGCGCTGGCCGGCATGGGCGTGGCGCAGTTGCCGCTGGCCCTGTGCAGGGGCAGCATCGCCCGTGGCGAACTGGTGGTGCTATTGGGCGACCACACGTTGCCGGTGCATCAACTACACGCCGTGTATCCCTCGCGTCGCGGACTGGCGCCAGGCGTGCGCGCCTTGATCGAGTTCCTGGTCGACGTCCTGCCTGCGGTGCTGGAGAGCGCCGAACACGAGGTATCAGGCTAAGCGCAGCGAACAAAACGACTGCGCAGCGCCAGGCGGGCGCGGCCGCTGCCGGGCATCGGCATATACCACTCGTACACGGCGGTTCTGAGCGCGCCGTCCGCACCCGCCGGACGACTGCTCGCTACGTTTTGTTAGCCGACCTGAGCGCATGTAAGGGCCGCCGCGACACGCCAGGTTCGTGTTGGTGCTCACCGCGATGGCGTACCGATGGTACGCGCGGCACGTGCGATGAACTCGGCCACCTTGGCGGGCTGCGCAACCAGCGAAAGATGGCTGGATGCGATGGTGGTACTGGTGGCACCGATCTGCTTGGCGATGGCGCGCTGCACATCCGGACGCAACGCATTGTCGTTGTCGGTGATCAGGTACCACGTCGGTTTGCGATGCCACGCGGCCTGCGAGACCGCGTCGCCGAACGCGGCGGCGGTCATCGGCTGCTGGACGGCGGCAAGCTGCCTGACCTTGGCCAGCGGCACATCGGCGGCCATCACGTGCTGGTAGGTCGCCGCGTCGTCGAGCCAGACCAGGCCCTGCGCATCCGGCTGCAGGCCTTCCATCGGCGCTTTCAGGCGTGCCAGCAGCGTGCCGACCGACTCGCCGGTATCGGGTACCAGGGCCGACAGATAGACGATGCCCTTGACGTTGTCGGCGTTGCCCGATTCGGTCACCACCGCGCCGCCCCAGGAGTGCCCGACCAGCAGCACGTCGCCAGGTTGTCGCTCCAGCACGCGGCGGGTCGCAGCGACGTCGTCGGCCAGCGAGGTGAGCGGATTCTGCACTGCAGTGACGTGATAGCCCTGGCGCTGTAACGCCTCGATCACGCCAGACCAGCTGGAGCCATCGGCAAATGCGCCATGCACCAGCACGATGGTAGGCAGGCTCTGCACTGGTGCGGCGGTTGTCGGGCTGGCAGCGAAGATCGACAGGGCGCTCAGCAAGGCGAGGCCGGCGTTGGCAGACAAGGGGGATGGCATGAGCGTGATCGCAAGAGGGGAGCGAGAGTGCGATCAAGCATATGTCGGCCGTTGGCCGTCAAAACAGCGCAGACCTCGCCAATAAATGTGGCAGCGCTGACACACCTGACACATGGCTGGCGCCCGCGGGACCGCAGTCCATTCCACCGGCACGCCGGCTCTGCGATGGAGATGTCGAGCCGCGCGCAGGCTGTCACGCAGGCGGCGCGGCGCCACGCAGCCAGTGCCCGCCGCGCCGTGACCCAACCCGGCACAGGCCGGGCTGGGCGACATGCCGTGGATGCAGCGCGACTCAACCCAGATCGCAATTGCTCGGCTGCGGCCAGGTGGTGGACGGCAGCATGGCTTTGACAGCCGCTGGTGCGCTGATGCCGATGGTGCTGGCGCCGTAGAGGTCTTCGAGTTCGTCGATGCTGACGATATAGCTGTCCAACGCACCCAGGTTGGCGCTATTGGGAATCAGCCAGCTGATGGCGCGCGAACCGCCGCCCGGGTTGGCGGTGATGATGGTCTTCCAGAAGAAATCCGGCGTGCGGATGCCGTGGCTGCTGAGGAAGTAATCGTTGCTGGTGTCGCTGTAGATCACGCCGCCGTAAACCTGCACGCTGGCGATATCGCGATAGCACTCGGCCACGTTCTCTGCCTGTACCCAGATGCCCTGATTGAAGCTGGCCACCTGCGGCACGATGTTGCTCATGAGGTTGGCGCGGCGGATGTAGGTCGCGTTGTAGTCCATGTGGTTGGAGGTCACCAGATGGCCGCGGTCATAGCCGGAACGCACGCTGGCATACGAGGCCGTGGAGGTCTGGCCGGCACAGCCGCTGGGCAATTCGGTATCCAGATTGAAGCTGGACGGGCGTGCAGCCGAGCCTGTGTCGGCCTGCAGCACGTATTCGTAGCGCAGTGCGGTGCGGTTGGTGCAGTCGTACGTCAGCGTATAGCCGCCCTTGTTGAGGGTCACCACCTGCGCCTGTGCGGCGGCGCTGAAGGTGGTGAGAAGCAGAACGACAAAAAAGGTCTTCAAGCGCATGGAAGTCAATCTCCTTGAAATCATCGGACGCACGAAGCCGCCGCCGCGATGCGTCAGCACATCGACGTTGGACAACGCGCCAGGGAAACAGAGGGCTCGCGGCATGGCGAGCGCTACAGCTATCGCATACGAATGTTGCTTGTTGGTGACTTGGACCCGAGCAGCGTGCGGTCGCCCAGATCTTGTTTCGGCGTGTAGCCAGACGCTTGGCATTCGGTCTGGAGGCGATGCCGTTGATGAGGCTGATGCTCTCGGCGATCTTCTTCGCTGATGTTTGGAGATCTGACAGGGGTGCGATGGGCACGTTGCGCGGCGTGGACACAGGCAACGCCACGCGCTGGCGAGCCAGGCGTGGCCGATCGAATGCGAGACGCGCGCCTGCGCGCGCTGGTTGAGTTACGCAGGCGCAGATCTGCTGCAGGTGGGATGGCGCGATGACTACCGCGCAGGCAATGGGAGGTGTTATGCAGCCTTCGCCGGCAGCTTGACCACCACCTTGATCTCAAACTGGAAGCCGGCCAGCCAGGTCACGCCGACCGCGGTGACGGTGGGGTAGGGGGCCGGGCCCCAGTAGCTGACCCACTTGTCCCACATTGCCTCGAACACCACCTCGGGGTTGACCATGAACAAGGTGACGTCGACCACATCCTGCGAAGTGCAGCCGGCCGCGGCAAGGACGGCATCCAGGTTGACGAAGGCGCGGGCAATTTCCGCGTCCAGCTCGGGCTCGGGCGAGCCGTCCTCGCGGCTGCCGACCTGGCCGGCGACAAACAGCAGGTCATCGGCGCGTACCGCCGGCGAGTAATGGTGGCGCTCGTACAGGGCGTGGCGCCCCTGCGGGAAAACGACGTCGCGTGTGGCCATGTGGCTCTCCATCGAAGTGCATCAGAACGAAGGCACACGTTAGGCGGGTCTGCAGTTGCGATAAATCGGCAGCATCGACCAACACTGTTTGTAGAATCCAAACAATCTTGGCCGCGGGAGCAGTGGTGGATCGATTCGATGCAATGCAGGCGTTTGCGCGCGTGGTCGAGACCGGCAGTTTCACCAAGGCGGCCGAACACCTGGACATGAGCCGCGCCAGCGTGACCCAGCTGGTGCAGCAACTGGAAGCGCGCCTGCGGGTTAAGCTGCTCAATCGCACCACGCGCCGGGTGCAGGTCACTGCCGATGGCGCGGCCTATTACGAGCGCGTGCTGCGCCTGCTGGCAGACCTGGACGATGCCGAAACCAGCCTGTCGGTTGCAGCCAGCTTGCCACGCGGGCGCCTGCGCGTGGACGTGCCCAGCCCGTTGGCGCGGCTGATCCTGATGCCGGCGTTGCCGGCATTCCATGCGCGTTATCCGGAGATCCAGCTGGACATGGGCGTGAGCGACCGCCGGGTGGATCTGATCGGCGAAAACGTCGATTGCGTGATACGCGGCGGCACCATCACCGACCAGTCGCTGATCGCGCGTCACGTGGGCGACCTGCAGGCCGGCGTGTACGCAGCGCCCGATTACCTGCAGCGGCTGGGTACCCCGACGCATCCAACCGAGCTGGAAAATACACGGCATCGTTGCGTTGGCTTCATGCGCTGGGGCAGCAGCACAACCGTGCCGTATGTGATGCAACGCGGCGACGAGGCGGTGCGCGTGCATGGTCGCCACGTGGTGGCCGCCGACGATGGCAATGCCTATCTGGCCGCCGGCCTGGCCGGCATGGGTGTGCTGTGGCTGCCGGTGTACATGGCCAACGCGCATGTCGCCAGCGGCGAACTGGTGCCGATCTTTCAGGACTGGCAGCTGGAAGCGATGCCGCTGTCGATCGCCTTCCCACCCAACCGCCATGTCAGCGCCAAGCTGCGCGTGTTCATCGATTGGGTGATTGCGCTGATGGCCGAGCATGCGCCAGTGATGGCGCCCGCACCGCGGTGAGCGCCACAGGGATGCGCGGCGCTATTGCTCACTTCGCGCCGCACCGGGTACCGCCAGCCGCTGATCGCTGCATAGGGCGAACGTGCATAGACCCACTGCAGGCGCGCATCGCCATCGGCGCGGAACGCCGCATCGTTGGCCAGTTTTTGCTCGAACGCGCTGCGTAACGCGGCATCGCTGCGCAACATGCGTTCGGTGAATTCAACCAGCTCGGTGGCATACAGCCCGCTGTCGGGGCTGCCGGCATGGCGGAAACGTCCGCTGGCCAGCAACGAATCGCTGCTGCGCGGTTCCAGCAAGGCGGCGGCCAACATGCGCATCGAGCAAGGCGAGCACATCGTCGTTGCCGGGCGGAATCCACCACGCCACCGGGTACTGCACCGCCTGCGTCTGCCGGTAGCCGATCACCGGCATCGTCCAGGTTTCGTCGCGGCCTTCCCAGCGCAATTCCGGCCGGCCGGACACCGGCGACAGGGCGCGGGTGTAGGTCACGCCCTTGAACGGAATATGGTCGATCGGCTGCGGCAGGCGTTCCCACGCCACCATCAATTCCTGCGGGCGCGCCGCGCGATCGGCACGCTTGGCGGCATCGATGGCGTGTGCATCGCGGCCGACCAGGCGCAGGGCTTCTTCCAGCAGCACGTAATCGCCGAGCACGCGTTGCCGGTATGACTTCAGGCGGTGGTTTTCCACCAGCACGGTGGGGATGCCGGCGAAGTCGCCATAGCCGGTGGAATAACGCGGGCCTTCAGGCGAATAGCGCAAGCCCGAGCGCGGCGCGTCTTCGTCGATCAGGCTGGGGTAGATCGCAGGTTCATGACCCTGGCGGCGCAGCGCGGCGTCGACGGCTGGCGTGAAGCGCTGCTGCAGCCAGCCGGCCGTGGCGCGCGAGCGCGCGTAGGTGCCCCAGCCGGCGAAGGTGAAGGTGATGTCGTACTGATGATCGAGCCCGCCGCTGACATGCAGGTCGACATACAAGGCGGGGTCGAGCGTTTGCAGCAGTTTGACGATCGCGCGCGTCTCCGGCGCTTCCAGGTTGAGATAGTCGCGGTTGAGGTTGATGCCGCGTGTGGTGGTGTTCCAGCCCATCTGTTGCGGGCCACGCAATGCGGCGCCGATCAGCGGGCCGCGCTGTTCATGCCCATCGCTGTTGAGGATGGGCACGAACACGAAATCGACCTCGTCCAGCAGATCGTCCTTGCCGCGTTGTGCAATATCGCGCAGCAGCATCAGGCCGGCGTCCTTGCCATCGATCTCGCCGCCGTGGATGCCGGCCTGTGCCAGCACGACCGGTTTGCCGGGCTTGCCCTTGCGTGCGCGTACCAGCAGCAAGTCGCGCCCTTCGCCGGTCTTGCCGAACACCTCCAGCGACAGCAGCGGCGAAGCAGCAACCAGCCGTTGCAGCCACGCACGCGTTTGCGCGTAGCTGGGCGTGCTGACGAAATCGCTACGCTCGGCCGGCGTCATCCACGGATCGTCCGGTGCCACGATCAATGCTTCGCTGGCACCGTGCCACGCGCGGACCGGCGGCAACGGGGCACTGGTATCGATGGTCTGCGCGTTGAGCTGTGCGGCAGCGAACAGTGCGATGGCCAGCCCGTTGGCGAGGCGTTGGGTGCTGCGCGCGGTGTTGCAGGCCTTGGCGTCAGCGGGAGCGTGGCGGTCGAAGTCATGGAAAGCATCGGGCGGATGACAGCTGCGCGTTTCGAAGGTCATTGTGTGTGAGGGTCTCGAGTGGTGGGCGACGGTGTCTGCTCGTGCGGGTCAGCCGTGTCGGCGCAGGCGCCTGGCTGGACGTTCGCGCCGCAAGGCGCTGACCGCAGGCGCGATGCGCGGCGCGGCGGTTATTAGTGCCGGCCGGGCTCCTGCCCGCGACGGCGGGCGGATTTTGGCGGTGCAAGCAATGTGATAACGTATCATTTCCTGATACGTCTGTGTCCACGCCCTTCAATTCTTCAATGACCCACGCGATTTCAATCTCCAACCTGCACGTGGCCTACCGTGGCCGCGCGGTGCTGCAGGGGCTGAACCTCGGCGTCGCGCCCGGCAGCGTCTACGCCTTGCTGGGCGGCAATGGCGCCGGCAAGTCGTCAACGCTGTCCACGTTGCTGGGCTTCGTCAAACCCGTCTCCGGCAGCCTGCGCGTGGACGCCGTGGACCCGGTCGCCGACCCCGGCAAGGCGCGCGCGCGCTTGGCCTATCTGCCGGAAAACGTGGCGCTCTACGAGCATCTGAGCGCATTGGAAAATGCCGACTATCTGCTTGCCCTGGCCGGCCAGCGTCGCAGCCAGGCCGCCATTGGCGAGGCATTTGCGGCCGCTGGCCTGCAGCGCGATGCCTGGGCGCAACGGCTGGCAGGGTTCTCCAAGGGCATGCGGCAGAAGGTGGCCATTGCCGTGGCCACATTGCGCGAGGTGCCGGTGCTGCTGCTGGACGAGCCCACCTCCGGGCTGGATCCGCGCGCCATCGCCGACTTCAATCGCCTGGTCGGCAGCGTGCGAGAACGCGGCGCCGCGGTGCTGATGGTCACCCACGATCTGCTCGGTGCGGTGGATGTGGCCGACCGCATCGGGTTTCTGGAAAACGGCCGGATTGCCGAAGAGATCGGTGCCGGCGACAGCGGCTTCGACGTGCGCACCCTGCATGCGCGTTTCGCGCGCCCGCAGGATCGCGCTGCGTGAGGCTGCACGTATGAGTCCGGTGTTGCTGGTCGCACGCGAAGAACTGCGCTATATGGCGCGCAACCGGTCCGCTGCCATCGGTGTGGTGCTGCTGATGTTGCTCACCCTGGTGGCGGCGTTGACCGCTGCGCACCACCAGCGCGAAGTGGCCGATTTCCGCGCGCGGCAGCAACAGGCAGCGCAGCAGGCGTTCCAAGCGCAGCCGGACCGGCATCCGCACCGCGTGGTGCACTACGGCCATTTCATCTATCGCCCGTTGCCGGCACTGGCTGCATTCGATTCCGGCGTGGATGCGTTCACCGGTAACAGCATGTTTCTGGAAGGGCATCGCCAGAACACTGCCAATTTCGGCGATGTGCGTCAGAGCTCGTTGCTGGTGCGTTTCGGTCAGCTCACGCCCGCCTTCGTGCTGCAGGTGCTGGCGCCGCTGATGTTGGTCTTCCTGGGCTATGGCGCGGTGGCGCGCGAGCAGGAAACCGGCACCTTGCGCGCGCTGTTGTTGCAGGGCGCCACGCGCCGGCAGTTGCTTGGCGGCAAGTATCTGGCGCTGGCGGCGGTGGCCGGCGCCTGCCTGCTGCCGGCCTTGATCGGCCTGGCACCGATCGCGTTGTTGCCAGGGCAAGCGCCGCTGGTTGCGCTGCTGGTGCTGGCCTATGGCGCGTATCTGTTGGTGTGGTGTGCGCTGGTGCTGGCGGTGTCGATGCGGTGCCGGCGCGGCCGCGATGCGCTATTGGTGTCGCTGGCGGTATGGGTGTGGCTGGCCCTGCTGGTACCGCGCGTGGCGCCGGACGCGGCCAATGCCGCGTACCGCCTGCCGACCCGGTTGGAAACCGATGTGGCGATCCAGCGCGACCTGCGCACGCTCGGCGACAGCCACAATCCGGACGACCCGCACTTTGCGCAATTCAAGCAGCAGACGCTGGCCCATTACGGCGTGCAGCGCGTGGAAGACCTGCCGGTGAACTACAAGGGCTTGCTGGCACTGGAAGGCGAGCGGCTGAGCGCAAGCCTGTTCGAGCGGTATGCGGGCCGCGATGCATCCATCCAGCAGCAACAGAACCTGCTGGTGCGTGCGTTTTCCTTGCTCAGCCCGACGGTGGCGCTGCGCGAGGTGTCGATGACGCTGGCAGAAACCGACCTGCGCGCGCATCTGCGGTTCCTGGCCCAGGCAGAGCACTACCGCTACACGCTGGTGCAGCAGCTCAACCAACTGCAGGCCGACGCGGTCAGCATGGCCGACGACACCGCCCAGGATACAGGCGCCGATCGGCGCAAGCGGATTTCGTCCGAGCACTGGCATGAGATTCCGGTGTTTGCGTTCCAGCCGGCGCCAGCGACCGAGGTGATCGGCACGGCAGGTGCGGCGTTCGGCCTGATCGGGGCCTGGCTGCTTGCTGCGCTGTGCATGCTGGCGGCAGCCGGGCAAGGTGTGGGAGTGGCGCGCTGATGGTGCTGTGGAAATACGAACTGCTGTTGCTGCTACGCGCACGTGCGGCGCTCGCCGGATTGCTGTTGCTTGCGCTGCTCACCGTGTGCAGCCTGCTGTCCGGGCAACATGTGATGGCGACGCAGCGCGACAACATCGCCAGGATTGCAGCGCTGCAGCGCGAAGACAGCGCGGCGGTAGAAGACTATGTGGCGCGTTCCAACGATGCCGGCAGCGCGGCCTATTACAGCTTCCACCCCACCTGGGACCTGCCATCGCCGCTGGCGTTTGCGGCGGTCGGCATGCGCGATGTCTCGCCGTATATCTTGCGCGTGCGCGCGCTGGGGCTGGAAGCGCAGATCCATGACGGGGACAGCTACAACCCCGAGCTCGCATTGGCTGGCCGCTTCGACTACGCGTTCGTGCTGGTGTTCCTGCTGCCGCTGTTCGTGATCGCGCTGCTGTTCGATCTGCGTTCGGGCGAGCGTGAAGCGGGGCGTGCACGCATGCTTGCCGCACTGCCCGGTGCGGGCGCTGCGCTGCTGGTACGGCGCGTGGTGGTGCGCGCAGCGGCGGTGTTTGTGTGCCTGAGCGTGCCGTTCGTCATGTTCGCTACGTTCAATGCGGTGCCGTGGTTGCAGCAACTGGCGGTGCTGGCACTGGGCGGTGCGTACCTGTTGTTCTGGGTGCTGCTGTCGGTGCTGGTCGGGCGCCTCCAGTGGCGGCCTGCCGCGCATGCCGCGGCGTTGGCTACCTGCTGGGTTGTGCTGGCGTTGGTGGCGCCGGCGCTGGCGCACGTGGCAATCAATCAGGCAGTGCCGGTCAACCAGGGTACCGAGATTGCGCGGTTGCAGCGCGAGGCGGTCAACCACGCCTGGGACATTCCGCGCCAGGACACCATGCAGGCGTTCTACGCGCGCAATCGGCAATGGGCCGACTCGGCGCCGCTGACCACGGCGTTCCACTATAAGTGGTACTTCGCATTTCATGAAAATGGCGACCAGCAGGTGGCGCCGCAGGTGGCAGCGTATCGCCAGGGGCTGCAGCGTCGCCAAGCGTTGGCGCAACGCGTGGCCAGCGTGCTGCCCCCGGTTGCGCTGCAGGCGGCGCTGACGCGCCTGGCCGACACCGATCTGCAGGCACAGCTGGCCTATCAGGATCGCATTCGCGCTTATCACCGGGCGCTGCGCACGTTCTACTACGGCTATCTGTTCCGCGACCGGCCGTTCACGCGCGACGATTTCGGGCGAGCGCCACGCTTCGAAACAACGGCCGGCCCTGCTTCATAGCGGTATCTGCGTTTCACCTTTCCTTGCGTCTTTTACTTGCGCCCCGGATGCACTGCGCCGGGGCGCTTCAGGAGTTCTGCCCGATGCCCGTGTTCTCGCGCCACCGCACGCTGCACGCGCTGCCCCTGCTCAGCCTGCTGGCCTGCACCTGCGGCACTGCCTGCGCGCAGGCTGCGCAGTCGCAGGCGCGCGACCTGGATGCGGTGCAGGTGCGCAGCCAATACACGCCGTACCGCGCGCTGAGCATTACCGGTGCCACCAAGACCGATGCGCCGCTGCGTGATCTGCCGATCAGTGCACGGGTACTCGACCGGACCTTGCTCGAAGATGCAGGCGTCACCGATCTGGCTGGCGCACTGGAACTGGCCAGCGGCATCACCAAGGCCAACAACCTGGGCGGCCTATGGGATAGCTATTCGATGCGCGGCTTCACCGGCGATCCGAATTTCAGTTCGGATTACATGGTCAACGGCTTCAATGCCAGCCGCGGTTACAACGGTCTGCGCGATGCGGCCAATACACAGAGCATCGAGGTGATCAAGGGGCCGGCGTCGGCGTTGTACGGGCGCGGCGAGCCGGGCGGGGCCGTCAACATCGTCACCAAAAAGCCGCTGTTTCAGCCGCAGCACAGCGTGGATGTATCGGCAGGCCGCTTCGACAGCTATCGCGCGGCCATCGATAGCACCGGCCCGCTGAGCGAGAACGTGGCGTACCGTTTGAATGTGATGCACAAGGATCAACACAGCTTTCGCGATACCGTCGACAGCGACAGTACCTTGCTGGCGCCGTCGCTGTTGTGGATGCCGACGCCCGATACGACAGTGTCGTATGAGCTGGAAGCGGTGCGGCTCCACACGCCCTTCGATCGTGGCGTGACGGCCATCGGTGGCGATGCCAACCGGCTGCCGGCCTCGCGCTTTCTGGGCGAGCCGCGCGATGGCGATATCGACCTGCATTCCACCGGGCACCAGCTATTCGTGGTGCACGGTCTGGATCAGACCTGGTCGGTGCAGGGTGGGGCAACTTACCGCGACAGTGGCATGCGCGGATTTTCCACCGAGCCCTGGACGCTGCAGGCCGACCAGCGCAGCTTGCGCCGCGAACGCCGCTACCGCGATTACCAGGGCCGCGATATCGCAGCGCGTGCAGAAGTACTTGGCAGTCTTCAGGCCGGTAGGGTCACGCACAATGTGTTGTTCGGCATCGATGGCAATCGCTTCGACGACAGCCGCTTTCAGCAGCGCGCCCGTTCCGCGGCCACGCCCTACAGCATCGATGTGCTGGCGCCGCGTTATGGCCTGGCACAGCCAGGACGGCTGTCCACCATCACCGCTACCGACGAACGCCAGCAGGTGTGGGGTGTGTACGCGCAGGACCAGATCGACCTGGGCGCGCGCTGGAAGGCCTTGCTTGGCCTGCGCTACGACCACTATCGGCAAGACCTGGACAACCACTTGCGCGGCACCACGCAGCGGGCATCCGACGGCGTGGCGAGCCCGCGTGCAGGCATGACCTTCCATGTCGACGATGCGCTGTCGCTGTACGCCAGTGCGGCGGCGGGTTTTCGCCCCAACAGCGGTGTGGGCGCCAACGGGCAAAGCTTTGCACCCGAGAAAAGCCGCTCGCTGGAGACCGGCTTGAAATACGTGCAGCCCGGCGATGGCCTGGAAGCCACCGTGGCCGCATTCCGCATCGACAAGAAAAACGTGTTGAGCCTGGATCCGGCCGACACCAGTTTTTCGCTGCCGGTGGGCCAGATGCGCAGCCAGGGCGTGGAGCTGGATCTGCTGGGTAGGTTGAGCACGCACCTGGCCGCGTCGGTGGGCCTGGCCTATACCGATTCGCAGGTGACGCGCAGCAGTGCTGCTGCCGCCAGTACGGGGCTGGCTGAAGGCCGGCGGTTTCCGAATGTGCCGCGTTTGAGCGGTAACGCATTCCTGAACTACGAGCAGCCGCTGACCGGCAAACGAAGCGCGGCGCTGGGTGTGGGCGTCTTGCACACCGGCGAGCGGCTGGGCTCGGTGGATAGCAACACCGATTTCGTGTTGCCGGCTTACACCGTGTGGCGAGCGGTTGGCCATTACGATCTGAGCCAGAGGCTACGCCTGTATGCCAAGGTGGAAAACCTCACCGACCGCCGTTACGCGGCGTTTTCGTACAGCGAGCAATGGGTGTATCCCGGTGCGCCGCGGAGCTGGACGGTAGGTGCGCAATTGCGGTTTTGAGCGATGCTCCACGGCGGCCGAAGCGGCGATCGGCGCATGCGCCAGCGTGGTGGATGTCAGCGTTACCGACGGTCGCCACGTTCCAATTGAATACGCTTCGCGCTCGGGCGTGACTGCAGTGACTGCAGCGCGCCGGCGAGTGGTTGCTGGACGTCGTTGTGCGCTTGCATGCAGCTTCAGCTGCCGCGTGAGCAAGTGCAACGCGGTTCGCAGCCAGAGGCGTGCAGTGACCTCATGCTCACGGCGGGTGACATGCCACATGCGGTGCTGGGCTGCCTCTCCGAGATCGGAGCCTGCGTCAGCAGGCCCGACGTAGATCCGGACCGATCGAGGACCTAACTGCGTCGCTTCGACGGACTCTTGCTGCGTTTCTTGCCCGGCGTCGCCGGCGCGGCCTCCTCGTTGGCCAACGCGCCGCCGGTGTGCAGCTGCTCCAGCCATGACAACGCATCCACATAGCCGAGAAAGTGCTGCAGATAGCCCGGCGAGCGCTCGCGCATCAGCGTGATGCAGCGATGCACCAGCACGCTGGAGTTGAGCGGGCCGGCGTTCTTGGGCGCATCCTGCAGCGACTGCCGCACCTGGCTGGCGGTGCGCACGGTGGTCCAGGTGCGACGAAAGTCGTCCAGCGCCGGCAGCTCCGGAAACAGCATTGCATCTGCACTGGCAGTCTTGCGGCTGTCCACTTCCATCAGCGCCGCATGCCCGGCCATCTGCGCGGTGAGCGCACCCAAGGCGCTGGGCTGCGGCGACGCCGGCGTCGGGGAAGGCACTGCACGGCTCCCGGCACGGCGACGCGCTGTCTGCTGCAGCGCTGTCGCATAGCCATCGACCATCGCGCCAAGCTTGTGTTCCAGCACCTCACGCACCGCATTGGCCTGCGCATCGGCACGCGCTGCCAACGCTTCCATCAGATGGAAGCGCACCGGATCCAACCGATCGGCGCCCTGGCTGCGCCAGCGCTCCAGTTGCGCGCGTGCGGGCAGTGCCGGCGTGCTCATCGCGGTGCGGCGGTTGCTGCGGGCGGCGCCGATGCGCCTGCGCGCGACGACGGGCGCGCGATCGGCGCGATCTCCACGCGGCGGTTCTTCGCGCGGCGGGCTTCGTCGGCGTTGGAATCCACCGGTTGCTGCGAGCCGAATGCGGCGGCGAACACCGATGACGCCGGCACGCCTTCGGCGATCAAGGCACGGGTCACCGTGAGTGCGCGTTGTGCGGACAGTTCCCAGTTGTCGGCGTAGCGGCGATTGCCGCCCAGCACCGGGCGGTCGTCGGTAAATCCGCTGACCATCAGGATCTCGTCGCGCGCGCGCAGGTAGTGCGTCAATGGCGTGGCCAGCGACTTCAACACCTCGCGTCCTTCCGGCTGCAGTTCGTCGGAGTTGAACGCAAACAGCACATTGCCGCGAATGCCGATACGGCCATCGACCAGGGTCACGCGGCCGGCAGCCAACGGTGCGGCCAGTGCCTGTTCCAGCGTCTGCCGACGTTGCGCTTCGGCCTGGCGTTGTTTGACCTCCGCGTCCAGGCGGCTGGACAGTTGCAACTGCACGCCGATCACGCCGACCAGGATCAGCACGAACGCGCCCAGCAACACCGACATCAGGTCGCCGAATGCCGCCCAGATGGGCGTGCCCAGCTCGCCGTCGCTTTCGATCTCGTCGCTCATGCCGTTTCTGCTTGGCCGGGTTCGCCACGCCCGCGATCGAGCTGGCGCAGTTCTTCGATGATCTGCTTCTGCGAGAGCATGCTGAGGTCGACCACTTCGCGCGCCTGTGCCACGTAGTAAGCAAGTTGGTCGTCGCTGCGTGCCAGCGAGGCATCGAGTGCCGTGGCAACGTGCTGCAGGCGCTCATTGAGCTCGCTGGTGGCGCCGCTGAACAACTGCACCGCCATGCCGAACGCTTCGCCCAGGCTGGCCACTTCCACTGCGCTGCCGCTGACATGCGCGGCCACTGCGCCCAGCTTGCCGGTTTCGCTGCCGATCTGTTCGGTGAGCTGGCTGCCCACGCGCTGCAGCAGGTCGGCCGAGGTGGTCACCAAGGCATCCACCGCTTCGCGTTGTTCGGTGGAGGCGTGATTGACTGCGTTGAGCAAGGTGTCCAGGGTGGCAAGCAGCTTGCTGCGTTCTTCCAGCATGGCGGTGTCGCGCACCATGCTCTCGGACAGCGACTGGCGCAGCTCGGCCACGACATCGGCCGCGGCCTTGGGCGCTTCGGAGGCGATCTGCATCAGGCGCGACACTTCGCTGATCGTCGCGCTGGCCTGCGCCTGCGCCTGCGTGGACAGCTCGCTGGCGGTGCTGGCCAGGGTGTCGCAAATGGCCTGCTGTTGCCGGGCGACGCGTTCGCCGGTCTGTTCCCATTGTGCGGTCAGGGCCGTGCTCATCGCGCCGAAGCGCTCGCTCCACAGCGCCAGGCGCTGGGTGTCGCGCGCTTCCAGTGCCGCCTGCAGGTCGGTGTGCGATTGCTGCAAGGTGCCGACCAGGGCCGCCGCATGCGCCTCGAAACTGGCGGTGGCGGCGGCAAGTGCGCTGTGGTGCTGGCTGGACAATGTGGCGCTGGCGTGTTGCTGCTGAGCCAGTGCATCGCGCCACGCATTGGCAGCGTCGGTGCTGGATTGCTGCATGCGTTGCGAGACCGCATCCACCAACGCGGCGGAGCGTGTCTCGAAGGTGCTGGCAAATTGCGTGAGCGTGTCCTGCAACTCCTGGGTGAGCGCGTGATTGGCGCGCTGCTGCTCGGCCACCGCAGCCGTCCAGGTGGCCGCTGCCGTGGCGGTGCTGGCTTCGAAGCCGCTGCTCAACCCGTCCAGCTGCTGCTGCACGGCCTGCTGCACGCCGTCGTGCAGGGCACTGGTCCGCTGCGCCAGTTGTTCGAGGGTGGCGTGCAACTGCGCGCTGTGCGTTTCGGTGGCACGTTGCTGTTCGGCAAGCACGGCCGCCCAGCTGGCGGCGCTGGCCGCGGTGCTGTTGGCAAAGCCATCGTTGAGTGCGCTCAATTGCTGCTGCACGGCCTGGGTGACGCTGTCCTGCACGGCAACGCTGCGCTGGTCGATCTGTTCCAGTGTGCCCTGCAACTGTTCGGCCAACGTGGCCTGGGTGCGTTCCTGCGCAGCCAGTGCCACCTGCCAGTGCTCGGTCGCCGTGCGCGCGTTCTGCTCGATGGCTGCACTGACGCCGTGCAACTGCTGCTGCACGGCGCTGCTCACGCTGTCCTGCACGGCTACGCTGTGCGCGGCAATCTGTTCCAGCGCGGTCTGCAACTGCGCGTTGTGGGTCTGCTGCGCGCGTTCCTGCGCCGCCAATGCCGTGCTCCAGTGCTGCGCCGTGGTGCTGGCACTGGTCTGGAAGCCATGGGTAATGCCGTCCAGCTGTTGCTGCACGGCTTGCGTGACATGTTCCTGCAATGCGGCGGTATCGCGTGCGATGCTGGCCATGGTGGCTTCCATCGCCGGCTGCAATGCCGCACCGACCGCCCGTGCGCTTTCGGCGACACCGGCTTGCAGCGCGTGCTCCATGGCCGTGGCCAGCCGCGCATACGCCGCTTCGCTTTTGGCCTGGAAATCGGCTTGCTGGGCGGCCAGGCGCTGCTCGGCAGCCATGCTGTGCTGTTGGATGCTGTGCACCAGCGTCTGCAGCTGGTCGATCAAGGCTGGCATCAAGGCGCTTTGCTGCTGCTGCAGCTTGAATGCTTCGCCACGTCGGTGCGCGTCCGAATGCATGTGCAGTTCGGCAGCGATCTTCAGGTCCAGCCGTTGCACCACCTGCAGGCGCTCGCGCCGGCACAGCGCCGACAACAACCCCAGCATGGCCGATGTCGCCACACCGGCGATGGAGGTACCGAACGCGAACGCCAGGCCTTCCACCGGTGCTGCGAGCGAGCCGCGAATGGCCTGCAGGTCGGTGGCGCTCTGCAATGCAAAGCCGGTGCCCTTGAGCGTGGCCATCATGCCGAGCAAGGTGCCGAGCATGCCAAGCAACACCAGCAAGCCGACCAGATACGGCGTCAGCACCGGGGCCGGCAATGCCACGCGCTCGCCCTTGATACGCAGGCGCACCGCATTACGCAGGCCAGGATGAACAGTTTGTAGCCAAGCGCCCAGGGCAGAAGGCGCCGTGGCCAGCCCATCGACTGCCGCTTCCAGCGTCGCCGTGGCCTGGCGGTAGCGATACAACTCCAGCGCGCCGGCCACATAGCAGGCACCGATCACCGCCGCGACACAGGCGCCGAGCGGGTTGGAGCCGAGATAACCGATGCCGACCCAGCAAACCGCCAGCAGGCCGACGAGAAACACACACACGTGTACGAGAGTTCTGAACATGACGTCCCAGTTAGCGGGTACGAAGCGCTGCAAGCAGGCCTTCGATCGGGTGAAAACGAACATCCAGTTCGGCGAGCAACACGCTCTGCATGTCCTTGCGGAAGACATCCAGCCAGCCATCGGGCACCGCGCGTGGCGCGGCATCGTCATCGGTCGGCCGGTGCTGCGCCTGTGCAGCATCGCGCAGGCGTTCGAAATGTGCGCCGAGCAGGCTCGGCACGGTGTTCAACAGGCTCTGCTCGCGCGGGCTCAGGGTGAGCTCCATCACCGCATCCACTTCGGCCAACCGCGCCATGTCGGTGGAGGCCAATGCGAGCAGGTCGCGCAGGCGCCCGCGCAGATCGCCGGTGGCGGTACGCATGGCGCGTTGCATGGTTAAGTAGTGCTGCCGGAATGGTGCGAAATCCGGCGCGGCGACGGGTGCGTCTGCGAGCGCGGCGTTGCGCGCCTCGGCACGCACGCGCACAACCAGCGCGTCCAACTCGGTCACGCTGCTGGCAGCAAGACCGGTGCGCACGCGTGCGCAAGCCTCCGCATCGAGCGGGCGCGGTTCGGGCAGGTCGTCGGTGTCGGGCAGCTTGCCGTCCAGCGCCTTGGACACGGCAACCGCGCGCGTCCAGTCGATCCACTGGCTCAGCCGGTCGGCCAGCGCGTGGTTGGACTGAGCGATGTGCGCGTCGCTGAGGCAAGCAAGCAGGCGAATGAACGCCGGGCCCGACAAGGGCGCCCGTGGAGCAACTTTCGCCATTCTTCCGGTCAAAAACCGGGCATTTTACACGGGAACGCATGCCGGTCGGCGCGTCAGGCGGCAGCAGCGAGCACGCTGCCGGAACCCTGCGTGCTGGCATTCAGCCGGTCCGAGGCGGGCGGCAGGCCCGGGTATGGCGGACGGCCTGACCTGCGGCGCTGCCAGCCACCGGCGTACCCAGGAGGCAGCAAGCAGCCCCAACCAGACGCCCGACACACAGATTCCGCCAGGCATTCTAACCAATTCAGGTCCAGGCATCCGGCCATCCGGCTGACTCGATTTTGTAAGGTGAACGGGTATAAGCTGCGGGCCGGGGAATCCCCCATCGAGGTAACACAATGGACCGCTCCGACATGCAAGTGTCCGATCTGCTGGTCTTGGAGCTGCAAGGGTTCCACGATGCCTATGGCAATGGGCCCGACTTCTGGGACGCCTACCAGCGCATCATGGGCATCGCGGCGCAGGCCGGCGGCAACATGGTCGCCTTGGCCAACGAAATGGCCTCACTGGCACAAGGGCTTGGCGCGACCAAGCGCGCGCAACTGCTGTAACTGCCCCCATGTCCGTGCGGGCGGCGACGCCTGCGCGCGGTGCCTGATGTGTTGAGCACTGAACCCGCGTGCGCAGACTGCCCAAGCAGCTTCTGCAGTGCGGCCCAGAGTTGCAGCTGCCCTGATCGGGTGGTTGAAGCTGATGGCCGACTACGTCGCATCGCGTCGGTGATGGCGGATGGATGCGCGTAGGCGCCCGCGAGGCATCCGTTGCTGTCTTACTCGGCCTCGGCTGCGACGGCCGGTGTGACTACGGCGGCTGGCGCAGCCTCTGGTGCGCCGCGCTTTTTTTCGCGACGTAGTGGTGTATCGCCCAGGCGCTCGATTGCGCCGCCGGATTGCTGAAACGCCTGCAGATCGGCGGCCAACCGCTGTTCGGACAACCGCGGCTTGCCCGGCTGGTTACTGACGGTCATCGACTGGCGGCGGGAATGATGCATCGCACATCCTCATGCGTTGTACAGCGTCAAGGGAATGCCCCGGCGGCGTTGATCGTCGTAGGTGGCACGTACGTCGCGGCAATACGGGCCGGACATGACGAAACGCCGGCAGATCGCCGGTCGCGTCTCGTAGATCGAGCAACACATGCGCGCAGCGTCGATGGCCACGCACCAGCCTTCCTCGTCGCGCGCCATCACATGCCAGCCTTGCGGCGTCACGCTGGTGAGATGGTGTGGGATACGGTCGGATGGATCGACCATGACGGTGAGCCGGCAGCAGACGGCGTCGCAGCGTTCGCAGAGATTGTCGATGGAAAGGGCCAGATGAAATGAGGGCGACACCGGATTCCGGCCGCCCATGCACCATACACCCTGGGCGCGTGCGGATGTGAACCCAAGGCGCGTCGTCGCATGGCGGCCGTGCAGGTGCAACTGCGTGGGTGCCGGATGCCGCGTTCGGCGACACTGCTGGTCGCCACAGCGCTGCCTGACTTCATCTGCGCAAGCACAGGTCGCGCTCGGGCGCCGCGCGTGATCGAGAGGGACCATGGTTGCGCCGCATGGGAAGGAATGCGAGACCGCACCTAATGCACTGTATGGCCCGGCATGCACAGTGCAGCACATCCGTTGCCTTTGTCGTTGATGTGCGAAGACGCTTTTCACCTGTGCCAACGCAGCGCACCGTAGCGTAGTGGCTCGCATCACGTCGTAGGAAAACACATGAGCACACCCAACCAGATTCCCTCTGCGCACGACCACGCCGAACAGCGCGATCAAGCGCCGCACGACCAAACGCAGCACGACAAGAAAAAGCAGGACGCGCTGCAGGACGAAGCGGTGGAAGAGACCTTCCCGGCCAGCGACCCGGTGTCCCCGTTCGTGCCGGCCAAGCCGCTGGACTGAGCCTGTTGCCAGCACTCAACGGCTATACAACATGCAGACGGCGCGGTCGAAGATTGCGCCGTCTGCGTAGATCCCACTCACGCTTTTACGGCGTGAGCACCACCTTGCGGCAATCGTCCTGCTTCTTGTCGAAGAGTTCGTAGCCACGCGCCGCGTCAGCCAGCGGCATGCGATGCGAAATGATCGAGCTTGGCTTGAGCTGACCATTGCCGATGCATTCCAGCAGATGCGGCATATGCTTTTGCACATGCGTCTGGCCCATCTTGAAGGTCAGGCCCTTGTCGAACGCATCGCCAAACATGAAGGCATGGATGAAGCCGGCATACACGCCGGGCACGCTCACCACACCGCAGCGACGGGTTGCGGCGATGCACTGGCGGATCGCCACGCCGCTGCTGCCTTCCAGTTTCAGGTTGGTCAGTGCGGTTTCGATGGCGCTGCCTTCGGCCTCGAAGCCGACCGCCTCGATGCTGGCATCGACGCCCCGGCCATCGGTCTGCGAGACGATCACATCGGCCGGGTCGTCGACCTCGTCGAAATTGATCGGAATCACGCCATAGGCCCTGGACGCAAAATCGAGCCGGTATGCGTGCCGGTCGACCATGAAAATGCGCTCTGCGCCCAGCATGCGGCAGCACGCCGCGGCCATCAGGCCGACCGGGCCGGCGCCGAAGATGGCAACGGTCGAGCCTTGTTTGACGCCTGCATCGACGACGGCTTGATACCCGGTCGGCAGGATGTCGGACAGGAACAGCACCTGCTCATCGTGCAAGGCATCGGGCACCACCAGCGGGCCGACATTGGCCTTGGGCACGCGCACGTATTCGGCCTGGCCGCCGGACAATCCGCCATACAAATGGCTGAAGCCGAACAGCGCGGCGGGCGGGCGCATGTCCTTGTGATTGAGCGCCGCGCCCTTGCCGGTATTGGTGGTTTCGCACGCGGAAAATTCCTGCAGCACGCAGTGGAAACACCGCCCGCAGGCGACCACGAACGGAATCACGACCCGGTCGCCCGGCTTGACCGCCGTGACATCCGGGCCCACCTCTTCCACGATGCCCATGAATTCGTGGCCGAGAATGTCGCCGGGGCGTAGGTCGGGAATCTTGCCGCGATACAGATGCAGGTCAGAGCCGCAAATGGCGGTGGCAGTGACGCGCAGGATCAGGTCGTCGCGTTCGACCAAGAGTGGATCGGGCACGGTTTCCACTCGCACATCGCGTGAACCGTGGTAGTTGAGGGCAAGCATGTCTGTCTCCTGTGGGCATTTAGACGCGGCGGCGCACTGCAGTGTTCGTGCAGCGGTGTTAAACCTGTCAGCACACTGCGTGGGCGCGGTGTGGACGCGCCCGATCGCCGACGCGGCGTTGATGCGCAGGTCACGTCTGGATAACCCCCGCGCTCGCAGGCTCATATGACGCGCTGGGACGCAGGCATGCCGCCTTCGCCGTCCCTGCGAACCCAACAATCAACGACCGCCAGACGCGATGAAAGATCGCGCTCAACAGGAGACAGCGATGGGACTTTTCAAGATGGTGACCGCCGGCGCGGTGGGCTATGTGGCGTACAAGGCCTGGCAGCGCCGGCAGGGGCACACGAGCGATCCGCAGGATCTACAGAGCAACGTAGCCACGGTGGTCGGTAGCACGCCGCCTCACGGCGACCCGTTGCGCGACAGCGTGGGCGATGCCCGCGACCGCAAGCAGGCGCTTGGCGCGCTGGCAGTGTTCAACGAGAACGAACGCACGCTTGCGCAACTGGCGGTGGTCAAGGGTGTGGAAGGAGAGGTGCTGGCATTTGCACGCAAGATGGACGAAGCCCACAGCGCTGCGTTGACGGACCTCAGCCGGTTTGCGCCGGATCGCAATGGCACGTTAGGCCAGGCCGCCACCGCGGGCGCCGAGGGCGTGCGCAAGCGCCTGCAGGACCTGCACGGGCAACAGTTCGAATCGCAGTATCTGCAAGCCAGTGTGGACAGCCACGAGCAGGCGCTGGCCCTGCTGGACACACAGCTCAGCAGCGAGCCGGGCTCCAGCGACCTGGGTAAAGAGTTGCAGCGCGCACGCGACACTATCGCCGAGCATCTGGAACACGCCAAGGCGCTGCGCGCCAAGCAGGGCCAGCCCCACTGACCACAGCTCGCCAGACAACGCGTCGATGCGGCAGCGCCGGCAAACCGTGCGAAGCGCCGGCGTCGCAGCCGGCTCACCAGCTGTCCTACATGGGAGATCGCCATGGGCGAACCACGGGATGCAAATCGTCAACCCACCGACATGCACAATGTAAGCATCAACGAGGAATGGGAGTTGCAGTACTGGGCGCGCGAACTGGGGATGTCCGAAGACGACCTCAAACGCGCAGTGCAGGAGGTCGGCAACGTGACGACCAGGCTGCGCGACTATCGGCCACCGCATTGAGGCGTTGTGCAGGAAGTGGAACAGGCAGCCAGACGCTGCCTGTTTTTTTGTGCGCCAGCGATTGCAAATGGGGTCTGCTGCCAGGGCGAAAAGTGCATCTCATGCCATGCTCGTCGCACTGGGCCAGCCGCAGGCTGCGTCTGCCTCGCCGCGCATGACGCAAAGCAAGCAGCGCTTCTGGGCGCAGCCGCCTCACGGTGCTTCCGGTGCCGTCTCGAATCCGGCTGCCTGGCGCTGCCACAAACTGTCGAACACGCCACCGCGGCCGCGCAGTTCCGCAGGGCTGCCATCTTCAACCACACGGCCGTCCTGCAGCACCACGATGCGATCGAAGCCAATCACCGTGGACAGGCGATGGGCGACCGCCAACACGGTGCGGTCGCGCATCAGGTGATCCAGCGCGGCCTGGATCTCCGCTTCCGACTCGGTGTCCAGTGCCGAGGTGGCCTCATCCAGAATCAGGATCGGCGCATCCTTGAGAAAGGCGCGGGCAATCCCCAGCCGTTGCCGCTGTCCGCCCGATAACATCACCCCGCGCTCGCCCACCTGGGTGTCGTAGCCTTCGGGCAATTGCCGGATGAAGCCATCGCAGAATGCATGCCGCGCCGCGTCGTGCACCTCGGCATCGCTGGCATCGGGACGTCCGTAGCGGATGTTGTCGCCGATGCTGCGATTGAACAACGCAGTTTCCTGCGGCACCACCGCAATCTTTTCGCGCAGGCTGTCCTGGCTGACCCCGCGGATGTCCTGCCCGTCGATCAGCACGCGTCCGGATTCCACATCGTCCAGGCGCTGGATCAGGGCAATCAAGGTGGATTTGCCGGCACCGGAGGGCCCCACGATGCCCACTTTCTGGCCGGCCGGAATATGCAGGTTCAATCCTTCCAGCACCGCGGCGCGCTCGGGATAGGCAAAACGCACCTGTTCGAAACGCACATCGCCTTCGGCCAAGGCCAGCGGCACGTCCGCATCGACGATGGCGTGCGGTTGCAGAATGATCTGCAAGGTGTCGGCAATGGCGCCCAGTTGCTGGGTGGTGTCCACCAGGGTCAGCGCCAGATCGCGCGAGCCATGCAGGATGCGGAAGGTCAGCGCACTGACCAACACCACATCGCCTGCACTCACCGCTCCGGAGCGCCACATGCCGATGGCCCAGATCAGCATGCCGCCGGCCATCAGCGACAGGCAGATGTCGTGAATCACCCGCGCCTTTTCCACGTACATCCAGCTGCGCCGATGCGCCACGGCCTCGTGACCGATCTGTTCGGCCAGCCGCGCGCTTTCGCGATCGCGCGCGGCAAACGCCTTGATCGTCCACACGTTGGAAACCGCATCCACCAGCTCGCCACCCACCCGGGCGGCCTGCGCGGCAAAGCGCTGATGCTTGGCGCGGCCGCGAATGCCGAAGCTGGTGATGATGGCCGCCACGATCGCAATGAAGCCGACCAGCGTGGCGGCCATGCGCCAATCCACCGTCAACAGCAGCACGATGGCGCCGACGAAATCCACGATGGGCGGCACGATCTTCCACGCCAGTCCACCGAAGATCTGCCCGGCGGCGCTGCCGAGCGCGGTGATGCGGTTGCCCAGCGCACCGGCAAAATGCTCGGTGAAGTAGCGCATCGGGTGGCCGGTGAGATGGCGGAACAAATCCACGCGGATGTCCACCACGCTGGCCACCACGGTGCGGCAGCCCAGCCAGCCGCCCAGGCGCCACAGCAGGTTTTCCACCGCGATCAGGCTGATGAACAGGCCCAGCGGCAGCCACACGTTTGCCTGGCTGCGTTGATCGGTGGCCATCGCGTCCACCAGCATTTTCATGCCGTATTGCACCGACACCGCGCAGCCGGCCGCGCCCACGATCAGGAGCAGCAAGCCACTGAAATGCCACGGCCGTCGGCCCACGTAGTGCCAGAGAAAACGCGCCGGCTTGTCCGGCAGCAAGGTGGAGTGGGCGGACGTACTCACGGGGCGATATCGGCCAGCGCGAACTGCGGTGCGCGCAGACCGAAACGCGCGTGCTCGCGGCGCAGTTGGTCGGCCAGGCCTTGGTGCAGCGGTCGTCCGCCGTGCTCGTCCGCATAGCCGAGCACGCCGGTGGGGCAATGCCGGTCGTTGTCCCAACCGGGGTAGTCCAGCACCGGATACAGACAGACACCTTCCATCGCCACGCCGTGCTGCAGGGCCAGCGCAACCTCGCTGCCGACATGATCGAGCCAGGGGGCGCGTTGATCGGCTTCGGCACCGGTTTCGGAGACGATCATTGGGCGGCGATAGCGCTGCCAGAACTCCAGCATGATGGTGGAGAACGGGCGGTGGTCGGGCGAGTCGCGCAGGATCGGCACGCCGCCCAGATACCATTGATTATCCGAGTAGTAGTTGAGGCCGATGATGTCCAGATACTCCGGCGCCCCGCCGAGTCCTGGCCACTGCTTGCCGCAGATCATGTCCCAGGCTTCGAACTGCGCCAGCCGCAGGCGTTCGGCTTCGCGGCGCGGGCCGGGCCGGTCGTTGGATGGCACCACATGGATCGCTGGGTCCACCTGCAGGAAGCGTGCGCGCGGATCCACCTGGCGTATCGCGTCGATGGCGGCGATGGTGGCGCGGACCAATTGATGCTTGAGCTCGAAACCACGCCCGCGCGCCATCGGATGCATGCGGGCGTGATCGCCGCCATTCCATGCCCAGAACGAGATCTCGTTAAGCGGCGCGTAGAACGGCACGGCGTCGGAGGCGTCCTTGATGCACTGTGCGGCGGCGGCAGCAAAGCGCGCGAAGCGGTCGACGAACTGCGGCGTCCAGATGTCCACATCGTCCGGCCAGCCGTAATGGCACACGTCCCAGATCACCTGCGTGCCCACGCTGTTGGCAGCGTGCAGCATCGGCAGGAAACTGGACCAGTCGTAATGCCCGGGGCGTGGTTCGATCAGATGCCAGCGCAGGCCATCGCGCGCGGTACGTAGGCCATGCGCCGCCAACGCCGCGTAGTCCTTGGCGGCCCAACGGTCATGCCGGGTGGCGGCAATCAGGTCGAGCCTGCGCCCGTCGCGGCGGCGGTGGGTCGAACACTCGAACCCCGCCATGAAAAAACTTTCGAACAGTGTGGGGGTATGCATCCAACATCCTGCTGCGCGCGCCGCTGGGTTGCAGCGATGCGTCGATAACTGCCCTGCAGCCACGGTGCCGCAGGGCGGGGCGTGCGTTGTCAGACCGCCAGCTCGGCGCGCCGCGGCTCGGCGTCTTCGATGCGCTTGTACAAGGCCAACGCCTGGCCGACCACCTGATCCATGTTGTAGTACTTGTAGGTGCCCAGACGGCCAAGGAAGGTCACCTTGGGCGTCTCGGCGGCCAGGCGTTCGTAACGCCGATATAGCTCTGCGTTCTCCGCGCGTGGAATCGGATAATACGGGTCGCCCTCGGCAGAAGGATACTCGCGGGTGATGCTGGTGTTGGGATGTTGCTGGCCGGTGAGGTGCTTGTATTCGGTGATGCGCGTGTAGGCCACCGCTTCGTCCGGATAATTGACCGTGGCCACCGCCTGGAAGTGCTCCTGATCGAGCGTGCTGTGCTCGAACCTGAGCGAGCGGTACGGCAGCTTGCCGTAGCAATAGTCGAAGTATTCGTCCACCGGCCCGCTGTACACCAGCTGGTCGTACTCCAGCTCGTCGCAGATCTCGCGGTAGTCGGTATTGAGCATCACCTTGATGTTGGGGTGATCGAGCATCCGCTCGAACATGCGCGTATAGCCATGCAGCGGCATCTGCTGGAAGGTGTCGGTGAAGTAGCGGTCGTCGTCGTTGGTACGGGTGGGCACGCGCGAGGTCACCGACTTGTCCAGCTGCGACGGATCCAGCCCCCACTGCTTGCGCGTATAGCCGCGGAAGAAGGTTTCATAGAGTTCGCGGCCCACCTGATTGACCACCACATCTTCGCTGGTCCGGATATCGGCCACCGGCTCGGCGCGGCTGGCCAGGAACGCTGCGGCCTGTTCTTCGCTGCTGAGTTGCAGGCCGTACAGACGGTTCAACGTGGTCATGTTGATGGGGATCGGCACCTGCTGGTCGCCCACCTGCGCAAGCACGCGGTGCGCATACGGACGCCATTGGGTGAAATTGGACAGGTAATCCACGATGCGCTGCGCGTTGGTGTGGAAGATGTGCGGACCATAACGATGGATCAGCACGCCGGCATCGTCATGGAAATCGTAGGCGTTGCCGCCGATATGCGGGCGACGGTCGACCACCAGCACACGCTTGCCGAGGCCGGCGGCCAGCCGTTCGGCCAACACGCTGCCGGCAAATCCTGCGCCGACGATGAGGTAATCGAAACCACGCCGTGCGTTGCCACGCGTGCGACGGGCGGCGAGCGGCGCGGCGGCCGGCGGGGTCATTGCGTCCAAGAAAGCGTCTCCTTCATCAGGTCGTAGGTGTGGTCCCAGGACATATCGCCCAGCACGGCATCGGCGCGGTCGAGCAACTGCGCGCGATCGGCACTGTCCTGCAGTGCGGCTTCGCACGCGGCGACGAACGCGTCGGCGGTCGCGGCAATGCGCACCACGCCGGTGTCGCCATAGGTGCGCACCACATCGTGGATTGGCGTGGACACCACCGGGCAGCCGCCAGCGAGGTATTCGGGTGTCTTGGTCGGGCTGATGAAGCGCGTGGAGGCATTCATCGCAAACGGCATCAACGCCACCTCCCAGCCGGAGAGATAACCAGGCAGTTCGTCGTAGGTCTTGCCGCCCAGATAGTGGATGTTGGTGGCCTGCGGCAGCTCGGAGGGGTCGATCTTGACCACCGGGCCAATCATCACCAATTGCCAGTGCGGCCGCTGCGTCGCGATCGCGCGTAGCAGCTCGACGTCGAACCGCTCGTCGATGACACCGTAGAAACCCAGCCGCGGGTGCGCGATGCCGGCCTGGTCGTCAGGCTCCTGCTGCGGCGTGCGCGCGGCGGCGAAGTGCGCCACGTCCACGCTACTGGGGAACGCGTGCGCATTGGCGTGCAACGCGCGCTTGGCCTCCCAAATGCTGTAGCCGCCGGTGAAGACCACATCGGCGCGCTGCAGCAGTGCGCGCTCGCGTTGCACCAGCTCCGGGGGCGCGCCACGAAAGGCCGACAACTCGTCCATGCAGTCGTAGATGACCATGCGCGCACGCAGATGCGCACTGAAGCTCTGGCTCATTGGCGTGTAGTACCACAGCAGCAGGTCGCGTACGCCAAGCTCGGCCAGGTAGCCGTCCAGCAGGCGACGTTGCACCTGCACGGCCTCCTCGCCCCCGCACCCGACGGGCAGGCGCGGCACCAAGACGTGCACGCCGTGCTCTTGGCCACGCACCTCCAGCCAGGGTTCGGCTGCATCGCAGGCGATGGGCTCCTCCCAGAACAGCACATTGGCATCGCGTGCAAAGCGCGACATCAGGTGCTGCGGGCGCTGATAGACAAAACTCCAGCGCAGATGCGACAGACACAACAGTGTGGGCCGCGCCGGATCGAACTGTGGCGTGCTGTCGGATGGAACCGCGCGGCGGGTCTTGCCGATCGCGTATTGGAACTGGCCAGCCCAACTCATGGAATACCCTCGTAGGAAAGAAACGGGTCGTTGCGCATTACGCGCCGGAGAAACCATCGGCGACCGCCAGCGTGCGTACCGGCTCGCTGCGACGGCGCGTGTCCGGACCGGGCGGTCGCCGGCGCGGTGATGTCGGCAGCTCGCGCGCACTGTCGCGTTCGGGCACGGCCGCCGCGGAGCGCGGGCGCGGCAGACGCGAACCGGCGTAGCCATCCGGGTGCATCGATTGCCAGCGCCAGGTATCGCGGCACATGCGGTCCAGGTCGTATTCCGCGGTCCAGCCCAGCAGCCGGTTGGCCAGCGCAGTGCTGGCGAAGTACACCGCCACGTCGCCACCGCGACGTGGCCCGATGCTCAGCGGAATGCGCCTGCCACTGGCGCGCGCGAACGCGGCCGCCACCTCGCGCACGCTGTAGCCGCGCCCGGTGCCCAGATTGACCACCAGGCCCTTGCGCTCGCGCTGCAGGTAATCGATGGCATCCACATGCGCGCGCGCCAGATCCATCACATGCAGATAGTCGCGCACGCCGGTGCCGTCGTCGGTGGGATAGTCGTCGCCGAAGACCTGCAATGCCGCGCGACGCCCCACTGCCACCTGTGCGATGTAGGGCATCAGGTTGTTCGGTACGCCTCGCGGATCTTCGCCCAGATACCCGCTGGGGTGCGCACCCACCGGGTTGAAGTAGCGCAGCAACGCCGCGTTGAAATCCGGCCACGCGGCGCTGAGGTCGCCGATCATTTCTTCCATCATCAGCTTGGTGCGCCCGTAGGGGTTGATCGCCTTCAGCGGCGCGCTTTCGTCGATCGGGCTGCGGTTGGCGTCGCCATACACGGTGGCCGACGAGCTGAACACCAGGTTGCACACCTTGGCAGTCCGCATCGCGCGTAGCAGCGCCAGCGTGCCGGTGACGTTGTTGTTGAAGTACAGCAGCGGCTCGCGCACCGATTCGCCAACGGCCTTGAGTGCGGCAAAATGCAGGACGGCGTCGATGCGCTCGCTGATCAACAAGTCGGCAAGCTCGGGCGCACGCACATCCATGCGATGAAACTCCGGGCGGAACCCCATCAGATGCTGCAGATGGTCGAGCACGCGCTCGGAGGAGTTGCTCAAATTATCGACAATGCACACGTCATGACCGCGCCGCGCCAGTTCCACGCAGGTGTGTGAGCCGATATAGCCGGTGCCGCCGGTGACCAGAATTCGCATTGTTGTCTGCCTTATGGGGGCGCTACTGCGCTGGCCTGCCAATGGCGCGGATGCATCACGCCGCATGCGTCGATGCATGGGGGCGATGTCGTTGCGCCAGCAGTGGGTTCGCGCCTGCGCCACGCAGGCGTGGCGGGCAGCACTGTTTGGAGAGGTGTGGTGCATCACGTTCCAACGCCACCTACGGTAGGAGGCCGACCGTGAGAGCAATCGCAGGAACGGGTGCGTGCCACGCGAGCGCAACGTTGACCGGAAACTCACCTTGGCTGTGCGTTTTTTGCGCGCTGTCGCAATGCGCCCGAACGACTGCACGGGCAAGCAGACGCGACGTGGCATGCGCTGGTGAGCGCTGAGCGTTCACCTAAAAGATTGAGCCAATAAAAAGCCCGCGTCGCTCGATCAGCGACGCGGGCGTGGCAACAATGCGACAGCGTTACAGCGTGACTGCGCCGCCAGAAATGGTCAGCAAGGTGCCCGATGTGTAACTGGCCGTGTCGGCCGCCAGCATCACGTAAGCCGATGCCAGCTCGACCGGCTGACCTGGACGCCCCATGGGCGTCTGCCCGCCGAAGTTTTCCACCGACTCTTCATCCATGCCGGAGGGAATGAAGGGTGTCCAGATCGGGCCCGGCAGCACCGCATTGACGCGGATTTTCTTCTCCGCCAGCACGCCGGCCAGGCCGATGGTGAGGTTGGCCAGCGCACCCTTGGTCGCGGCGTAGGGCAGGATGTTGGGCGTGGGTTTCTTCGATTGCACCGAGGCGGTATTGATGATGGAGCCGCCATCGGTCATCAACGGTACCGACAGGCGTACCAGATTGAAGGCCGCATGCACGTTGGTGTCGAAGGTCTTGCGCCATTCGTCCAGCGTGATGTCTTCGAAGGTCTCGAAGTACTTCTGGTAACCGGCGTTGTTGACCAGGATATCCAGGCCGCCCAGCGTGCTGTTGACCTTGTCGATCAGGGCCGCTGCCTGGCCGGGGTCGCTGATGTCGCATCCCACCAGCAGCGCCTTGACGCCGGCCTTTTCGATCAGCGCGCCAATGCGCGCTGCATCTTCCTGCTCGTCGGGAAGGAAGGCGATGGCCACGTCTGCGCCTTCGCGTGCATAGGCGATGGCAACCGCAGCACCGATGCCGCTGTCGCCACCGGTAATCAATGCGCGCTTGCCCTTCAACTGGCCGTGGCCCACGTAGCTGTCTTCGCCATGGTCCGGGCGCGGGTCCATCTTCTCGGTGCGTCCGGGAAAGCTCTGCTGCTGTGGCTTGAAGGGTGGGCGTGGATAGTTGGGTACGGGCATCGTGGTCTCCTGGCAGTGGAAGTCGTTGGTTGCACGTCAGTGTGGTCGCGCAAACGTAAACGTCCGGGCCAAACGATGTGCGCGTGGTGTGTTGCGGGTTGCGCCCTGTGCGTGGCAGTCAGCCATCGCGCGGCATGCGGAACAGCGCGGTTGCACGCAAACTTCATGCGGTTTTGCCCAGGACGCTCGATACTGCGCGCATCGTCAGGAGGTCATCCATGTTCTTGCGTCGTAACGGGCTGTCGTTGTGTCTGCTTGGGTTGACCATGTTCTTCATCGGTTGCCAGATCTATGCCGGATTGCATGCATACAACGACGAATTGCGCGAGCAGGGGCAGCCGACGCTGCTGCTGTCTGCGTATCTGCACAGCCCGCATTTCATGTCGGCACTGTTCGAAAACTGGGAGAGCGAGTTCCTGCAGATGGGCATGTACGTGTTGCTCACCGTGAAGTTGCGGCAGGTGGGCTCTGCCGAATCGCGCCCGCTCGATCCGGCTGAAGAAAGCGTTGAGATCAAGCCTGGCACCACGCCCTGGCCGGTGCGTGCCGGCGGGATATGGCGACGGCTATACGACCATTCGCTGGCCATCGCGTTCGGAGCGCTGTTCCTGATGAGCTTTGCGCTGCATCTGGTCGGCAGTTGGCGACTGGAGGTGGTGGAACGTGCGCAGAAGGGCTTGCCGCCCATCACGGTCTTGGAGCATTTCACCAGCGCAGCGTTCTGGTTCGAATCGATGCAGAACTGGCAGAGCGAGTTCCTGGCGGTGTTCTCGCTGGTGGTGTTGACCATCTGGTTGCGGCAGAAGGATTCGCCGCAGTCCAAGCCGGTCGAGGCGCCGCATTCGCAGACCGGCGGGTAACGCGGCTTGAGCCCTTTGCGAGGCGGCGAAGGGTACGCAGCCGGAGCCTGTGCTCTCCGGTGCGGGGAGTGCATTGCCACACGCACTTCACGCCACCACCGGGCTTCGTTCACCACCTCGCAATGCCTGCGCGCCTAGCGTTGGGTCATGACGACCACGCAGGAGATGAGCATGGGCAGCGAATCGAAAAAGCCATGGGGCCCAGAAGACGATCAGAAAAAGCCGTTTACGCCACAGGAGCGTCGCAACGAGGATGTCGAATGGAAGGTGCACGACATGCCCGACGAAGATCCCGAGGTCAACAAGGCCGACCCCGAACACGACTACGAACGGCCGGACGGATCGGAAAAACGCTGAAGCACACCGCCCTTATCGCCAAAGTGCCCGCAACGCGGGCGCTGTTGGTTTGTCTGAAGACATCTGCTGCAACGCCTCGCATGGTGCATACGCCTGCGTGCCGCACTCTCGCTCAGTGATGATGGTGATAGCCCACATCGGCGGTGATCTTGCCGCGGAACACGCGGTACGACCACACCGTATAGCCGAGCACCAGTGGCAGCAGTACCACCAGGCCCACCATCGGAAAGATTTGCGAAGAGGATGGCGAAGCCGCCTGCCAGATGGTGTAGCTCGGTGGCACCAGATACGGCCACATGCCCAACACCAGGCCGATGAAGCCCAACACGAAGATCGCCAGCGTCAGCAGGAAGGGCCACGCGTCGCTGCGCGAGCTGTCGCTGCCGCGCCAGAGCGCAAGCGCTACGGCTGCGGTCATCAGCGGAATCGGCGACAGCCACCAGAAATTGCCATGTTCGAACCAGCGCGCCATCACATGCGAGCTCAGGAACGGCAGCCACGCGCTGACCAGCACGACGAAGGTCACCACCACGCCCACCAGCGGCTTGGTCAGCTGTCGCGCCAAGGTGTGGGTGCGCCCATCGGTCTTGAGGATCAGCCAGGTGCTGCCGAGCAGCGCATAGCCGAACACCAGCGCAGCACCGGTGAGGATGGTGAACGGGCTGAACCAGCCGAACACGCCGCCGGTGTAGCGCCCGTTGTCCAATGGCATGCCTTCCACCAGCGCGCCGAGGATGATGCCTTGCGCGAAGGCGGTCAGGATCGAGCCGGCGATGAACGATAACGTCCACAATCGACGCGAGCGCTGCGCCTTGAAACGGAATTCGAACGCCACCCCACGAAATACCAGCGCCATCACCATCAACAGCACCGGCAGATACAGGCCGGACAGGATCACCGCATACGCCGTGGGAAATGCAGCGAACAGGCCGGCGCCGCCAAGCACCAGCCAGGTTTCGTTGCCGTCCCAGATGGGCGCGGCGGTGTTCATCATCAGGTCCACTTCCTGCTCGTCGCGCGCGAACGACGCCAGCATGCCCAGCCCGAGCACGAAGCCGTCCAGCACCACGTACATCAGCACGCCGAAACCGATCACGCCAAACCACACCACCGGCAACCAGTAGTTCAGTTCCATGGCGTGTTCTCCTGTTCCAGTGATGTATCTGCCGCGGACAGCGGGCGTGCCGGCGTGTGTTCGCCGCCGGCCACATCCGGCCCGTCGCGGCTGGGTTGCGGCCCGGCACGGACCAGCTTGGTCAGATAAAAGATGCCGAAGCCGAATACGAACGCATAGCCCAGCAGATACACCAGCAGCGATACCGCCACTGTCGCAGTCGATTGCGGGCCCACCGCATCGGCAGTACGCAACAACCCGTACACCACCCACGGCTGGCGCCCGATCTCGGTGACGAACCAGCCGGCCACCAGCGCCATGAATCCAGCCGGCAGCATGAGGTTCCAGGCCAGGATCAGCGGCCTGGCATGCAGGCGTCCACGCCACCAGGCAATGGCCGAGATCCACGCCAGCAACAGCATCGCCATCCCCAGGCCCACCATGATGCGGAAGGCAAAGAACACCGGAGCCACCGGCGGCCGTTGATCGCGCGGCACCGACGTCAGCGACGTAATGTCGCCGTCTGCACTGTGGGTCAGGATCAGGCTGCCCAGGCGTGGGATGGCCACCTCATAGTCGTTACGCTCGGCCTGTGCGTTGGGCAGCGCAAACACCACCAACGGCACGCCGGCGCCATCGCCTTCACTGCGCCAGTGCGCCTCCATCGCGGCGACCTTGAGCGGTTGATGCTCCAGTGTGTTGAGCCCATGCTGGTCGCCCACCAGGACCTGCATGGGCAGCACGATGGCGGCAAATGCCACCGACAGGCGCAACATGCGGGCGCCGGCATCCACATGCAGCCCTTTGCGCAGGTAGTAAGCGCCGACGCCGCCAACCACAAAGCAGGTGGTGATGAACGAACCCAGCGCCATATGGACCAGGCGATACGGAAACGACGGGTTGAAGATGATCTGCAGCCAGCTGACCGGCTGCACGATGCCGTTGACCATCGCGTAGCCACGCGGGGTGTGCAGCCAGCTGTTGGACGACAAGATCCAGAACGTGGACACCAGCGTGCCGATCGCCACCATGCAGGTGGCGAAAAAGTGCAGGCGCTCGGAGACCCGGCCCCAGCCGAACAGCATCACCCCCAGGAAGCTGGCTTCCAGGAAGAACGCAGTGAGCACTTCATAGCTCAGCAGCGGGCCGATCACACTGCCGGCGATGCGGCTCAGCTCGGGCCAGTTGGCGCCGAACTGGAAGGCCATGACGATGCCGCTGACCACGCCCATGCCGAAGGACACCGCAAAGATCCGCAACCAGAAGAAGTACAGCCGCTTCCAGGCCTCGTCGTGCGTGCGTAGCCAACGCCATTCCAGAAACCCGAGCAGGTTCGCCAGGCCGATGGTGAAGGCCGGAAACAGCACATGGAACGAAATGACGAAGGCGAACTGGATACGGGACAGCAGCAGCGCTTCCACAGGTTTCTCCTAATGCCTGGCGGTATGCGGCAGCGCCGACACCACGGCCGCGGCATGCGGCGCAGGCTGGGCAAGCGCAGCTGGCACCTGCAGCGTGCGCGAACAACGGGCACCTGGGCATGCATGCCGCCACCGCGTGCAGACGCGTGGTGCCAATGACAAGCCTGCGCCCATCACGCGCGAAAAAGAGTGAACTGACGCACCGTGCGATACCTTGCAGGCCCGAAGAGCCCCTTCCGAGCACGGCAGGCGTGCACCGCACCAATCAAGCGAGTCCAACCGGAGACTGCATCACGCCTGGCGTAAGTGACGCAGGCAACGCGGCGCCAGCCAATCGGCGAGCACGGCATTCATCGAGCCGGGGGTCAGGCACAGCGCATCGCGCACGGCCTTGATCGCTTCTGCATCGGTCAGGTTGGGGTGTGCGTTGTAGGCCGCGCAGACTGCCCGAATCGTGCCTTCGGGAATACCGTCGAATGGGTAATAGCCAAGCTGGCCCCGGCGGTGCTCGGCACGCCAGTAGTCCAATTCGGTTTGCACATCGGCCTGCACGGGCGACGAGACTGCGTGCATGGGACACCTCGCTTGCTGGATCGGGCGAGTGTTCGCCGCACCCAGGAAGGAATGCGTGAGCGCGTTGTGCACGCCTTCTCCACGGGCGGTGCGTAGGCTGTGGGCAACCCAGCAGACCGGATGCGGCTTCCTGAGGGGTTCATGCGGCGCCACGCTGGCGTCGGCTCACTTCAGCCCCGGCTGATATCCTGGCCCCGATGCAGGCACGCAAGCGAGCTCAGCCAGCGCTCGATCAAGACGGCACCCGTTGTTGGACTTGCGCGGCGGCCCTGGCAAACCTTGCTCTCCTTGGCGTTTCGGCGTTCTCGAAGCGGCGACCGACCCAGAGCGTGACGCTTGGCACTGGCGCAATCGAGCGCTTCCATGCGTACTTCGCCCACAGCCGTCAGGGCGGGCTCGACCGGGGGAGGAGCGCCGCACCATCTACAGAACGTGACAGCAGCAGGCAATTTCCGATGTGGTGTGCAGCGCATTTCGCGCGGCCGTCACAATTCTCAACTGAACATGTATCAGTCATTGCGGACAGAAGCGCTCATGGACCGTCTTTCCTGCGCCATCATCGACGACGACGTGGAGTTCTGCGATCAGGTGGTTGAACTCGCCACCGATAGCGGCTTCCGTGCCAAGGGCATCCACACCCTTGGCGAAGCCAGCCGCTGGCTGGACAGCAACTTTCCCGACCTGTTGGTGGTGGATGTTGGCCTGCCGGACGGCAGCGGTTTCGACCTGATCGAACGGCTCGACCCGGACCACACCCCGCAGATCGTTGTGGTCTCGGGCGATTACGCGCGCGAAACCCAGGGTCGCGCGCAGCAGTTCGGGGTCAGCGAATTCCTGACCAAGCCGTTCGCGCCCGAACGCCTGGAGCGGGTGCTCGGGGGACTGCGCGAAGCGCAGCAGGGCAACCTGGGCATCGTTGGCAACAGCGACAGCATCGTCATGCTGCGCAAGGACATCGTGCGCGTGGCGCCGACCGATCTGAATGTACTGGTGACCGGCGAAACCGGTACCGGCAAGGATCTGGTGGCGCGCGCCATCCACCGTGTGTCCGGTCGCCGCGGCCGTTTCGTGCCGGTCAACTGCGGTGCCATTCCGGAAGAGTTGCTGGCCAGCCAGTTGTTCGGCCACGAGCGCGGCAGCTTCACCGGCGCCGACCGTCGGCATGCCGGATTCCTGGAGCAGGCCGCAGGCGGCACGCTGTTCCTGGATGAAATCGGCGAGATGCCCAAGCGGCTGCAGGTGTATCTGCTGCGGGCGATCGAATCGCGCAGCTTCATGCGCGTGGGCGGCAACGAGGAAATCGCACTGGATGCGCGCGTGGTGGCAGCCACCCACCAGCACGTGCAGCGCGAGCAGGCGGTGCTGCGCGAAGACCTGTTCTACCGCCTCAATGAATACCCGATCCAGGTGCCGCCGCTGCGCGAGCGCCGCGGCGATGCGCGCCTGCTTGGCTTACGCGTGATCGACGAGCTCAACGTCAAGTATGGCAAGCGCAAGTTGCCGACCAAGTCGTTGCTGCGCTACCTGGCCTACCATGCCTGGCCAGGCAACGTGCGCGAGCTGCGCTCGTTCATCCACTACCTTTATCTGCGCTCCGATGGCGATCTGTTGAGCGCCCCGGATGTGGAGCAGACCGTGCCGCAGGCCGACCAGGACGGCTTGCTGATTCCTGCCGGCTGGACCATGCGCCAGGCCGAAGATGCGATGATCGAATCGGCACTGGCGCGCACCCGCTTCAACAAGAAGGCCGCCGCACGCGAACTGGGCATCAGCGTGCGCACCCTGCACAACCGGCTCAGCGACAAGGGTGCGGAGTGAGCGAGGCACCGCGTGGGCAGCGGCGCGAGCTGCTGCACCAGTTGCGCAACCGGCTCAACGTGATGGGTTTTGCGTTGTATGCGTTGCGCAACGAAACGTCCAAGCCGCTGGAGACGCTGCGCACGGCGCATCAGTCCGCCGTTGAACTGCTCAACCAGCTTGGCGAGCAGGAGCGCGCCTTGCAGCAGCCCGGGGTGGAACCGGGCGAGAGCGCCCAGCCCGCCTGCACCGATCAGTGATCGGCCAGCTCGGTCTGGTGGCTGAGCAAGCTGGTGATCGTGCGCGGGTTGTAGGGCTTCATGCAGTACGACAGATGCGCAAAGCGCTGCGGCAGCGTATAGCGGTCGTAGCCGGAGCAGAAGGAAAACGGCACGCCGCGCTCCATCAATGCATCGGCGACCGGAAACACCGCCTGGCCGCGCACGTTGACATCCAGCAAGGCACCATCGATGGCCTGACCTGACGCTACCAGCGAAAGCGCGTCAGGCACACTGCCGACCGGCCCCACGACGTTGATGCCAGCTTCCACCAACAAGTCGTTGAGCGATTCGGCCAGCAAGTAATCGTCCTCGACAACAAGAATGCGGCGGCCGGCAAGTGCAGTGTCGTGCATGACAGGCTCCAAAGCAGTGGCGTTTCGGACAACACGCGTGCGCATGGTGCTCGCACTGCAGGTTAACGCCGCGCGCAAGCAGACGCTTCCAGGACCGGTCTCTGCAATGTGCGCACGCGATGACGCATGTGCTGCATGGTAGTCCGCCGCGCTTTACGCGATCATGGCCGATTGCGCTTGAATCCAGCGTTGCAACGATAGTGCCGCCATGACCGACGACGAAACTTCCAACAACGACATCGCTACGGATGCGAACACGCAGCCGCCCTTGTTCGTGCTTGGCGTGGGCGCCGCCGGTATGGACGCCGATCGCCTGGCAGAATTGCTCGATGCGATTGCTGGCGCGTCGAATCTGGCCATCATGCTGTTGTTGCGCGACCGCCAATTATTGGATGAGGCACGCCTGCGCGAACTGCTTGGCAGTCAGGCCACCCTGCTGTCGGTACCCAGCGATGGCGACCGGCTGCAACCGGGGCGCTTCTATCTGCCGCCGGCCGATACGGTCGTCACGCTGGAGGAAGGGCGCATCCGTCTGCGCGCCTTGCCCGGTGGCGAGAGCGACCACGGGTTGATCGACAGCTTCTTCGTCTCGATGGCGCACGATCAGGACGGCAATGTGATCGGCCTGATCATGGGGCGCTTCGACGGCGACGGCACGCTGGGGACCGCGGCGATCCGTGAGTGCGGCGGTCTGGCGCTGGCCGTGGACGATGCCGCACTGCATGGGCTGGACCTGCGCAGTGCCAGCAACCCGGCCGCCATCACCGACGACATCCTGCCCCTGCCACAGATCGCCGCGCGTATCGCCGCGCACATGCAACGCCATCACGGCTACGGTCATCCGGTGCCGACCGGCGTGCGCAATGGCAGCGAGAGCGACAAGCTCAGCCAGGTCGCCGCCATCCTGCGCAATACCACCGGCCACGATTTTCATGGCTACAAACGCGCCACCTTCCTGCGCCGCGTGCAGCGGCGCATGCAGGTCGCGCAGGTGGAAACGCTGGAGCAGTATCTGGAGGTGTTGCGCAATCGTTTCGACGAACCGTTGCAGCTGTTCAACGACCTGCTGATCGGCGTGACCAAGTTCTTTCGCGACCGCCGCGAGTTCGAATTCCTCGAGCAGCAGGTGATTCCGCGCTTGTTCCAGGGCAAGCACACCGGCGACAGCCTGCGCATCTGGGTGCTGGGCTGCTCCACGGGCGAAGAGGCCTATTCGCTGGCGATGCTGCTGCGCGAACACGCCGAAACCCTGGACACCGCGCCACGCATCCAGATCTTCGCCAGCGATATCGACGGGCGCGCACTGGCCACTGCACGGGTGGGGCGCTATGCCTCCAGCATCGTCGGTGAAGTTGCACCCGAACGACTGCGGCGCTGGTTCGTCAAGGAAGGCGACACCTATGTGGTGAGCAAGGAGCTGCGCGAGCTGTGCGTGTTCTCCCAGCACAGCATCGTCAAGGACCCGCCGTTTTCGCGACTGGACCTGGTTTCGTGCCGCAATCTGCTGATCTATCTGGATGCCGAGTTGCAGAACCGGGTGGTGCCGATCTTTCATTTCGCCATCCGTCCGGGCGGTTACCTGTTCCTGGGCAATGCCGAAAACGTCTCGCGGCATGCGCAACTGTTCACCCCGGTGGAGCGCAGCTTCCGGGTCTTCCAGCGCATCGATGCGCAAAGCAACGTGCATGCGACCTTCCCAACCGTGCAGCCCGCTGCGGTTGCCAGGGTGCCGACACCACCGCAGCGGCAGCGCACCTCCAGCAATGCGCTGGTGCGTGCCGGCGAGCGTATCGCCGACCGTTATGCGCCGGCGTATGCGGTGCTGGACGAGCAGTTCGAGGTGCTGCACTTCTCGTCTCAGGCGGAGCGCTTCATCCGCCCCGGCGGCGGCACGCCCAGTCTCAACCTGCTCAACCTGATCCATCGCGATTTGCGCCTGGATTTGCGCAGCGCGCTCAGCCGCGCAGAGCGCGAACGCGCGCCTGTGCACGTCAGAGGTGTCCAGGTGCACGAAGATGCGGCGACCTGGGCGGTGAACCTGTTCGTCGAGCCAACCGCCGATTCGGACGTGCCGCGCGGCTACGTGGTGCTGTTCCAGGAAGTGGAAGCGCGCGAACCGGTGGAGCTGCCCGCCCCACACGACAGCGTGCACGACGATGGTCATGTGCAGGTGCTGGAAAACGAGCTGCGCATCACCCGCGAGCGCCTGCAATCGATGATCGAAGAGCTGGAGAGCACCAACGAGGAGCTCAAGTCTTCCAACGAGGAATACCAGTCGCTCAACGAAGAACTGCAGAGCGCCAACGAGGAGCTGGAAACCTCCAAGGAAGAACTGCAATCGGTCAACGAGGAAGTGACCACCGTCAACGGTGAGCTGGCCCATCGCGTGCAGGAGCTGGCGCATGCCAACAGCGATCTGAAAAACCTGCTGGAAAGCACCCAGATCGCCACCGTCTTCCTCGACAACGAATTGCGCGTCACCAACTTCACCCCGGCCGTCACCGACCTGCCGCTGGTGGAAAGCGACATCCAGCGCCCGATCAGCCACATCAAGCTGCATGTGGATTACGACGAACTGCAGGATGATGCGCGGCGGGTGATCCGCACCCTGGCGGTGCTCGATCGCGAGGTCGAAAACCCCACCACGCATGCGCGCTACATGGTGCGCGTGCTGCCGTATCGCACCGTGGACAATTTCATCGGTGGTGCGGTGCTGACCTTCATGGACGTCACTCCGCTCACGCGCGCCGAGCGTGCGCTACGCAGCAGCGAGCAACGCCTGCGCACCTTGATGGAAGGCATCCCACAGCTGGTGTGGCGCTCGCTCGATGGCGGCCGCTGGACCTGGTCCAGCCCGCAGTGGTCCAGCTACACCGGCCAGGGCGATGCCGAAAGCCTGGAGCTGGGCTGGTTGCAGGCGGTTCACCCGGACGATCGCCAGCCGACCATGAATGCCTGGCTGGGAAGTGCGTCCAGCGGCGGGCTGGATATCGAACACCGCCTGTTCAATGCGGCCGAACAAGGTTACCGCTGGTTTCATACGCGCAGCGCTCCGGTACGCGATGAACGCGGCCAGGTGCTGGAATGGCTGGGCACCTCCACCGAGTCGGACAACCTGCGCCGCCTGCAGGAAGAACAGCGCGTATTGGTGGCCGAGTTGCAGCACCGCACGCGCAATCTGATCACGGTGGTGCAGTCGGTGGCCAAGCAGACCGTACAGGCCAGCCAGAGCATGCCCGAGTTTGCGGCCAAGTTCGAAGACCGGCTGGCCGCGTTGTCACGCGTGCAGGGGCTGCTGTCGCAATCGGACAATATGCCCACCACCATCGGCGCCTTGCTGCGCATGGAACTGGATGCGCTGGGGGCCGAGCCGGATCAAAGACGCATCGTGGTGGAGGGACCGAACGTGGCGTTGCGCAAATCCGCCGTACAGACGCTGGCATTGGCGTTGCACGAATTGGCCACCAACGCGCTCAAGCATGGCGCGCTGGCGGTGGAGACCGGCACCTTGTCGATCCGTTGGGAGGTCGTCTCCGGCAGCGATACGCCTGCGCGCCTCAAGCTGTTGTGGATCGAAGAAGGCGCCAGCCAGCAGCTGCGCGGCGACCGTGATGAGGCCGGCGGCTTCGGGCGCCGGCTGATCGAAAATGCCTTGCCCTATAGCCATGGCGCGCAGACGCGCTACGAGCTCAGCGACACGCGCCTGGAATGCGAGATCCAGTTGCCGCTCAATCCGGTGAACGGGTGAGTTGGATCGCAAGACCTCGGGCCTGCGGGGACATGGCCGCTGAGGTGAGCAGCGTATGCACATGCACCGCCCGGCCACGCTGCAATCCGCAGGTCTGAGTGCCGGGCACGCGCCCTCGCGACGATGAAGACGTGCGCGACCATCGAAACCGCGAGTGAAAGAGCGCTGTGCTGCACCCAAGACGCCCGTGCAGTGCGCGTGTGCGGTTGACAGCAAACGCTGCTGCACGTGCATCTGCATCCAACGGCGTTGCCGTGCGCTGTACACATGCAGCCAACGGCAAATACTGCGCGATGGTGCAGAACCTGCGACCGATTGGGCTTTCGTAGTGCATGTTGCGCAACTGAAGCCGCGTCAAACGCTTGCAGCACCGACTTTTGCGAACGTCAGAAAGTTGGCGCGCATTGTGCGTAACCACCTATGTCATCGAGATGCACATAGTGGAGTAGTCATGATTACGCGCATTCTTCAGTTGTCCGCCCGCATGGCGAGCAACGCATGGGTCGAAGTCGGGGTGGGCGCCGATGCCGACATTTTCGTCGCCGACCGTGGCGGCAAACGCGAGGAGCGCGCGACCTTCGGCCGCCGCGCACCGGGGCAGCAGCGTTCGATCCATTTGCAGGAGCCCGGCGGATTGGGCGGCGTTGATCTGGCCATCTGGGAAACCCAACGCTGCGCCATTGCGCTATGCGGTTTCGTCTGCACTGCATCGGCGGATGGCACCACCGCCGCGACCTGGTTGAGCCAGGATGGCAGCGCGGTGTACGCCGCCGGATTGCGCAACGTGATGGACATCGGCGGACGCCTGCAGATGGGATTCTCGTTGCTCGTCGCCTCGTCGGCGAGCATGCCCACCTACCGGCCGCTGTGTATCGACACGGACCTGAGCAAGTGGCTGCACATGGGCGGCGCCGAAGCCATGCGCCATCTCACGCCCTGGCGGCTGGAACGCTGCGCCGCTGCGGCAGGCGTACGCCCGGAGTGGGCGAGCGAAGGGGCCTCGGCACCGATTGCGCGCGTCTGAGCGCGTGCGCCATTTAGCCAACAAAGAAGGGGCCCAGTGGGCCCCTTCATCGTTTCGGTCGTGTGGGTCGATCCTGATCGCTGCTTGCCAACGATCGCGCCGCGCACAGGTCGACCCACCGACCGCAGGCTCGCAACCGATCAGTTGTCTTCTGCTTCCTCGGCGTTGTCGTCCAGTGCGCGTTGCTGCGCGTCGATGTGTTGCTGCTTGCCGTAAGTGCCGCTCTGGCCGAAGTTGGGTTGCGTGCTGCCGTCGCGTTCCGGGTGGCCGTCGGGTTCGCCTTCGCCCAAGGTGCCGCCGCGGCCATGACCGCGTTGATGCAACGCGTCCGGCGCGCCGCCACGCGGCGGCAGTGCATCGCGGGTCTGGACAGCCGATGGATCGTTGCGGCCCTGGCCATCCAGCGATGCGTCGGTACCGTTTCCGCGATAGGCCGATTGGCGTTCGTCGTGTGTGTCGAGCGTGGATTTTTCGTTCATGGCAACTCCTGTGCAGTGCAATGAAAAAGCCCGGAGCGCGCTGGCTCCGGGCTGGTGATGGGTGCAACTGCACCCATCAGGTCTAACGCTGGATATCGCCGGTGGTGGAACCGGCGCCCGGGCCCGCGCCCAGGTCTGCGCCGGTCACGCGGTCCAGCTCGGGGTTGGAGAGCAGCCGCTGGGACATGGCATCCAGGGCCGCGGTTTGCGTGGCATCCAGCGCGACCGTGGCAGAGCCGTCGCCACCATCCACGGCGGCCTGTGCCTCGCGGTCGGCCACCACTTCCCATTGCTCGCCGGCATTCCAAGGACCGATCATGTCGCCCTCGCCCTGGGAGGTGTTGTAGTACTTGTCGGTGAAGCGCGGATCGCCCGGCAGCTTACCCGGCGGGAAATTCGGCTCGATCGAGTACAAGGCCTTTTCGAACGACTTCTGATGCGCCACTTCGCGCGTCATCAGAAAACGCAAGGCATCCACGATCCCCGGATCGTCGGTGACGTTGATCAAGCGCTCATATACCAGTTTGGCACGCGCTTCGGCCGCGATATTGGAGCGCATGTCGGCCGTGGGGCAACCGATGCTGTCGACATACGCCGCCGTCCACGGCACGCCGCTGGAATTGACCAGGGCCGGGCCACCGCCATACAGAATCTGCTGGGTATGGCTGGTGCTGTTCTGGGTCATGTTGCGCATGTCCATGGCTTCTTCCATGCCCTCGGAGAGCACCGCCTTGGGCCCCTTGTTGAGCATGGCGATGATCGAGCCGATGATCTCCAGGTGGCTGATTTCTTCGGTGGCGATGTCGAACAGCAGGTCCTTGCGGCCCGGATCGTCTTCGCCCAGTGCCTGGGTGAAATAGCGCATTGCAGCGGCGAGTTCGCCCTGCGGTCCGCCGAACTGTTCCAACATCAGCGTGGCCAGATCCGGATTGGGCTGGGCGACGCGGACGGTGTACATCAAACGCTTGTTGTGCATGAACATGGGTGGTGCTCCATGGCTGACGCCCGGCAACTACGACCACTCAGCGAGCGGGCAGAAACGTGGGGCTTTGGCTTCGGGGGGATGCCCGCAGGGATGCAAGCGACGCAGGACGGCGGCGAGCGTCCTGCGCGGTGACTCAGGCGGCCTTGCTGGCCTTGGATGCCTTCTGGTTGCCGCCTTGTTCGGCGAGCAGGGTCAGCTTTTCGTCGGTGGCCTTTTCTTCTTCCAGCGTGGCCAGCAGCAGCGGCAATGCATCGGCATAACCGAGTTGCTTGGCCATGGCGGCAATGGTGCCGTACGAGGCGATTTCGTAGTGCTCCACCTTCTGCGCGCCGCCGATCAGTGCAGCGTCGCGCACCGGGCCGGCCTCGATTTCGTCGATGACCTCGCGGCTTTCTTCGACCAGGCCTTCCATCGCAGCGCATTTGATGCGCTTGAGCTTGATGCCCAGTGTCTCCACGACCTGATCGATGCGTTCGATCTGGCCCTGGGTCTCTTCCAGGTGGGTTTCAAAGGCCTGCTTGAGTTTCGGCTCGGTGGCCGCGCGCGCAAGACGCGGCAGCGACTTGGTCAGCTGCTTCTCGGCGCTGTAGATGTCCGACAGTTCGTGGATGAAAAGTTCTTCGACAGTCTTGATCGCCATGTGTGGCTCCTTGGGGTTTGTCAGAGGATGGGTTGCTGCGGTTCGCCATGTCGGTGGCGATGCCTTGATGAGCTCGCGTTGCACGCCTGCGAACAAGCGTGCCGATGCAGCACGTGCGACAACTCCGAAATCGTCGTGGTGCGTGTCACTCGCCTGCAGCGCAGGGTCGTGCGCACTGCACCTGACGTTCTTCGAAGTACACCGTGGTCATCGCGTCGATCTCCAGGCAGTACCGCGTGGTCGCTACGCTAGCCCTGCGAGTGTTAGCGGGATTGGTGGAAACGGTGATCCCGATGCGATGGCGACCTGTGCTGTGGTGCAGGCCGCGTTCGCTGCGCCTGCAATGAAGGGGTGCAATGACGCGCCTACTCTGGCCATCACCTCGGCGCCGATGCGGCTAGGCTTGCGCATCGCTGCACTCAAGCATCGATCCACGTCGATGCGGTACAACGGCGATCGAACCTTTTGCGAGACCGTGCGATGACGCCGCTGGACAAACCCTTACGTCGCGACCTGCAGATCGGCGATCAGGCATATACCTTGATCATCGATCCGCAAGGTTTGAAATTGGTCGAGAAAGGCAGGCGCAAAGGCGTGACCTTGCGCTGGGAAGAACTGGTCAGCGGCGACGCTGCGCTGGCCAGTGCATTGCAGGCTTCGCTTGAAGATCGTTAGCGTGGCGGTGCGGGGCGGCGTGTGAAGCGCGAATGGAACCACTGCGTGCACCGCCTGGCGGGCGCGGCTGGTGACCGTGCAGTCGCGCGTCCTTTGCGGTTTGTCTGCGCTGTCCATGCCGACCTGAGGCGTGCTTGATGGTTGTCGACGCTGCGCTTGGCGTGGCTCGACCTTCCAACGACCAACAAGTGCACTGCTGGTTCGGCACGACCACCTGCAATGCTGGCGTCCGGTAGAGGACTTTGCATGTCATTGGCAGCACCGATGCGCTCTGCAATGCACGCAGGCCACCACCGCGCTCGCGTCGCTCAGCGTGTGGCAAACAGCCGCGCCAGTTCGCGCACCGCCGCTTCCGTTGCGGCGCGGTCGGGCATGGCGTCTGCGTTATTGAAGTCGTGTGCGCCTTGCGCCTGCACCAACAACCCGTCGCGTCGCGGCACGACGTTGAGATTGTGGCCGCGCCAGACCAGGCCATAGGTGACTTCCGGCTGCGGGATCAGGCGCGCGGTCTGGCCGCGCACCGGAATCACGCTGTCGTCGCCCAGCAAGGCGCGCGCCCCGTAACCGGTGGCGTTGATCAGGATCTTCTCGCGCAGATCGCCGAATTGGCGCGGATGCTCGAACTCGCGCGTGTAGAGCTCGCCGCCTGCCTGCAGGAAGTCATCCATCAACAAGCGCGCATACGCGCTGAGGTTGAAGGTGAGCTGGCTGTAGCGGCGCACGAACGCCACCGGAAATGGATGATCACCGGGCGCCACCGGCTGCGAGCGCGGGCCCAGATCATCGAGCAGTTCGCGCTCCAGCGGCGGATAGTCCGGCTCATGCGCTTCGGCAGGGGCGACAGGTCGATCGAAGGGCACGTCCGAGAGCACGTAGCCATCGCGCCATTCAATCGGCTCGCCGGGCAGGCCCAGCAAGGTCTGGTAGCGGCGAAACGACGTGCGCGCCATTTCTTCCCAGCGCCTCTTGAAGTCGGCAGTGGCGTGTTCGCTGGTGCACACGCGCGAATCCGGCGACCACACGCCGGTGGCATAGAACGAGCGCACATCCGGCAGGCGCTCGCGCGCGTAGATGCGCACACGCAGGCCGGCGCGTTGCGCCACCAGGGCAGTGGTCAAGCCGATCGCGCCGCAGCCGATCACCGCCAGCGTGCGCGCGGCCGGGTCGGCGGCACGCACCAACCGTAATGCCTGTTCGGCGGCACCCCACGAGAGCGACCACCCGCTGCCGCCATGCCCATAGTTGTGCACCACCGTCTTGCGGCCGATGCGCTCGGCTTCGATCCGCGGCCCCTGCGCGCGGAACGGACGCGTGCACCCGTTGATGGCGATGATGCGATCGACCGAGGCGCGCATCGGTGCCAATGGCGGGGCAGCCGCGAACGGCGCAGGCAGACCACCCGGCAGCGTGACCGGCTGGGTGGCGGGCGGGACGGCGAGCGCTTTGTTCGTTGCTGCCCAGCTCGCGGTGGAGGCGGCCGCCAGCGCAACACCGGCGCTGCGTAGAAAATGACGACGGTGCATGCAACTCCCTTACAAGGTGTGGTGGGTGATGGGTGCCATGATGCGGCTCGCCACGCCTGCGCGGACGCATGCCGTGGCCATCTTCAGATGCTGTCTGCCGCGTGGCAGCAACCGAGCGCGGCATGCGCAGCGCAGGCGTGCATCCAGCATAGCGCGCGCATCTGCCGCGGCCATGGCCCGGCATCAGGGTTTCGCACCGCAATCCTGGCGTTTGATGCCACGCTGGCGGCCATTCGTCGCCCGGGGCTTTCGCAGTGGCGCGCGCCGGCTATGCTCGCTCCCGTCCCATCCCAACGAGCTGCCCACCCGTGTCTGCCAGTGTCTTCCTGATCGTGCGCATCGTGTTCGCCTGGGCCGCCGCGTTGGTGGTGGCAGGGATCATGTGGACGCAGTTGTTCGGCTCCATCGGCCCGATCTTCGCGCTGGCCTGCATGGTCTTGCTGACGCTGGCGTTGATGAGTTCGGTCACCCATGTGCGGCGCGTGCGCCTGATCGCTGATCGGCTGGACCACACCACCTTGTCCACCCGCCAGCGCCGCCAGATCGAAGTACCGCTGGATGTGCAGGCCAGCTTCGCGGTGATGGAAGAGGCGGTGCGTGCGCTACCGCGTGTGCAGGACATCGAATGCGCGCCGGGCAGCCTGCTGATTCGCGCCAAGGTGCGCCGCATCGACCCGTACGCAGGTCGCCAGCCCTCGCGCTGGAACCTGTTCGCACGCTTTGCCATCACCCACAACCAGATCCTGGCGACGATCGCGCCGGGGCAGGGCACCAGCAGCGTCACCGTGTTGTGCGAGCCCGACGCTGGCGCCTGGGTGGATCTGTTCGCGGTGGACGAAGGCAGCAACTACGAAAACGCCGAGGCGATCAATCGCGCGGTGGTGCGCCGGGTCGGCGAGCAACGTCGTGACGAACAGGCCGCCGCCGAGCAATCGGTCATGGAAAAGGAACTGGCCGTGGCGCGCCTGAATCTGCTGCACGCCCAGGTCGAGCCGCACTTTCTTTACAACACGCTGGCCAGCGCGCAGGTGCTGGCGCGCACCGACCCGCCGCGCGCCGAGATCATGATCGGCCACCTGATCCAGTACCTGCGCAGCTCGCTGCCCAGCGCCGACGGTGCCATCGCCACCCTGGGCGAGGAACTCGAACGCACCCAGGCGTATCTGGAGATCCTGCGTATCCGCATGGGCACGCGGCTGGCCCTGCAGGTGGAAGTGCCCTACGAACTGCGTGCGTTGCCGCTACCGTCGATGATGTTGCAGACCTTGGTGGAAAACGCCATCAAGCACGGGCTGGAAGCCAAGCCCGGTGGCGGCACCGTGTGGATCCTGGCGCGTCGCCACGATGACCATGTCACGCTTACCGTGGCCGACGACGGCCAGGGCTTCAACACGCACAGCCACGGCACCGGCATCGGCTTGAAGAACCTGCGCGAGCGGCTGAAGCTGATTTATGCCGACAAGGCGAGCTTTGCCATCGTGTCCAACTTCCCCAGCGGGGTGGCGGCCACCTTGAGCCTGCCGCTGCCGACGCAGTTGGGTGCCGCGCCACCGCCGCCGCCACCGTTGCCCGTTGCGGGCGCACAGGCCGCACACGCCGCACAGGTGCGGGCATGAGCGCGCTGCGCGCCGTGGTGGCCGAAGACGAGGCCTTGCTGCGGCAGTCGTTGCTGACGCTGCTGGCCGAGGTGTGCCCGCAGTTGCAGATCGTGGGCGACTGCGAGGACGGTGCCAGCGCGTTGGAGACCATCGCCGCGCAGCAACCGGAGGTGGTGTTTCTGGATATCCGCATGCCCGGCCTCACCGGCATCGAGGTGGCGCGTGCGATGCGCGAGGTCAGCCCGCGCAGCCAGGTGGTGTTCGTCACCGCCTACGACCAGTACGCCATCGATGCGTTCGAACACGGCGCGGTGGATTACCTGCTCAAGCCCATCGGCCGCGAGCGGCTGCAGGCCACCTGGCAGCGCGTGCAACAACGCGCTACTGCCGGCCAGCCGGATGGCGCGTTGCTGGAGGCTTTGCTGCAGCGTCTGTCCGCGCGCCCGGCCGCTGCCAGCCACACGCCGCCGCTCGCCTGGCTGACCGCCAGCAGCGGGCGCGAGACGCGCTTGATCGCGCTGGACGAGGTGGCGTATTTCCAGGCCGATCAGAAGTACACCACGGTGATGACTGCGGCCGGCGACGCGGTGTTGCGCACGCCATTGCGCGAACTGCTGGATGTGCTGGACCCGCAGGTGTTCAAACAGATCCACCGCTCGACCATCGTCAACATGAAGGCGGTTGCCTCGGTGGTGCGCGAGGACACCGGCAAGGGCCGGCTGGCGCTGCGCGGCCGCAGCGAAACGCTGACCGTCAGCCAGCCGTTCATGAGCCTGTTCCGCGGCATGTAAGTGCGACTGCAAGACATCGCGCGCAGTCCCGGATGGATGCGGACAGCGCGCTGGAACCTACGTATGCGCGTGAGTGCCACAGCGTTCCGATGACCGACAACCGCTGCCTGACGCGCTGCAGCCTGCTTTGATTCCCCCGTTTGCATCGACTGAAAGGACTGTCTCCATGCGCCTGATCGCCTCCCTGGTGTATTGCCTGCTTGCCCTGGCCGGCTGCCATGAACGCAATGGCACCACCTCGATCACCCGTGCCACCCGCGATGGCCACGATGTGATCTTCAGCAAGACGCTGATCACCGCGAGCAGTACCAGCGTGCATTGCCTGGCCAGCGATACCGGCCATTGCTACTACCTGATCTTTGAGGAGCAGTGCGGCGCTCGCGGCAGCGGTGATGGCGCAAGCGCACCGACGTGTGCCCGCAAGACCTTGGACAGCTTTGTGCTGGTGCCAGGGCAGGTGCGCGAATTGCGCGGCGTTCCCGGCCAGGCGCACACCTGCGTGGAGACCACCGCACCGCAGGCCGATTGCCGCGGCTGAGGAAGGCGCACGCACGCACCGAGCTGTGGTTGGGCGTGCGTGCGTGTGCGTAGGCCACGCGCAGAAGCCTTAGTGCCCATCGCGGGTGCCTGCGGGTTCCGGGCACCGGCGGGGCCAGCCTGGCGGCTGTGCAGGCACTGTTGGTCGCTGCTGCAGACAACGAGCCCTGGCGTGCGTGGATCTGCCGCGCACTGCCGGATCGGCAGGATGTCGGCAGCGACGCCCCGGTCGTGCCTGAATACGCACTGACGGCAAGCGGTCGCTTCTGCGATCATTACCGGCTTGTTGCCGGTTCACGGCGTCCTCACTGCCAGGCTCCTCATGTCCGAACACTCGCTACGCCGCGACGTTGGCCCCTTCGCCCTCATGCTCACCGGCCTGGGCTCGATCATTGGCTCTGGTTGGCTGTTCGGCGCCTGGCGCGCGGCCGGCCTGGCCGGCCCCGGCGCGATCTGGGCCTGGGTGCTGGGCGCGGCGATCATCACCACCATCGCGCTGTCGTATGCCGAGCTGGGCGCCATGTTCCCCGAATCCGGCGGCATGGTGCGCTACAGCCATTATTCGCACGGCTCGCTGGTGGGTTTCATTGCCGGCTGGGCCAACTGGATCGCCATCGTCTCGGTGATCCCGGTCGAGGCCGAGGCCTCGGTGCAGTACATGGCGTCCTGGCCATGGGCCTGGGCGCAGGGCTTGTATGTGCAGGCGCCTGGTGGGGCAGGCGAGCTCTCTGTGCCCGGCCTGCTGATTTCCGCGGTGCTGGTGCTGGTGTATTTCTTTCTGAATTTCTGGAGCGTCAAGCTGTTCGCACGCTCCAATACGCTGATCACCGTGTTCAAGCTGGTGGTGCCTGCCGCCACTGGCGTGGCGCTGATCGCCAGCGGCTTCCATAGCGAAAACTTCAGCGTCGGCATCCACGGCGATTCGCATGTGCTCGACCTGGCTGCGGTGCTCACGGCGGTGGCCACCGCCGGCATCGTCTTCAGCTTCAACGGCTTCCAGAGCCCGGTGAATCTGGCTGGCGAGGCGCGTAACCCCGGCCGCAGCATTCCGTTCGCGGTGCTGGGTTCGATCGCGCTGGCCACGGTGGTGTACGTGATCCTGCAGGTGGCCTACATCGGCGCCGTGCCGCCGGATCTGCTGGCCAAGGCCGGCTGGCACGGTATCGATTTCCGCTCGCCGTTCGCCGAGCTGGCCATCATCGTCAACCTGCATTGGCTGGCGATGCTGCTCTACATCGATGCGTTCGTCAGCCCCAGCGGCACCGGCATCACCTATACCGCGACCACTGCACGCATGGTCTACGGCATGGAAAAGAACGGCACCATGCCGGCCGTGCTGGGCAAGCTGCACCCGGTCTGGGGCGTGCCGCGCATGGCGATGTTCTTCAACCTGGCCGTGTCGTTCGTGTTCCTGTTCTTTTTCCGCGGCTGGGGCACGCTGGCGGCCGTGATCTCGGTGGCCACCATCATTTCCTACCTCACCGGCCCGATCAGCGCGATGGCGCTACGCCGGCACGCGCCGGAACTGCACCGCCCGCTGCGTATCGCCGCACTGCCGGTGCTGGCCGGCGTGGCCTTCGTGATGGCCACCGAACTGCTGTATTGGGCACGCTGGCCGCTGACCGGCGAGATCATCCTGCTGATGGTCGTGGCGCTGCCGGTGTACTGCTATTACCAGGCCAAGCAAGGCTGGCCGGATCTGCGCCGCAACCTCAAGGGTGCGGCCTGGATGATCTGCTACCTGCCCACCATTGCACTGGTCTCGTGGGCCGGCAGCACCGATTTCGGTGGACATGGCTACCTCAGCTACGGCACCGATCTGGTCGTGGTCGCAGTCGTGGGCGCGGTGTTCTACGTCTGGGGCGTGCGCAGCGGCTGGCGGACTCCCTCGGTGGAGAAGGCGGTCGCGCAGGCGTGAATGCTCACAGGCGCTAGCCGGCGCCGACTCCCGGCAACCGGCTGGCAGTCACCGCCGGGAATAAACGAGAACGGCCGGTGCAGTGCGCACCGGCCGTTCCTGTTTGTAGCCGAATCATTGCTGCAGGTAGCGTGTTTCTCGGTCGACGCGTCGCTGCATCGCCACGGGGGGCCCTGGTCAGGAATTGACCACCAGCCGTGGCGCGCCATCGAAGCGGTCGAGGTCGCGCAGCAGTTCGGTATAGCGGCGTAGCCGGCCCATTTCGCGCATGTTGACGATGTCTTCGTGGCGCAACTCGCGCTTGGACGTGACCTCCTGCTTGTAGCGCAGCACCTCCGGGTAGCGGCGCGTCATGTCCAGCGCGTCGGCAACGCATTCGACCGAGTCGGCGTCCGGCGTCACCCGCGCGCGGCTGTTGAAGGCGCGTAGCCAGCGTTCGAAACCGGCGCTGTGGTCGAACAGGTCGGCGATGTACCACATCACGAACAGGATCGACGCCCACGAGGTGAAGATGATCACCACCCGGCTAAAGGTCAGGTGGTAGTCGTTCTGCCACAGCTGGTGCGTGATCACGCCCAGCAATATCAGCGAGATCGCCTGCCAGCCGATGATCGAGGCGATCACCCACTGCTTTTTGGCCACCTTGAGCAGCGAGAGCTCTTCGTCGAGCTGCGCGTCGGTCTTGTCGCGCCAGTGAGCCACCTGCTCGTCGAAGGGGAGCCGATGGAGTGCGTTGTCCTGCAATAGCAGGCCTAAACCCTGGAACAAAGCGATCATGACAAGCTCCTGACGGATGGCTGGTACGAACGACTTGCTGCACTGGCCGCGGCCGGTGCCCTGGAGCGTCCGCAAGGTGCTGGCGAAGCAGTGCGTCGACGGACGGGCTTAGTTCTAGCACTTTCGCTGTGCATGGCAATGCCTCAAACGAAGCGCTGGCCGCGCAATTTTGCGCAGACGCGCACAAATTGCTGAATTCAGGCGGATTTGCGGTCATGCCGCCGCCATGTGCCTGCGCGGCGCCTTCGATCTTGCTGCACTGCACACCCGGCGCTGCGGCAATTGCCGGGCTCCAAGGACAGGCAAGCCGGCTTGCCGGACATGCTGGAAGGGTAGGGCGTTCGGCGACGCCGGGCCCGTTGGTAAAAAGCTCAGCGGGCCTGATCGCCCGGATGGTCAGTACCCCACCCAGATGCCAGGTCGCGTTCTTCCGGCCGCGCGGTCACGATGCCCGTCAGCATCTGGTCGCCATCGCCATCGCCATCGCCGCGCTGACGTGCCGAACGAATGCTGGTCAGCGCTACGCTGACCTGGCGTTGCAGATGGGCTGCGTATCATTGCCGCATGTCAGCCGTCCTGCGCACTCTCACTGCCCCCGCCGCCAAACAGATCCATCGCTGGGTGCTCGACGCGTTTCCGCGTGGTCAGAGCACCATCGAATACGATCAGCCGCTGGGCGATCCCGGCATCTTCGGGCCCGACAGCATCACCTGGCGCATCCACTCCGAATTTCCGGGCATGCTGTCCGGCGGCCTGTGCGCATTGATGTTGCAGTTGTTGCATCCGCGGGCGCTGGCCGGGGTCTACGACCATTCCAACTTCCGCACCGATTTGATCGGGCGGCTGCGGCGCACCACCAACTTCGTCGCCGGCACCACCTACGCGCCAGCCGCGGAAGCCGAACAGCTGATTGCGCGCGTGCGCAAGATCCACTCGCAGATTCGCGGCCACACTGCCGACGGCGTGCCTTACGAGGCCAACGACCCGCAGTTGCTCACTTGGGTGCACGTGACCGAGGCCTATGGGTTCTTGCAGGGATGCCGGCGTTATTGCCGCCAGGTGCCTGCTGCCATCGCCGACCGCTACTACGACGAAGCGCGACGCGTGGCCGAGGCGTTGGGCGCAGCCGATGTGCCGGCCAGCGAGGCGCAGGTGGATGCGTATTTCGCATCGGTGCTGGGAGAGTTACGCATGGACGCGCGCTCGCGCGAGGTGCTCGACATCCTCACCAGCATCCAGCTGCCGGTGCCCGCCGCGGGTCTGTCGCGCGGGGTATTTCTCGGCGCCGGCACGGCCTTGTTGCCCGGCTGGGCCAGCGACATGCTCGGCCGCACCACCACCCAACGCGCGCAGGCGCGCGCATCGGCACGGTTGCTGCGCAGCCTGTCGCCGCTGTTCCGCACGGCCTTGCGCGACGGACTGTCTGCGCGCGCATGCAGGCGCATGCAATTGCCGCCGGCGATGTTGCTGGAGTGGCCTGACAGCGTGTAACGGCGGTGGGCCGGGCGGAGCGGGTGTTCTGAGGTGCGCTGGTGGCGCGATAGGCAATCGCTGGTCGTGCCGTTTTTTCGACGGCAACCACGACGTGGGTACTCACGCACTTCGCCATCCCCTGGCATGGCACTGCCGCGCGCCACGACAAACAATGCCGCAGACACCAGCTCCACTGGCGCTGCATCGACCTCGACCAGCACCTACCAGATCCTGACCCGCTGCTCCGGCGCCAGATACAGCTGCTGACCCTGTGTCACATCGAAGGCCGGGTACCAGGCATCCAGGTTACGCACGGTTTGCGCGCGGAAGCGGCCAGGTGCATGCACATCGGTGAGCAGCGCATTGCGCAGTGCCGCGTCGCGATACTTGCCGCGCCAGGCCTGTGCAAAGCCCAGGAAAAAGCGCTGATCCGGGCTGAAACCGTCCAGGGTCCGGGGCTGCTTGCCCTGCAGCGACAGCTGGTAGGCGTCGTATGCAGTGGCCAGGCCTGCAACGTCGGCGATGTTTTCGCCCAGCGTCAGCTTGCCGTTGACCGACAAGTCGTCGAACGGTTGGTAGGCGCTGAACTGCGCGGCCAAGGCGTTGCCGGCGCTCTCGAATTTTTTCAGGTCTTGCGGTGTCCACCAGTTATGCAGCTCGCCGTGTTCGTCGAACAGCGCGCCCATGTTGTCGAAGCTGTGGCTGATCTCGTGGCCGATCACCGCGCCGATCGCGCCATAGTTCACCGCATCGTCGGCGGCGGGGTCGAAGAACGGCGGTTGCAGGATCGCCGCCGGGAAGATCAGGCGGTTTTCCAGTGGTACGTTCAGCGCGTTGACCTCCTGCGGCAGCATGTACCACTCGCGATGATCGACCGCCTTGCCCAGCTTAGCCAGGTTGCGGCGGTATTCGAAGACCTCGGCGCGTTGCACGTTGCCGAGCGCATCATCGCGGCGCACGTCCAGCCCGCTGTAGTCGCGCCAGGTGTCCGGGTAGCCGACCGCCACCGTCAGGCCGGCGATTTTCGCCTTGGCATGCTGTTTGGTTTCGGCGCTCATCCACTCCAGTGCGTCGATGCGTTTGCCGAACGCGGTGATGATGTTCTTCACCATCTCTTCGGCACGCGTCTTGGTCTGCGCGCTGACGTACTTCTGCACGTAGCGCTTGCCGACCGCTTCGCCCAATGCGGCGTTGGTCGCGTCGATGCCGCGTTTCCAGCGCTGGCGCTGCTGCGGGGTACCTTCCAGCGTGGTGCCGTAAAACGCGAAGCGCTCGTCGGCGAAGGCCTTGGACAGGTAGGGCGAGGCGCGATCCAGCGCGCGGAAGCTCAGGTAATCCTTCCAGGTCTGCAGCGGCTCGGACTGCACCAACGCCGACAACCCGCTCACCGCGCGCGGCTGCCATACGATGAAATCCTGTTGTGCGTTGAGGCCGGCTGCCTCGAAGAACACCGCCCAGTCCAGGCCGGGCGCATTGCGCGCGAAATCGGACTGCTTCCAGGCATTGGCGCCGGCCTGCACGTTGTTGGTCTGCTCGGGAGTCGCGTGCACGCGTGCCATGGCGATTTCCAGCGCCAGGATGCGCTCGGCCCTGGCGGGCGCATCGTCGATGCCGGCCAGCTCCAGCAAGGTGACGATGTGCGCGCGGTAGGCTTCGCGCAGCTGCGCCATACGCCCGCCGTCCAGGTAGAAACTGCGCTCGGGCATGCCCAGGCCGCCTTGCACCAGATAGGGCACGTAGCGGCCCGGATGATGCAGGTCCTGCGACACCCACAGGCCGAACAGCCGGTCGGTATGGAAATTGGTGGCGTTGAGCAGATCGACATCGGCACGCAGCTGGCCGCCCAAGGTGCGCGCCAGGGCCTGCTTGTCGTCGAGCTGGGCGATCGCTTCCAGTTCCGGTTGCACCGGGCGCACGCCCTTGGCCTCGATGCTGGCTTCGTCCATGTAGGCGGCGTAGTAGTCGCCGATCTGTTTGTCTTCACCGGTGACGCGGTCGTTGGCGGCAGCGCCTTCGATGATGTCGCGACTATGCCGCTCGGTCTCGATGGCGATGGAAACGAAACTGTTGAAGCTGGCGCGATCTTCCGGGATCTGCGTGCGCTTGACCCAGTTGCCGCTGGCGTAATCGAAGAAGTCGTCGCCCGGCGCCACGCTGCGATCCATACCGGCCGCATCGAAGCCGAAATCGCCGAGCTTGGGCTTGCTAGGGGGCGGCGCGGGGTGCGTGCTCGCGGCCGGTGTCGCGCCATCGCGGTGGCATGCGGCGTTGGTCAGCAGCGCGGCAGACATGGCGGCGATGAGGACGGGGCGATGCAAAGAAGCCATGCGGCGCAGCTCGTATAACCAAAACGGACAGCACAGTGTAGTGGCCTGCAGTGCCGGGTGCCGGTTCCAGCGTAGGCTTCGCCGCGGATCGCGGTGATGCGGACACGCTCGGTTCAGCGCCGGCGTTGATACCAGAAGCCGAGCGCGTCGCGGGTCTGCAGCATGCGCCGCCCGCGCCACAGAAACCGCAACAGCAGGCTCAGGTGCTCGCGCTTGGAAAAGCTGCGCAGCTTGCGGTCGGAGGTGTGCACGGTCTGGCGCAAGATCACAAAGCGTCCGCAGCGCGCCAGGGCGCGGCTCAGTGCCACGTCTTCACCGGCGTAGTAGCGCGTGTTGAAGCCCCCTGCACTGACGAAGGCCACCCGCGTGCAAAACAGAAAGCACCCGGGCGCAATGCCGGAAACACGGAAAAACCAGCCAAACACCGCCTGCGCCATGCGCTCGGACCACACCCGCTTGCCCTGCAGATGCACCTGCGCCCCACCGCCTACCGCGCCGGCATCGAGCGCAGCCAGTGCTGCGCCAACGACGTGCGGGTTGATCAGTGTGTCGGCATCCAGAAACAACAGGCGCTCGCCTCGTGCGGCCTGTGCGCCGGCATTGCGCGTGGCGGCGATGTGGCGCAACTGCACCTCCAGCACCTGCGCGCCATGGCTGCGTGCGATGGCTGCCGTGGCGTCTTCGCAGGCATCGGCCACCACGATCACTTCATAGTCCAGCTGCATGGCCTGCGCGCAGGCATGCAGGCACTGCAGCGTGTCGCCGATCAGGGCAGCCTCGTCATGGGCGGGAATCACGAAGGACAGCATGGGGCAATAGGCGTGTGAACTGCAGCCAGTGTGCAAGGGGCTGCGAAGCGGGAGTGTGAGCAGGGGCGGTCAGCATCCAGTACGCGCGATCGACGAGCGCTGCGAAACACACACGCATCTATCGATTGCGGTGTGACAGTTGGATGGCAGCAGTGGCGCGCAGCAAGCTCCACCGGCGCCAACGCAGTGCCGCAGCGCTGGCTGTGCGCTGCGAGGACCCGCGGCATACCGCAAGGCGATTGCGCTCACCGCCATGCGGGCGCGGCCGTGCCCGGAATCGGCATGTGCCACGTTCGTACACGCCGGTTCCAAGTGCGCCGTCCGCAGCCACCTGGCAGCCGCCGCTGCGTGTCAGCCAACCTAGGCCACGCAGCACGGCTCAGCGGTTGACCGCGCCCATCATTGCTTCCGGGTAGCGCGTGCCAGCCGCAGCTTGCGGCGGGAAGATGGCATCGATGCGGGCCAGTTCGTCCGGCATCAGGGCCACATCCAGCGCAGCGATGTTTTCTTCCAGATAGGCCAACCGCTTGGTGCCCGGGATCGGAACCAGGTCCTGGCCTTGCGCCAGCACCCAGGCCAGTGCCAGTTGCCCCGGTGTGATGCCCTTGTCGGCAGCAATGGTCTTGACCTGCTCCACCAGTTGCAGGTTGCGGGTGAAGTTTTCGCCTTGAAAACGCGGCGAATGGCGGCGGTAATCGTCGGCATCGAAATCGTCCGGCGACGAAAACGCGCCGGTCAAAAAACCGCGCCCCAGCGGCGAGTACGGCACGAACCCGATGCCGAGTTCGCGCACCGCGGCGAATACGCCGTTGTCTTCAGGCTCGCGCGACCACAGCGAATATTCGGTCTGCACCGCAGTGATGGGGTGCACCGCGTGCGCACGGCGAATGGTGGCTGCGGCCGCTTCCGATAAACCGAGAAAGCGCACCTTGCCCTGTTCGACCAGGCGCCATCGCGCCTACGGTGTCTTCGATGGGCACGTCGGGGTCGACGCGGTGTTGGTAGTACAGGTCGATATGCTCCACGCCCAGCCGACGCAGGCTGGCTTCGCACGCGGACTGCACATACGCCGGGCTGCCATCGATGCCGCGCACCGACGGGTCGTTGGGGTCGAGCTTGATGCCGAATTTGGTGGCCAGAAACACTTCATGCCGGCGCGAGGCAATCGCCTTGCCGACCAGCACTTCATTGGTGTGCGGGCCGTACATGTCGGCGGTGTCGAGCAAGCTGATGCCACGATCGAGCGCGCGGTGGATCACCGCGATCGAGGCGGCCTCGTCGCTGCGGTCGCCATAGAACGCGCTCATCCCCATGCAGCCAAGGCCCAGGGCCGAAACGGTGGGGCCGGAACGGCCAAGCGTGCGGGTTTGCATGGGGGGGACTCCGTGCAGCAAAAGGTCGGGAGACAATGGCGTGAAAGGCGTTAGCGCGATGTGGC
>NZ_JAJIUJ010000067.1 GCF_020880415.1 Xanthomonas euvesicatoria pv. euvesicatoria | reverse complement strand
GAGGACACCGCACTAGACAGTTGACTGACGCCTGGTGAAAGCAGCTCGCTGCCGCGAACAGGTTCCTGCACGCGTCGATTGGGTTTTTGCTGCGGATCGATTGGCCATCACATCGACAGGCGCTGCGACGAGCGAATGCGCCATTACGTGATTCGTTTTATCGAGTTGCGGTCGAGCCAACGCAACAGGGCGCGATTCGCATCGCGCCCTGTTGCGGTTCTACCTCTTGATCGGCCGACGACCGGCCAGGCAATCAACCGTCACCGATCAACAACAGCGAAACCCACTCTTGCCGCCATAGCGCGCATCCTGGCGCTCGCGGAAGAAGGCGGGGTAGTCCATCACCGGTTTATCGGGATGCTTTTCCAGCATGTGGCGCACGTAGTTGTCGTAGTCGGGGATGCCGCAGCACAGCCGCGCGGTCTGGATCAGGCGCCGCCAAATGCGGCGATGCGCCTGATAGTGACTGGCCAGGACGAGTTGCGTGCCCATTACAGGTCTGCCATCTGATGCGGCTGCAACGCCACGTACGGGGTTTCGCGGTCGGTGCGCTGCGGGTTGCGGCGTGCTGCCACGATCGTCTTGATCGAATAGATCAGGATCGAGCCGACCACGAACAGGAACAGCACGGTCAGCCCGGTGTTGACATAGGCATTGGTGACGATCTGCTGCATCTGCGGCACCGTCTTGGCCGGCGCGGTGATGGTGTTGCTGGCGATGGCCGCCTGGAACTTGTGCGCCTGCGCCAGGAAGCCCTGCGCCGGGTTGCTGTCGAAGATCTTGATCAACCCCGCGTACGTGGTGCACAACAACAGCCACAGCGCCGGCACGATGGTGACCCAGGCGTAGCGGTCGCGCTTCATCTTGAACAACACCACCGTACCCAGCATCAACGCGATCCCGGCCAGCATCTGGTTGGAGATGCCGAACAACGGCCACAAGGTCTGGATGCCGCCGAACGGATCGATCACGCCGGTGTAGAGCAGGTAGCCCCACAGCGCCACGCAACCGGCGGTGGCGATGATGTTGGCGGTCCACGACTCGGTCTTCTTCAACGCCGGGATGAAGTTGCCCAGCAGGTCCTGCAGCATGAAGCGGCCGGCGCGCGTGCCGGCGTCTACCGCGGTCAGGATGAACAGGGCTTCGAACAGGATGGCGAAGTGATACCAGAACGCCATGGTGTCTTCGCCCGGCAGCAACTGGTGCAGGATCTGCGCGATGCCCACCGCCAGCGTAGGGGCACCGCCGGCGCGCGCCAGGATGCTGTGCTCGCCGATATCGCGTGCCGTGGCCTCGAGTACCTGCGGTGTGATCGAGAAGCCCCACTCGCTGATCTTGGCAGCCACTGCGACAGTGTCGGTGCCCACCAGCGAGGCGGGGCTGTTCATGGCGAAGTAGATGCCCGGCTCGATGATCGACGCGGCCACCAGCGCCATGATCGCCACGAACGATTCCATCAGCATGCCGCCGTAGCCGATGTAGCGCATGTGGCCTTCGTTGGCGAGCAGCTTGGGCGTCGTGCCGGACGCGATCAACGCATGGAAGCCGGAGACCGCGCCGCAGGCAATGGTGATGAACAGGAACGGGAAGATGCCGCCCTTCCAGACCGGGCCATCGCCGGTGGAGGCAAATTGCGTGAGCGCCGGCATCTTCAGGTCCGGCATGACAACCAGGATGCCGATCGCCAGGGCCAGGATGGTGCCGATCTTGAGGAAGGTGGACAGGTAGTCGCGCGGTGCCAGCAGCAGCCACACCGGCAGCACCGAGGCGACGAAGCCGTAGCCGATCAGCATCCAGGTGATCTGCTTGGCGGTGAAGGTGAAGGCCGGGCCCCAGGTCGGGTCCGCCGTCACCTTGCCGCCCAGCCAGATCGCCCCCAGCAGCAGGATCAACCCCACCACCGAGATCTCGCCGATCTTGCCGACGCGGATGTAGCGCATGTACACGCCCATCATGATCGCGATGGGCATTGTGGCGATGACGGTGAACATGCCCCATGGGCTTTCCGCTAGCGCCTTGACCACCACCATCGCCAGCACCGCCAGGATGATGATCATGATCAGGAAGGCGCCGAACAGGGCGATGGTGCCGGGCACCTGGCCCATTTCCTCGCGCACCAGATCGCCCAGCGAGCGGCCGTTGCGACGGCTGGACAGGAACAGCACCACGAAGTCCTGCACCGCACCGGCGAACACCACGCCCACCACCAGCCACAGCAGGCCGGGCAGGTAGCCCATCTGTGCGGCGAGCACCGGACCGACCAGCGGCCCGGCGCCGGCGATGGCGGCGAAGTGATGGCCGAACAGCACGTGCTTGTTGGTGGGCACGTAATCCAGGCCGTCGTTGTTGGCGACCGCCGGGGTGGCGCGGGTGATGTCCAGCTGCATCACCTTGTCGGCGATGAACAGGCTGTAGAACCGGTAGGCGATCAGATAGATCGACACCGCTGCCACCACGATCCATAACGCGTTGATGTGCTCGCCACGCCGCAGCGCAACGGTACCCAGGCAGAACGCGGCCAGCAGCGCCAACGCGCCCCAGGCCAGCTTGGAGAACCCTTTCATGCATGCCCCTCAGGAACGATTCGTTCAAGGGTCCCCCCACGCCCGGCTGCGGTCAATGCCAGGCGGGCGCAACGGGTTAAAACTTTGGTCGTAGGGTGCTGCGGTCACAGATCGGTTAGGGCGCTGGCGCGTTGGCGGCGTCTGGAACGATCGGTTGCAATGGTCGCGGTTGGGCGGCGGCCCGCGCGCACCCATCATTGGCGCTTCGCCACAGGGCACAGGGACAAGCGATGAGCACCACGACCACCACAGCAGCGCACGTACTGCGCACCATTCGCGGCATGCCGACCTCCGACGGGGCCGGGGTCAAGCTGACCCGCGTCATCGGCACCCAGCAGCTGCCGGAGCTGGACCCGTTCCTGATGCTGGACGAATTCGGTACCGACAAGGCCGAAGACTATTTGGCCGGTTTCCCCAGCCACCCGCATCGCGGTTTCGAGACCGTGACCTACATGCTCGACGGGCGCATGCGCCACAAGGACAACCACGGCAACGAAGGCCTGCTGACGCCGGGCAGCGTGCAGTGGATGACCGCCGGGCGCGGGCTGATCCATTCGGAAATGCCGGAGCAGGAATCCGGGCGCATGCGCGGCTTTCAGTTGTGGGTGAACCTGCCGGCGCGCGAGAAGATGACCGATCCCAAGTACCAGGAGTACGCACCCGACCACATTCCGGTGGCGCATCCGGCGCTCGGCGTGACGGTCAAGGTGATTGCCGGTGCGGTGGGCGAGGTGGTCGGGCCGATCGTGCAACCTGCAACGAGCCCGGTATACCTGGATATCGCGTTGGAACCGAACGTGGAATGGGAGTATCAGCTGCCCAGCGGACATAACGCGTTCGCGTATGCCTTCGAGGGCGCGCTGACGGTGGGCGAGAACGACACCGCGCGCGTGTTGTCGGCGCAGCAGCTGGCCGTGCTGGGTGGCGGACAGCGCCTGCGCCTGCACGCCGGTGCCGATGGCGCGCAATTGATTCTGGTCGCGGGCCGCCCGCTCAACGAACCCGTCATGCGGCATGGCCCGTTCGTGATGAACACCAAGCAGGAACTGATGCAGGCGTTCGTCGATTTCCAGGAAGGCCGGTTTTGAACCGGCCCGCGTACGACAACAGGAGCCGGCAATGAGTGACCGGCCCGTCAGCGTGCGCACCGGCACGGTGCCGTACACGGTCAGCATCCACGACGGGCTGCACACCTGGAGCGGCGATACGCAGCCGGCCAATGGTGGCAGCGACGCCGGGCCGGATCCCGAATCGCAGGTGTTGGGCGCACTGGGTGCGTGCACCGCCATCACGGTGTCGATGGTGGCCGCGCGCAAGCACTGGCCGCTGACGGCGGTGCACGTGCATCTGCATTACACGCAGCGCGGCGCTGCCGGCACGGCGATCGCCCGCGCGGTGGTGCTTGACGGTGCGCTCGACGACGAGCAACGCGCACGGTTGATGGAGGTGGCCGACAAATGCCCGATCCATCGCCTGCTGACCGGCGAGGTGCGCATCGAGACTCAGTTGCAGGCGGCTGGCGGCGGTGGAGACACGGCGATTCGAAGCGACTGACAGACGCTTGCCGGCAGTCTTTGGGTTCGGTGAATGCGGAATCGGAATTGGAACGAGCGATCGGTCCACGCCGATTCCGGGCGTATGCCGACATGACGTGCGCCACTGCTCCAACGTTTGCAACCGTGAGCGTTCTCCAGCCCATCGCCGCCGCACGTGGTGGCCGCCGGAATCAAAATCGTTGAGCGGCTGGACGCATCGGTGCGCTTGGTGCATGCGCAAGCCGCTCGGGCGTCGCCTCATGCGCGTCGGCGCGACACGCGAGGGCACGAGCATCAGTGCGCAATGGTGATCTGCGGCGACACGCTCGCGGCAGATATCGTCAGATACTGTCTGCAGCGTGCCGGCAAACCCGCGCGCTGCAAGACGGGTGCAGCAGTGCGCGGGGCTGTGACGCGCGCTGCGTCAGCGCTGCAGCGCCAGGCTGGCCGGCTGCAGATCCATGTTCTGCACCATCGACTGCATCGAGGCGAGTTCTTCGGTGCTGGCGCCATCGATCCACAGCTGGGCGTAGCGCTTCTTGCCCAGTTCGACCACGGTGACGCGGCGCGATTCCGTGCCCGGCATGTCGCGGCCGCCCAGATCGAGCTTGTACCAGTAGAAATCTTCCTGCTGGATCTGGCCCTTTTCGGCGCGCCGCTCGCGTGCCAGTGTCATCGCCGGGTCGCGGGTAGTGAGCATCACGCCGACCACCTGCCGGCCATCGGCAGTCATGGCCTTGCAGACCAGGTAATCGGCACCGGCGAGCTCGTTCCACTGCAGGCCGGAGGCCGGTGGCAACGGCGGGCAGACCGGCGAGGTCTGGGCATGGGCGGTGGCAGCGGCCAGCAGCAAGCTCAGGCCAACAAGGCAGGATGCAGACTTCATACACGATTCCCCGGCATTGGATGACGATGCGGGCGCGCCGATTTCGTGCCGTTGCAGTGCCTCGAACTCCCCGTCCAAGGACTGCCGTCTACGCAACGCGCTCCGTCTACAAGGCCATCACTACCACAGTTTTGCGAATCAGCTCAAGTGGTGTCGCACCTGTGCCTGGCATCGCATGTGCAGCGTGGCACTTCCGGTAAGAGACCTGGTGATCGCGCGTGTTGGTCCACTCGCGCAGCGCACGGTTTCAAGGGTAATTAACCGGTTTTGGGGCCGGTGACTCGGGCAGCGGAATGAACTCCTTGTCGTCGCCGGGAATGCTACCGAAGCGGCCTGCCTGCCAGTCGTCCTTGGCCTGCTCGATGCGTTCCTTGGAACTGGACACGAAGTTCCACCATAGATGACGCGGCCCATCTAGCGGCTCGCCGCCAAGCAGCATCGCCTTGAGCGGGGTCTTGGCGCGCAGGCGGCCGCGGGCGCCGGGCGAGGGCACGATCAGGTGGCGAGCTGGCACGTCGGCACCGTCCAGCTGCGCTTGGCCTTCCAGGATGTACAGGGCGCGCTCGGCGTGCCCGGTGTCCAGATCCAGTTCGGCGTTGGGCGCCAGATCCAGCGCCACATTCAGCGTGCCGCTGAACACCTGTACCGGCGATTCCTCGCCATATGCGCGGCCGGCGATCACGCGCAGCCACACGCCGTCGCGGCGCTGCTGCGGCAGGCTTGCCGCCGCGTGGTGATGGAACGCGGGCGCGGTTTCTTCGGCCGAGCGCGGCAAGGCGATCCAGGTCTGCATACCGTGCAAGGCGTGTTCGCGTGCGCGCTCCGGGCCAGGCGTGCGTTCGGAATGGGCGATGCCGCGGCCGGCGGTCATCCAGTTGACGTCGCCGGGGCGGATCACCTGATCCGAGCCCAGCGTGTCGCGGTGGCCGATTTCGCCGGCCCACAGGAACGTGACCGTGGCCAGGCCGATGTGCGGATGCGGGCGTACATCGATGCCGTGATCGGGCTCCAGCACGGCTGGGCCCATGTGGTCGACGAACACGAACGGGCCGACGCTGCGCGCCTGCAGGGTTGGCACGGCGCGGCGCACTTCCAGTCCGCCGATGTCATGGACGCGTGGAGCGATCAGGGTGGTCATGCGCGGTCTCGCGGAGTTGATGACGTGGGCACGAGCTTCGCATGCGCGGTGGCCGGGGCGGGCGCGTGGCGTAAAACGCAGTGTCCGGGTCATGGCGCTTCCTGCGCGTCGGGGGACGCGCCATCGGCGCGGCAGCGGGTGCCGCACCGCGAATGCCTTACGGAAGCGGTACGAGGTAGCAGCGGCTCAGCGCGAGACAGCCCCGGTCTTTGCAGGCAGATGCGGTGCCAACGAGGACATTGTTGGCAGCGAAGACGACGCATCCAGCGCTGCGGTCCGGGATCATGCAGGCCGCACTACTGAAGCTCGGCGCGGGCGCCATTGCCGTGCGCATGTTTCCCATCGGCAAGGCCCGGGGCGCTTGTGGCCGCCATGGCCGGCCTGATCTTGCAACGCAAGCGGCTGTCTCCAGGCCTCGCCACCGCTGTTGCCGCCAGGTATCGGTGGACGAGGTTCTGGCAGCGGCGAAGTTGCAACACGAACGAAGTTGCATGGCGGGAAACGTACCGCCGCCACCTAAATGCAGCGTGCCAGGTCACGTGCGTCATCGCGCCATGAATAATGGCGGCGCTGCACGATCCACGAGCGCTTTGGCCTTCATTGCATGCGTCTCAGGTGACGGATCGGCAACGGTCGCTTGCTGCGCATCGTCTGCGGTGCACACCTGGCGGCAAGTCGCTCGCGCTTTAGCGTTTTACTCGATGCGTTTCAGATTCTCACTCCCAATCCGAGGAATACGTTATGTCCTTATCGATCTCAGGAAGGAAGACAACATCGCTGCTCTTCTTGGTGATGGCCGCGTTGGCGCCCTGCCTTGGTAGTGCGCAGAGCGCCCGGGCCCTCCCCAGTCGCATCATCAGTGCGTCCGCTAATGTCCGCTCGCTGGCATTCCTGATAAATGGAAGCGCGGTCGGCTGCTATGCGGTCTACTCCGGCAGGAGTGTTGCAGGGCCGACGCTCAGCACGGCGACCACCTATCAGGTCGCTGCGTCCTCGTCCTCGTGCAGCGATCAGCCCTATGCAGTGGGGCCATTGGTGAACTACCGGCCTGCGTCCGACAAGCAACTGATTTTCTTCCGGATCGACGGCTCCGGTCGCATCGTCATCACTTACAACTGATGGGTTGCCCCAGCGCCGTGCCTATGCGGCCGGCGCTGGGGCTGTGGCACGTGGCCGCTGACGCGACGCCTGCTCACAGCAGCTGACCGGAGCAGGCTGCCGGTACCGTCACCTCGCCGCGGCGCGAGGCCAGCCGGTCGGCCAGGCGCGTAGGCTCGGGCAGGCGATAGGCGCGCAACGTGCGCAGGGTCCAGTCGAGCGCGCCTTGCATCGACACGCAATGGCCGGGCGAGACAATCAAGGGGTTGCAACGCGGTTTGCTGCGCAGTGCCCAGCCGATCTGCGCACCGCCCAGCAGGATCGGCGTGTGGTCGCCGCGTTCGGGCCCAGGCTCAGCGAAGCTGCCGGCCAGGCGCTGCTTGGCGATGCCGATGCACGGCAGGCCGGTCACTACGCCGAAGTGCGCCGCGATGCCCAGCCTGCGCGGATGCGCGATGCCCTGGCCATCGATGAACACCAGATCCGGCGTACGCGACAGCAGCGCCAGGGCCCTCAGCAACGCGGGCAATTCGCGAAAACTGAGCAGGCCGGGGACATAGGGCATCGAGGTCGGCACGCGCGCGACGTGCGTTTCCAGCGGGAGCAGCGTCTGCGCATCCAGCAACACGGCAGCCGCACGGGTGGTCTGGCCATCGTCTTCGAAACCGACATCGAACCCCGCAAGCAACTGCGGCGTTGCGCTCACCGCGTCATCGAGCACCACGCGCCGTGCCAGTTGCTGCTGCAACTGTCGCGCCTGAATCACGCTGCCGTCCCAACCGGCGAAGACGGGATCGTTGGTCTGCATTGCGAAAGCATCGCGCGCTGCCTGTGGCGATCTCGTGCACGCCTGCGATGCACGCGCTGCCGCTACAATCGCAGGCTGATCGGCCCCAATCGGAGAACCGTAGTGACCCGCAAACTCGTACTGCTGCGCCATGGCCAGAGCCAATGGAATCTGGACAACCGTTTCACCGGCTGGGTGGATGTGGAACTCACCGACCAGGGCCGCCAGGAAGCTGTGGCGGCCGGCAAGCTGATGAAGGACGAAGGGCTGCAGTTCGATGTCGCCCACACCTCGGTGCTCAAGCGCGCCATCCACACGCTGCAGGGCGCATTGAAGGAACTGGACCAGGACTGGTTGCCGGTGTCCAAGAGCTGGCGCCTCAACGAGCGCCACTACGGCGGCCTGCAAGGGCTGGACAAGGCCGAAACCGCGGCCAAGCACGGCGAGGAGCAGGTCAAGATCTGGCGCCGTTCCTACGACATCCCGCCGCCGGCGATGGACGTCAACGACCCGGGCCACCCGTGCCATGACCGGCGCTACGCCACCCTGGACCGCAACGCTCTTCCGGGGACCGAGTCGTTGGCAACCACGCTGGTGCGCGTGTTGCCGTATTGGCACGACGCGATTGCGCCGCAGTTGAAGGCCGGGCAGACCGTGCTGGTGACCGCGCACGGTAATTCGCTGCGCGCGCTGTACAAGTACCTCAACGATGTCTCCAACGAGCAGATCCTCGAGCTCAACATCCCCACAGGCATCCCGTTGCTGTTCGAGCTGGACGACAACCTGCAGGTGCGCAGCTTCCGTTACCTGGGCGACCCGGAAGCGGCCAAGCGCGCGGCCGAAGCGGTGGCCAACCAGGGCAAGGCGAAGTAATCGCCGTTGGCGGTTGCAGCGCTGCGTGCGGTGCGCGCAGCGCGTGTTCTTGTGCGCATGCGGCTGCAAGCGGCTGCGTGCGGTGATGAATGGAAGCGGTGCGAGAGGGTAATACGCGCTCGGCACCGAGGCGCAGGCGAGACACGATGTCCAGCAAACGGAGAACCCGGCAGATGACTGCCGTTTACTGTCGCGCGTATCTGGTGACGCTCGGCATGCTGGTGGCCGGCGGGGCCGCGTTTGTCGCCTTGGCTGCTGGCGACATCTCCGGCGCGGGACTGGCGCTGGCACTGCTGATCTGCGCGATGGGGGCGCTGTTGCTGGGGTTTGGCGTGGCTGGGCCGGCGCCACAGATGGAAGCGTGGGCCGATGCGGCGTCGGGGCACGAGCTCGCCCTGGCGCTGATGGTGCTGGCGTATCCGGTGTATCTGGTGATGGCGCCGTTTTACGCGCGGCGTTGAGCGCATGCGATGGCGCGCGTTGCGCCGGCATGCAGGTGGAGTGGAAGCAGTGCGTGGCGGTGCCGATGACGGACGCGCACGTGCTGTACAGATGCAATGGACTTTCATGGCGCACGGCATCGACTTCATGTTGCGGTGCCGCTGCACGGATGTGGTCTGGCCGGTTGCAGAGCGACTGACGAAGAGGCGGGCGCCTGCGCTGCGCGGTTCTTCGCCAGCGCTTGCCGACCGGATGTCGACTTTTTTCGATCGCGCCTGCGCGGTCATGCCCTGGAGAATTCAATGAAGTTGCGCAAGTTAGCTCCGCTGTCGCTTGCGGTCGCCATCGTGGTCGCGCTGTCTGCGTGCGGCGCCTCCGATGACACCGCCAAGGTGGCGCCTGCCGCGCCGCAGGCGGTATCGACCAAGGTGGATGTGTCCAAGCTCGATGCGCCGATCGTGGCATTCAGCAGCAGCGACCTGGACCCGAGCATCGCTGCGTGTCAGGACCTCAACGGGTTCGTCAACGCCAAGTGGCTCAAGGCCAATCCGGTGCCGTCCGATCGCACCAGCTGGGGCAGCTTTGAGGTGCTGGCCGAGCGCTCGCTGACCATCCAGCACGCGTTGGTGGAGCAACTGGCGCGCGGCAATCTGTCGGCCGGTTCGGTGGATGCCAAGATCGCCGACCTGTGGCGGACCGGCTCGGATGAAGCGGCGATCGACAAAGCGGGCATTACGCCGCTGCAGCCGCAGTTGAAGGACATCGACGCATTGACCGATGCGCCGTCCATCGCCGCCTGGTTGCGCAACAGTTATGCGCAAGGCCAGGGCTTGGTGTTTTCGTTCGGTGCCAATGCCGACTACAAGAATTCCGAGCAGATGATCGCCTACGCAGGGCAGGGCGGTCTGGGCTTGCCCGAAAAGGGCTATTACACCGATCCGGCGCAGGCAAAGATCCGCGAGCAGTACGTGGCCTACATCGCGCGGATGCTGGAGCTGTCGGGTATCCCGGCAGCGCAGACGGCCGCGCAGGCCAAGGCGGTGATGGCGTTCGAGACGCGCCTGGCCAATGCGTCGTTGTCGCGTATCGAACTGCGCGACCCGGCCAAGCGCTACAACCCGGTCGATGTGGCCGGCGCCAACGCCATCACGCCGCACTTCGACTGGAAGGCGTTTTTCGCAGCGCTCAAGGTGCCGGCCGGCACCTTCTCGCTGAGCCAGCCGGGCTATTTCGCCGAGCTCGATGCGATGCTGGCCGATACGCCGATCGCTACCTGGAAGGCGTATCTGCGCTTCCATACGGTGGACGAAGCGGCGCCGTATCTGGCCAAGCCGTTCGAGCAGGCCAATTTCGATTTCTACGCAAAGACCCTGCGCGGCCAGCAGGACATGCTGCCGCGCTGGAAGCGCACCTTGAATGCGGTCAACGAGGCGATGGGCGAGGCCCTGGGCCAGCTGTATGTGCAATCTGCATTCCCGGCCGAATCAAAGGAGCAGATGCAGCAACTGGTGCAAAACCTGTCGGCGGCGCTCAAGGCGCGGCTGGAAAAGCTCGACTGGATGAGCGCGGACACCAAACAGCGCGCACTGGAGAAATGGGCCAGCTTCACTCCCAAGATCGGTTACCCGGACCAGTGGCGCGATTGGTCGGGCCTTCAGACGCGTGGCGACGGCTTTCTTGCCAACATGCAGGCCGCGCAGGCATTCAACTACCGCGACATGCTGGACAAGATCGGCAAGCCGGTCGACAAGCGCGAGTGGCACATGACCCCGCAGACGGTGAATGCGTACTACAACGCCACACGCAACGAGATCGTGTTTCCGGCCGCCATCCTGCAGCCGCCGTTCTTCGACCCCAAGGCCGATCCGGCCTTGAACTACGGTGGCATCGGTGCGGTGATCGGACACGAAATGATGCACGGCTACGACGATTCCGGCAGCCAGTTCGATGCCAAGGGCAACTTCGATAGCTGGTGGACCGATGCAGACCGCAAGTTGTTCACCGAGCGCACCGACCGACTGGTGGCGCAGTTCGATGGCTATGAAGCGATCAAGGGCGTGCACGTCAAAGGCAAGCTGACGCTGGGCGAGAACATCGGCGATCTGGGCGGCCTGACCGTGGCGTACGATGCCTTGCAAATGGCGTTGCAGGAGCAGCCGGCCGCCAACACGCAGATCGATGGTTATTCGCAGGACCAGCGGTTCTTCATGAACTGGGCCACGGTCTGGCGCCGCAACTTCACCGATGGCGAATTGCGCGTGCGCCTGAACACCGACCCGCACGCACCGGCGAATTTCCGCGCCAACGGTGCGCCGTCGAACATGCCGGCGTTTGCGCAGGCGTTCCAGTGCAAGCCCGGCGATGCGATGGTGCGTGGCGACAAGGAGCGGGTGACCATCTGGTAAGCGCCGCGGGCGCGCGATGGTGCTTCGGCAGCTGGCGCGCCATACCGCTGATGACGCCGTAAACCACCACGTTCGCCCTGTGCGGCACGCGGTGCTGCGAGTACTCGCGTCCACGACACTTCCACGACACCCGTCTGTTTCTCGCGGGAATTGTCGAGGTTGCTTGTGTCAGCGTCTGCACACCGGCCTGCCCGCGTGGGCTCTACACTGCCGCGCTGCGCATCGCGGAATCGGCAGTGACAAAGCGGAAATTTTTTCAAATGGTTCGGCATTGCGCTGCTGGTACTGGTGCTGGCCAGCGCGTTATCGCTGTACGGCTACGGGCGCTTTGCCGACCGTCAACGCGGGCCGGTCAGTCACGTGCTGCCTGCCACGGCGGTGGCGACGCCCATCGACAAGGTGGTGGCGCCACTGCAACAGGCGCACGCCGATCAGACCGGCATGGTGATCCTGCCGGATAACGTCGATGCGTTTGCGGTACGTGCGCTCACCGCGCGTGCGGCCGGGCGCAGCCTGGATCTGCAGTACTACATCTGGCATGCCGATTTCGCCGGCAACCTGCTGCATAACGAATTGCTGCGCGCGGCCGATCGCGGCGTACGCGTGCGGTTGTTGCTGGACGACATGAATATCCATGGCAGCGATTCGGTGCTGGCTGCCCTGGATAGCCATCCGCTGATCGAGATTCGCCTGTTCAACCCCACGCGCGCGCGAGAAGGCACCTTGATGCGTGGGGTGGAGATGGTGCTGCGCATGCTCAGCATCAATCGCCGCATGCACAACAAGGCCTGGATTGCCGATGGCCGCATCGCGGTGGTGGGTGGGCGCAACGTGGGCGACGAATATTTCGATGCGGCGCGCGACACCAACTTCATGGATATGGATGCGGCGCTGATGGGGCCTGCGGTGGGCCAGGCCGAGCAGGTGTTCGACGCGTACTGGAACAGCCCCAATGCCTTGCCGCTGTCTGCGCTGGTCACCGCAAAGCCGCAGGCACTGGAGGCCTTGCGTGGCAGCCTTGACGCGGGCATGGCATCGGTGCGCGCGCATCCGTATGTGGAGCGGCTCAAGCGCTCGCCAAGCGTGCGTGAACTGATGCAGGGCGACCGACCGGTGCACTGGGTGTCGCAGGCGCGCACCGTCTCCGACCCGCCGGAAAAAGCCGAAGGTGCGCCGCCGCAAGCCGACTGGATGACGCCGGTGCTGATCGGCGAAATGGCGCACGCACAGCGCGAGCTCAAAGTGATCTCGCCATATTTCGTGCCGGGCGACGAGGGCATGCGCTGGATCGGCAACCTACGCCAGCGCGATGTGCGCGTGAGCATTCTGACCAACTCGCTGGCGGCCAACGACGTGGTGGCCGTGCACAGCGGCTATGCCGGCTATCGCGTGCCGCTGCTGCAGCAGGGCGTGCGCCTGCATGAGCTCAAGCCGATGGGCAAGCCGGACGGCAGCCTGTTCGGTTCAAGCGGCGCCAGCCTGCATACCAAGGCGTTTGTCGTGGACGACAGCAGCGGTTTCATCGGCTCGTTCAACCTGGACCCGCGTTCGATGAACCTCAATACCGAAATGGGCCTGTTGTTCAACGACCGAGTGGTCACCGCGGAGCTGGAGCGGCTGTACAACCACAAGATCAGTGCGCCGGTGAGTTACCGCGTGACCCTGGAGCAGGGCGAGCTGCGTTGGCACGACGATGCCGCGCAGCCGCCCGAGGTGTGGTCGCGCGAGCCGGCGGCGAGCGTGTGGCGACGTGGCGCAGCAGCGGTGATGGGCTGGTTGCCGCTGGAGTCGCAGCTGTAGCTGGCTGGTTAGCGTGTTGCCCTCATCCGCCCTTCGGGCACCTTCTCCCGCCGGCGGGAGAAGGGAATGTGGCGGTCTTTCATGGATAGGAGAATGCGCGCGTCGATGCGGCGCAGACGCAGTGGCTGCGTTGGAGCAGACGCAATTGCTGCATTGGAGCACGGGCAATGGCTGTGTCCAGCAGGTGCACAGGCTCTGTCCAGTAGGTGCAGTGGGTCTGTCGCGCGGAAGACGCGGTAGACGCGGTGGCTCTGTCAGAGCGTTGAGCGCGTGACGTGGACGTCTGTCGCGTTATTGCAGCTGCGTCACGATCTCGCGCGCCATCGCGCCCAGCGGCAGGATACGGTCTGCGCCGCCGCGCTTGATCGCTTCCTTGGGCATGCCGAACACGATGCTGGTGTGTTCGTCCTGTGCCACCGTGCGTGCGCCGGCCTGGCGCATTTCCAGCAGGCCGGCGGCGCCATCGTCGCCCATGCCGGTCATGATGATGCCCAGCGCATTGCTGCCGGCCGCGCGCGCGGCCGAGCGGAACAGCACATCGACCGAGGGCCGATGCCGGTTGACCGGTGGGCCTTCCAGCACTTCGACGAAATACTGCGCGCCACTGCGACGCAGCAACAGATGTTTGCCGCCCGGTGCGATCAATGCACGGCCCGGCATCACCCGGTCGTTGTTGGCGGCCTCCTTGACGGCGATCTGGCAAAGACCGTTCAGGCGCGCGGCGAAGGCAGCGGTGAATTTCTCCGGCATGTGCTGCACGATCACGATGCCGGGGCAGACGCGCGGCAGCGCGGTGAGCACTTCTTCCAGGGCCTGGGTGCCGCCGGTGGAGGTGCCGATGGCGACGATGCGTTCGGTGGTCTGCGCCAGCGCACGTCCGCTTTGTGCCGGCAGGATGATATCGGCGGTGTGCTTGACCTCCGCTTCCAGCGGCGCGGCAGTTACGCGCGCAGCCAGCCGCTTGACGTTGGCGCGCGCTGCGCTGCGCACGGTCGCCACCAGTTCGTCGGCAGAGTCGGTGAGAAATTGCTTCAAACCCAGGCGGGGTTTGGTCACCACTGCCACCGCGCCGGCGGCCAGTGCATCCATGGTGACGCGCGCGCCTTTTTCGGTGAGCGTGGAGCAGATAACCACCGGCGTGGGCCGCTCGCTCATGATCTTGCGCAGAAAGGTGATGCCGTCCATGCGCGGCATTTCCACGTCCAGCACGATCACATCCGGCCAGTGCTGGCGCATTTTTTCGATCGCCAGCAGCGGGTCGGCGGCAGTGGCGATGACGTCGATGCCCGGCGCGTCGTTGAGCACGCCCACCAGCACCTGGCGTACCACTGCCGAATCGTCGACCACCATGGCCTTGATGGTCGTGGGGTTGGCGGCGGGGCGATGGAGCGCTGTGGACACGGTGAATCCTTGGGTCATGCCTTGCGGAAGATCGAGGGTGCCACCTGGACCAGATCGATGTCGAGTTCGCTCAGGCTTTCCGAATGGCCGATGCAGAAGTGCCCGCCCGGCTTGAGGTTGGACAGCACGCGCAGGATCACTTCGCGCTTGGTCTGGCCGTTGAAATAGATCATCACATTGCGCAGGAAGATCGCATCGAAGCTGCCCAGTGCCGGCAGCGCGGCATTGAGGTTGGCGTGCACGAACTGCACGCGCTCGCGCAGCCGCCGCTCCACCAGCAAGGTGCCGTCGTACTCGCCTTGGCCACGCAGGCAATAGCGTTTGAGATAGGCCTGCGGGATGCCGTCGATGCGTTGCAGCGCGTAATGGCCCGTGCGCGCCTTGGCCAGCACGCGCGTGCTGATGTCGGTGCCTACCACCTCGAACGGGCGGCCCTGCAAGGTGTCGTCCAGCACCATCGCCATGCTGTAGGCTTCCTCGCCGCTGGAACTTGCAGCGCTCCAGCAGCGGAACGGCAGCCCGCCACGGTGTTCGCCGGCCAGCCTGCGCAGCAGCTCGAAATGCTTGGGCTCGCGGAAGAAATAGGTTTCGTTGGTGGTGAGCAGGTCGATCGCAGTCTGGATTTCCCTGCGGTCCTGGCGGCTTTCCAGCAGCTGCAGGTACTGCGTATAGGTGCTGAACTGATGTTCGCGCAGGCGCTTGCCCAGGCGGCCGCACAGCATCGCCTTCTTGCCGGAGGAAATGGTGATGCCGGCCGCTTCGAAGATGAAGCGCTGGAAGCGGCCGAACTCCTGTTCGGTGATGGCGGTCGCGGTGCTCATCGGCTCAGGCCACATCCGCATCGCTGTGGAACGTGCTGTCGCTCAGGCGTGCGATGCGCATGGCGTGTTCGCGCCACCACTCCGACAGCATCGGCCCGGGCATCGGCGAGGCCATCAGATAGCCTTGTGCCAGGTCGCAGCCAAGTTCGCGCAGCAGCCGCCAGTCGTCGGGCGTTTCCACGCCTTCGGCCACGGCGGTGAGCTCGAGCCGATGCGCCAGCTCCAGCGTCGATTCGAGCACGGTGCGCTGGCTGCGGCTGCGATGCGCTGCATGCACGAAGCTGCGGTCCAGCTTGAGTTCGGTGAAGGGAATGCTGGCCAGCCGCTGCAGCGAGGAGAAGCCGGTGCCGTAGTCGTCGATGGACAGGCCGAACCCGTGCAGGCGCAAACGCGCCAGCATGCTCAGCGCATTGGCCGGCTCCACGATGGCGCTTTCGGTGAGTTCCAGCACCAGGTCGGCCGGGCTCAGGCCGTTCTCGCCCAGCTTGGCGCACAGCTCTTCGAGAAAATGATCTTCGCCCAAGAGCCGGGGCGAGAGGTTCAAGGCCAGGCTCAGGTCGAAGCCTTCGCCGCGCCAGTCCACCAATTGCGCGATGGCCTTGTCGATGACCTGCTGCGTCAACGCGTGGATCAAGCCTTCGCGTTCGGCCAGCGGAATGAAACGGTCCGGGCCGATCATGTCGCCTTGCGGGCGGCGCCAACGTGCGAGCGCTTCCACGCCACGCAGGCGGCCGTCCTTCAGGTCGAGCTTGGGTTGGTAGGCCACACGGATCTCGCCGCGGCGCATGGCGCGGTCCAGCCGCGAGGCGGCGGCACCACCGCTGGACATCAGCGGCGAGATCGCCACCGGCGCGAATGCCGGTGCATCGGCGGCCGGCTCCGGTTCGCAATCCAGCACGGTGGCCAGATCTTGCAGGTTCATCGGCTTTTCGATGCCGCCGAGCACGCGCACGCCGGCACTGCGGCTGAGTTGCATCACTGCATCGATCAAGGCACCGCCGCGTTGCGAGACCACCACCACCGGCACGCTGTATTTGCCGCGCGCCAGGGCGTCGAGCAACTGCACGCCGTCCATGCCCGGCATTTCCAGATCCACCAGCAACAACGATGGCGCCTGGGCGCGCGTCAGCCATTCCAGTGCCGCGTTTCCGTCGACGGCACCGTCGACCACGCTTGCGCCGAGCTGGCGACACAGCGCCATGGCGTGTTCGCGCTGGACCACGCTGTCGTCCACGACCAGGACCGGGCCGGCCAGCGTGCAGTTGCAGGAGAGAAGGGCGGGGCGCATGGGAGTCCTTGAGTGCATGCGTGAGGTCAGGCCGCCAGCTCGGCGGCCGGCAGCTGGGCGAGCGTGTCGTTGCCCAGCACGGCATCGGCATCGAGCAGGATCACGAAGCGCTCGCCGATCTTGCCCATGGCGTGGATGAAGTCGCGCGCGATGCCGGCGCCAAAGCTGGGCGTGTCGACGATGTCGGAAGGCGCGATTTCCAGCACTTCGCTGACCGCATCCACCAGGAGCCCGAGCACCTGATGCAGCTGGCCATGCGCGATCTCCACGATCACGATGCAGCTGCGCTTGGTGATCGCGCTGGCGTTGCGGCCGAAGCGTTGCTGCAGATCCACCACCGGTACCACCGCTCCACGCAGATTGATCACCCCGCGCAGTGCCGGCGGCATCATCGGCACGTCGGTGGGGATGCGGTATTCGATGATTTCCTTGATGCCCAGGATGCCCAGGCCGAACATTTCCCCACCCAGCAAAAACGTGAGGTATTGCTGCGGTGCCGTCGAAGACGGCACTTGGCGGTCGGTTGCAGGAAGCGCTTGCATCGTCGGCTCCTCAGAAGCTGGCGAATTGCGATTCGTCGATCGCATCGGCGGTGGCGGCGACCGCACTGAGCTGGCGCACGTTGGTGCGTCGTGGCTGCGCGCTGCTCACCGTGGCAGGCGCATGCGCGGCGATCCTGCGCGGACCCTGCCTGTTGCTGCCCGACGCGGCGCGGCCGCCATTGCCCAGCCGGAAGAAGCCCATCAGCTGCTGCAGCTGTTCGGCCTGCGCGCTCATCTCTTCCGAGGTGGCGGCCAGTTCTTCGGCATTGGCGGCGGCCGATTGGGTGGTCTGGTTCAATTGCCCCACGGCGGTGTTGATCTGGCTGACACCGGCGGTCTGTTCTTCGGAAGCGGCGGCGATTTCCTGCACCAGGTCGGAGGTGCGGCGGATCGAAGGCACCATCTCGCCGAGCACGCGGCCGGCGCTTTCGGCCAGTTCCACGCTGGAGCCGGCCACTTCGCCGATTTCCTGCGCAGCGATCTGGCTGCGCTCGGCCAGTTTGCGCACTTCGGCGGCGACCACCGCAAAGCCCTTGCCGTGTTCGCCGGCGCGCGCGGCTTCGATGGCGGCATTGAGCGCCAGCAGGTTGGTCTGATACGCGATGTCGTCGATGATGCCGATCTTCTTGGCGATGTCCTTCATCGCCACCACGGTGGCGCGCACGGTGTCGCCACCGTCGGCCGCTTCGCTGGCCGCCTTGGCCGCCATGCTGTCGGTGACGCGCGCGTTTTCGGTGTTCTGCGCGATGGAGGCGGTCATCTGCTCCAGCGAGGCGCTGGTTTCTTCCACGCCGGCCGCCTGTTCGCTGGCGGCCTGGGCCAGCGCCTGCGCGGTGGCGCTGACCTCTTCCGACGCACTGGCCAGGTTTTCGGCGTTGCGGTTGACCTCATCGACGATCTCGGTGAGGCGGCTCATGGTGGTGTTGACGTAGCGCTGCATGTCGGCGAAGGCGCCTTCGTAGCGGCCTTCCACGGTGTGGGTGAGGTCGCCTTCGGCCATCGCGCCCATGACCTGGATCACTTCGGAAATGCTGCGCAGGTTGCCGCGCGCGCGCTCCACGGTGTCGTTGATGAAAGCCTTCTTGCCCGGCAGCTGCGCCAGCGGTGCATCGAAGTTACCGCGGCCGAATTCGGCCACCACGCCCATCGCCAGCTTCTTGACCGCGATATGCGCGCCCACCATCTGGTTGATGCCCAGCGCCATGCTGCGGAAGTCGCCATCGAAGCGGCTGCTGTCGATGACCACGTCGATATCGCCGGCTTCATGTTCGGCCGACATGTGGTTGATCTCGGCGATCAGGCCGGTGAGGTTGCCGCGTACCTGTTCGATGGTGTCGTTGATGAAGCGCTTCTTGCCCGGCAGCAACGGCAGCTGTGCGGTGAAGTTGCCGCGGCCGAATTCGCTGACGCAGGCAATGGCTTGCTTCTTGACCGCGATATGGCTGGCCACCATTGCGTTGATGCCTTCGGCCATGCGACGGAAATCGCCGGTGAAGCGCTGGGTGTCGATGACCACATCGATATCGCCGGCATCGTGCTCGGCCGACATGCGATTGACCTCGGCGACCATGCCGGTGAGGTTGCCGCGGATCTGGTCGACGATCTCGTTGATGAAGGCCTTCTTGCCCGGCAACCGTTCCAGTTCGGCGGAGAAGTTCCCGCGACCGAACTCGGCTACACAGGCCATCGCCTGCTTTTTCACCGCGATATGGCTGGCCACCATGCGGTTGATGCCGTCGCCCATTGCGCGGAAATCGCCTTCGAAGCGCGCCACGTCGATGCGCGCGTCGATCTCGCCGGCATCGTGTTCGCGCGAAACGCGATTGATTTCCTCGTTGACATGGCGGATGCCGCTCTGCACCTTGCGCAGCCCGCGCAGGACATCGCTGGCCTGGTCGTCGCGCACCTGCGGCAGCGCCACATCGAAGTTGCCGCGCGAGAACGCGTCCAGCGTGGTGGTGGCCATCTCCAGCGACGCGCTGGCGATACGGATTGCCCAGACCAGCAAGGCGCCGCTGATCAATGCTGCAACCAGGCTGGCGCCCAGCAAGGCCGCGTGCGAGAGCGCCAGCGCCACGCCGGCGACGACCACGACAACGGGCAGGGCGATTGCAAGCGCGGCGGTGAACCACAACTGCGTAGCGATCGGTAGACGGTGTGACATGACGGTAGCTTCCTGGGGTCAGGTAACGACAAACGACGGTTCGGACGGAGCGATGGCGCGGGCGTTCAGGCCGCCAACGCGTCCTGGTTGGGATGCAACTGCTGAATCAGGCTGGGCACATCCAGAATCAATGCGACATCGCCGCTTCCCAGAATGCTCGAGCCGCTGATGCCTTTGACCTGCGCGAACACCTTGGACAGCGGCTTGATCACCGTCTGCCATTCGCCGAGCAGGGTGTCCACCACCAGGCCGAAGCGCTGTGCGCCCTGCCGGATCACCACGATGCTTTCGCGCGAGGGCGTCTTGCCGCCCAGCGCGAACAGTTCGCGCAGGCGCACGTAGGGCAACACGCTGCCGCGCAGGTCGATGTAGTCGCTGGCGTAGTCGGGGGTGAACTCCACGCACTCTTCGACCACGTCCAGCGGCACCACGAAGACCGATTTGCCCACGCCGACCTGGAAGCCGTTGATGATGGCCAGCGTCAGCGGCAGGCGCACCGAGATGGTGGTGCCCACGCCGGCGGTGCTGTCGATCTCGACCGTGCCGCGCAGTGCGGTGATGTTGCGCTTGACCACGTCCATGCCCACGCCGCGCCCGGACAGATTGGTGACCTTTTCCGCCGTGGAGAAACCCGGTTCGAAGATCATCGCGAAGACGTCGCGGTCGCTGAGTTGGCGGCCTGGTTCGATCAGGCCACGTTCGAGTGCCTTGGCCAGGATGCGGTCGCGGTTCAAGCCGCCACCGTCGTCGGTGATCTGGATGACGATGCTGCCGGAGTCGTGATATGCGTTGAGCCCGACGGTGCCGCGCGCAGGCTTGCCGCGCGCCACGCGCACCTCGGCCGGTTCGATCCCGTGGTCCATCGCGTTGCGCACCAGATGGGTGAGCGGGTCGCCGATCTTTTCCACCACCGACTTGTCCAGTTCGGTGTCTTCGCCTGCCACCACCAGCGCGATGTCCTTGCCCAGTTCGCGCGCCACGTCGTGCACCACGCGCTGGAAGCGGCTGAAGGTGCCGCCGATCTTGACCATGCGCAGCTGCAACGCGCTTTCGCGCACGTCTTCGACCAGGCCAGCCAGGATCGAGGCCGATTCCAGCAACTGCGCATCGCCGGTGCGTTGCGCATTGGCACTCGTGCTGGACACGGCGATGATGAGTTCGCCGACCAGATCGATCATGCGATCGAGCTTGTCGGCATCCACGCGGATGGAACGCGCGTCGGCGCTGCGCGCGGCAGCGTCCGGCGCGGCACGGCCTGGGGCCGAAGCGGCGCTGGGTACTGCAGCAAGCGGCTTGTTCGGCGTGGGGCTGGCTGCCGCTTCGGCGCTGAGCAATTCAGCGGCGTCGGATGGCGCCGGAACCGACACGATCTCCAGATCGCAATCTTCGCGGACGAATTCGAACACCTCTTCGATGGCGGCGCGGTCGGCATCGCTGCGCAGCAGGATCTGGAAGCCCAGGTAGTTGGCTTCCGGATCGAGGTCGTCGAATGCCGGCAGCTGGCTGATATCGGTGGTGATCGATTCGACCGAGCCCAGGCTGCGCAGGTTGCGAATCAGCTTGAGCGGCGAATTGCCGAAGCGCAGTGCGTCGGCGAACAGTTTCAGGGTGATCCGCCAGTAACCACTCTGCTTTTCCGGTGCGCCTTGCGCAACCGCGGCTGCAGTGACGCCGCAGGCGCTGCGTTGCAGATACGTCTGCAATTGCGCCAGCAGCGGTTCGGCTTCGGCGGCCAGCGCGACCGGGTCGGCGTGGCTCGGGTCTGCGGCGGTTTCCACCAAGGCATGGATATGGTCGCAGCACACCAGCAGCAGCCCGATCAGTTCCGAGCTCAAGCTCAGCGCTTCGTCGCGTACCAGATCCAGCACGCTCTCCACCACATGGGTGAAGCCGACCAGCTGCGGCAGGTCGAACAGGCCGCCGGAGCCCTTGATGGTGTGCGCGGCGCGGAAGATGGCATTGACCGCATCCGGCGACGGTTCGCCGCGCTCGGCTTCGAGCAGATGCCGTTCCATGTCTTCGAGCAGGTCCCGGCTCTCGGCCAGGAAGGTCTGCATCAGCTGGTTCATGTCCATGCGCGCGTCACCAGTCCGTTAGTGAATTCGTTCGCCCAGGCCTGCAACCGCATGCGGGTACAGGGCCTCGAGCAGGCCGAGCAGCTCGATGACATCGACCACCGCACGGCTGGAATCGGTCAACGAAAACGGCCGGCCATCGGCCTGGATCGCCTGCTTGGTGGCCAGCAACAATTGCAGGCCGGTGGTATCGATCTCGCTGACGGCGGCCAGGTCCAGATGCAATCCACCCGGATGCAGCAAGGCCGGCTGCAGCAACGGCTTGAGCTCGGCCGCGCGACGAATGGTCATCTCGCCCTCCAGGGCAAGGGTCAGCGGCGCGGGTAGATCGGACAGTGGCGTGTTCATTGGTGCCTCAAGCGGTGCGATGGCGCACGGGTGCGTACCATGGCCTGGGAAGGTCGCAACGGCCTGGACGGGTGTGAGCAGCGCTGCACACGGGCCATGCCGGTCTATGCAGGTATCGGCGCCTTTTGGAAATATTTAGGCAAAATTCAGCGCAATGACGGATTTGCGAAACCCGTCACCGCCTGTGGATTAATTGCTCAGCTTTGTCGGAAGCAGGCTCAGGGGGACTGTTCGAGCCTGTCCCGTCGGACAGTTCGCCCCGTTCCGGCACGGCGTTGCAGGTGACGCCCCGGCTTCGCGCGCGTGAAGCACCGGCGGGCGCTTTTATCCAAACCGGATGCGCGGCGCGCGTGCTGCGGTAGTCATGACGGGCAAATGCGACCAGGCGGTGGATTGCCCGCCTGCCTGGTCGCGTTTTATACGTGGTGATCGTGCTCGGTGCGGTCGCCGCTTGCCGGCGCCGCAGCGCTTCAGCCCGGTGACAATGCCGCCAACAGGCCGCGTGCCGCATTGAAACGGTCGGCGCCTTCGGGCATCGGCAGTTTGATGCGCAACTTGTCCGGGCCATCCATCGTGTAGATCTTCGGCTGTTTCTGGATCATCTGGATGATGGTCATCGGGTCGATCGCCGGCTTGGCCTCGAACACCAGCCGCCCGCCGTTTTCGCCCAGGTCCAGCTTGCGCACGCCCAACGCATTGGCCTGCAGCTTGAGCTCGGCGATGGCAAACAGATGCTTGACCGGGTCCGGCAGCAGACCGAAGCGGTCGATCATCTCCACCTGCAGTTCGCGCAGCGCATCGGGGTCGCGTGCGCTGGAAATGCGCTTGTACAAGGTCAGGCGCGTGTGCACGTCGGGCAGATAATCCTCGGGAATCAGCGAGGCCACGTGCAGTTCGACGTCGGCACCGCGCACTTCTTCGCCGGCATCCAGGTCAGGCAGCTTGCCCTGGCGGATGCTGCGCACTGCGCGCTCGAGCAGTTCGGTGTAGAGGCTGAAACCGACCTCGGCCATCTGGCCGCTCTGGTCTTCGCCCAGCAATTCGCCGGCGCCGCGGATTTCCAGGTCGTGCGTGGCCAGGGTGAAGCCGGCGCCGAGCTCGTCCATCGAGGCAATCGCTTCCAGGCGCTTTTCCGCATCGGAGGTCATCGAGCGGCGATCCGGCACCACCAGGTACGCGTAGGCGCGGTGATGCGAGCGACCCACGCGGCCGCGCAACTGGTGCAACTGCGCCAGGCCAAAGCGGTCGGCGCGGTTGATGATGATGGTGTTGGCATTGGGAATGTCGATGCCCGATTCGATGATCGTGGTCGACAGCAACACGTTGAAGCGCTGCTTCTGGAAATCCAGCATCACCCGTTCCAGCTCGCGCTCGGGCATCTGCCCATGCGCGATACCGATGCGCGCTTCCGGCACCAGTTCCGACAGATCGCGCTGCATGCGCACGATGCTTTCCACATCGTTATGCAGGAAATACAGCTGACCACCGCGACTGAGTTCGCGCTGGAAGGCTTCGCGCAGCAGCGTGTTGTCCCAGGCAGTAATGAAGGTCTGCACCGCCAGGCGGTTCGGCGGCGGGGTGGCGATGATCGACAGATCGCGCAGGCCGGCCATGGCCATGTTGAGCGTGCGCGGGATGGGCGTGGCGGTGAGCGTGAGCAGATGCACATTGGCACGCATCGCCTTGAGCGCTTCCTTCTGGCGCACGCCGAAGCGCTGTTCTTCGTCGACCACGACCAGGCCGAGATCCTTGAACTTCACATCCGGCTGCAACAAGCGGTGCGTGCCGATGATCACGTCGATCTCGCCGCTGGCGACCTTTTCCAGTTCGGCCTTGATTTCCTTGGTGCTCTTGAAGCGCGACAGCACTTCCACCTTCATCGGGTAATCGGCGAAGCGGTCGCGGAAATTGCGGTAGTGCTGTTCGGCCAGCAATGTGGTCGGCACCAGCACGGCGACCTGTTTGCCGGCGCTGGCGGCGGCAAACGCCGCACGCACCGCAACCTCGGTCTTGCCGAAGCCCACGTCGCCGCACACCACGCGGTCCATCGGTTGGCTGCTGCCCAGATCGCGCAGCGTCGCATCGATGGCGGCCAACTGGTCGCCGGTTTCCTCGAACGGAAATCCGGCCGCGAACGGCTCATACATTGCGCGGTCCACCTGCAACGCCAGGCCGGCGCGTGCACGGCGACGTGCCTGGATCTCCAGCAGTTCGGCGGCCACGTCGCGCACCTTCTCGGCAGCCTTGCGCTTGGCACGGGTCCATTGCTCGCCGCCCAGCGAATGCAGCGGCGCGGTCTCGGCCGAGGCGCCGGAATAACGGCTGATCAGGTGCAACTGCGCCACCGGCACATAGAGCCGGTCGCCCTTGGCGTATTCGATTTCCAGGAACTCGCCGGGCATGCCGCCGGCATCGAGCACGATCAGCCCGCGGTAACGGCCCACGCCGTGATCCTCGTGCACAATCGGCGCGCCTTCGGACAGTTCGCCCAGGTCGCGGATGATCGCTTCCGGCTCGCGTCCGACCCGACGCGTGCGGCGCGGCTGATTGGCCCGCTCCGGGAACAGCTGGCGCTCGGTCAGCAGCGCAATCTGCGGTTGATCCAGCGCAAAGCCGTCCTCCAGCGGCGCCACGGTGATGGCAAAACGCAGCGTGCCCGCCAGGAACGCCGGCACATCGGCGACCAGCTCCGGTTTCAACTGCGCGGCGGCCAGCACTTCCATCAAGGCTTCGCGGCGGCCGGCCGAATCGGCAGCGATCAGCACGCGGCCCGGATAATGGCTCAGGAACGTCGCCAGCGCCTGGCCGGCCGGCGCGTCCTTTGCGGCCACCGGCAGCGGCGGCAACGGTTGGTCGCCGAGCGGGGCGGCCTCATCGATGCGCGCATGATCGCTGGCCCATACTTCGATACGCGCCAGCTTGTTGAGCCGCTCGCGCAGTGCATCCGGCGATTGGTATAGCTCGTCCGGCGGCAGCAGCGGGCGCTCCACATCGTGGCGGCGCTGTTCGTAGCGGTTCTGCGCCTGGGCCCAGAAGGCGTCGGCGGCGTTGGACACGCCGGTGGCGATCACCGGCAGCACGCGCTTGTCCAGGTAATCGAACAGCGTTGCGGTCTTGGCGAAGCACATCGGCAGGTAATACTCGATGCCCGATGGCGCCAGCCCGGATTTCAGGTCCTGGTACAGCGCGCTGCGCCGGGTATCCACGTCGAAGCGTTCGCGCAGGCAGGCCAGCACGCGCTCCACGCTGGCATCGTCCATCGGCACTTCGCGGCCCGGCAGCATCTTGACCGCGTCCACCTTGTCCAGCGAGCGCTGCGATTCCGGGTCGAACACGCGGATCGAATCGATGTCCTCATCCAGCAGCTCGACGCGCAATGGCGTGTCCGCGCCCATCGGAAACACGTCCAGCAGGCCCCCGCGCACCGCGAAATCGCCCGGGTCCATCACCTGCGGCACATTGCGGTAGCCGGCGCTTTCCAGGCGACGCTTTTCCGCATCCAGATCCAGCCGCTGGCCAACGGTGAGATCGAAGCTGCCGCCGACGATGTAGCTCAGCGGCGCCAGCTGCTGCAGCAAGGTCTGCACCGGCACGATCACCACGCCGCGGGTCAGGCCGGGCAGGCGGTGCAGGGCGGCCAGCCGCTGGCTGATGATTTCCGGATGCGGGCTGAACTGGTCGTAGGGCAGGGTTTCCCAATCGGGAAACGGCACCACCGGCAGCGCCGCCTGTTCGCTGAGCAAGGCGTGCAGATCGGCTTCGATCTGGTGCGCGCTCTGGTTATCGCGTGCGATGACCAGCAACGGGCCGGCATGCGCTTCGGCTGCCCGCGCAATCGACCAGGCCAGCGCAGTCGGAGAGGACGGAGCGCGCCAGTAGGCGCGGAGCTGGCCAGACTTGGGCAGCGGCGGGGAGGGGAAGGTAGGCGACGGCATCAGCCGGCGATTTTATCAGAGCCCCCGCTGCGGCCGGTCCATCTGGTGTGAAAGGCGGTGGGGCGCGCAGGCTGACCTTGGGGGGACTGGCGTGACGTAAGCGCGGCGCGAGTTCAGGAAGCACAAAGCCGCGGTACTGGTCGATTGCGCGGTGCCCTTACCGCTTGCCGGACACGCCGTGAACCCATCCATGGGGGTTGGATGGCCGCGTCCATGCCGCCAACGGTCCCAGAATCGGCTCGGACACCGCACAATAGAGTTGGCTAGCGGCCAAATGAGAGCGGTTCGTTGCACGTACGAAAACGTACTTGCAGCGTGTCATGCGAGGGTGTGCAGGCAAGGGACTTGCAACCAGGCGAAAACTCACCCGCTTTAAACCGATTCCCCATTCCCAATTCTCCATTCCCGGCCCCTCAAGCATCCAGCTCCAACACCATCCGCACCAGCTCCGGCGACTCCGGATGCGCCTGCGGCTTGAAGCCCAGCGATTCTGCCAACTGCAGCATCGGCACATTGCTTTGCAGCACATCGCCGAACAGGCAGTCCAGGTACTTGCGCCGTGCCCACTTGACCAACTTGCGCATCAGCTGCCGTCCCAGCCCCTGGCCGGCGACGAAGCTGCTGACCAGGATGGTGTATTCGGCCTGGCGGGTGCCCGGCACCAGTGCGGCGCGCGCGACCGCGCCGACCAGCGCTTCGCCGGGCGGCAGTTGCTCGGCGGCGACCAGCACGATCTCGCTCTTGGGGTTGGGATGGGTCAGGCGCTGCACCATCTCCGGGGTGATTTCGGTGGAGGAGCGCACAAAGCGCGCGCGAATTTCCTCCGGTCCCAACAGGCTGAAGGCTCCCTGCAGCGGCGGACCATCCTCGGGACGGATCGGGCGAAGCAGAAGGGTGCGGCCATTGGGCAGGCTGAAGTTTTCATGCCAGGGAGGCATGCGATTGCGAATGGCCATGACCGGTGTTCCTTAAAGATCGGAAGATTCTGGCACCAGCCCGGCGCGCAACCGTGAATGAATCCGGTGTGCCGCCGGGGGCCGACAGGAGGTGGCAGTGCTTCTCACACAACTGTAACGAGCGGAGCCGTGAGCCGGTCGTGAGCGTGATGGGGCGCGCACTGTGGCAGCCGAGTGGACGCCGCGGGGCCGCCGGACGGCATTGGTCGCCCGGCCCGGCCTTGCTGGGACATGGGCATCCGGCGCAGCGCCCGTTTGTTTACGCTGCGCTGGAGGTGCTCGCGGCACCTGCCATGCCGCCGACGCGGTGCGCGTGGTGCGCTGCCGCCTGCCTACCCACCGCGACGGGTAGGCGAACGCGCCTGCCGGCTCAGCCGTCCTGGCGCAGCCACTCCAGCCGGGTCGAGGCGCCGGGCTCGCCCAGATGCTGCTTGAGCACCGGCAACGCCGGCGCCAGCATCTGGTCGAACTGCCAGGGCGCGTTGACGATCAGCAGCCCGCTGCCGGTCAGGCGCAGCGGCGAGTCGTCCGGGCGCACCTGCAGCTCGGCGACCAGCACCGACTTGGCCGGCAACGCGGCGGCCTTGCGCATGAACGGCTGCAGGCTGCGGCGCAGCTTGATCGGGTACCACACCATGCAGATCGCCTGCGGCCAGCGCGCCAACGCTTCGCGCACGCTATGGATGATCTGCGGGTATTCGGCGTCCTGCGATTCGTAGGGCGGGTCGATCAACACCAGCCCACGGCCGATCTTGGTTTCGCCAGCCCGTGGCGGCAGGAAGGCGCGGATGGCCGCGTAGCCGTCGCCAGCGTGCACGCGTACCCGGCTGTCCCTGGCGAACAGGGCCTTGAGCGCCTCGGCTTCGTCGGGCTGAAGTTCGCAACATGCCATGCGGTCCTGCTCGCGCAGTGCTTGCGCAGCCAGCAGCGGCGAGCCGGGGTAGTAGTTGAGCTGGATGCCGGCGGTCGGGCGGGTGGGCTTCTGGCCGGGCGTGGCGGGGCGGGCGACGGCTTGGTTGTCGGCCTGTACCGCGCGCAGATAGCGCTCGACCACCTCGGGCAAGCTGGCCTCTGCCATCAGCCGCATCACGCCGGCATCGGCCTCGTTGGTCTTGCGGCTCTCTTCGCCCCCGAGTTGGTAGCGGCCGCGCCCGGCATGCGTGTCGAGCACGAAGAACGGGGTGTCCTTGCGCTTGAGGGTGTCGATCAGGGCAAGCAGGGCGATGTGCTTGAGCACGTCGGCATGGTTGCCGGCATGGAAGGCGTGGCGATAGTTCATCGCGGCAGTGTAGAGGCTGCGGCGCGATTTGTTGCCGCCCATTGCGGGCGACGCAGCGCAAGCGCACGGTGGCGACATCCAGAGGCCGCGCGATGCCGCGAGCAATGCGGCGTGTGCGCCCGTCGTGCCACGCCATGGGGGATCACCTCGACCTGTAGGCCGTGCCCGCATGCCGGTATGCTGCGCGGCATGTCCGAGTCTGCCGCCCGCGTGCTCGTCGTCGAAGACGAAGCCGCCATTGCCGATACCGTGCTCTACGCACTACGCAGCGAGGGCTATGCACCTGAGCATTGCCTGCTGGGCCGCGATGCGCTGACGCGTCTGCGCGCCGATCCGGCCGATGTGGTGGTCCTCGATGTGGGCCTGCCGGACATCAACGGGTTCGAGGTGTGCCGCACGTTGCGCAGTTTCAGCCAGGTGCCGGTGATCTTCCTGACCGCGCGCAACGACGAGATCGACCGCGTGCTCGGCCTGGAGCTGGGCGCCGACGATTACATGGCCAAGCCGTTCTCGCCGCGCGAGCTGGTGGCGCGCGTGCGTGCGCGCCTGCGCCGACGCCATGCCGGCGCGCCGGCCGAATCGGGCTGGCAGCCGCACGGCGCGTTTGCGATCGACCGCGAGGGCAGCCGCATCCGCTATGGCGAGACCCTGCTGCCGCTGACACGCTACGAATACGCGCTGCTGGCAGCGTTGCTGCAGCGCCCCGGTGCGATCCTGAGCCGTGCGCAGCTGATGGACCGCGGTTGGGACGCCAGCGCCGACAGTGCCGACCGCACCGTCGACACCCATATCAAGACGCTGCGCGGCAAGCTGCGCCTGGCCGGCGTGCCGGCCGACCCGATCCGCACCCACCGGGGCCTTGGCTACGCGCTGGAGGTATAGGCATGCGCCGGCACGCATTTGGTGAACTGAGCGAGGCCGCGGGCTGACATGCGGCTTGGTCTCAAGCTGTTCCTGGGCTTCTTCCTGATCGTGGGCCTGGCCGCGTTCTTCGTGATGCGCGTGTTCGTCAACGAGGTCAAGCCAGGGGTGCGCCAGGCGATGGAATCCACGCTGGTGGATGCGGCCAATGTGCTGGCGGAAATGGCCAGTGGCGAGTTGGCTGCCGGCACGCTTGCCGATGGCCGCTTCGCGCGCAACGTGGCCAGGGCCCAGCAGCGCGACCCCAAGGCGTGGGTATGGCGCTTTCGCAAGAACACGGTGGATTACCGCGTGACCGTCACCGATGCGCGCGGCGTGGTGGTGTTCGATTCGCTGGGCCGCGACGTGGGCCGCGACAACTCGCGCTGGAACGATGTCTATCGCACGCTGCGCGGCGAATATGGCGCGCGTTCCAGCCCGGACATCGATGGCGACCCTGCCGCCACGGTGATGCATGTGGCCGCGCCGATCTACGCACCGGACGACCCCGGCAAACTGATCGGCGTGCTGACCCTGGCGCAGCCCAATCGCAGCATCGACCCGTTTATCGAAGCCAGCCAGCGCAACATCCTGCAGCGCGGCGCCTGGTTGATCGGCATTTCCGTGTTGATCGGCATCTTGATGACCTGGTGGTTGATGCGTGGCATCGGCCGGCTCAATCGCTATGCGCAGGCGGTGAGCGCCGGCATCCCGGTACCGCCGCCCAAACCGCGTGGCGATGAAATCGGCGATCTGGGCCAGGCGCTGGAAAGCATGCGTCGCAAGCTGGAAGGCAAGGCCTACGTGGAGCAGTACGTGCAGTCGCTGACGCACGAGATGAAAAGCCCGCTGGCGGCCATTCGCGGTGCCTCGGAGTTGTTGACCGAGCCACTGCCGGAGGCCGACCGCCAGCACTTCGTTGCCACCATCCGCGCGCAGGAACACCGGCTCACCGAAACCATCGACAAGCTGCTGGCACTGGCCGAGGTGGAGCAGCACGGCTGGCTGCAGAAGCGCGAGCCCATCGGTATTGATGGGCTGCTGCAGGCTGCGGCGGACGCGGTGGCGCTGCGTGCAGCGGCGGCGGGCATCACCGTGGAGGTGGACGCAGGGGCTGGCGCGCCAGGCGATCACCACGTACTGGGCGATGGGTTTCTGCTCAGGCAGGCACTGATCAATCTGCTCGAAAACGCCATCGCGTTTTCGACGCAAGACAGCCATGTGCGCCTGCAGGCGCGGCTGCGCGACGGACACTGGGAGTTGCTGGTTGAAGACCGCGGCAGTGGCGTGCCGGATTACGCGCTCGAGCGCGTCTTCGAGCGGTTCTATTCGCTGGCACGCCCGCAGACCGGCCAGCGCAGCTCCGGTCTCGGCTTGCCGTTCGTGCGCGAGGTTGCGCGCCTGCATGGCGGGGACGTGATGCTGGGCAACCGCGATGGTGGCGGTGCGCGTGCGGTGTTGCGCCTGCCGATCGGCTGAGTCGCTGCAGGCCGTTGTCGCGGCTGGTTGGCGCCGGTGGCAGCCGCGCGTTCAAGGCTGCGGCATGCGCCAGGGCACATGCCGCGCCTGCATCACTCAGCGTACGGCGCGTGGCCGCGTCGTGCTAGTACACCACGTCGGCGCCGATCACATCCTTGGCGACCACCGACCAGGACAGTTTGCCGAAGCCTTTGTTGCCCCATGCGGTGCCCCAGCTGTTTTCCACGATCAGTCCTTCGCTGTCGTAGCCCAGCGCGATGACCGCATGCCCGCCCAGGATCGGCGTCGTGGTGTCGTAATCGACCTGATTTTGGGCTGTCAGGTCTTCAAAGCCCTGGCGCACATAGAAGCCGATCGCCACCGGCGTGGAAGAGGCAAGGGCGAGCTTGATCTGTTGGATCAGGGCGCTTCCCCCATTCCCCCTGCCCGAATACAGCACGGTGTAATGGCGATACGGCGTCGGGTTCCTGGCAGCGTTGGCCCTGTCGGCGGCAGTGGGTTGGTGTTTCCAATCGTAGTTGCCCCACGAATAGTGCTGCTCGGTGTCGATGCCCTGCGCAAGCGCGATCTGCAGCGGTGCTTCCAGGGTAGAGCCTTCATCCACGCCGCCGTTGACCTGGCTGTACAGGTACATCGGGGCAAAGCGCGTCTGGGCCTGTCTGTTGGCGTTGGCATACCAACCGGTCAGGGTGTGAGCGGTCGCCCATGACACGCAGGCATCGACCTGGCCCTGGTCGCCCGGCGTGATCGCCCATGCAGTCAGGTCGACTCTGGCAGGCAGCGGTGTGCTCACGCTCGCGGTACCGAACAGCGGGGTGACCGGCTGCATCAACGACGAAGGCTTCAGGCCCATGCCGTGCACTGCCGCCTGCGCGGTGGCGGCGGTCAGGCTCAGGGCGGCGAGCAGGCAAAGGGCGAGCGAACGGTGCGAGTTCATGGAAGGCAGCTCCAGGTTAAGAGAGGAATGCAGTCGTGCGCAGTTGCCAAATCACTGCCGAGTGGGCGTGCGGCCACGGCAGCGCTGATGCAATGGCTGCGGCTCGAGACCTCATCGAAGCGCGGCGAACTGGAAGCTGCGATCAGATGAAAGGAGGGATTTGGGGCTGCGCACCTGCCCGTGCATCGTTACGCGTGAAGTGGCTGCGTGCGGCGGCCAGGCGAAGTGCTGCCGATCAAACGGAAGCCCGTTTTGGGCACGGGTGGCACTTTGGAGCGTTGAAAGCCGTATTTCGTCAATGCGTCACAGTGCCGGTCGCCGGATGTCCGGGTTGCCCACTTCACATTCGCTTCAAATTCGCCTCAAACCGCCGACACCGGCGCAGCGCACCCTGGCCACCTCCCAAGATGAGGATGGCCGATGAAATCCCTGAAACTGTTGTTGCGGTTCGCCACCATCGGCGGGCTGATCCTGCTGTTGTTGATTCCGCTGCTCCTGATCCGTGGCGCGGTGCAGGACCGCGCGCGCTACCGCGACGAGGCGGTGGAGCGGGTGGCGCAGAGCAAGGCCGGCGAGCAGCAGTTCATCGCGCCGGTGCGGGTGCTGCCGTATACCGAAGACGTGCAGGTCACCGAGCCGGACGAGCAGGGCAACCAGCGCAAGGTCTGGCGCAAGCGCGAAGGTACGCTGCTGCAAACGCCGCGTCGCCTGAAACTCAGCGGCGAAATGGTGCCCTCGGTGCGCGAGGTGGGCTTGTACCGCGTGCAGGTGTATTCCTGGAAGGCCACCTTGCATGCCGAGTACGACCCCTTCGACTACGCGGCTGCGCCGACCCGTGTGTATGGCCAGCCGTATCTGGCAATCGGTATTTCCGACGTGCGCGGCTTGGTCGGCACGCCGCGCTTGCAGGTCGATGGCCGCGCGCTGGCGCTGGAGAGCGGCGCAGGCGCACTGGCCGACCGTTCGGCGGGCATCCATGCCCAACTGGGTCCGCTGGCCGACCCGCTCGCCGGCCGGCTGCAGGACGGCAACGTGGTGGACATGCAGTTCGTGCTGGACGGCACGCGCCGGCTGGCCATCGCGCCGATCGCCGACAACAACGACATCGCCCTGCGCTCGGACTGGCAGCACCCGTCCTTCGGCGGCCGCTTCCTGCCGAATGCGCCGAGCATCGGGCCGAAGGGCTTCGATGCGAGCTGGTCGCTGTCGTCGCTGGCCACCGGTGCGCAGACCCAGTTGCAGTCCAGCCATGCGGCGCTGGATACGCTGGAAGTGCGCCTGGTCGACCCGGTGGACGTGTATACCCAGGCCGACCGCGCCAGCAAGTACGGCATCTTGTTCGTGGTGCTGACCTTCGTGGCCTTCGTGCTGTTCGAGCTGATCAAGCGCCTGCCCATCCATCCGTTGCAGTACCTGCTGGTGGGCCTGGCGCTGGCGATCTTCTTCCTGCTGCTGCTCAGCCTTTCCGAACACATCGCGTTCTGGCAGGCCTATCTGGTCTCGGCGGCGGCGTGTATCGGCCTGCAGTTCTTCTATCTGTCCGGCGTGTTGCGCAGTTGGGTCCGTGCGGCTGGCTTCTCGGTGATGCTCACCGCCTTGTACGCGGTGCTTTACAGCCTGTTGATCTCCGAGGACAACGCGCTGCTGATGGGATCGTTGCTGCTGTTCGGCATCCTGGCCAGCATCATGTGGGTCACCCGCAAGCTCGATTGGTACGAGCTTGGCAATAGCCTGCGCTGAGCCCGGCATGCTGACGCAGGCACACTTGCACCGGCGCGCGCAGCGTTTGCTGCCCGCCGGTATCGACACGGTGGCGCTGCTTCCCGCAGCGCTGCCGCACGCTTGGGAGAGCTCGGCGCTGCCGGCCTTGCCGCTGAACCGCGACAGGCGCCGCGGGGTGGTGGGCCTGCAGCTGCACGCACGCACCGCGCAGCAACTGCGCAGCGGCGGGCATGCGTTCTTGCAGGCGGCAGCGCAGCAGCACACCCGTACCGGCTACGCCCGGGCACGCAGCTATGGGCCGTGGCAACGGCTGAGCAATGGCAGCTACTGGGCACGCAGCACCAATGCGCTGCTCGGGGTACTGCTGGCCACCGACGAAGCGGCGGTGTGGTTGCTGTGGCAACAACCGCAGACCTGCGTTTGGAACCATGGTCATTGGCTGCGTTGAAGCATCGCATTGCAGCCACGCCTTGCTGGCTTACCATGGCGGCATGGCTGGCTCCTCGTTAATGGTGCAAACGGTGCGCGGCACGCAGGTGCTGCCGCATCTGGATGCGGTGGCGCAGCTGCGCATCAGCGTGTTCGGCGCATGGCCGTATCTGTACCAAGGCGATGCCGCGTACGAGCGCGACTATCTGGCGGCCTATGCGGCATCGCCGGACAGCGTCTTCGTGCTGGCGCGCGATGGCGATGCGGTGATCGGTGCATCGACCGGTTTGCCGCTGCTCGATGACAGCGACGCGTTCCACGCACCGTTCCGTGCGGCAGGCATCGATCCGGCCGGCGTGTTCTATTTCGGCGAATCGGTGCTGCTGCCGGCGTATCGCGGGCAGGGTATCGGTCATGCATTTTTCGACCGGCGCGAAGCGCATGCACGCGCGTTGGGCCGCTTTGCATCGACCGCGTTCTGTTCGGTGGAACGCGCGCCCGACGACCCGCGCCAACCAGCCGATTACCGTCCCAACGATGCGTTCTGGCGCAAACGTGGCTACGCCCCGCAGCCGGGCATGCGCGTGCACCTGCAGTGGGCGGAGTTGCAACATGGCGAGATCGACCACAGCTTGGTTGTGTGGACACGTGCGTTGTCGCAGTGAGTGCGGCCAGCGCCCTACAGCCACCGACAAGCATCACGAACGGTCTGCAAAATCGCTGCACAATGCGTTGGCGAGCTGGTCTGATTGCTTCGCCGCTTCGATCCAACACCCCAAAGGCCACCAGATGAAAATTGCCGTTGCCAAATACCCCATCGGCAAGCCAGTCGACTTCGCCGCGTTTGCGGCGCGCCAGTCGGCCCTGATCGCCGAAGCCGCCGCTGCCGGTGCGCGGGTGGTGGTGCTGCCCGAATATCTGTCGCTGGAACTGGGCGCAACGTTCGACACGCAGATTTCTGCCGGCCTGCCCGAATCGCTGGCGGCCATCCAGGCGCTGCGCGCGCCGTGGCTGGAACTGTTTGCCGGCCTGGCGCGGGAACATCGGCTGCACCTGATTGCCGGCAGTTTTCTGCTGGATCTGGGGCAGGGGCGCTACCGCAATCGCAGCGACTGGTTCACCCCGGAGGGCCTGCACGGCTGGCAGGACAAGTTGCAGCTCACCGGCTTCGAAAAGGCCACCGGGCTGATCGAGCCGGGCGAGGAACTGAAGGTGTTCGAACTGGACGGCATTCGCGCCGCGATCGCGATCTGCTACGACAGCGAGTTCCCGCTGCCGGTGCGTGCGCAATACGAGGCCGGCGCACGGTTGTTGATCGTGCCCAGCTGCACCGACACCGCCGCCGGCGCCATGCGCGTGCGCATCGGCTGCCTGGCGCGCGCGCTGGAAAACCGCGTGTTCGTCGCGCAATCGGTGACTGCAGGCCAAGCGCCGTGGAGCCCGGCGTTGGACATCAATACCGGCGACGCGGCGGTGTTTGCGCCAATGGATGTCGGCTTCCCCGCCGACGGCGTGCTGGCGCAGACCCAGGGCGAGACGGTGTGGGCACTGGCCGAGTTGGACTTTGCGGCGTTCGAGGCCAGCCGCGCGCAGGCGCAGGTGGCCAACGACCGCGATTGGCCGGGGCAGTTGGCGGCCGATGTGGTGCGTGCCAAGCTGGCCGCGTTCGGTTGATTCATCACCCACAGGTTCCCAATGGCCAAGAAAACCCTGATTCCGCATAGCGTCCGGCTCGAATTCGCGCCCGGTGCGCTGGTGCACAGCAATCTGTCCGGCGCCGCCTTCACCGACGACTGGCTGTGGGTGGCCGGCGACGAAGCCTGCGCGGTGGATCGGCTGCGCAAGCTCGATCCGGTACAGCGCGAGACGCTGCGCTTCGGCGAAGGGCAGAGCTTTCCGTTGGCGGACCTGCTGGATCTGCCGGGCGAAGACGGCGAGGAAGCCGACCTGGAAGGCATGGGCCTGTCGGACGGATTCTTGTGGGTCGTCGGTTCGCACGGCAGCAAGCGCAAGAACGCCAAGCGCGGCCGCGACGACGCTGAAAACGCCAAACGCCTGACCAAGTTGAAGCTCGATGGCAACCGCCGCTTGCTTGCCTGCCTGCCGATCGAGCAGGCGCAAGACGGCAGCCCGCAGCTGGTACGCGAAGCCGCCGACGGCCGCCGCGCACTTCGCCTCAAGGGCGATGCCAAGCACAACCAACTCACCGACCTGCTGGCCGACGACCCGCATTTCGGCCCGTTCCTGAAGATTCCCGGCAAGGACAACGGCTTCGATATCGAAGGCATCGTGGTCGATGGCCAGCGCTTGCTGCTGGGCCTGCGTGGGCCGGTGCTGCGTGGCTGGTCGGCAATGCTGGAGATCCAGGTGGAAGCGCATGGCGACCATCTGCGCCTGGCACCGCTGGACGAAGACGGCACCCTGCTGCGCAAGCACTTCCTGCAATTGGGCGGGCTGGGCATTCGCGACCTGCATTATTCCGGCGACGATCTGTACCTGCTCGCCGGGCCGACAATGGTGCTGAATGGCGAGATTCGCCTGTTCAAATGGCCGGATGCGCGCACCGTGCTGGCCGCCAACCGCGCACCGGTGCGCTTCCAGCACGACCTGCTGGAATCGGCAGTGCTGCCGCATGGCAAGGACTGCGACCGCGCCGAGGCCATCTGCAACCTGCCCAGGCACCTGGCCGGCAAGATTCCCACCTGGCTGGTGCTGTACGACGCCCCGGGTAAGGCACGCAGCGGCGGCGATTGCGTGGTGTACGGCGACCTGCTGCACAACCGCTGAGCCACGGGCCGGGCAGGGCCACGCTGCGCAAGGTAAAATCGGCCGACTCCCGTCCGCCGAGCGCTCCATGACCTGCCGCACCCGTTTCGCCCCCAGCCCCACCGGTTACCTGCACATCGGCGGCGCCCGCACCGCCCTGTATTGCTGGCTGGAGGCGCGCCACCGCGGCGGGCAGTTCGTGCTGCGCATCGAAGACACCGACCGCGAGCGCAGCACCCAGGCGGCCATCGACGCCATCCTGGAAGCGATGGACTGGCTGGGCCTGGGCTACGACGAAGGCCCGATCTACCAGACCCAGCGCATCGCGCGCTACCAGGAGGTTGCCGAGCAGTTGCTCGCGCAGGGCAAGGCGTATTACGCCTACGAAACCCGCGAAGAGCTCGACGCCATGCGCGAGGCCGCCATGGCCAAGCAGGAAAAGCCGCGTTACAACGGCGCTGCCCGCGAGCAGAACCTGCCGTATCGCGACGACCCCAACCGGGTCATCCGCTTCAAGAATCCCATCGGCGGCACGGTAGTGTTCGAGGACCTGATCAAGGGGTGCATCGAGATCGCCAACAGCGAGCTCGACGACATGGTGATCTTCCGCCCGGACGGCTTCCCCACCTACAACTTCGCAGTGGTGGTGGACGACTGGGACATGGGCATCACCGAGGTGATCCGCGGCGACGACCACATCAACAACACTCCGCGCCAGATCAATATCTACGAAGCACTGGGCGCACCGGTGCCCAGGTTCGCGCACATGCCGATGATCCTGGACGAGCAGGGCGCCAAGCTGTCCAAGCGCACCGGCGCGGCCGACGTCATGCAGTACAAGGACGCCGGCTATCTGCCGCATGCGCTGATAAATTACCTGGCGCGCCTGGGCTGGTCGCACGGCGACCAAGAGCTGTTCACCCGGCAGGAATTGCTGGACCTGTTCGACGTCAAGGACGTCAATTCCAAGGCCGCGCGCCTGGACATGGCCAAGCTCGGCTGGGTCAATCAGCACTACCTGAAGACCGACGACCCGGCCAGCATCGCCCCGCAGTTGGAATACCAGCTTGCCAAGCTCGGTGTGGACATCGCCGCCGGCCCGGCCGCCGCCGATGTGGTGGTGGCCTTGCGCGAGCGCGTGCAGACCTTGAAGGAAATGGCCGAAAAAGCCGTGGTCTGGTACCAGCCGCTGGAAACCTATGACGAAGCGGCGGTGATGAAACACCTCAAGCTTGGCGCCGAGGTGCCGCTGGGCAAGGCGCGCGAGCTGCTGGCTGCCGTGGATGCGTGGAGCGTCGAAAACGTCTCGGCTGCGCTGCACGACGCTGCTGCCGCGCTGGAACTGGGCATGGGCAAGATCGCCCAGCCGCTGCGCGTGGCCATCACCGGCACCCAGGTCAGCCCGGATATTTCGCAAACGGTGTACCTGGCCGGACGCGAGGGTGCCTTGAAACGCATCGATGCGGCACTCATCAAGATTGGAGCGGCCTGACGCCGGAGCCTGTATGACCAAGCACACCCACGCACCAGATCTCGCCTGCACTGCACCGCATCACCACGTCGACGATGCCAACGGTTTCGTGCGCGCGGTGGAGCGTGCCTGCAGCGAACGCGGCCTGCGGCTGACGCCGATCCGCGCGAACGTGCTGCGGCTGATCGCCGACGCCGGCAAGCCGGTCAAGGCCTATGAACTGC
>NZ_JAJIUJ010000066.1 GCF_020880415.1 Xanthomonas euvesicatoria pv. euvesicatoria | reverse complement strand
CCAACTCAATGCCAGCCGCTTCCACCTGAACTGGACTGCTGCCCAATGCGGCCATGTTTAGCCCAATGCGTGGCATTGACTGGGTGGACGATTGGTCCAGGTTTCGAGAGACGGCAGCCCCTGCGGACACCACGTAGGACAAGTAGTAATCGTTGTAATTCGATTTACCAAGCTCGCCCAGCCCAATGCCTGACCTGTCGAACTGGCAGACACCAACTGCCTTGATAGCAGGGCCTTCAATGTTGCCTCCAGTGTGCTGAATTCCCTCGGCATCTAAACGTATTCCTGGCTCCAACCGACCGTTGCTCACACAGGGAGTAGTGGGATCCATCCGCCGCAACAAGTAGCCCTCGCTCGCATTGGGACGCTCGTGCTTGACGCGGCTGGCGACCGAATTCATCGAAACCAGCTCGGCGAACGCTTCGTTTTGGCGCGATGCCTGGATGTAGTCCTTTGCCAACGGAGTGATGTCAACAGTGGCTTCGCCGTAACGTGCGCCCTCCCGCAAAGACTGTTCGATGCTGTAGGAGAGTTTGTAGGTGCTGATTTCGTTGGAACGGGCCATCAGGGCGTGACCGGCTTCATGCCCTAGAACGCCGGTGAGCTGATCCACCCGCTCTTCGGGCCTTGACCTCAAGAAGATATCGGCGTTGATGCTGATGGATCGCGTGGCGTGGCTATAGTGCCCCCCCTCGTTGGGGGTCTTTGAAACGCTGATGTGCTTCAGATCGCCGTTGTCGATGGCCTTGGTCATGATTTCGGCCAGGTATGGCGAAGACTCGACGGCCTCGCGAAGGTTTTGAGCGGCCCACGGGGGCAAGGCCGACTGACGTTCGGTTTCCTGGAGCATGCGCTCGATGCGAGGGTCAAGCATCGCGGCGGTCCAGCTCGAAGCTCACCACGGTGGCGCACGTCGGTGATTCCCGACGGTCAGGCGTCACCGCGATGAACAGGGCCAGGGACGGACCTACCGCTGTATCAAACGAGATCCGCTGGTCGTCGCCGAACGTGGGCACGTAGACACGGAAGCCACTGGCCTCCAGCGGGGCTCTGATCGCGTCGTAAGCCACGCAGGCGTCCGGCGTCAGCGTCAGCTCGACGATGTGGCCAGGACTCTCCGGATACGGCTTCCAGACCGCCCAGGAATAGCTTCCCTTGCCTACGCGTCCAGTAACACCCCTTCGTTCCTGCTTCGCATCGGGCGGCAAAGCCACTCCCAAAACTTGCTCAACCTTGCTGGGGGCCGAATCACCATAACTGCGGATGGCCTTGACCATCGCCTGGACTTGCTCCAGCAGCTGATTGGGAGAGAGCTCAGGGCCTGGCTGCAAAGCAGGGTAGCCATCCCACGTCATCATGGGTGCCGAACCAGGGGGGAGCGCAGCATCCGAGATGGCGGCAACCCGGTCCTGTTCGTGCTTAAGATCAGCGGAGGTCACATCCTGCATGGCTTTCTCCTGATGAGCGTTTGACGGTTCCGCGCACGCGACCAATCCCAACAGCAAAGCGCCTGTTGATAGGGTTTTTGCGATGCAGCGTCCTTGGCTAAAAGAGTCCATGGCCCACACTCGGGTGTCGGGGGGAGGATCAGCTTACCAGCAGACGGCTCCGGCCCATTGGGCACTGCAGCAGCGAAGCGGGAGGGGCTATGCCCACCCCCTTGCGGCCAGGCTGGTGTGCTGCCGGCCACCGATGACCAGGTGGTCGAGGACTCGGATGTCCAGGAGGCCCAAGGCTTGCTCCAGGCGCTTAGTGACTTTGCGGTCGGCTTCGCTGGGCTCCGGATTCCCGCTCGGATGGTTGTGGAAGAGGATGACGGCGACGGCGTTGAGCTCCAGGGCGCGCTTGGCGACGACTCGGCTGTGGACTTCGCAGGCGTCGGTGGTGCCGGTGAAGAGGTGCTCGGTGGCCAGGATGTGATGCTTGGTGTCGAGGAAGACGACGCCGAAGACTTCGTGCGGCAGGTGAGCGCAGCGGGCAATCAGATAATCGCCAGCCTGGTCGGGGCTGTGGATGCGGCCTTGGCGCTGAAGGCGTTGTTCCAGGATGGTCGCGGCGGCGAGCAAGATGCCCTCCTCGTCCATCTGAAGTTGATATTGGGCCTTCAGGTCTTGGGTGCGCTTCATCGGTTCTTCTCCACCAGCGCGTTGTGCGCCTCGTGGGAACCGGTAGGCGGAGCGTCCGGCCCTACCGCACCCGAGAGCGAGCACCGCGCAAGCGGCGCACAGTGAAGGGCCGCAACAAAGTGCCAGCGCCGAGAAGGAGGCCTGTCCTTGCGGTCGGGACAGCGGAGCTAAGGTCCATTTAAGAGGCCCAGCGCTGGTGGAAACAGCACCATGCATGCCCTACAAGACCTGCGGGCTAAACGGTATACGGATGGACGGGGTCGATTGATGTCAGCAGGCAATGGCTGGGCTTTGCAGCCGGTGATGGGCTACTGCGGACCTGAGCTTGCTTGTCTTACGCACGCATCGCTGC
>NZ_JAJIUJ010000006.1 GCF_020880415.1 Xanthomonas euvesicatoria pv. euvesicatoria | reverse complement strand
CATCAATAAGCAAGGCACCGCGTAGCGAGCTTGGAACCAGAGGATCTGTGAGCAGGCAGAGCATAGGCAGATCCCAACAAGCCAAGCAACCTGATTTGTACCATTAATCATGCTTACTGTTGACGGGGCAACTGTTTCTGTACTTGGCGTCGTACCGAGAAACAGCGGCTTACCAACGACTGCACCCGGTTGGAACGAGTATGAATGGGTGACCTTGCCCACTAATAATGTACTCTGTCCGGAAAACTGCAACTAAATCTGTACTTAGCCCGCTTGGGTTCGCGGAAGGAATTGTCATCGAGAGAGTCTAGGAGTACGGTTGCGCTGAACACCTAGGGCCTGCCGATCAGGCAGGCGACCTTTGTCACGGCGGGCCCAGATAGTGACATCGGTGTCGCCCTGATCGTCAGTTGTAGACGATTGAATAGTGACGCGTGGACTGGATCTCTCGAAATGAGTTTGGCGACGCGAGCGCGAAAACGCATCCTGGGCGTACGGCAGGCGCGCACCAGCAACTCTTCGAATCTCTGGCACCTCAAGTCGCCGCTCGCTAGCCATGCGGTAACCCTCAGTGGCGATCTCAGTATGCTGCTGTTCTACTACTGCGAAGGTGATCCAGCGGTCCACCGAGCCGAGTATGCCGGGCCAGAAGTTGACCTCTCGATAGGCGACATGGAGGCGATTGCTGATGCGGTGGTCGTCCTTGAGGATGGGGCGTCCCAAGGCAGAGTGGTAGACGACGGCTCCACCAACGCCTTAGAGAAAATTTCCGCACTGCAAGAGGCCTGCGGCCGATCGATCACATCAGTTGCCGTTGGCGATCTGATTGAGGCGTCCCTGCGCATCCGTAACTGGAAGGCAGCCATCGCAGCCTTTCACCGCTGCGGAGGCGTGGACCTAGCGCCACTTGCAGACGAAGTGGAATCCCATGTCCGGCTTCGCCGCTTCACTACCCTGGGAAATCTAGTCAATGACCTGGATGCCCATCATGCATCCCATGTAATTGGGGCAGCCGTACTGGCGTTGCGAGCGCGCTCATTTCTATCAAACCTGGATACCGCGCCATGGTCTTTGCACACGCGGTTGATGAGGCTCGATCATGCCCGCCTTGCCTAGGTACACAAGAAGAACGTTGCCCACTGACCTCAGAGATATGTCGGCGTGGCCGTCGTTCGATTTCAGCGCGCTTAGTCCGGAGGATCTAGCTGTATGGAACCGTCGCAGGGCTGCGCTTGCTTGCTACCTCGCAGGCGATCCAGTTTCATTGATCGAAGAGCGACACGGCTACCAATGTCATCAGGTTGTACTCTTCTTGAACCGATGTCTCCAAGTGATGCACGACGGCCGACTCGCCGGCTTCATGGGCCTGGTAAAGGGAATTCGGACCAAGCCACCTGTTCGAAGACGCCCCGTCCGCTCAATGCCCCATCTGTCACGCGGTGGGTACGCGGGCGCACTTGACCAGACGTTCACGGTTCGTCCGAGCATCCGAGTCGCCTTGGATAAGTACTTGGCGACGGGTGTCGACCCTGCGGGGAACGATCGGGGGAGGGTAACGCCACGCACAGCACATCAGGTTTTCCTGAGGCTCTGCACTGATGCAGGACTTGGTCCTTCAGACTGGCCGTTCTGCGTAGAGCGCCAAGGACGTACCAGTCTTGCCCAATACTTACACCGATTCTTTGCCGACAACCATCAACAGGTAGCGCTGCTTCAGTTCGGGGAGATCAGCCGAGATCGCTCCAAACGGGGCAGATCGCCATTGGAAAAGATCGAGGCGAAGGCTCCCTTCGAAGTGGTAGAGGCAGATGAGCACGAAGTGCACATGATCATCTCGGTCGGCATTGAAACGCCGAAAGGAACGAAATTTGTCCCCTGCCGGAGGTTGACGCTGATCGTAGCGGTGGACCGTTACACCAACTACATCTTGGCATGGGATTTGGTAGTGCGTCGCCAGCCATCCAGTGCGGACTTCCTGGAGTGCATCGATCGAGCGATTGCAGGACAGTGCCTGTCGGTTGAAATCAAGGAAGCGTTGCTATCGGGAGTGCGGCGCACCAATCAATGTGGACTTCGAATCGGCTTTGACACGCTTTTCGTCGACAACGCACTGGCGCACCTGTCCGACTCCGTATGCGCCAAGGTCCGCGAATCCGCGGGTGCCGCTGTCAGTTTTGGCGCAATCAAGCGCCCCCAGCGGCGCTGCCTGGTTGAGCGTGTTTTCAGCTGGATGGCACGAGAGCTCTTCCATCGCTCACGCGCCACAACCGGGAACAATCCCGTAGACACGCGACGAATCCACCCAGAGCGCGCGGCTGTACGTATGAAGATCTCCATGAAGGACATCACGCACGCAATGACAAATGCAGTAGGGCTGTGGAACAACAAGCCCACTGAGGCCAATTATGGAAGTAGCCCCGCTCAGCAGCTGCTGGATTACTATTCCAATACCAGCGGGGTGCTGCCGCCACTGTGCCCACCCCCTGACCTTACGTCTCTGCCGCTGAGGCTTGAAATCTGCATGCCTACCGTACGCGGCAGTCAAGCGAAGGGTAGGTTGCCGTACATAACGTATGCCTCCGTGGAGTATTCATCCAGGGAGCTCGCGGCACGCTGGGACTTGGTAGGTGAGAAGATCCGAGTGCACGCCGACCCTAACGACATTTCTACCGTCAAAGCCTACACCGCAGAGGGCGAAGCACTGGACGAGCTAACGCCAATCTCCAGTCGTTGGCGGTATCCGCACTCGCACGAGATGCGCCGCTTGCTCAAAGCCAAAATCAAGCACGCGCATGACCTTCTTGACCAACATCCCGCCCAGGAGTTCCTCGCGGACCAGGAACAAGCTGCACTTGAAGCAAACGAAAAATCAGCCCGGGTGACTCGAGCTGCCTCCATAGTCGCCGAGGAGGCCCGCAAGGGATATACCTCTGAGCAGCCGCAGCCGACGCGCTCAAAGCGCGAATCCACACAGCAGCTCGTGCGCCGACTTCGTAAGCCAACGGTGATCGACTTCAGCGTCATTGGGAAAACGTGAGGAACTTATGCACGCCAAGGACAAAGTGGCGGCGATCCGTGCGACTTATCCGGACCTGCTCGCTGACCATCCGTTATTGAGGGCTAACGCGATACTTGCCACGCCCGCCGTGAGGGAGGCGGCGACGCTCATCTTCGATAAGGCTCGCCGTGCGCGTTCATCGGTTGCATTCTGGGCGCACCCACTCTCCGGGAAGTCCTCCTGCATTGCCGCCCTGAGAAAGCTGGCACCTGTTCAGTTCCCACGCTGCGGCTTCATAGTCTATGAACCCTCCTCCAAAGAGGTCCCTGCGGAAGGCGCACTGATTGAAGACCTGCTATCCGAGATCGGCTATGAGGGCCGCATTGATCGGACGCTGACCGGAAAGCGGAATCAGCTTGAAAGAGCGCTTTACTCGCTGGCTATCGCCGGAAGACGCATCTTCCTGGTGATTGACGAAGCTCAGAACCTCCACGCGAAGGAGCTCGGGTGGCTGAAGCGGCTGGTCAACTGGCTCACCGTTCGAGATATCAAAGTGACGGTGGTGCTGTTTGGCCAAAGCCAGCTGTGCGCCATGCATGACCGACTCAAGGTCCAGATGCCGGACTTCAGTGAGAGGTTCATGTCGCGACTCAATGAGTTCCGAAGCCTGCAGGACGCGGCTGACATACGAGTATGCCTGCGCTGTTGTGACGAGGAAGCGCAGTATCCGACGGGATCTGGGTGGTCGTACACCCAGTACCTATGGCCGCGTGCGTACGCACAGGGATTTCGCCTCGCAAAGTGTGCAGACGAAATGTTTGAGGCGTTCCGTGCCCGCTCCGGGGGCGTGATTGATCGAGAGGGGGTGAGCATGCAGTGGATAGCGGAAGCGCTCATGCTGGTGGGCCTCGACGCGGAGACCAGCGATGCCGATGATCTTGTGCTGACCCGCAGCGACTGGGAACGAGCGATCGAAGACACCGACTATGGTGCGCGTAGTCCGCCCGCATTCGTGTCTGCCGCACGACGTGGTCGATTTGATCGTCAGGATAGTGCATGATTTCCTGGAGTCGCCTGTTGATCGATGACCACTGCTCATCGTGGTCCATCGTTCAGCTTTTGGGTTGGCTAAATCGCTCACGCGTGACTTGGCTAAAGACCAAGCGAGCGTGGCGATTCCATTTGCGCGGCCACGCGGTACTCTTGCCGGATGCAGGTGCAGGTCCGCAGCTTGCCGAGCAAGAAGAACTCAGTGATGTGGCACACCTGCTCACCGAACCGCGCAGGTGGCTTGATCAGGACGAGCTTCGGTACTGCCCAGTCTGCGTTGGTTACGGGATGCACTACGCGTATCAGCAGGACGACAGGTTCAGGAACTGCATTATTCATGGTATCCCCCTTCAGCTACAGTGCCCGAGCTGCGGCACTTCACTCGATACAAAAGGCGTAAGCTGCAATGGATACGCCTGTCTTCAGTGCGGCCAGTCCCTGCTCGACGCAAGAACCTCCATGCTGCATAGGGGATGTCAAGGCAAATTAGCAGCTTCGGCGCTAAACGAGCTCGAAGTATGGCAGGGGGCAGTAGACGAGCTCGGCACTGGATATCAAACGCCGAGCACGGGGTATGCGCACCCGTTATGGGGAAACCTGTCAATGGGTGAGAACACCGGCTGGTATTGGCGCGCCATTGAGGTGAATCCGAACCCGTTGGTCGCCGCGGCGCTGGAGCCGGCACCAAGCACCTTCCACTTCTACCCATCACTCCCCAAGCTGATATCTCTGTGCGACCAGCGAGCGGGGTGGTCGGCAGAGCATATACTCCCAGCCTACCAGGCCATGTTTAGAGCAGTTTCCCGTCACCTCCGACGAAGTCATCTACGAGGTCATGGCGCTTGCGCCAGATATGCGTTAGCGGCCATGGGTGGCTTGGGAGGGCGCATCCCCAGGGAGATCTGCATACATCCCGAGATGTGCTGCTTGGGACAGGGCTATGCGCTCTGGCGACTGCAGTGGGACCGCGAGTTCAAGCGAATGGATGCATGGTTGGATCGACATTGTGCAGACGACTGGGAGGAGCAGATGGGGCTTCCCAGCCTTCCCGCCGCGCAACTAAGCCTTGCCAGCTCTTTCCAGCACTGGGTCTACGCCCTAGCGGAGATTCAGAATGCATACGCCGACTCAGACCAACGCGCAATTCTCGATGGCGTGACAGACACGCCACATTGGGCCCTCCTTCAGCCGGGGGCCGCTTACAGTTGTCCGATGCACTTTAGGCATCCTGACTTGGGCACGCTTGGTCGATGCGATCGCGGTGGCGTACGACGGCGCGAACATGAGCGAGTTCTATCCAGCTTGCAGGAAATTGGAAGACAACGGCAGGCTTTCCAAGCGCGCCTCTTGGCCGACCTTCCTGAGCCACCCCCATAGATCGCCAGGGGATGCTTAAGATTGAAGAACCATTGCATAAACCTTAGCTGTTGGAAGACGCGCGGCTATTTCGCAGGCGATGGCAGCAGCGTAATGAGCGCCATCCAAGGTGCAATAGTCAGGGCAGTAGCGAGGTAAGACCGCTTCAAGCACTTGAACTTGGACGCCAGGATCTTGGAGTTCCTCCAGCATTGACCCAGCAGGTCTCGCTCAAACGCATCCAGGGTTCTGTCCTCGCAAGCGCGCAAGAAATCAGACTCGGTCATTTTTTCGATTCGAAGAAAGAAGATCAGCGAATTGGATCCGCCGCGAAGCTCTGGGAAGTATCCCCACCACAGGTTCCAGAAGCTCAACGTCAGCGGCGTCAGGAACAGCACGCCAATGACTGAGACGAGAAGGGTGAGATCTTCCGGCCTGGGGATTCGGGTGGAAAGCATCGCCAGCATGCCGAGGTTGATGCCCAGACCGACCGATAGCTTCGTGTCCACTCGCGAGAAGAAGCCAAGCACGAGTTGCAGCTGCTGCCATGCGGCGTTAACGCGGTCGCCTTGACTTGGCTGGCGGTCGCCAGTATTTCGAAGTTCTTGCATGTTGGGGGCTCTCTCTCTTCGTGGATGCGACTTGCTTGCGTCGGATGGCCATGCGAAGGCCGCATGTTTCCAAGGTCCCGCAGCAGACCCTTCCCGCTGCAGCGCATTGATCGAGGAAGGCCCTGTCGGCTAGCGAGCAGCGGTGCCGTTCCAGGACATAGGTCACCAGAGCTTCGGCGTGGTCTGCGCAATCCGCCGTCGCGTGCTCAGGACGGCAACCGCAAGGACAGGCCAATCTTCCAGAAAGCAGGGTGTTGCTGCGAAGCGAAACGCGCGCAAGAAGTCGTTTGCCACGCCACAGCTCCAATCGATGCTTTCCCGGCCGCCCATCTTGCCGGACTTCTAACAAGCCGGCTTGCGCTGCCGCCTTGAATTCTGGGCCCAAGCATTCGGCTGCCTGTTCTGCGATAGCTTGATGCTTGGCCGCGTCGCCATGGGCGCGGCCGTTTTCCGCGCCAGGGAAGACCCTGCGTACGTTCGCGCTGATTTGATGGGCCAAGAATCGATATACGGTCGACCACCACTGTCTGGCTGCCGCTTCGTCAATGATGTGGCCCGGCTTGCCGTCACCCCATCCCAAGCAGAAGCTTTGGTTGGGGTTGATGTGTCGGTCAGGGCAGAATTGCGGAAGTTGGTGGTGTCCTGGGGCTTCCTGAGCAGACACGTGCTCCCCGGCGATGGAGATCGCCAGGGTGAAAACATGCACAGCCCCGCCTGGACGAGTGACCGAGATCTCAGCCCTCCCTCCGCCTGCGGCGCGATGCAGCGTGGCACCGTAGTCCGGTGCCACGCCTTGCAGCAATTCGAAGGCCAACGCCATCAGTGGATATCTGAGTGCGGGCGGATCGGCTGTTCAAGGGCGGGTACGACCGCGGGGGCCGCCTCTGCGTAATGGGCCGCCAACACCGCCTTGGCCACTGGGTCACCCGACGCGGCCAGTTCTTCCACCGCTGCCGCGTAATCGAGGTTGGCCACCTTTCGGTCAGATGCGAACACTCGACGAACCGCGTCGGTACCGGCGTTGTAAGCCTTCTCACCGATCGCGGTCTGCACGCCATCGCACTGCCGCTGTTCGGCCTCCGAGGCCAGCACCGCCCTGCCGGTTGCGCAGCGCACCAAACTGCCCTTCATGCCCAGCCTGGACAGTGCCAGTGGCCCAAGCTCAAAGCCGATGGCCAGACCCAGCTCCTCGGTGGTCGAACCCTCGGAGTTCAAGTAGTCAATGGCCAGGGCGAAGCTGCTGCGAAGTGCGCCTGCGCACTGTACAGCTGTACTCACCGTCGCTTCGGTGTCGGTCTCCTTCGAGGTACCTTCCAACAGCACGCCTT
>NZ_JAJIUJ010000065.1 GCF_020880415.1 Xanthomonas euvesicatoria pv. euvesicatoria | reverse complement strand
TCGAACACCTCCGTGCGAGGATTGTCCTCGCTTTTGGGTGTCCGAGATATCAGGGGTAGTCCAGAAATCGGGGATGGTCCAACCTGACCCCGTTAGCGGTCCTGAAGGAGGTAAGTAACACCGTCTCTTTCGAAACAAAAAAGTGACATACTACATATGAATGATATACGCCTGATATTTTACGAAATGCGGAAATCTGCATAAATTATACCGAGGTGGTCTGTTATGAAGTAGGTGGCCCGCTCGGGGCCTATCTCAGGAAGAGCGATCATATGAAAACCTCACTTCTCTATGCTGGTGTGATAGTTGCACTACCGTTACTGCTTAGCGGCTGTGCTGGTGTGAGTTGGAAGGCGGGTGCCTCGTGCGACACGACCAAGAAGTGTGAAATACATGGAGAAATATCGGGTAGCTCTGCGCGAAGTCAGTCTCTGATCGCATCCATGCTTTCTGCCTCCGAGGCTGCGGACGCGGCGCAGTTTGTCGTCGATGTAAGTGGATCGACAGTACCATATCCATCTCAGGGCACTGTAACTGTCAGCCTGGTGGAATCATCTACCGGCACAGTTCAAGCTTCTCGATTGTTTGATTGGACGAGGAGCGGTAACACGATTCGTCTTGTAGATCCGAATGCTGTGAACGCTTGGGCAGCCGCTAATGGCGGTTCGGCTGATGCAATGCGATACAGGCTGACTAAGTTCCAATCGGACTATGGTTCGGGAAGCCAGACCATTGCCGTCAGTTCCGCCTATGAGGGAGTAACAAATGCATCAGCGGTATCGACTTTCGAGTCATGTTCACCGCACGGCGTCTATCGTCCAACGCCTTGTCCGAATCAGTAGTCTGGTGAAGGTGTGGGGGCATTCAAAATTGGCCCCCATGCTTGTTTTGATGACTGCCCTTGCATGCGTATTGATTGGCTGCGCTACCACTTCACGATCCATGCGAGATCAAGTTTCAGATGCAGGCGCGCAGGGTACCGCTGTCGATGCGTTTGGATCTATATTTTTGTTACGAAATGTAAGCTACTTGCCGGGTGCGAGATCCATTCGCTCTGTAAAGATGCAAGATGTCATCTGCGAATCCGCTGATACAGGGGTGCGCGTCCGCATAAGGTTGAGAGACAATGCGGACTCGCAGCAAATGATTTGTCGAAAAATCGTGCAAGCTATTCGCTACGTGCTTCGCTTTCGAGAGCCGAAAGTTTTTCTTTCATACGAGATTCTACTGGTGCCATCTGGCGTCAAATTCTCTAAAAACCATATCGAAATTGGGGTGCGTGGACTAAGGCCGGTGTATGCGGTGAGGGAGCGATCCAGCGATATTGGAGATGTGATCAATACAATAGCGCACGAGACATTACATCTGACCGCTGGGCTGAATCGATTCGATGTACAAAGGAAAACAGATGAGTCCATGGCTTACTTTACCGGCGCATGCGCCCAGCTATCGGTCACGGGCACGCTCTCACGCAACGATCTCGCGAGTAACCGGTTTGCAGATGATAGTGGTGTACCTAATGAGGCGATGCTGTCAAGTCAGGCAGGAAGCAAGGTGCTGGAGGATGTGTTTGCAGGAAATCCGGAAGAAGCAATCCACGCGGACTCGGATGCAGGAAAACAGCTGCTGCAGCGATGTGAGATGAGATTGCAAAAATTTTTCACGGAAGAAGCGGTCGATGAGGATCGGCATCACTATTGACGGCTACTACGCGTGGCCTGCTAGCGCTTTGCTGTGCGGGTGCATGCGCTTGTGCTGATGGACAACCACGTGCATCTGCTGGTCTCGGCGGATAAGGCTGGCGCAGTGTTTTCGGCGATGCGTCTCAGCGGCCAATTGTATGTGCAGGCCTTCAACGTCAGGCACCGGCGCAGCGGAATCCTGTGGCAGAGGCGGTTCAAGTCCTGCTTGGTACAGACCGAATGGTATGTGCACACGGTCATGCGCTACATCGAACTCAATCCGGTACGCGCCTGCATGGTGGCATTGCCAACCGAGTATCGCTGGTCGAGCGTGCATACGCAGCTGAGGCGTGCGAAAAGCCAGCTCATCAAGTCCCACAAGGTCTATCTGCATCTTGGCTGCGATGCAGCCGAGCGGGTGTCTGTCTATGCAACTGGCTTCATACGGATAAAGCCTGAGAGGACGAGCATTCAATTCGCCACCACCTCGCGCGGGAGCGCGCCTTGGGCGACTCGCGCTTCCAGGCAATGGTAGAGCGTGCACCAGGCAGACCAACGTTAGTGCTGGCAGCAAGGACATCTCCCGAAAGCTGAAGCCGCACCTTGAATTTACATTGGAAGTGGAATTGTTTCCGTAGCTGATTTGGCTATAGATCTGATGAAATAACTAGCGTGCTGCTGAAATATATATATCCGGTCCGCCGCTTGGCGCCGGTTGCCGTTATCGGTGCTTTCGGAGATATAACTGATTTCGGCATGGCCGAGACTGTTTTTTTTCAGTAAAGTCCCAGCCCTATAGCCAATCCGCCGATTGCGCAGATCAAGGGGCTTTTTAATGACAGCTCAGAAAAAAGTCAGTAAACAGATCATGCGCTGTATGGTGGTGACCGCGATCACATTGAGTACTGCATGCTCGAACGCTTCGCCTCCTACCAGCGCAGCGGGCGCGAAATTCGCAGGGAAATGGGCCTATGCCACCCAGTGCGGTTCTGGCCACTTTCTTAGTCTCGACCTCCATCAGCAGAATAACCATGTTAGGGGCGAATGGAGCGAAGGCACCAACCTCCGTGGAGGTGGCGGAAAGTTGGAGGGGGATGTGCGTAACGGCAAGCTCTACGTTCGCCACTGTAGCGATGACGGTGAAGTGGGCTATGAGGCGTGTCCAAAGTTCTCCGGTGAGGAAGACTACTTCGTACTGGAGCAAGAGGCCTTGGTGCGCTATCAAAAATTTGGTTCTGAGTACAAACGGGACGTCTCCCTGCGTGCAGATGTTGAGGTGCAGCCGATTCCAGCCGAGAAATGTGCAGATACGGAGATCGGTTCATGAGCAAGCTCCCAAATCAGGAGTTGCGGGTGACCTTGTGCCCCGCTGTCGGCATGACATCCGAGAGCGGATATGCGGCTTATCGATCGGCAGCCGCTGGTGAAGGCTATCTCGTGCCGGAACAGGGAGCTTCGGTTCGTTAACAGGACTTAGGCACGGGTTGAAAACGAGATGTTGCATTGCGTCCTGCTGTCCAGGTACAGCAGATCCCAGCCGACACATGTGCACGCATAGGGCGGGGGGCCCTGAGCATGCTTACAGCGCTGAGTGCGCCCGGTGGGCCTTCAAGCCCTCAAGCGCTGCTAAGAAATGACATGCCAGCGCGTAAATGGATTGACGCCCACTACGCTTGCGACGTAGGGCGGATCACCAGGCTGCCGACCTCGACATCATCTGGCTGATCGATCGCATAGGCGATGGCGTGCGCGATGGCCTTGGCGGGCATGCCGCTTGCCTCGGACTGCGCTTGCAGGGTGTGCCGCAGCGTTGGGTCGCTTACGGTATGCAGCAATTCCGATTGCACCATGCCGGGTGAGACTTCGGTGACGCGGATGTGTGGCCCGGATTCCTGGCGTAGCGCCTCGCTGATAGTCCTGACCGCGTTTTTGGTCGCAGCATAGACGCCCATCGTCGGCACGATGCGCAATCCGGCTGTGGAGACCACGTTGATGACATGACCGCTCTGCTGGCGGCCCAAGACGGGCAGCGCGGCCGCAATGCCGTGGAGCACGCCACGCAGATTGACATCGATCATCGCGTTCCATGCATCGACCTGCAGGGCATCGAATCGGGACAGTGGACTGATGCCGGCGTTGTTGACCATGACGTCGAGCCGCCCGAATTGCGAGCAGGCCAGGTCCACCAGGGCCAGGACCTCCTGGTGCACGGTGACGTCGGTCGGCCGGTAGACCGCCCGCCCGCCGGATCGGACGATTTCCTTGGCGACCTCGGCAATGCGTGCCTGGCGGCGCGCACCGAGGACCACCTTGGCGCCGAGTGCGCCAAGGTGAAGCGCGGTGGCCCGGCCCGTGCCGCTACCGGCGCCGGTGATGACCACGACCTTGTCTTCGATCGTCATATGCGTGCTCCGTGATGGACGTGCCACCCACAGTAGCGCTGCCGATTGGATGGATTATGCTTGCGCGGCCATGATTTCATCGCAATCGTCCAAGGATGACCCGCTTTCGCAGGTTCTGGCTGCGCTGGGCGCCAGGAGCGCCGGACTCAACCGCCTGGAGGCGCGTGGCGATTGGGCGCTGTCGTTTCCGGAAAAGCATCGGCTCAAGCTGGTCGCGGCGATTCGCGGGGAATGCTGGATCCGCCTTCCGCGGCGGGCGCCCAAGCGCGTTGTCGAAGGCGACGTCCTGCTGATCGGCAATACGCCCTACGTGGTCGCCAGCGATCCGCAATGCGTGCCTGTCGATGGCGTCTTGCGTTATGCCGGGCAGGAGAGCCTGCGCCTGGGCGATGGCGACGACACCGTGCTGCTTGGTGCGGGCATTCTCTTCAGCGGCGAGAACAGTGGCTTTCTGATCGATGCGCTGCCGCGGCTCATGAAGATCCAGAGTGTCTCGCCATCCGCCTTCGCCGTGCGCACGACACTGGATCTGCTCGATGCGGAAATGGGCCGGCATCGGATGGGCAGCGCTCGGGTCGCGTCGTGTCTTTCCGAAGTGCTGGTGGTGGAGGCGATTCGCGCCTACATGCACGAGAATAAAGAGGCGCACACACAAGCGCACATAAGCTGGATTGGCGCACTTGGCGATCGCCACATTGGTGCCGCACTCGCGCTGATGCACGGCGATGTCGCTCATGCCTGGACAGTGGCCGAACTGGCCTTGCGCGTGGGCATGTCGCGCTCGGCGTTTTCGTCGCGCTTTTCGCAGACCGTCGGGCAGGCGCCGCTGCATTACCTGACGCAGTGGCGCATGCTGTTGGCGCACAGGCTGCTTGCCGAAACCGGTCTGGATATCGCCCACGTTGCCGAGCGCGTCGGTTACCAGTCGCCGAGCGCGTTCAGCCATGCATTCAAGCGCATGTTCGGGGCGGCACCCAGGCGCTTGGTGAGGCCGGGCGAGAGATAGCGCAGCAAGCAGCCGGTTGTGGCGATCATCCGGAGCCTTGTTTGCCTGTCCTGCGGCGCTGCCTGGAGAGGCGACCGTTGAAGTAGGCCTTGCGCGCGTCAACGCATGCGCGTGGAGCATGCCTGGCGGCCGCCACGCCGATGCGAGGCGTCCTCACACCGCACTGCGCAGCGGTGCATACAGTGGCCTGCGCACCACCGCAATCGCTCGCGCTGCAGTGCGGGCTCATCCATGCGCGACGCCAACACACTGTTGGTCTCATACAGAGGAACTGCCATGTCTATCGAACGGGAGCAGGCCCATGCCAACCATTCGCGCCGTCTGGTGCTACGCACCGCACTGCTGGGCAGCGCTGCGATGATCTGCGCCGGCGCAACGGCCAACGATGCGCATCCGGCAAGCGCGCGGCGCGACAAGGTGGCCTCAGATGCAGCGCAACTGACGCTAGGCATGCTGGTGTTCGAGGGCTTCCAGCTGCTGGATGTGTTCGGGCCGCTGGATATGTTCGGCAATCTTGAAGGTAAGGTGAGGATCGTGATGCTCGGCGAACGTGTCGGCGCAGTCGCCAGTAGCGCCGGCCCAACGGTTGCGGTGGAATACGCGCTGGATTCGGCGCCCCCAGTCGATATCCTGATGGTGCCGGGCGGCATGGGCACGCGCCGCGAGGTGGACAACGCCGCGTTGGTTGCTGGCATTGCGCGCCTGGCGCATACAGCGCCGCATGTGGCCAGCGTCTGTACTGGCGCCGCATTGCTTGCGCGCGCCGGCCTGCTGGATGGGCGGCGCGCCACCACCAACAAGCGCGCCTTCGCCTGGGTGACGTCGCAGGGCCCGAAGGCGGAGTGGGTGAAGCGTGCGCGCTGGGTGGAGGATGGACATCTATTCACGTCCTCCGGCGTGTCCGCTGGAACGGACATGGCGCTGGCGCTCATTGCGAAGATCTTCGGCCACGACGCTGCCAAGGAAGTCGCCAGCATCGCGGAGCACGTCTGGAACGAAGATGCCGGCGACGACCCGTTTGCCACCGCCCTCGCTGCCGGCTGAGTGGTGGATGCGCTGAGACTGTCCTGTTGATCCGGCTCAGCGGCAAGATGCGACCGTAGCCGCAATGCACCAGGTGGGGCCAGGCTGCGCGCTGATGGAGCGCCGTGCAGCGCTTGATCCTGGTCCACCTGTCTACCAGCCCGCAGCAAGGAGCCGCGCCCCCATGCCATTGGCCATCTTCCGTCGTTACCTTTCGTTCGCGGCCGCCGTTGCCGTTGCCACGCTTGCAGGATGCGGCATGACCAAGCCCCCGATTTCAAAAAAGCAGTTTTCGCAGAATGTTGCGGCACTGCTTGCAGGTAAGGAATCGGCTGTTGTCGAAGCCGGGAAACTGGCCGATTTTGCCTGAAGTAGGCTGTGCTTCGAGCGCGAGGACAGTTTGTTGCTCACGTTCGATCAGGGCGGTGAGACATCCGTACTGCCGTTGCCTTACGAAGAGTTCTTCGTTGATGAAGCCCATGTAGCCAATTCGCTGGAAAATAGCTGCATCACGCCGGCCGACCGCATCCTGGTCAAGAGAAAATATTCGGGCGATCACGGGCGTATCGAGTTTCAAAAGGCGACGCAGGAGGGCTGAACCATGGCCGAGGTCACCAATTCGAACGGTGCAAGCGCGGTCATGGCGGCGACCATGTTCAGACGGATTCACATGCGCGCAGGTGATTGAGCAGGAGGACGTGCTGCACTGGCGGCATCGGCATATCGCGCTGCTCCCGGTCCCATCGCTGCAGGAATGGGCTCAAATACGCGCGATGCCAGGCATTCAGACGCGTACGCGCGGCATGGCGTGCGCGCACGCGCTCAACCACCGCTGCCGCAGCGACGTCGTCCCCATGTTCCAGATGGTGGAACACAAACGCCAGTAATGTGCTGTCGGGACTGGCAAGCAGCACATCCTGGGCGATTGCCCCGGTGCTGTGGCCTTCCTCCATCGTGCGCATGACCATCTCGAGGTCGCGATCGAAGAATGGCCCGGACAACTGCTGCGCGATCACATCGAAGTAGTACACGTCCAGGGCAGGGAGGGCAGCGGCCAGACGGTCGAAGGCGTTGCCCAGCTGCGCATCGCTGTGAGCCGGGTCCAGTCTTAAGCCGCCATACGTGCCGATGTCCTTGGGGTTGAGCGCATGCTTGCCGAGCAGCGGTGCGGCGCGATCGTATATGTGCAGGTCGTGCAGTTGGGTGGTTGCCGAACGTTGCTGCCAGTCCAGCAGCCGGGCGTGCTGCAGGCCTGCCTGGACAATCAACTCCCCACACGTCGTGTCGTGGGCGGCCCACAGACACTGGCGGCTGCCGTCGCGGTCGCGGGTCCAGCACCATGGGTGCTCGGGTGGCGCGGCAACCGCCGACCAACCTGCCTGCTGCAGCGCGGCGCTCAGGCGCTGCTCCACCAGCATCGGGATCAGCTCCTGCACGCGTGCGAGCTGGCGCAGGGTCCTGTTGCGTGCGGCCAGCAAGGCAGTGGGCGTGCGCTTGGGCTGCAGGAAGAAGCGCAAGCCGGCGTTTTGCTCGATCTCGCCAGGCTCCTGGCTCTCGCTGAGGTGAGGCAGCGCGAGATCTTCCGATACGCCGCGCCGGCGCTTGAGTCCACGCCGCGCGGCAATGCCACGGATCGCCTGCAGGTCGTCGCAGGCGACAAGACCGTCCAGCGACGACGCCAGGCCGTCCTCGGCGGTGAATGTGGCGTCGAGCCAGCCGTTGACCAGCAGGCCATGGAGGTCGGTGAATAACTCGCCATCGTCGGCCTGATCGGCAAGCGTCAGCACGTCACGGAACAAGGCGGAGACCGGCATGGCGTGGCCGGTTCCCGTTTGCTGGTAGAGCACGGATGCGTTTTCGTCCAGGTGTAGATAGCCCGTGCCACGATCGCTCTCCAGCCAGCACGATGTCTCGGCAGCCCTCGCTTGGGCGCGCAGCGCCGCATCGTCGATGGCCTCCACCGGCGTGCGCACCAGCACGCCGTGGCGCAGCAGCACCTCATGCATGCGCAGCCAGGTCAGGCCGGTGTCGTAGCGTGCCTGCAGGTGAAGCAAGGCGTGGATGAGCGCGGCCTGGTGCGCGGCGTTTTGCGTACTGCGATCGACCAGGTAGATGGCGCGTTCGATCACGTCCTCGATCGCGTGCTGTGACATGGGCAACGTCCTTGCTGGGGCAGCGACAATACGCACCATCGTAGCGGCTCCCGACAACCGATGAACGACTTCGCCGGCCTGAAGCGTTTTGCGAGTGCTTAAGTCCTTCTCTGGCGCTCATGTGACTCGTCACTGGCCCGGTGCAATGCCGCTGACAACAGGCATTGGTTTCACCTGCTGGAAATCGCGTCTTCAACGGTGTGTCGTGATGGCGTGAAGGGTGCGTGGTTGCGTGCTGTTGAACGCATCCGGGGCCTCCTGGATCACAGTGCGGCGACGGCCCAGCGCCGATCATTGCCTGCATGAATATCGGGAACCAGATCACGGCGCGCACCGTGACCGTCACCTCGGGCGACACCGGGCGCGCGCACAGTAAAGTCAGTGTGGAATTGTCGGCGCGCCCTGATCCGCGGTGGCAATCGTGCTTTCACTTCGTCGTGCAGGGCCGCGATGGCTTCTACATGGAAGGCCGCCCCATCTTCGACCAGTCAAACTTCGAAGCTGTCGTGCCAGCCGGGCAGGTAGATGCCTTTCGGCACGAATTGCCGGAGGTTTTGGCCTTGACCAACACGCTTGCGCGCGCGCAAGCCATCAAGGATGCGGATCGGCGATAGCGCAGAGCCCGGGACGATTGCAGCGTGAGTCGGCCATGCACCGCGCGGCAAAAACTGCACAAGGCACGGGTTCATCTGCTCTGCCACTGGAAGGAAGCTTCTTCCTTCTTGCGTAGATGCCAATGCAGGCGCGCCCGGCTGTTCGGAACACCTCTGTCCCCGCTTTACATCGTCAGATGCCGCTCAACAGCGAGGGCTGTCTGGAGACGGTGCGAACATGGCAGGTTTCTGTGTTGAAGGATGCAGAGCGTTGCGGCCATATCGCGGGTAAAAGCGCATCGCTCGGCCAGGCAGATGTAATGCCTTCGGTGATATGTGCCTCACTTTGGGCGTGGCACTTGCACCGGAGTTCAAGAATTCACGCAAACTGCCGCTATTCCACGCTCACCAGAAGGTTCGATGGAACCGTGGAGGCTGTGTTGAACGTGATGATTCGATTGCTCGTTGTGTCCTTGGCGGCTGCATGTGTCGCCCCCGTGCTGGCTGCCGAACAAGCGCCTGCGCAGATCGATGGCACGGGGGCGCGCATCCGGATGTTTGGTCAGAACGGCGTGGGAATCGTGTTGTACAAGGACGCTGTGTGTACCGCCACGTATGGCGAAAAGGTGCGTGCGTCCGGTTCGTTGGGGAGTGCGTTCGGCTCGCTGATGGGGTCGGTGAAGAACCAGGCGATCGGCATCCCGGAGACCCAGAACACGCGCAACCTGCACGAGCGCAAGATGATCGGTTCCAAGCCGTTCTACAAGGAATATGCGATCGAAGCTGGCAAGCCGGTGGTGGTGGAAGCCGGTGCCAGTTCGCCGGCGCATTGGACCAGCACCCCGGGCTTCAAAAGCGGTTGGACATGCTGGCCGTTGCTGGCGTCCACCTTTGTTCCGGAGGCGGGTGCCGATTACGAGGTTGCGTTGGACCTGGACTTTCGCAACTCGGTCTGCACCTTGGCGGTCAAACGGGTTGCCGTTGATGGACAGGTAACTCCTGTCGATGTGGCGCCCGTCTCCAAAGACTGCAAATAATCTCTAGCGTTGCATCAGCTCAGGATGTGGCCAGCGATGATGCAGGCCAATGACGAGACGTTGGCCTGCGTGATTGCGGCACGCGGATGAAAAAGCAGGAATGGCATCCCTGACGACAAACGTGGTGCTAGATGGACGACGAGTCGTTGATGCGGTCTGCCGCCTCAGCACGGATGTGTTGACGATATGGTCGACACGTTTCTTGCACGCACTTGCAGTCTGTGTCACTGCGCATCGCGCCAACAGCGCCGGATGCCGACAGCGTCAACCGAACACCGTTTTTGCTGGTGGTGAGGAATACGCGTGCCGGTATGGATCGCCAGGCCCCCGTCATCGCGCCTCACCAATCGGTCGGCGCGTAATCCTTCAAGAACTGCCCCCACACATGTTCGCCGGTGTTGAAGCCGTGGATGATCGGGTCGACGATACGCGCGGCGCCGTCGACGATATCCAGTGGTGGGTGGAAGCGTTCCTGCTGCACCTTGAGCGCGGCGATCTCTGCCGGGTCTTCGTCGGTGACCCAGCCGGTGTCCACACTGTTCATATGGATGCCGTCGTTCTGGTAATCGGCCGCCGAGGTGCGCGTCATCATGTTCAACGCGGCCTTGGCCATGTTGGTGTGCGGGTGGCGCGTGGTCTTGAAGTTGCGATAGAACTGGCCTTCCATCGCCGAGACGTTGACGATGTGCTTGTCGCGTTCGGGCGTGCGCAGCATCAGCGGCTTGAGACGCGCATTGATGATGAAGGGCGCGATGGCATTGACCAGCTGCGTTTCCAACAGCTCCACCGACGGCACTTCGGCCATCAGCAGGCGCCAGGAATTGCGGCCGCGCAGATCGACCTGCTGCAGGTCCTGATCCAGTCGCCCATCAGGAAACAGATGCTGTTGGCCTACCAGCTCGTCGTCCAGCAACGCGATCTGCGAGAGTTCGGCGGCACGGGTGAGGCCGTCGGCGCTGTCGAGCCCACGGCCATGCACCGCTGGTAACGCGGTGGCCGAGGCATCGCGGAGCAACTCCGGGGTGCGCAGGCCTTCGTAATGACCGACAAGATTCCGCACGGTCTCCGGCAATTCGTGCAATGCGGCGGTTTCGCCGGCCATCATGTGGGCGTAGAACTGCGGCGGGCGACGCACGGTCTGGCAGGCGTTGTTGATGATGAAGTCCAGCCGCTCGCGCGTGGCCAGCAGTTCATTGCAGAACGCTTCCACGCTGGGGGTATGGCGCAGGTCCAAGCCGAACACCTGCAGGCGATGGCCCCACTGCGCGAAGTCCGGTTCCTGCGCATAGCGCGCGGCCGAATCGCGCGGGAAGCGCGTGGTGACGATCAACTCTGCACCGGCGCGCAGCAGCTTCAAACCCGCCTGGTACCCGATCTTGACGCGCCCGCCGGTCAGCAGGGCGACGCGCCCGCGCAGGTCGGCGGTTTCGGTGCGCTTGAAGAAATTCAACTCCGCACAGGTGGGGCACATCTGGTCGTAGAAATGATGCAGCTCGGTGAACTTCTGCTTGCAGACATAGCAATGGCGCAGCTCGGGCGAATGCGTGGGCTCCGGCGCGGCAGTGGCGTTTTCGCCGTTGTGGGCATCGTGCAGGCCGGCGGCATGCGGCGGGAAATAGTTTGGCGTGCTGAATACCGGTTTGCGTCGTAGTGCGCGGATACCGCGTTGTTCCAGCAGCGCTTCGGCCTTGCGCACCTTTTCCTGGTGGCGCTCGCGCTCGCGCTGCTTGAGCAACTGCCGCCGCGCCTTCGGCTCGGGGTGATAGACCTTGGCAACCACTTGATGCAGCCGCACGCGGTCGGCTTCGGGCAGGGTGTCCAGTACGCTGCGGTCGGCGTCGATGGCCTCCAGCACGTCCAGAGCCGCGCGCAGGCGGTCGGTCAGGGGCAGCTCGTCGTTGGGCACGGGTGGGACGTTGGTGTTCAAGGCAGATCCGGAATGGGCGGCTGGCAACGCAGGCACGATGGCCGGCAGCCAGCAGGCGAAGACGATGACAGGAGCAGGCGGGCAGGGCGCCGCTGCGCTTGGCCGCTGGCCGGGACGTCGGCAGGTGGACATTTTCGCCGATTGTGGGTGGCTGGCGCCAATACGGGCGGCTGAGCGGGTCAGCCAGTCTGTTGCCGCGCGCTCGGCTGGCGGCCTCGGGCGCTCCTTGAGCGACGAGCTGTGGGTGAACGTCCCTCAGCTGCCCGCAGGATGCGACTGGCCGGGTGTTTGGGTAATCTTCCACCACACCGGCGCGAATTGGCGCCCGGGGCATTCAAGGGGACATCGATGAAGACTTCCATGCTGGCCATCGGGCTGGCCGGCTTGCTGTGTGCGTGCACCGTTGTGTCGCCCGATCCGGGGCAGCAGGCCGTGTTGGTGGATAAGCCCTTGTTCTTCGGCAAGGGCGGCATCCGCCTGGACGATGTGCGCGATCCCGGGCGCACTTACACCTGGCTGACCACGTCGGCCAGCTATGTGGATGTCACGCCGCAAACCGTGCAGGTGGCATTCGACGATTTTTCCTCCAGCGACAACATCCTGTTGGACTTCTCCACCCAGATCCAATACAGGATTACTGCGCCGGCGCTGCTGTTGTCCAGGTTTGGGCAGGATTGGTTCAAGAACAACGTGGCCAGCCAGTACGCGTCCATCGTGCGCGACCAGGTCAAGCGCTACGACATGACCAAGATGATGAGCGACCCGGACACCGCCAGGAAGATCGACGATTCGGTGACGCAAAACGTCAGTGCCTTGGTCAAGGAGCAAGGCCTGCCGATCCAGATCCAGAACATCACCTTGGGCCGCGCACGTCCGAATCCGGATGTGTTGCAACAGATGAATCTGACTGCCGCGCAGCAACAGCGGGTCAAGACCCTGGTGGAGGCGACCACCGCAGAACGGCAGCGCGAGCAGGAGCAAGAGGCCAAGGCCGACGCCGACAACGCGTACCGCAACCGCATGGGGCTGACGCCGGAGCAGTACCTGGCCAGCCAGATCGCCGAGCTCAATGCCGAGGCCTGCAAGAAAGCGCAGGCGTGCTACATGGTGCCATCGGGAACGGCGGTGATTGCAAGATAGGTGCGTCTCGCCCGCCGCCAGGCGCACGCACCGGGTGACGCGCCTGCCTGCATTCTTCCACGGTGATCGCGTGCCACGCTCGCGCACCGTCGCGCTGCTCACGCAGCCTGCAACATCGCTGGGCTACGGTCGCCTGTGAGTGTCGCGGCGGGAGAAAGCACGATGGGTCTGTTGGTCGATGGCAAATGGCAGGACAGGTGGTATGACACCAGCAAGAGCGAGGGGCGGTTCGAGCGCTCGCAGTCGCAGTTTCGCAATTGGGTCACGCGCGATGGCAGCGCCGGGCCGCATGGCCAGGGCGGGTTCAAGGCGGCTTCGGGGCGTTATCACCTGTATGTGTCGCTCGCCTGCCCATGGGCGCACCGCACGCTGATCTTCCGGCGCCTGAAAGGGCTGGAGTCGATGATCGACGTGTCCATCGTGCACTGGCTGATGCGCGAAAACGGCTGGACCTTCGCCGATGGGCCGGGCGTGGTCGGCGATACCGAGAGTCACGCGCAATATCTGTACGAGGTGTACCTCAAGGCCGACCCCCATTACTCGGGCCGGGTCACGGTGCCGGTGTTGTGGGACCGCGAGCGCAAGACCGTGGTCAGCAACGAGTCGGCAGACATCATCCGCATGTTCAATAGCGCCTTCGACGCGATTGGCGCTGCAGACGGTGATTTCTACCCGCAGCCGCTGCGCGAGCAGATCGATGCGGTGAATGCGCGTGTCTATGACACCGTCAACAACGGGGTCTACAAGGCGGGCTTTGCGACCACCCAGGCGGCCTATGACGAAGCGGTGGTGCCGTTGTTCGAAAGCCTGGACTGGCTGGAGGCGCGCCTGAGCGCACAACGCTATCTCTGCGGCGACCGGCTCACCGAAGCCGACTGGCGCCTGTTCACCACACTGGTGCGGTTCGATGCGGTGTACGTGGGGCACTTCAAATGCAATCTCCGGCGCATTGCCGATTACCCGCAGCTATCTGGATTCCTGCGCGAGCTCTACCAGATGCCGGGGATTGCCGACACCGTGAACTTCCAGCACATCAAGGGGCATTACTACCAGAGCCACGACACCATCAACCCCAACGGTATCGTCCCGATGGGGCCGCTACTGGATCTGGATGCGCCTCATGGGCGTGGCGGCTGATTCGCATGGTCGCCATGGCACGGCGGGTAAGGTGGCGTATGCTGCGCACCCGCGCGATCAACAGGCGACGTCATGCTCAATCATGTCATGGTAGGAACGAACGATATCGCGCGTGCGCGAGCGTTCTACGATGCATTGCTAGGAGGTGTCTTCGGTGCGCCTGCGCCGTTCGTCAATCAGGCAGCAAGCGGGCACACCCGCCTGTTCTACCGGCATGCAGGCAGCACTTTTTGTGTGAGCGAGCCGATCAACGACGAACCCGCCAGCCCGGGTAACGGTGCAACGGTTGGCTTCAAGTGCGACTCGCCGGAACAAGTGCAGCACTTTCATGACAGCGCGGTCGCTGCCGGCGGCATTTCCATCGAAAGACCGCCCGGTTTGCGTGAGAGCAGTATGGGGCCGACGTGGTTGGCGTACGTGCGCGACCCTGATGGAAACAAGCTGTGTGCGATCTATCGCCCGGCGTGAGCAAGGTCTGTTACGCGGTCTGTCACAGACATAATTTGCTGAGTTGATAGCGGCGACGGAGCGCTATGCGAGCACGGCCTGCGCAACCCGTGGCAGGCCTTCAAGCATCATGCATGGATCCGTGGAGATGCGTTATCGCTTGGCCGCATCGCGCATGATCAGCGTCGCCGCACCCACCGTGATCGCATCTTCGACCACGCCGGTGCTGGTTTGGCCGTAGCGCTCGATCGCACGCATGCGTGCATTGAAGGTGAGATAGGCGGCGGCAACGGCCGTCGTCGCACCAAGCAGCGCGGCGATGCCACGTTGTTCGCGCGGCGCCAATGCAGTGCCGACGATCACACCGGTGGCGATACGCGCAATCATGCCGGGCAGCACGATGCGGTCGGGCGCGGTCTTCATCTTGTCGCCGGCCAGCTCGCCGCCAGCCAATGCCAACATGCCGGCCGATGCCAGTGGGTTGGCGAGCAGTGCCGGCGCGCCATTGTCGGCAGGCAGCTTGCCGGTGCGTGCAGCATTGGCGACGGCGGCCAGCGGCGTCATCGACCGCATGCCGGCGACGGCGCCCATCAGGATGGAGTGGATCAAAGACATGTGCACCTCTGCATGTGCTCGACCATCGCAGGCGGAATGCCTGCGCGTGGCACGCTGTTATCGATCTGCGCAGATTAGGGCGTGGCGTGTGTGGGAGTTGGCAAGATGTTGTGCACGCTGCGCATCGGTTGTGCTCGCATGCCGGCCGCTGCCGTGTGCAAGCCGCTGGCGCAGCAACCGGTGGTGTCCGTGGCTGACCGCTGCGGTGCATGCCATTGCCTTGGGCACTTCAATATCCCGAGGGCATGCCTTGCGTCAGCGCTCGCTCCGATCGGCAGCCTTGCTCCCGAGCAATACCTTCAAGCCGTGGGTGATGCCGCGCGGCCCGATGCTCAGGTGGTCCTCATCGTTGAGAACCTCAAGCGTGAGATGCAACGACGGATAGCCACGCGCACGCAACGCACGCGCCATGTTCTGGGTATCGATGACCATGTCGTAGGTCTGGTGATAACGCACTTGCTCGTACTCGCCGACGTACATGTACACCTGCGCCGGCAGATCGCGATGCGTGGCTGCAAAGGTCTTTTCCTGCGCCACCATGGCATGTTCGCCATACCAGTACGACGGGCTCCCGAGGATATAGCCAGAAAACATCTCCGGGCTGCTGAGCAGGATGTCCGTGCCTAGCAGGCCGCCGTACGAATGCCCCAGATACAGGCGCCGCTGTTCGTCGGTTCGGTAGTGGTTGGCCACAAACGGCAAGACCTGCTCGCGCAGGTAGCGGATATAGGCAGCGCTCTGACCGTGGGTTGCCACCGGCGCCGCGGTAGGGCCGTCTTCCGGCGTCGGCGTATAGTCGCGCCTGCGGCTGGGCATGGGTTCCTCGCCGACGGCGTAGGACAGCCCAACCAGGATGAAATCCTCGATGGCCGGGCCTTCGCCATTCAAACGACGCGCGATCTGTTTGACCAGCGCAAACGCGTAGTCGCCGTCGGTGGCATACAGCACCGGGTAACGCCGCTGCGGATTTTCCGCATAACCGCGTGGCAGGGCGACGAAGACCTGATAGCGACGCCCCGAGACTGGATCCGGTACGTCCCAGACCTGCGTATCGGCCAGCTCATAAGGGTGGCCCTCGCCACGCTGGCTGCGCGGGGCGTGGGCAGGCGTGCGCACTGCGACCGCTGCCTGCGGCGTTGCTGCTTTAGCCGGCGCTGGTGCCTTGCCGCAGCCGACCAACAGCGCGATCCCTAATCCTGCCAACATCGCATTCTTCAAAGCAGTCTCCTGCAGGGTTACCCCGGAATCGTCTGGGGACATCGGCACGCGGCGTTTAGTTCAGCCGACCCATCGAGGTCAACGCCGCCGTCGTGGCCATATCGTTCGGATTGGTGCCCGGCATGTTCTGCGGCACAGGCATACCCTTGCTGCGGTAGAAATCGATCCAGTATGGCGAAATCTTGCCGGTCTGCAGGTTCTTGAAGTTCATCGGTTGCAGGGCGAACACGTGATGCGCGCGGAAGGCGCGCTCGATGAAATCCGAGCAGTAATAGCGGTTGTCGTCCTGCACGTAAGTGTCGTTGTAGGGCTTGCCAAGCATGCGCCGTGCCTGGGCAATGGCATCGGGGATGGCAGGACGATGTTCGGGGGTGAGCCGATACACGAAGATCTGCCGCTGCTTGGCGGTGGCCTCATCGATGAATGCCTGCAGTGGCTGCTCGCGCGAACCGTGCTCGTCGGCATGCAGCACCACCGCAACGTCGCCTGCATGCGCCACCAGCGCGACATGGTCGAAGCTGGGTTGCCCCTGGGTGGCAGTTGCATCGTCGATGGCGCCGCTCAAGCCGGTGCGCGCCGCAGTGACGAACAGCAGATCGCCATCGCGCACCTTCAGCGCCAGCGCCGTGGCGGGCAATAAGGCGACCAGCAGGAACAACAGCGGTGCGATGCGCATGGTGCGAGGCTTGAGGACGACGGAGCCGGCATTATCGCCGGGATGTGCGGCGGCGGTGCCAAACGCATGTGGGCACTGGGCGCGTATCACGCGTATCGGTCGCAAGGCGCATGCGCTTGCCTGGCCATCTAACCTCAGCGTCGTTGAGTTGGACTGTAGACTGGCCTTGCCAGCGGGCGTCGCCGCCGCCATCGCGTCGCGGCAATCCCTGTCCGTCTGGAGTGGTGTATGCATGCGTCTTCTGCGTTGTCGCCGATCGGCCGGCTGTTTGCGTTGGCTGCATTTTTCGAAGGACTGACCTGGGCCGGATTATTGGTCGGCATGTTTCTGAAGTACGGGCTGCAGAGCACCGAGCTCGTGGTCTAGGTGTTCGGGCGCCTGCATGGCACGGCGCTCCTGTTCTATGTCGCGGTCAGCGTGATTGCCGCACTGCGGCTGCGCTGGCCGTGGTGGGCATAGGCCTTGAGTCTGCTGGCGGCGTTGCCGCCGCTGGTCACGGTGCCGCTGGAGATGTGGTTCCGGCGTCTGGGCTTGCTGGGCCAGCGGCAACCTGTTGCGCACTGAGCCGTTGCGCGCCCGGCGCGCGCAGCCCCCTGGCAGCACGTTCGCCGCTGACACCGGCCAATCCGATCAAGATGCCGGTGCTTCTTGTGGCCGGTGGCAAGGACGAGCGCGCGCGGGTCGAACACACCCAACGGGTGGAGTGCGCAGTCAAGGGGGGGCGGCGGAATCGCTGTACTTCCCCAACGAGGGCCACGGGTTCTTCATCGAGCCGCATCGACGCGGGTACGACACGCGCGTGCTGACGTCTTTGAGGAGGCACTTGGGTGGCAGTACGGCCAAGCGAGTGGTCACCGTGTCATCCGGGTCTACCCGGATGACACGTGTGGTGCGGCACCTTGGCGCGATGACGCGTTAGCTGCGACATGGCACAGCAGCGGCCACCGCACCGCCTGCACGCCGCTCAATTGGCCGGCATCGGCTGCATCTGATACTGCGCCGGCGGGGTCGCACCGAGCAGGTACTGCACGAAGTAATCCCAGCGACGGCGGGTGACGTACGGGGTGAGATCGCCGTAGCCGTGCTTGGCGTTGGGCAGCATCAGCATGTCGAAGTTCTTGTTGGCCTTGATCAATGCATCGGCCACCAGCAAGGTGAGGTACGGCGGCACGTTGTCGTCCAGCGTACCGTGCACCAGCATGAGCTTGCCCTTGAGCTTGCTGGCGTGATTGGCGTTGGCCTGGTCGTCGTAATTGGAGGTGCCGTCGGTGTTGACGATGTGCTCGCCGTGATACTTCTCGGCCCAATCGTCTTCGTAGCCGCGATTGTCGTGGTTGCCGCTTTCCGACCAGGCCACCTTGAAGAAATCCGGATAACGCAGCATCGCGCCGGTCGAGGCGTTGCCGCCGCCGGAATGGCCCCAGATGCCGACGCGATCCAGATCGATCCAGGCATAACGTTGACCCAGCTCCTTCAAGCCGGCGACCTGATCGGGCAAGGTGTTGTCGCCCATGTCGGCGTACCAGGTGTCGTGGAAGGTCTTGGAGCGCCACGGCGTGCCCATGCCATCGATGGCAATGACGATAAAGCCCAGTTCGGCCAGCGACTGGTTGTCGCCATGGCCGGCGAGGAAACTACGCCCGCGTACGGAGCCGGTCTGCGGGCCCGGGTAGACGTAATCGATGACCGGATACTTGCGGGTCGGGTCGAAATTGGCGGGCTTGAACATCAAACCGTACAACGTGGTCTTGCCATCGCGTGCCTTCACCGTGATGGGCTCGGGCGGCACCCAGCCCGCGGCTTTGAGACGGGTGATATCGGCTGTCGCAAGGGTGCTGACGGTGCGGCCGTCGCCGGCTTCGCGCAGCAACGTGACCGGCGGCGTGACCGAGGTGGAATAGGTGTCGACAAAGCGTGCGCCATCGGGCGACAGCGCGATGCTGTGATTGGCCGGTTCCGGCGTGAGCAACACCGGCTCGCCGCCATCCAGGCTGACTTTCCACAGCTGCTGATAGTACGGGTCCACGCCTGCGCTGCGGCCGACGCCGACTAACCATGCGGTGCGCGTGACCGGGTCCACGCGTAGCAATTCGGTGACGTTGCCTTCGCCGGTGGTAATGGCGCGCTTGGGTTTGCCGGTGGCCAGATCGTACAGATAAAGCTGGCCCCAGTCGCTGCGTTCGGAGAACCACACCGCCTCGTTGCTGGCCGGCAGATACGCCCAGTTGGCGGCGACCTGGCCGCTTTCGTAATAGGTCTTGACGGTTTCGTCGAAGGCGGTGCGCACCGCGCCGGTGCTGGCATCGGCGATACGCAACCAGGTCTGCTTGTGGAAGCGCGAGGTGGAGGCGAATGCCAGCGTCTTGCTGTCCGGTGCCCACTTCACGTCGTCCCACAGGCCAGGCGAGCAACTCACGTCGTCGCAGAGCGTGGAGCGATGTTGATCCGGCGGTGTTTTCAGGCGCAGCACGCTGCCGGTGGGCACGTCGATGATGACGCGCTCGATCATGGTCACGTCCTTGTCGCCGGCCAGCGGATATTTCCACGCCTGCAGTTCCGGATGTCCCAGCTTGGTGCTGACCAGGTACATGTCGCCGGTCTTGCGCTGGTCCTGCTGGAAGGTGGCGATCTTGCGGGAGTCCGGCGACCACGCCAAGATGGCATTGTCGGTGTGCTGCCAGCCGGCGTTATCGGTGGCGTAACCGAAGTTTTCCACGCCATCGCGGGTGAGCTGGGTTTCCTGGCCGCTGGCAAGATCGCGTATCCACAGGTTCCAGTCGCGTATGAAGGCTTCGCTGCGCTTGTCCGGCGACAGCACGCCCGGTTCCGGTTTGTCCTTGGCGTACAGCTTGCTGCAACGCGCACGCGCATCGCAGACCACGGCGGTGTCGCGCACGTTGAGGCGGTAGCGACCATCGGCGGTGACCTTGACCACCGGTGCGAAGGTGTTAGCCTTGAGCGGCTTGTGGCCGGTCTTCAATAGCTTGTTGAGCGAAGCGACCAGCGCCGCCTGTTTGAAGAGCGGTGTGGTCTTGCCGGTGCTGGTGTCCAGCTGCAGCAGCCGGTTGCCCTTGGCATCGTGATCGACATACGCCACGTGCGTGGCATCCAGCCAGTCGATGCGGGTGAGGGCGTGGTCCACCAGTGGCTGTGCGGCATAGCTGATCAGCCGTTCGGCGCGCGCGTAGTCGGCCTCGGTGACGGCAGGGGCTTGCGCGCCGGCAAGTGCCGGCAGAGCGGCCAGGGCGACGGCAAGGCACAGGTGCCGCAGCGGCAACGGGGTGGTGGGCATGAAGATTCTCCGGGATGAAAGGAGCGCGCAATGCGGTCGGCGCGACCGTCCGATGCTACCCGCCACGTGGGCTGGGCGCCTCTGCCAGAAGTCGTGC
>NZ_JAJIUJ010000064.1 GCF_020880415.1 Xanthomonas euvesicatoria pv. euvesicatoria | reverse complement strand
TCATCCGGCTTGATCCATCGTCACCAACTCAAGGGTGGGCGACCCAAGGCATCCAGGCGCTCTGCATCTTCAAGGATCGCAGCAGTTGTGCGCGGCGAGATGGGCTGTGCGTTATCCAGTCCATAGGCATGCCGCGCAGCATCGGCGGCTAGAGCTTGACGCGTCCGCGGTGAGTACTCTTGCAGCCGTTGACGCGTGCTCTGGGCCAGCTCGGGCGCGATGACAGGCATCGCGGAAAAGATACCGCCGGGTGCGGGGTTGGCTAGAAATGCTGTCTCCAGGTCGCGCGCATTCGCATGGAGATCAGTTTGCGGATCCTCGATCTCGGCTCTGAATGCGGTTGTCCTGGCAAGCGCGTCGATTGCATCGCGCTTGTCGAAGCGTTCAATTACGTTGGTGGATGTTCCGTACGTTTCGGCCCAGTGCGAATCCCTTAGTAGAACGGCCGGACCGTCGCCCCACGAGTCGAGGACTACAGGTGATTCTTCCGCCTCTGCCGAGCTTGGTGGCTGGTACAGCGCATAGAGGTGGGTCTGCTCATAGTCGCGTACATTCATCATCTGCCCGCCATCCTCCATGCGAACCGCATGCCGACGTGCGTTAATCGCTGCATTGTGATCACAGTTGCCTGCCCCGGCAGCCAGCGCGCTGCCCGCCAGTAAATTTTCGTCATTTTCACCGAGACAGTAAGACAGGGAGCTGTAGGTGGCGCTCCGTCCGTTGCTAAGCCGCAGATCGTTATCGACATTGCCTCGTCCACGGTGCAAGGCGAGTCGTGTCTCGTGTACCGTCTCTGTCGCGTCGGCAAGGCGTTGACGGTCGCTCGCGTCTTCGATGGGTCTGCCGCTGAGTCGCATACCAAGCTGGTAGGCCGCCTGCTGAACTTCGTGCGGCTGTAGGGTTGGCTGCCGGAAGCGACCCCGTCTCGTTCCCGAAGAGCCGAGTGCCACCAAGCCATGCAGGCTGGGTGACATGGGCGCCTCGGGGGATGAAGGCGTAGAGGGCGTGGTCTGCTCTGCGGTGTGGGTTAAATAATGCTCAGGTGAACCCGCTACGGGTGAACCCACCACGCTCGGCTTTGAACTGCATAGCCCCATCTTGATCTCCTGCAGTGACTGTAGAAGCAAGTCTGGCGGGGAGCGCGCCGATTCGCTCCGCCTCACCGAAATCCTGGCTGGGACGACGAAGGCACTGACGCGGAGGATTCCCGAGCCTTCGCCAAGCGGCTGATCATTTGCCTGCCGGCATTGCACCGGCTGCGATGGCGTTTTCGAGTTCGCCAACGGAGTGCGCCAGCCGCAGCTGCGCCAGGAGTTGTTCCAACGTGCTCAGGCGCACCGTGGCCCGCAAGGTGTCCGCCTCGGCGTGTTCCCGGCGCTGGCGCTCTTCGACCAGTTCGGTCCGCGCCGCAGCCAGTTCGGCGCGCACGCCTTCCAGCGCATGGACATCTTGGGTCCAGCGCACCTGCAGGGCTTGGTGCTCGGCGGCCGCCAGGCGCAGCGCGTCGCGCTCGCGTTGCTGGGCGTCGGCCCGCTGGCGTGCCTGCGCCAGTTCCCGCTCCAGCCGGGTCTGGCGTTCCAGCCACTGGCCGTTTTCCCGGTTGAGCTGCATCAGGTCGTGGTTCTTGGCGGTCAATGCCTCGTTGGCCTGCCGTAGGGCGACCTGCAGTTCCTGCACCTGGTGCTCATGCCGGCGCTGTTCCTGCTCGCGCTGGTCCTTGACCGAGGTGCGGTAGTGCTCCAGGGCTTCCCTGGGGTTCAGCCGACATACGTATAAAAATAACTCGCAGAATCCGATTTCTTTTGTGAAAACATGAAGTTGCCGGATAAAACGGCGCTTCCATCGGCTCATCCACTACCTCGTCCCTTTCGAAGTTCGGCACGCTGCAACTGTCTTTCGGCGAGTGTGCGCGGCCGGTCGGTCACCGGGTGTGTAAAGGAACGCCGCCGCCCCATGTCCCGAGGTCTTGACCATGCGTGTCATGCCAGCAGGCGATCGGCTCGTGCTCGCTCTCGTGAAGCCGGGGGCATCCGACTATTACCCACCCTGCGGATTCTGTGAGTTATTTTTCACGTATGTCGGCTGAACCCCAGGAACGGCTGAACCCCAGGAAGGTACGACGGTCCACGGCGGTTCTCCATCGCATGGCGCGCGGCGATGCGATGCCGGACACAGGGCGGCCGTGGAACGTCGCGCCGCAGTGCGGGCAGCGGCAGCGCCCGCATCGATCCAGATACCTATGTCTCGTTTGCACACTTCTGCGTTGCGGCACATCGAAACGTCAACCGTCGTAGCAGAACCGAGCACGACCACTGGCGAGCGCAAACCGGTTCCCGCAGGCTGCGCGACTCGCGGCTCGTGCCACGCCGGGTCAAAGGCGGCACGCAGCCACTGTCATGCAGTACACCAGGGACATCCGATGAACCTCTCTCTTCGCACCATCGTGGCGATCGCCGTTGCCGCCTGCGTGCCGCCGTGCACGGCCGTGGCCGCCGACTGGTACATCGCGCCCACCGGCAACGACGGCAATCCCGGCACTCGCGCCGCCCCCTTTGCCAGCGTGATGGCTGCGCAGGCCGCCGCGTCCAGTGGCGATACCGTCTACCTGCGCGGCGGCACCTATCGCCTGACCAGCGCCAACATCAGCGTGGTGCGGCAGCCCTACGCCGTGGTCAACGAGATCACCAAGCCCGGCATCGCCTATGTCAACGTCGCCAACGAGCGGCCGGTGTTCGACTTCTCTGCGGTGACGCCCACCGGCCTGCGCGTGGCCGCATTCCGGGTGGCCAGCAACAACTGCGTCTTTCGCGGATTCGAGGTGGTGGGGGTGCGGATCACCATTGCAGACCGCCTGACCCAGTCCGAAGCATTCCGCGTTGACCGCGGCAACGGCAACCTGTTCGAGAATTTGGCGATCCACGACGGCCAGGCGATCGGCTGGTACCTGGTTTCCGGCAGCGACAACCGGGTACACAACGTCGATGCCTATAACAACCGCGGACTAAATGCCTTCTCCGATGGAAATATCGACGGTTTCGGCGTGCACCCGACGCTTGCGGGAAGCAGCGGAAACCTCATCGAAGGCAGCCGCGCATGGTTCAACAGCGACGATGGCTTCGACCTGATCAATGCCGCTGCTGCAGTCACCCTGCAACGCAACTGGTCGTTCTACAACGGGTACGACAGCGCATTCACCCCGCTGGGCAATGGCGCAGGCTTCAAGGCAGGCGGCTACGGCCGCAACGGAAGCGATTATCCCAAGCCGGTGCCGCGCCACATCGTGCGGTTCAATCTGGCAGTGGGCAATCGATCCAACGGCCTCTACGCCAATCACCACATCGGTGGGCAGGAGTGGATCAGCAACACATCGATCAAGAACGGCCGCGCCAACTACGACATGCAGTCCACCTTGAGCAACAACCTCACTGACGTGCCGGGATACGACCACCATCTGGCCAATAACCTGGGATTCGGAACGCGCATCGAAATGATCAACCTGGGGTCTGCGAGCGAGAACGATATCGGCCGCAATTCGTTCAATCTTCCCCTTGTCGTCAGTGCGGGCGATTTCGTCAGCCTCGACGAGCGCCAGCTCATGCGCCCGCGCCAGGCCAACGGCGACCTACCCATCATCACCTTCGCCACCCTGGCACCGGGCAGCGCGTTGATCGACGCCGGCGCCGATACCGGTGAGGCCTTCAACGGGCGTGCACCGGACCTGGGAGCATTCGAGGCGCGTTGATCCGGACGATGGCGCCAGCCGCCTGGCCGACGGTCAGCGCCATCCTGCCCGGCAGGATTGAGGGTCGGCAGGGATTGATGCAAAAAACAGCCAAATCTTGCCCAACCGCCTGATAATTGAGGAATTATCACTCCGGCTTCCGGCACTGCGCATGCCGTCTGGTTCGATGCGCCCATCGCCAGCGCCGCGCGACGCCTGACCGAGCTGGCCCGCGCGCATGCTGGACCGCGACCTCCACGACTGGCGGTTTAGCGCTGGTCTCGCGCCATTTTATGAATTGTGATCGAGGACGAAGTAACGCGTTGCCGCAGAAGTAGCACTTCTCTAACGCGGCGATTACTTCCGATTTGGTGCGCCGCAAATTTACTAAAATTTTACTGTAATTTAACTATTAAACCAGAAGAAAGACCATGAGAAAATTTAAATCGAAGTACATGCTTGGCGCCTGCATAGTTGGAAGCATCGTTAGCGCGGGTGCAGCGGCGCAGGTCGCTGCAATAAACAATACTGGCCGTGCCGAGGCTATGTCTGCATGGGAAACTACGCTCAAGCACGAGGCTCCGGCTATGGAGGGCTGCTTTAGCTCGACATTTCCGGACATGGGGTGGCAGGCGGTACGCTGTGGCGCACCGCCGAAGTTGGTCATGAAGCCACGACACGTTGCCAGCGGCAACGTTCGTACCACCACCGACAACCGTGTGCTCATCACCGGCAATGGCGATGACTACGCTGCACGCACGGGCAGGCTCACCCACTCAGCCGTCGGTTCGTTCCCGAGCGTAAGCGGCGTGACCACTGGGGTAGTCCAATACTCGCTGCAAATCAATACCGACAACGACAGCAACCCCGCCGCTTGCGCGCAGTTCGGTTTTTCTTCGTGCAAGACCTGGCAACAGTACGTCTACTCCAGCGACGCCGACGAAGACTCAAGTAATGGCTTTGACCCGGTCATCTTCATTGAAAGCTGGGTATATGCGGACAGTACCTAGGAATACGATGCGGCGGGTTGCCCGTCCGGCTGGGATGCTTACGAAGGCAACGCTTGCGTGATTAACAGCGAATCGGTGCGAGTGCCTCTGGTGCCAGTTTCGGGCATCGCTGGTGTCAAGCTGACCGGTTCTGCGACCTCGGGGGGCGTGGATACCGTGTCGTTTTCGGTGAACGGAAGGGCCTACAGCGTGAGTCAGCGCGCCTCTACGGTGGATATCAATAAGATCTGGCGCCTGACCGAATTCAACATCTTCGGCAACGGCGCCAGAACTCAGACGGTGTCGTTCAATCGCGGCTCGCACGTCACGGTAAACGTAGCCGTAAACGATGGTACGACAAATGCCCCGACTTGCCTGGGCAATGCCGGCCAGACGTTCGAGCAGAACAACCTGACGCGCGGTAGTTGCTCCGTCTTTGGTGGCGCTTCGCCCGGCATTAGCTTTCCTCAAAGCAACTGACTATTTGCGTCTGGGGAGGTTTCGTCCTTCCCAGACGTTACTTGTTCGCCAACGGGGCGCGGTGGCCGCAGCTGCGCCAGGAGCTGTTCCAGCGTGCTCAGACGTACCGTGGCCCGCAAGGTGTCCGCCTCGGCATGTTCCCGGCGCTGGCGCTCTTCGATCAGATCGGTCCGCACCGCAGCCAATTCGGCGCGCACGCCTTCCAGCGCTTGGACATCTTTGGTCCAGCGCGCCTGCAGGCCTTGGTGCTCGGCGGCCGCCAGGCGCAGCGCGTCGCGCTCGCGCTGCTGGGCGTCGGCCCGCTGGCGTGTCTGCGTCAGTTCCCGCTCTAGCCGGGTATGGCGTTCCAGCCACTGGCCGTTTTCCCGGTTGAGCTGCATCAGGTCGTGGTTCTTGGCGGTCAGCGCCTCGTTGGCCTGCCGTAGGGCAACCTGCAGTTCCTGTACCTGGTGCTCGTGCCGGCGTTGTTCCTGCTCACGCTGGTCCTTGACCGAGGTGCGGTAGTGCTCCAGGGCTTCCCTGGCGTGGTCGTGCTTCTGCTCCAGGGAGCGGGCGTGGCTTTGGTGCTCCGCCAGTCGCGCCGTGAGGCCCGCGATCCGCTCCTCCAACTGAGCCAGTTCGGTAGTGCGGCTGGCCACCTCGCTTCTGGCGGTGGCGCTCGCCTCGCATTCGGCCTGCAGTACGGTCTCGCAGCGCTGCAGCTGCGTCGTGAGTGAATCAGCCTCTTGCCGGGCCTGCTCCAGCGTTTGGGTGCGCTCCTGGAGCTGCGCCTGGAAGCGCGCCTGGGCCTGCGCCACGACCGTGTCGGCCTCGCCGTGCAACCGCTCGGCGAGGCGGGCGACGAGGTCTTGGAGTGCGTCGCTCACGGCCATCTTCGCGCCAACGCCTTGCCCTTCCTCCTCTTCCAACTCCCTCAGATAACGGTGAATGGTGGTCTTGGAACCGGTATTGCCGAGCGCCACCCGGACCGCATCGACAGACGGATTCTTGCCCGTTGCGCGCAGGCTATCGCGGGCACGCTGCACATCACTTTTGTACAGCCCAGACCGTGCCATCCGTCACTCCACGTATTTCGTAACGTATTACATACCATGTAATTACGTACCATTCAACACGTTAGATAAACCGGTGGCGGGTGTCGAGCTCACGCGGGATAATCTAAGATTATCCCGCCTTATGCTGGTTTTTCGGCTAAGCTCGCACCCGGACCGGTACACCCCCGGCCCATCTGGCAACTGAGAGGTGCCAATGATCAGCGTTGCGCAGTACCTGGAAGCCGCCACCCGCCCCAACACCGAACGCGCTTACGCCGCGGCGACCCGCCATTTCGAGGTCGAATGGGGCGGCCACCTGCCGGCCACCGCCGACAACGTGGCGCGCTACCTCGCCGCCTACGCTGGCCAGTTGGCGATCAACACACTCAAACACCGGTTGGCGGCGTTGGCGCAGTGGCACCGGGTGCACGGCTTTGCCGACCCGACCCGGGCACCGGTGGTGCGCCAAGTGCTCAAGGGCATCCAGACCTTGCATCCGAGTGTCGAAAAACGCGCCACGCCCCTGCAGCTCACTCAACTGGGCCAGGTCACGACATGGCTGGAAGACGCTGCGGCCGCAGCCCGGTCTCGCGGCGATCGTGCCTCGGAGCTGCGGCATCTGCGCGATCGTGCCTTTCTACTGCTGGGCTTCTGGCGCGGCTTCCGAGGCGATGAACTGGCCCGCCTACAGGTAGACCACCTGCGCCTCGTGCCAGGCGAAGGCATGACCTGCTTCCTGCCGCACAGCAAGGGTGATCGCCGACACGCCGGTACGACCTACAAGGTCCCTGCGCTGTCGCGATGGTGCCCGGTAGCATCGACTTCTAGCTGGATCGCTGCAGCCGCGTTGACCGATGGCCCGGTGTTCCGTGCGATCAACCAGTGGGGCGGTGTCGCCGACACTGCCTTGCACCCCAACAGCCTGGTGCCGCTGCTGCGGCGCATCTTCGGTGAGGCCGGCTTGGCGTCACCGAATACCTACAGTGGGCATTCGCTGCGGCGCGGCTTCGCCGGCTGGGCCAACGCCAACGGCTGGGACGTCAAGAGCTTGATGGAATACGTCGGCTGGCGCGACGTGCACTCGGCGATGCGTTACCTCGACGGCGGCGATGCGTTTGCGCGCGAACGCATCGAAGCGAGTCTGCCGCCGATCGTCGCGCCATTGCTGTCGTTGCCGACACAGGCCACCGCCGTCGAGCCGACCACGGTGCTCGAAGCCCAACTGACATTGACACCCCTTACCCCGCGTGGGCGCGGGGCGAAAAAAACGCACCGGCTGATCGAAACGCTGTGCCTACAGCCACACGGTGCGCAGCGACTAGAGCGTGACGGCAGCCGCTATCGTCTCACCGTTGCCGCTGCCGACGAGGCGGCACTGGAAGAAACCATCGCGATACTGCTCGACGATATGCACCGCATCGCCGACAACCACCACTGTTTCCTCGCCATCGCCCTGCATGATGCGGCGGGCCACCGCCACTGGGACTGACCCGGCCTATGACGACGTTGCACGAAACCGCCTATCCGCGTCTCAAGCCAGATCCTACCGCCAAAGAACTCCAGGATGTCTACACGCCGACCGAGGCCGAACGACGGCTTGTGTGGCGCATCGCCACCGGTCCGACTACACGCCTGGCCGTGCTGCTGCACCTGAAACTGTTCCAGCGCCTGGGTTATTTCAGCCTGATAAGCGAAGTGCCCGAACGTGTACTGCACCATGTGGCACGGGCAGCAGGCTTCAAGCGGTTGCCGCCACTGAACAAGCTCACGGCCTACGATGCCTCTGGTACCAAGCGCGGGCATCTTGCGCAACTACGCACCTTCCTCAACGTCCGCGCGCTCGATGCGGATGGTCGCACTTGGCTGGCCGGCGTGGCCAAAACTGCGGCGCAGACCAAGCACATCGTGCCGGACATCGTGAACGTGATGCTCGAAGAACTGGTGCATCACCGTTACGAGCTACCGGCCTTCAGTACGCTTGAACGCATCGCCATCGCTGCCCGCGAACAGGTTCACGATGCGTATTACGCGCAGATCGCGACCGCTCTGTCGCTGGCGATGCGCGAACTGATTGATGGCCTGTTGCGCACGCCACCAGGTGCCAGCCACAGCGGCTGGCAGGCGCTCAAGCGCGAACCCAAGCGCCCGACCAACAAGGAGGTACGTTACTACCTGCAGCACATCCAGCGACTGCGCACACTGGCCGAGCAGTTGCCGGCGATCGACGTGCCGGTGCCCAAACTCAAGCAGTTTCGGGCAATGGCCCGTGCCCTGGATGCCGGCGAGCTGGCCGAACTGACGCCGGTCAAGCGCTACGCGCTCGCTGCAATCTTTATCCGCTCCCAGTATCGCAAGACCCTCGATGATGCCGCCGACTTGTTCATCCGCCTTCTCCAGAATCTGGAAAATACTGCGCAACAGAAGCTGGTCGCCTACCAGCTTGAACACAGCAAGCGTGCCGACGTTTTGATCGGCCAACTCAAGGAGATCCTGCAGGCTTATCAGATCGAAGGCACCGACAGCCAGCGTGTGGATGCTATCGAGGGTGTCCTGGTCGCCGATATCGGGTTGCTGCTGGCCGAGTGCGAAGAACACATGGCCTACGCCGGTCGTAATTACTTGCCGTTTTTGCTGGCACCGTATGGCACCTTGCGACCGCTGTTGCTCAACTGTCTAGAGATCATGGGCCTGCGCGCCGCCAGCCAGGACCCCAGCATGGAGCGGATGATCGCGGCGGTGCTCGCGCTGCGCCATCAGCGCCGCGAATCGGTCGAAATCGCCAGCCTGTGGCTTGACCCCATCCGCGACCTGACGTGGTTGTCGGCGGCCTGGCGCAGGCACGTCTTCCCGAAAGCACTGGCCGCCGCCGGGCCGGGCTGGATGCACCGCAAGTATTTCGAACTGGCGGTGCTGGCACAAGTCAAGGACGAACTCAAATCCGGCGATCTCTTCATTCCGCACGGCGAACGCTACGACGACTACCGCGAGCAACTGGTCGATGAAGCGACGTTCGCACGCGAACTCGACGCCTACGGCGAAGTGTCTGCCATCCCGACCGAGGCGACCGCGTTTGTACAAGGCCTGCGAGCCAAGCTGATTACACTGGCCGACGCCGTCGATGGGCGCTTTCCGGACAACCTGCACACCAGCATGGTCGATGACCGCCTGGTGCTCAAGCGTCTGCAACGCACCGAGGTGACCCAAGCGATCGCCGCAGTCGACGCACTCATCACCGAGCGTCTGACACCCACCAGCATCGTCGATGTGCTGGTCGACACCACCCGCTGGCTTGAGCTGCACGTGCACTTCCGACCGATCGCCGGCACCGATGCCCGCGTCGACGAACTGCTACGCCGCGTGATCACCACGCTGTTCTGCTACGGTTGCAATCTCGGTCCAACGCAGACGGCGCGCTCGGTCAAGGGATTCAGCCGCCGCCAGATTTCCTGGCTCAATCTGAAGTACGTCACCGAAGACACGCTCGACAAGGCGACGGTCGATGTCATCAATCTGTACAACAAGTTCGAGCTGCCCGGCTACTGGGGCAGCGGCAAGAGCGCGTCGGCCGACGGCACCAAGTGGAGCGTGTACGAACAGAACCTGTTGTCTGAGTACCACATCCGCTATGGCGGCTACGGCGGCATTGGCTACTACCACGTGTCCGACAAGTACATTGCCTTGTTCAGCCATTTCATCCCGTGCGGCGTGCACGAGGCGATCTACATCCTCGATGGGCTGCTCGCCAACAAGTCCGACATCCAGCCCGACACGGTGCACGGCGACACTCAGGCCCAGAGCTTTCCAGTATTTGGCTTGGCGCACCTGCTTGGTATCAACCTCATGCCGCGTATTCGCAACATCAAAGACTTGGTGTTCTCCCGGCCCGAGCCGGGACGGACCTATCAGCACATCCAGGCGCTATTCGGCGACAGCATCGACTGGCCGCTGATCGAAACCCACTTCCTCGACATGCTGCGGGTCGCCATCTCGATCAAACTCGGCAAGATAACCGCCTCTACGATCCTGCGCCGGCTCGGCACTTACAGCCGTAAGAACAAGCTTTACTGGTCATTCCGTGAACTCGGCAAGGTAGTGCGCACGCTGTTCCTGCTGCACTACATCGACGATGTCGAAGTGCGCAAGACTATCCACGCGGCGACCAACAAGAGCGAGGAATTCAACGGCTTCGTCAAATGGGCCTTCTTCGGCGGGGAAGGGATCATCGCCGAAAACATCCAGCACGAGCAGCGCAAGATCGTGCGCTACAACCAACTCGTGGCAAATCTGATCATTCTTCATAACGTAGAGCAGATGACCCGCGTTCTGGCCGAACTGCGGGACGAAGGCCGAACAATTAGCCCGGAGATTCTGGCAGGCCTGTCGCCATACAGGACATCGCACATCAACCGGTTCGGTGACTACACACTGGATCTCAATCGGGAGATCGCACCGATCGATTTTTCGCGAATAATTCTTGCAGAAACAATGGGTTAGGAAAAAATCGGCTGTTTTTTACACGAATCCCTGCCAACCCTCGGATCGGCCCAGGCATTAATGCAGTATTCCAGAAGAAAAAAGGCCCTTCACTCATTGAGTAAGGGCCTTTCTTTTTAGAATGGATTCAGAGCTATTTATCCACGCTTGAACAGGCGTTCGTGCATCCACCCATCGTTAGTCAGGATGACTGCCGCCTTGGCCTGTACATCTCCCTGAGTCTGCTCCGCAAAATTCTTGTAATTGGCACGCATGACTTCCGATTTGGCCCAGTCATCTGCACCGTCCACCTTGTAGCGGAAGTTCACCTGCGACAGCTTTACGCCCATCATGTCGCTGGGTTCGGTGAAGTTGTCCACTTCCACGACGGTGTACTTGCCGGTGCAGAAGGCATCTTGTGCAGCCAGCGTGTTTGCACCGTTGGCGACGAGAAATTTTTTGCCGGTATCAGTAATTTGGTATTCGGTGGCCGGCTCCATCTTGTTGCCGAACATGGCTTTGACTTCGGTGTCTCGCTTAGTCAGCAGCCCCGCATCGACCAGCGCATCGGCGCGCTTCTTGTTCTGGCCGCCCAGCATATCTTGGTTCGCCAGGGTGAACGGCAAGCCCTTTGCAGGAATCGCAGCGCACAGGCCCTTCTGAGTGTCCAGGTACGCCTGGATGGCCTTGCTGAAGTTACTCTTGTTAGCGTCTTTGGCGCTGCCGCACGCGGCAAGCGTAAGGGCAAGACTGCTAATGGCGACGATCTTGATGGCGGTATGCAAAACGAGCTTCCTCTGTAGGTTAAGACAAGCGGTTATTCATTTTGGCAACGCGATTAGGCGATGCGCGGTTCTCGGCATGGCGGGTAGCTTCTAGTCGGTTTGTAGAAGCGGACGGAGCGGTCCGAGGGTGCGGTGAAGCGTCTGTACCAACTGTTTCGCTCGAACGTGGGTGTTGCGCTTGAGCATCTGCATAGTAGCCATGAGTAATCAAGAATGAGGCTCACGCCGCATCACTTTACCGAAAATTTAACTGACCACAACTTTAGAAAAATCCCCCGACACGGTGCGGGACCACACCACGTTCCAACTATTAGAGGGGCGTTTTGAATCCGAGCATCTTGCGCGGACGATTGTAGAGCCGCTGCTCAATCGACCGCAGGTGCGCATTGGTGATGGTGCTGAAATCGGTCTGTCGTGGCAAGTACTGGCGGGTCAACCCGTTGGCATTTTCGTTGCTTCCTCGCTGCTATGCGCAGTACGGATCTGCAAAATAGAAATCGCTCTGCAAGCAGGCAGCAATGAGCCGATGATCAGCGAAGCGTGCTGGTTGCGGCGCAGTTCGCGGCTGATCGTGCTGGGCGCACGCGCCACTGCGCCGGCGATGGCCCGCATCGACATACAAATTTCATATAACGCATGCAGACGGTATCGTTCTGCCAGATCCAGGCGGCGGGATGACATGGGCAACTCCACTTGGCGGTGAAGTCGTTCAGGTCTGGTCGCCTGCACCACTTCACAACCGTTGGTGTTGCGATCCACAGTTGGAGCCGCCAATTTTATTAATATTTTTCTGATTATGTCATCTCTACCGCTGTAACTGATGTGGCAGACGTTGGTCGCCGTGGACAAAGGGAGGCGCTCGGTTACCGATTCATTGCTGCTCCACACATGAGGCCCGGCCATGCTGCCCCCATGCCTGCTGACGTTGTCAGCAACATGCCAGGCAACCATCGGTCTTCGAGGTTGCGGCGCAGTTCCCACTGCGTGACCGAGCCAGTTCGCACCGCATCCATCTGCGAGCGACCACCGGCCTGTTCGGTGGCGGATGCTTTCGCCTTATCAACCCATCGCGGGGTTACGCACCCTTCCCCGCTTGCGTGGCTTGGTGTGCCTCCGCTTTTCCCAATGGAGATCACCATGAACACCACGTCCAACGAGAAATCGTATTTCGATCTGCACACCTCGGGCATCGGCTATCTGCAACGTGCTCGTGAAGTACCCGTCAGGGGCGGCCGCCGTGCGCAGCCTTTCCTGGCATGCACCATCGCCGCGCTGGTCGGCCCCGCCAGGGACCCAAGCTACCGCTACTTCGATGTCAAGGTCTCGGGTGCCGAGGCCAAGAAGCTCGTTCAGCGCTACATCGGCGTTGACGATCCCAAGCAGCGCCCGCTGGTGCGCTTCCGCCTCGGCGACCTATGGGGCGATGCGTACATCCGCGACAAGGGCAAGCACCAGGGCAAGGCCGCAGCGTCCCTCAAGGCGCGACTGCTCAAGGCCGAGCTGATTGAACGGGACGAATTGGCTTCGATCAAACAGCACGAGCTGATCACCCGCGGCATCGGCTACCTCAACCGTCCGAAGGACGTCACCCCCAAGGATGGCGATCCGTTCCTGTCGTGCTCCATCGCCGCGCTGGCCGGACCTGTCGATGAACCGGAGTATCGGTACTTCGACACGATCGTCTCCACCCCTGAAGCCGAGCATCTGGTTCGCCGATGCGTGCAGGCCATCGAAGGGGATCGCAAGGTGCTGATCGCCTTCCGTCTCAACGACATGAAGATCGATCCGTACATCCGCACCAAGGGCGAGCACGCTGGGGAACCTGCCGCGAGCCTTGAATCGACGTTAGTTCACATCGGGCTGATCAAGATCGACGGCACCCAGGTCTATCCGACGAGCCAGACGCAAGCCAAGGCGCCGCCGGCGGAGGACGCATCCGCGCCCAAAGCCGACAACGTCATCGACACGGCCGCCGACACCGTTTCCGACCAGCCTATCGAGTCCGCCGAGCGCGAGTCCGAAGGTGCAGTCGAGGAGCAGGAGCCTGCATTGGTTGCTTCGTTCTGATCCGGCTTGGCCCCTCACGGGGCCTTGCCGCTTTTTCCTAGTTTCTCAAAGGAGAGCCATCATGACAGTCACATCGGTGCCCGATAGATCGGTATCGCCCATCGTCGTCCCAGGCCAGCTCACACTGCGCATCATCCGCGGTAAAAACGGCCCGTTCCCGGTCGGTCGCCTCTCCACACACCTTGGTGTGTTCGAGGTCAAGGACCCTGAACTAGAGCAGTACCCCGAAGGCAAATACGACGGGGAGTTCGTCATCAGGTACATTTTCCCGAAGTCCTACCCGGTCGGCGGCGGCATGCGATTTGAGATCCGCGCCAGCCTCGACGGAATGACGCTCAACGGCATCGACAAACTGAGCTGTGACGAAGCACGCAGCTTCGCCACCCATGACGTCGATCCCCTCGATGAGGAACTGGGCACGCAGCCGGTGGCAACCCCGGCCAGAGCATCCCGGCCCGCCAAACCTGCCCCCGTGCAGGCATCGGCAGACCCGCTGGTCGATACCACGCCGTTCGGTGTGGATGCGCAGCCGCTCGATACGTCTGCCGCCCCAGGCAGCACCGAAGATCCGGACGCCACGCTTTTCGGCGGGCTGTGGCCGCTGGGCGAATCTGTGAAGCTTGATTCGACCATCGACCGCCGCGCCCTGCGCGCGCAGATCGCCCGCCTTGGCGAGCTGGGTTTCGCGCTGGACTTCAAGACGCAAGAGTGGAGCCGACAGGCCGAGCTGCAACCTGCGTGATCACAAGCACCGCATCCGTGGTGTCCTTCATCCACCCGTCGGGGGTTACTTCCCCATGCGGGAGGCTCCCGGTTTTTTTCCTGGAGGTCTCATGTCCATTATCACTTGCGATACACCCCGTTGCGCGCTGGATGAATCCGCGTGGCGGGCTCTCTGCGAGACGGCAGCCGCACAAGCCATGAAAGGTTGCGGTCTGTCTCACGACTACTACGTTGAACGCTTCAGTTCGGCAATCGACACGCAACTTGGTCGATTGCCCGAATCACAGCGCGCACAGGCCTTGCAGATTGCTCAGAAATGGGACTACGCAACACCTGCCGCTCGGCAGGAAGCCCAGGACTGGAATGCTGAAAACGGCTACTGCTCGCATGGCATCGAACTGGGTTACTGCCCGGCCGGTTGCGATTCGTACTGAGAACTAGCACTGAGTTTCACAGCCGCACACTCGGCAGTTCGAGCCGGACTGAGCGACTTTCTTCCACCCCGTGGGGCAGTACCTGCCCCACGGGCGGTGCTGTTCCCGCTCATCCGAGGACACCACCATGTTTATAAACACTTCTTCCACCACGCTGTACCGCATTGACGAATGCCCGGACGTGATGGCCGACGCTTGCGTCGGCGATGACCAAGGCAACCTGATCTTCCTGTCGATCTGGGCGCGAGACACCGCCGTCCAGCAGTTCCTCGCTCGCCTGACCCTCGGGCGCGATGAGCAGGGACTAGACCAGTTCCACGTCATCACTGACCAGGGCGGCAGCGTCCCGATGTTCATCGGCAACGTCGATCGCCTGGAAAAGCGCGTCACGCGCGCCTATCGGCGAACGCGGTTCGGCTCTCTCTCCAACGTGTGGCTGTTCGACCGGCGCTGCGTCAAGCCCGACAAAGCCAACGCCAGCGCGCTGGCATTGCTGCCACGCGACAGCGCCCACCGGCTCGACCGCCTGTGGATGCTAGTGCGGGACACCTGCCCGTTGCCGCTGCTCGATCACTGGCGCGAGACCGTGCTGGAACTGCTGCAAACCCGCGAGATGCTGGCCCGCCTTCCGTTCGCCCTCGGGCCGCTGGAAGGCCATCGGCTCGCCATCGACGTGCCGACGCTGACTCTGGCGCTGTGCTCCCTGATCCGCAGTGATGTGCTCACCGCCTATGCCCATCCGGCCAAGATTTCTACGCCGGAAGCGGTAGCTGCTTGACCCACCCGTGGAGCACGCCTTGGCGTGGTTCCGTTATTCATCCCCGCCAACCAGGAGATTTCCATGGCCCTCATGTTCCCGCGGCTAGCCCGCAATTTCGTGAAAACCGGGTACTTCCCCACGGATGAACCCACGCTCGAAAGAGCCCTCAACGCACTGATGCCCAGCGATGGTCCGATGTGCATCCTCGATCCCTGCGCAGGCGAAGGCGTGGCGATCGCCGAAGCCGCCCATGCTCTCGGGCGCGAGCAGGCCAAGGCGTTCGCTGTCGAGTTCGACGCGGAGCGGGCGCACCATGCCCGCGGCCTGGTCGATCACTGCCTGCACGCGGACCTGATGGACACGATGATTTCCAAGCAGTCCTTCGGGCTGCTCTGGCTCAACCCTCCGTATGGCGACTTGTCCAAGGACGTCAACGGCAACATCGGTTACCAGGGCCAGGGCCGCGCCCGTCTCGAAAAGCTGTTCTATCAGCGAACCTTGTCGCTGGTGCAGTACGGCGGTGTGCTGGTCTTCATCGTTCCGAGCTACGTGCTCGACGCGGAGCTGGTCGGCTGGCTGACGCGTCACTACACGGATCTTCGGATCTACCGAGCAGTGGAGACGCAGTTCAAGCAGGTGGTGATCTTCGGCCGCAGGATGCGCCAGCGCGAGCAGGCGCCGGATGGCGTCAAGGACATGCGTAATCTGCTGCTGCAGGTTGGGCTTGGCGAAGTCGAAGCCGAGGAGCTGCCAAGCGAATGGCCGTTTCTGCCTTACATCGTCCCCGCCAGTCCGGCCGAGCCGGAGCATTTTTTCCGCGTGACGATGGAGCCGGAGCAGTTCGCCGATGAGGTTGGTCGGCTCCAAGGCCTCTGGCCGTCGCTGGACACGCACCTGGGGGCCGCGCAGCAGTTGCTGCGTCCACCGGCGCGTGCTCTTTCCCACTGGCATCTCGCTCTGGCCCTGGCCGCGGGCGCGATATCCGGCGTGGTGCGTTCCAAGACAGGGCGCCTGCTCGTCGTCAAAGGTGACACCCACAAGGAAAAGACGCTCCAGAGGGAATTCACCGAACGCGACGACGGCTCCATCGCCGAAACCCGGATCCTCACCGACAAGTTCGTCCCCGTCATCCGCGCATGGGATATGACGCCTGGCTCCCCGACACGGGGCGAGGTGTTGACCATTCGCTAATCCCCGGACGCCTGACGTCCCGCTGCACTTCATCAAAGGAGAAACACCATGCTCTCACGTCTGTTCCAGCGGCGTGCGCCGCAAAAGCAACCGTTGTTCGCACCGGCCTCCTTGCAGTTGAGCGAGAAGGTGCATTGGCTGGCCCGCAGAGGCCTCATCGATCCCTTGGCTTATGTGCAGCGCCATGTGCGCGGCGATTGGGGAGAGATCGACGAGGCGACCCGCCAAGCCAACGATGTCGCACTCCAACAGGACAACCTGATGATCTCCTCCTACCGGATCACGCCGGAACTGGTGCTGATCGTCAAGACCAGCGAAGACCACCAGACCACGGTGGTCCAGCTTTCCGAAGAGCGCGACATGATCTGAAGGCAGTACATCGTCATCCCGTCCACCTGACGGAGCCACTTCACTCCGCCAGGGGGTCGTGGTTCAAAGTTTCTTCAAGGAGGAGCCCATGGCATCACATCGAATCGAAACGTACTGCCGGGAGCTGCTGTTTACCCCCGGCGCACTCGTCCTCAGCGTAGACATCGACCGCTTGGTTCGCGCGGGCTGCCTGGATCCGCTTCCGTACTTTCGTCGCCACGTCCGTGGCGACTGGGGTGATGTTACCGAGGAGCAATGGCACGCCAACGGCATCGCACTGCAATCGGGCGCATTGCTGGAATCGCGCTACTTGGTCAGCCCTGATCTGAGCATTCGCATCGTCACCGATGAGAAACGCCATTTCACCCTCATCGTGCTGCCGTCCGAGGACTGAGCACGTTTCCCCCGCAGGCCGCCAGCGCCTGCGTTTTCCATCAACAGTCGGCCGTGTGCCGATTGAGATTGATCTTCCCACCCGGGGCATGCCATTGCCCCGCTGGGGGTGGTGCATGCCCCATTTTTCTGTGGAGCATCACCATGTCCCTCGATCTTGAATCTACTGCTGCACAAGCCACGCCCGTGCAGAGCGAACTGCTCGACGCGGAATCTTCCCCTTTGACCCTGAGCCTTCAGGATTTCGTTGGTGAGTTCGGCGACGAACTGCTCGACTCCCTCAATCGCGCCAACCCGCCGGTCTATACGGGTCAGCCGCAAACGCGCCGTCAGCTTATCGTCGCCAGCCTCAAGCGCAAACTGTTTGAGGCCCAGGCGGAAGTCGTCCATGCCGCCGCCGAGTTGCTGATCGACCGTGGCGAACGCGCCGCGATCGTCAACGGCGAGATGGGTTGCGGCAAGACGACCGTCGGCATCGCCACGGCCGCCGTACTCAACGCCGAGGGCTACCGCCGCACCCTGGTTCTTTCGCCACCGCATCTGGTTTACAAGTGGCGGCGCGAGATTCAGGAGACAGTGGCCGGCGCCAAGGTCTGGGTACTCAACGGCCCCGACACGCTGGTCAAACTCATCAAACTGCGCGAGCAGTTGGGTGTGCAGCCCACGGGCCAGGAGTTCTTCGTCCTTGGGCGTGTGCGGATGCGGATGGGCTTCCACTGGCGGCCCGTCTTCACCCGGCGGCGCACCCGCCACGGCGACGTGGCAGCCTGCCCGGACTGCGGCCATATCATCACAGACCTCGACGGCGAGCCGGTCAATCCGATCGAACTCGACGCCGAGGAGTACCGCAGGAAGTGCAGCCATTGC
>NZ_JAJIUJ010000063.1 GCF_020880415.1 Xanthomonas euvesicatoria pv. euvesicatoria | reverse complement strand
TTGGCACCCACCGCCGTACTGCCGTCGGCATTGACGCGGGCATTGCTGCCGATGGCGGTGTCGTTGGGACCATGCGCATACGCGCTGCCGCCAATTGCAGTACCGGTGACGTGGTTGGCCACTGCTGCCGTACCGACTGCCGTGGACGTGGCCGCCGGCGTGATGCTGCCGTCCACGGCAGCGGTGGGCGTGCCCTGCACCGCGGCTGTTGCATTGCCCGCAGTGCTGGCGACATTGCTGGACATATCGCTGACCGCAGTCGCCGCCACTGCCGGCACCGTTGCGGTGCGCAGCGATGCGGTGCGTGCGGCGGTGCTGGTCGGCGTGCTGCCACTGCGTGCATCCAGCTCGCTGACCTTGCTGTCCAACGCCGTCAGTGCCGCACCGACATTGTTGTAGCTGGCCCCCTGAATCACGTAGGTCGGCGCAACAAATACGCCTTGCGCACCGATCGCCGCACCGCCGCCGAGGAAGCTGGCCGCATTGCTCAACGACTGGAACAACTGGCCGCCATTGATTGCATCGGTGCTGGCACTGGCAATCGTGCCCGCACCCACATTGACGATACGGCGCGTGGCCGGGCCGCCGCGGCCATTGCCGCTGCCCACCGACACCGTATTGGCATCGTAGGTGCGCGAGCCCGAGCCCAATGCCACCGAATCGGCACCGCTGGCGCCAGCGTTGGCACCCAGTGCCACGGCATTGCTGCCGCTTTCGCGGACGAAGGAGTTGTAGCCCAGCGCAACGCCGTTTTCGCCGATGGAATTGGTCTGCCGGCCCATCGCGGTGCTGTTCACGCCGCTGGCGCTGCTATCCACACCCATTGCGCTGGCACCGGTGGCCGAGGCACGGCTGCCGGAGGCAACCGCCACGCTGCGTGCGCCACTGGCGGTGGCGCCGGCACCTGCCGCCGTGGCGCGATCGCCAGTGGCCGAGGCCACGCCGTCGCCGGTGGTCTTGAGCATGCCGCTGGTGGTCTGCACATCGGCCGCCAGTGCATCCAGTTGCCCCTTGTTGACCGCGTCGGTGGCCGCCTGGCCGGCGCTGACGTTGACGATGCGGCGCGTGGCCGGACCACCGCGGCCATTGCCGCTACCGATCGACACCGTGTCGGCTTCGTAGGTGCGCGAGCCAGACCCCAGTGCCACCGAATCGGCACCGGTCGCACCCGCATTGGCACCCAGTGCCACGCCGTTGACCGCGCTCTGGCGCACGAACGAGTTGTAGCCCACCGAGACTGCATTTTCGCCGATGGCATTCACCTGACGACCGACGCCGGTGCTGTTGATGCCGGTCGCCGACGCATCCACGCCAACCGCACTGGCGCCGACCGCATCGGCGCGGCTGCCGCCGCCCAATGCCAGGGTGTTGTCTGCAAGCGCCGCTGCGCTCTGGCCCAAGGCGCTGGCATTGACGCCGTCGGCATAGGAATTCCAGCCGATGGCGGTGGTGTAGTCCGCGGTGGCCCAGGCACCGGCACCGAATGCCGCTGCGCCCGTGCCGGAGGCACGTGCCGGGATGAACCCGAAGAACGTGCTGCCGCCCACGGCCACGCTCTCGTCGCCAGTGGCTTCGCTGAATTCGCCGACGGCGACGGCGCTGGCACCGGAGGCCAACGCAACGGCGCCGACGGCGGTGCTGTAATCGCTCGACGCGACCGCGCCATAGCCCAGTGCCGACGACAGGCGGCCGGTCGATTCGCTGTAACCACCGAAGGCGGCGCTACCGACATTGGATGCGGTACTGCGGAAACCCGCAGCGATGTCCTGATTGTCGGACGCCACCGCTTCGCTGCCCAGCGCTGTGGTGTAGGTCGAAATCGCCTGCGCGCCTGCACCATTTGCCGTGGCGCCGATATCGCTGGCCAACGCGTTGCTGCCGACCGCGCTGCTGTTTTCGCCCAGCGCCTGGGCATTGCTGCCCAGCGCTGCCGCGCCGGTGCCGCCAGCCAATGCGCCCACGCCCACGGCCGTGGCGTTGTCCACCACGGCCTGCGCGCCCGCACCCAATGCGGTGGTGCCGGTACCGGTGGCATTGGCACCCTCGCCTGCCGCCAGCGCGTTATCGCCCTCGACGTAGGCACCTGCATCGCTATCGGCGCTGCCGCTGGCCTGGAAGTATTTGCTCGTGGCTGCGCCGGCTTCGGCAACGGCGTTGAGCTGGTCCAGATTCACCGCGTCGGTGCCCTGCGTGCCGGCCGCCACGTTGGTGATCTGACGCTCGTTGCCGGCACTGCCCACCGACACCGCGAAGTCGCGATCGGCCACCGAATCGGCACCGAGCGCCACGCTGCTTTCGCCGGTGGACTCGGCAAAATTACCCAGCGCAGTGCTGTTGAGACCCGGCGCCCACGCCGCGCCACCGACGGCAGTGGAGTAATCGCCGGAGGCTTCGGTCGGCAACAGACCGAGCAAGGCGCCGCCGACCGACACGCTGTGGTAGCCGCTGGCCACACTGCCCTGGCCGGCGGCAACACTGTAGGCACCCGTAGCGGCCGCATCGCCGCCCACGGCGACGGTATTGGAGCCGCTGGCAGTGCTGAAATTACCCAGCGCGGTGCTGTTGAAACCGCTGGCGCTGGAATACCCGCCCAAGGCGGTGGAGTAGTTGGACGTCGCCTCGGCACCGAAGCCGAACGCCGCGGCGCTGGTGCCGTTGGCAACGCTCTCCGCGCCGACGGCGGTGGCCGATTCGCCGCTGGCGCTGGCGAAATAGCCCATCGCGGTGGATTCGCTGCCCTGCGCTTCGCTCAGTGCGCCAACTGCCAGCGCCCCATCGCCATACGCACCGGCGGCGGCGCCGAGTGCGGTGCTCTGCGCACCGGCCGCTTCGCTTTCGCCACCCACGGCCACGGCATAGTCGCCGCTGGCCTGGCTGAAGGCGCCATTGGACACGCTGCCAAAGCCGCTGGCCGCCGCGTTGTAACCGGCCGCATTGGCGTATTGCGCAGTGGCGCTGGCGCCGCTGCCGATGGCCATCGCACCGATGGCCGTGGCCTGGCTGCTGGACCCGAACGCACTGCTGTAATCGCCGTCGGCCGTGGCATTGGAGCCGGCGGCGGTCGCGTCTTCGCCCTGCGCATCGGCGGTGCCGGTGCCGGTGCCGGCGTACAGGCGCGCGGTATTTTCAGCGGCGCCAGCCACGGCGTTGAGCTGGTCCAGGTTCACCGCATCGGTGCCCTCGGTGCCGGCCGCAACATTGGCAATCTGCCGCTCGGCTCCGGCTGCACCCACCGACACCGTGTTGGCACGATCGGCGAGCGAACCTGCACCCAGCGCAACGCTATCGTCGGCAACTGCCACCGCACCGCTGCCGAGGCCCATGCTCCGCGTGCCCGAGGCGTTGGATTGCCAGCCCAACGCGACGCTCTCGACACCAGGCGCATAGGACTGGCCGCCAATCGACGTGGCGCTTGTACCCGTCGCAAGGGCGTAAGTGCCCAGGGCGACCGAATAATAGTTGTCTGCCCGCGCATTTGCGCCTATTGCCACCGACGAATCGTAGATTGCCCGCGCATTTGCGCCCACCGCCGTGCTGTCGCCACCATCGGCCACACTTTCGGTACCGATCGCGGTGTCGCGATCCATGCGCGCCACGCTTTCAACACCGATCGCCGTCGTTCCGCGGCCACTGGCAACGCTGGATCCGCCAACGGCCGTGCTGAAATATCCCGACGCCATGCTGTCGCCACCCAGCGCGGTGGCGTAGAAATCAGCGGCACGGCTGTTGTTCCCCACTGCCGTGGCAGAGTAGGCACTGGCGCTGGCATAGCCGCCAATGGCCGTGGAGTACGCATCGGCCTGGCTGCCTGCGCCGAGCGCAATTCCCTGGTCGCCTTCAGCCTGCGCTTCCCAACCCAGCGCAATGCTCTCATCGCCGGTCGCCCTGGATTGGCCGCCGAGCGAAATGGCACGCGGACCATATGCATTTGCGTAGGTGCCCACCGCAATCGAGCCGGTATCGGCCGCAGCCGCATTCGCGCCCACTGCCGTGCTGTTGTCACCGTAGGCGAGACTTTCGGTACCGATGGCGGTACCACCGTCACCCCACGCCACACTGGCAAAACCCAGCGCGGTCGATGCAGTTCCATTGCCGATGGTTTCGTAGCCGATCGCCGTTGCACCGCGCCCATTGGCGATGCTGGTGCCGCCCACGGCGGTGCTGAAATATCCCGATGCGTTGCTGTCGCCGCCGAGTGCGGTGGCGTAGTCATCGCCGGCACTGCTGTTGAAACCGACTGCAGTGGCATTGGCGATGCTGGCGTTGGCATTGCTGCCGACGGCCGTGGTGCCCAGCGCAGCGGCCTGACTGCTCGCACCGAGCGCAATGCTGTCATCGCCCGATGCGTTGCTGGCGCCGCCCAGCGCAACGGTGCGCTCGCCGAAGGCGCTGCTGTTTGCGCCGATCGCCGTGGATGCAGTGCCGCCCGCCGCGGCATTGGCGCCGAAAGCAGCGCTGTCGGCACCGAAGGCCACGCTTGCACCACCCACGGCGGTACTGGTGTCGCCGAATGCCACGCTACCCACACCCAGTGCCGTGGCGTCCGCGCCATTGGCGATGCTCTCGTAACCCAGCGCCGTCGCGCCGCTGGCGGTGGCCTGGCTCGCGCCGCCCACTGCGGTGCTGGCATCGCCCGAGGCGCTGCTGTTGCCGCCAAGCGCCGTGGTGTTCTGCGCCACCGCAGTGCTGTTGAAGCCGACTGCCGTGGCGTTGTCGGTGGTGGCATTGGCGCCACTGCCAACGGCAGTTGCACCCTGCGCAGATGCCGCGCTGCTGGAACCCAGCGCGGTGCTGTAGTCGCTGTCGGCCAATGCGTTGGAACCGGCAGCGACGCTGTCGGTGCCTTGTGCGATCGCAACGCCATCGCCGGTTGCGACGAAGGAGCGCGCAGTGGTGGACGCCACATCGGACACCGCAGTGAGCTGATCGAGATTCACCGCATCGGTGCCCTCGGTACCTGCCGCCACATGGGTGATCTGGCGCTCTGCGCCATCAGCACCCACCGACACGGTATTGGCGCGCGTGGCGACCGAGTTGGCGCCCAACGCCACCGAATTTGCGCCGCGGGCAGTGCTGTAATAGCCCAGCGCCGTGCTCAGTTCGCCGCTGGCCCACGATTCCGGACCCACTGCAGTTGCGCCTTCGCCCGGTGCATACGCGAAGTAGCCCACTGCGGTGGCTTCGGTGCCGGAGGCTTCGCTGAGCGTGCCCACTGCCGTGGTGTAGGTGCCTGATGCGATCGCACCGGCGCCGAGCGCGGTAGAGGCTTCGCCGCTGGCCTGGGTCTGCACGAAGAAGCCCAGACCCGGGATGTAATCGACCGGACCACCGACCGCGGTGCTGCTGGTGCCGCTGGCGCTGGTCTGCGTGCCCACGGCGGTGGCGTAATCGCCCGCCGCATTGGCCACCGCACCGAACGCGGAAGACTGCGTACCGGCCGCATAGGCACCGACGCCGAACGACGAGGCGGCGAAACCATCGGCATTGGCGCTGGCACCGACTGCGGTTCCGCCGACGCCGGCACTGGTGGCGCCGGTGGTGACCGGCACGCCGCCGTTGGTGACCAACGGCTCGCCGTCTTCGTCCACGGCAGCGCCGCCCACCGCCACGCTCGCCGGACCATTGGCCTGTGCGTTGTGACCGAATGCTGCGCTGTTCTGCCCGGAGGCCAGCGCGTTTGCGCCCACTGCAGTGGCGTTGTTGGCTACCGCATTGGCACCGGTTCCCAGCGCCGTGGTCGCCGTGCCGACGGCATTGGCGCCGTCGCCGGCAGCCAGGGCGCTGTCGCCTTCGACATACGCGCCCACGCTGTCTTCGCCCGGGGATGCCTTGAAGAACAACGCGGTGTCTTCGGCCACATCGGCCACGTCGCGCAACTGCGCCACGTTGACCGCATCGGTGGCATTGACGCCGGCAGTGACGTTGGTGATGCGGCGCGTGGCCGGGCCACCGCGGCCATTGCCGCTGCCCACCGACACCACGTCGTCTTCGTGGGTGCGCGAGCCTGCGCCCAGCGCCACCGAATTTGCGCCGGTCACGCCGGCATTGGCGCCGAGCGCCACGCCGTTTTCGCCGCTCTGGCGCACGAAACTGTTGTAACCGATGGCCACGGCGTTTTCGCCGATCGCATTGGTCTGGCGACCGATCGCGCTGCTATTGACGCCACTGGCGCTGCTGTCGGCGCCGGTGGCCACGGCACCGGTGGCGTTGGCATGGCTATTGGCGCCGATGGCGGTGGCCTTGC
>NZ_JAJIUJ010000062.1 GCF_020880415.1 Xanthomonas euvesicatoria pv. euvesicatoria | reverse complement strand
TCCATGGTCCGTTGCGCGGCCAGCGCCACTGCCTGCTGGGTCTGCGGGTTGACGTTCAAATCGACACCTGCGGCTCGGTAACGGTGCAGCAGCTCGTTGTGCTCTATCTGCGCAGCCGTGGGCGCGGGAAGCGCCTGGATCGCTGCCAGGCTCTCCTGGGCACGCTCCAACGACGGCTGGCGCACCTGATTCGTCAGTTCCAGTTCGACCGCCAGGTTGCCAGTGGCCTCCCCATCCCTGCCGGCCCACTGCCCGGCCTCGTTCCGCTGGTAGACCTGCCCGTCGTGTCCCAGCACGAGACCTTGCTTGGCCAGGGCGCTTTCCACGGCTGCCGGCACCTCCACTCCATAGGCGCGGGCGCGTTGCGCGGCGTGGTTTTCCAGGTAGGCAGCGGCGATGGCTTCGCGCCCGGTGGCGATGTTGCTCTCGATACGGCCCAGGGCTTCTTGGTTGAGCTGCTGCGCGCGTTCCGGGGAGGCAGTTTGGTGTTCGTAGCTGCCCCGGTCGCTGGCACCGGATACGGCGGTTTTGACCTGTCGTTCCCACGCCTGGCTTTCCGGATTGCGGTGCCAGTTTTGGTTGTCTAGTCCGACTTGGTCGCTGGCCCGTGCAGGGATGTTGAACGGGTCCTGGGGCGGCGGGGCTTTGCCCAGCGCCAACTCCACTGCCTTGGCGTTTGCTAGCGCGCCCAGTTCCTGCGATTTCTCGTAGCTGGCGACCACGAAATGCTCGCCGCTCGTGCGCCGGCCATCCGGAGCGAGGTCGATGGCCGCTTCGCGCTGCCAGTTGCGGCCGTTGAACTGCCACTCCACGTGCGCTTTGTCGATCTGGTGGTAGATGGCGCGGTTGTCCAGCAGATCGGCGCCTTTGTCGAACGCCTTGCTCATCAACAGCGCATC
>NZ_JAJIUJ010000061.1 GCF_020880415.1 Xanthomonas euvesicatoria pv. euvesicatoria | reverse complement strand
GCTTGACTGCAAGATCGACGGATCAAGCAGGTACGAAAGTAGGTCTTAGTGATCCGGTGGTTCTGTATGGAAGGGCCATCGCTCAACGGATAAAAGGTACTCCGGGGATAACAGGCTGATACCGCCCAAGAGTTCATATCGACGGCGGTGTTTGGCACCTCGATGTCGGCTCATCACATCCTGGGGCTGTAGTCGGTCCCAAGGGTATGGCTGTTCGCCATTTAAAGTGGTACGCGAGCTGGGTTCAGAACGTCGTGAGACAGTTCGGTCCCTATCTGCCATGGGCGTTGGAAGTTTGAGAGGGGCTGCTCCTAGTACGAGAGGACCGGAGTGGACGAACCTCTGGTGTTCCGGTTGTCACGCCAGTGGCATTGCCGGGTAGCTATGTTCGGAAGCGATAACCGCTGAAAGCATCTAAGCGGGAAGCGCGCCTCAAGATGAGACTTCCCGGGGCACAAGCCCCCTAAAGGAACCATGTAGACTACGTGGTTGATAGGTCAGGTGTGTAAGTACAGCAATGTATTGAGCTAACTGATACTAATGATCCGTGCGGCTTGACCATATAACCTCAAGTTGCCTTGGTCCCAACGAACGTTGGTAGATCATCAAATGCAAGCTACGTCACAAGTTAACTCTGCGAGACTGGGCGCCTTAATCCGTTTCTTGGATGGCGACGCTCCAACCGTCTCCCTGGTGAAATTAGCGCTGTGGAACCACCCGATCCCATCCCGAACTCGGAAGTGAAACGCAGCTGCGCCGATGGTAGTGTGGCTCAAGCCATGCGAGAGTAGGTCATCGCCAGGGGCTTTACCCCGAAACCCTCAGTCCAAACGGACTGAGGGTTTCTTTTTTGCGCAAGCGCTGCATAGCGCCGCGCGCAAACGCGCCTTGCATTCCGCCCCGCTTGCCGACCGGTACCGATGTCGTGCTGTGCGTGCAGTACCGCCGAGGCCAGTAGCCCGTCAGGACCCTGGCACCAAGCTCGCCACACACGCCACGCGCTCATCTCTTGGAGAAAAGGGCGCGATCCATCTGTTGGCCAAATAACCTGCCTGGCCAATGCCAGATGCACGGTGCGGCACTCGCTGGAGCCGATAACAGACATCGCCCATGACAGCCTCGCTCGGCCGACGTCCTAGTGCGCATATCCTCGATACAAAGAACGGCCTGGAGCGGATC
>NZ_JAJIUJ010000060.1 GCF_020880415.1 Xanthomonas euvesicatoria pv. euvesicatoria | reverse complement strand
CGACCAACGCGTTGCTTTGTTTGACCACAACTTCAACGAGTTCAAGCGGGAAGCCCGTTCGCAACCGATGAAGCGCGTGTGCACCCTCGTGGACAAACGAGTTGAGTGCCGCCCAAGAGTATTTCTTGAACTCCAAAAACACCCGCAGTGGCTCGGCTGCCTGCTTCACCGCTTCAAGAGCGATCAGCATCTTGGATAGCATTGGCAAACGAGCCGTCACGGACTCACTGATCGGCGTCAGCTCTTCTTGCAAGCAAGCCACGTCGGTGTCGCTTGCGCAGTAAAGGACCCACACGGCGCGCACCAGCGCTTCGAACTGCGCCCGATGAACGACCAAGGTGGACGGCTCAGAACCGGCTGCAAGTAAGCAGCGACTCGCAACAGCGTGTTCAATCGAAAGCAGGCAAAGCGCGCGACAAACTTGCAGTCGATCACTTTGATCAAACGGCGGAGCCGCTGTGATCGGCGCCAACGCCTCCAACAGCTCATCAGAACCTTCAAAGAGCTTCTCAACCCGCTCAGACATCATGCTTCCCCAAGCGTTGAAAAAGCTGGATCGCATCCTGGCTCATCAACAACCCCCTCCTTCGATTTTTTTCGATGCCGTAAAAATTTTCAGCTGCCTCTCTTTCACTTGGATCTTGCCGTAATGGCGTAAGCAGCGGAAGAAACTTGAAGACCGGACTCAAGCGTAGCGCCATATCTTTTGCAAGATCAGGCGCACTGGGTGGTCTTCTGCCAACAACTGATGAGAGAGAGAGGGCTATGCTCACCCCCGTGCTGCCAGGCTGTTGTGCTGACTTCCGCCAATGATCAGTTGGTCCCGTATCTTGATCTGCCAACTTGGCTCAACCACTGATGCGCTCGGTCACGAAAGTCCAGTCGGCCTGGTCACGCATTGTCGTTCCTAGGCGCACTGAGCAATTGACTCACCTTGCGGCCAGTCTTATACATCAAGGCAATTGACCACTCTTTCCGAGGGTTCGCCAAGAAGCCAATAGAGCGCCCTTGATCTCCACGTGTGCCTAGATGCAAGGACTGCACGGACGGATGCAGTTCTCGTCGCCACTGGGATGGATGGATGCGCTACACACGCATGCGATCTCGCCCCCCAGCCGAATGCTAGGACATCCATGGAGAAGGTTTGTATGAGCGCGACCGAAACGCACGCCACATTAGGCATTATTCCCAAAGCCCCCCGCCAGATCGTCGAACAACCGCTTGCCAATTTCGAGGCCGATAAAGCGGCATTGCAAGCCTTAGTCCAGGCTGCTGTCAATGTAGAGCTATTCACCGTCCCGCTTTACATGTGCACGATGAAGTCCATCCAGGGAACGCATGCGATCAATGCCAATGGCATTTCCTACTACAAGGGTCGTCGCTGGCCAGGCATGGCAACCGGGACAATACCGCTTGGTGCTCCACCCGAACAGACTGCTCCGCAACGCGCCTACAACTTGCTGTTCTCGGTTTTTATCGATGAGATGCTGCATCTCCAAATGGCTGCAAATCTTTGCGGCGCGGTCGGCGTCACCCCAACCTTCAACAGCCCGCTGCTGCAAGACGCCAATTACAACTGGATCTGCTACGGCCCCACGCAAACTGTTATCCCACACATCATCGATCTGCAAGACCTGGAAGATGGCACGGTCGGCAGCGGGCTGACTGTGGATCTTGCGGGCCTGACTGACGCGCAAGTGGCGCTGTTTACGGTGATCGAGGAAAACCACGACACCGCCCGCGCCAAGATCAAGCCATCGGTGCTTGACACAACCTATTTCCCGACCGTGCCGTTCAACGGCTGGACCGCGACAAATACGGAAGTGGATCTGCCGAAATTCGGAACGATCGGCTGGATGTATTTTTGTCTATTCCAATACATCACACTCAAATACGAGGACAACCAGACCTTGTGGGAAAAGGTGTTTGCCGGTCCCAGCGGTCAACGCGATTTGTTCAACACCGCTACCAGCAAGATTCAAAAAGAATACCCGCAGCTCAACACCCAGATCACCGAAACCCATCCCCTGGCTGCCGCAGCGCAGGCCATCTACATGATGTATGCCATCTGCGATCAAGGCGAAGGCGGCATTGACTGGCAGACCACCAGTGCATTTCTCGGGATGATCCACGAGCGTGCATTGGAAACCGGGGCCGAACTCGCCACCCTCAACAGCGTGATCGTACAGTTCCAGCCCGACGAAGCGGCGTTGGCCAACAACTATCCGTCCTACACCGACTCGGGCGACCCCGCGCCCTCGGCAGATGCGGCCGCGCGATCAAGCAATGGTGGGCAGGATCATTACGAACGCTTCGAGCAGCTGCTTGATCTGGTCGATCAGGTGGAGACGTGGAGTGAGTGGCACGCGGTCTCCGGCAACGTTTGGACAGAGGCGCTGCTCACAAGTGCCGATTTCGACCCTGCCACGGCGTCGACCACCATCCCCAAGCCATCCGAGGTGGCGACGGCTCTCAACAACTTGAAGCAGCTTAACCCCGTCGACTTGGACAACGTCGCGCAAGGCTCGCTCGCCGGCATTACGACCGTGCTGACCAAATCGTGGGGAGATCTGTCTGTCGACTTCCCGTTCCCCTCCATGGTCGGCTCAGGTGATCGCATGGGGTTGTATTGGGCCGTCTATGGCAGCGCGCCGACCTTGCGGCAAGGGATGGCGGCACAGCCCACGAGCGCCTTGCAACACGCCTGCCAGGGCCTGGCACTAGATGGGTCCGGCGGGAACTGTGCGGCACCGGCCATCTATCACAGCTGCAAGGGCTCCAATACTTGCGCCACGCAAGGAGGCTGTGGCTTTGCTCATGGGGTGAGCGGTGGCGGCAATTGCTCCCAAGCGATCGGAGGACGCGGCGGGTGTGGCCAATCTGCGCCACGTGCCCCGGCGGTAGGTGGCACCTGCGGCCTGCCGGACTTCTTCAGTGCGCCCGCAGACAACAAATGCGCAGGGTTGGGTGGATGCGCCGTGCCCATCTCCGCCTCGCAGTTGTATCCCACTGCCGGCACCATGGAATTGTTCAATTTCACCGATCCGGACAATACTCCCACACCAGTGGCGGAACTGCCCTTCGCCGTGGGCGACTCCGTCTACGACATCGCATGGCAGGCGTTCGAGAAGGTCATGGCCAACCGCCAGCTGCCACCCGGCACTAAGCCCAGTCCAACGGATCTGCGCATCGCCCTGCCACCGTCCACCTGACGGGCTGCCAAGGTGATTCACGTCCCTCTTACTCAAACGCCACTTCCTCGTGGCATGGTGGAAGAACGCTCGCCGTTGCCCCGCCTGGGGCTGCTTAACCTTGGATTCGGTGTGGGACTTCGTCCGCAGCATCTCCCGGCCATCCTGGCCGGGGGAGCGCGGGTGGATTGGTTCGAGATCATCTCGGAAAATTATCTCGATGACTGCGGCTATCAGCGTGCCATGTTGAGCAAGCTGGCGACTGAGGTTCCCATCGTCATGCATGGCGTCAGCCTGTCGATCGGCTCGGACGCGCCACTCAACAACGATTATTTGCACAAGCTCAAACGGTTGGCAGAAGACATCAACGCTGTCTGGGTCTCGGATCATCTGTGCTGGACCGGGCTTGGCTCGCACAACTCGCACGATTTGCTGCCCCTGCCTTTCAACGCAGAGTCACTGGCCCATGTGCGCGACCGCGTTCTGCAGGTGCAGGACGTGCTCGGCAGAGCGCTGGTGTTGGAAAATCCATCCAGCTATGTGCAGTTCCAGACATCGACCATGCCCGAGTGGGAGTTCCTGGCACGCCTGGCCGAAAGCACGGGCTGCGGCATCTTGCTGGACGTCAACAATACCTATGTGAGTGCCCACAACCATCGTTTCGATCCCGAGGTGTATCTGCGCGCGTTGCCGCACCGGCAGGTCGTGCAGATCCATCTGGCAGGACCGACGCAATATGGCGACTGCCTGGTCGACACACATGACCAACCCGTTCCCGCCCGCGCGTGGGAGTTGTATGCACTGGCCCAGCAATTGACCGGTGGTGTGTCGACACTACTGGAATGGGATGCCAACCTGCCTGACTACGATGGGCTCCTGGGTGAATTGGATAAGGCACGCCAGGTCATGGAAGGCAGCATGCCGGTGATGGCACCTCCCATCGTGGCCGAGCATGCGGTGTCCACGCCTCTGCACCATTTGCAGGTGGAGCCTTTAGATGCTTAGTTCTTCAGGCGCTCCAAGTGATGCAGCGCTTGGCGAGGTGCAGCGCTGGATGCTGACGGCAACCACGCATCCAGCAGGACTGAGAGAAGGCCTTAGGACTGCGCATGCGAGACAGGGCCTCGATCTCCACACGCTGCTTGCCACGCCCGTTGGTGTCGACCCACACGCGCGGCTAGCCATTTACGCCAACGGCTATTGGCTCAGGCTGATCGAATGCTTGCAATCCGACTACCCGGCGCTATTGCGTCTGCTCGGACCGGAACTCTTTGCGTTCTTCGCACGCACGTATCTGAGTAAACATCCATCAAGGTCGCCCACCTTGCATGCGCTGGGTGCAAGCTTCCCCCACTTTCTTCGCACATCCCAACGGTCTCGCCCAGGGCAACAACGCCAACGTTTTCCGCTGGAACTGGCCTGGATCGAGCGGGCGCTTTCCGAGGCCAGCCGCGCACAAGGGCTGGAAGAGGTAGAGATGGATACAAGCATTGATGCATCTACGCTGGCACTTGGCTGGCCCTGCACCGTGCACATGCCCGCAACCACTAAGCTTGCCATCGTGTCGCACACCCCGGAGAGCTTTCGCGGTTGGCTGTCAGGCGCAAGCCCAAGCGTTTCTCCGGTCGTTGACCGAATCTTCCTGGCTGTTCGCCGCCACCGATTCCGCGTCGGGATCGAGCCGCTGACCGACTGGCAGTTCTTCGCCTTACGTCACGCTGCGCGTCGTCCACGCATGCTCATCGACTGCGCGCAGGCGGCGGCACGTCGCACCGGACGGTCGGCAGGCGAACTGCACGCACTGCTTGCCCTGTGGCTGCCCACCGCGCAGGCATCGAGCATGGTGATGCTGAGGTCTCCATCAGCAACCGCTGAATTCATCGACACGTAAGTCTGCCCACTACCCCGACCAGGACATCCGCCATGACCAGCGTTACCGGACCATTGTTGGACGCACACTATCAACGCAGCTTTGGCGTGCTGGCCGGATATCTTCCGGAAGATCGCAGCGGGCTTGCCGCGTGGCATGCCGTCATTCGTGAGAAAGCTGCCCAACTCCGCAACGATCAAGGACCCGGCTACGCCAACCAGGCGGTGCAGGATCTGGCTAACCTGATCGATACCAATGGCATCGTGCGCATGTATGTCGCCGAGGCCATCGACCAGACCAGCGCTTTCATGAAAAACATCAAGAACATCCAGGACATGCTGGAGCAACTCGATTTCATCTGCACGACTGCGCCCGAATACAACGTCAACAAGAAGCTGCGGGTGCTTTTTCCGATGTCCGCACTGTTTGTCGACATGATGGCGACGCCTGCCGGCAAGGCGCTGTTCCGTCTTGAGCCGTTCAATGAAGCGCTGAGGGCCATCCTGCAGACATGGGCGGCGTATCTCGACAGCCAGGCCAGCTGCTGGGTGCTTAATCGAGATCCCAACATCGGATGGCTGGGCACCGCCGCCATCGCCGAATTCAAGCTCGCCGATTTCGTCATCGATTGGGATGCCGAGTATGGCGGCTTTCAGTCCTACAACGACTTCTTTCATCGCGAAATTCAGGCCAGTTGTCGGCCCCTCGCAGGAGAAGGTGATGCAAATATCATCACCTCGCCCAACGACGGCACGGTGTATCGCATCGCAACCGATGTGCAACAAAGCGCCGTGTTCTGGATCAAGGAGCAGAGCTACTCGCTACAAGACATGCTCGCCAATCCGGACGCCGCGCTGTTGCAGCGCTTTGTGGAGGCACGGTAGTGCAGATCTTTCTAAGCGGCGCTGACTATCACCGCTGGCACGCACCGGTAGACGGCGTGGTCACTTACGAAAATATCAACGGGCTGCTCTTCAGTGAGAACGAAGACAACAGCTTCGATCCCGACGCAGGTGTGACATCGCAAGTCTATGGAGCGGCCGTCAACAATCGCGGCATTGTCTCCATTACCGCCGACGATGCGCGTCTTGGCAAGGTCTTTGTCATGCCGATTGGCATCACGGAAATTTCCTCACTGACGCAGACTGCGGCCAATGGGCAGCATGTCAGCAAAGGCGATGAGCTTGGCTACTTCAACTATGGTGGCTCCACGCTGTGCCTGGTGTTCGAGAACAGCGTGTCATTGAACTTCGGCACCTTGCAGCCGAACCAGACCATTGAGGTCAATGCGCAGCTTGCGAGGTTGAACACACCTGTCTGACGCTGCGCAATCTCATCGTTTGCGCAGTAAAGACCCAAGAGAGGGAGGGCTACGCCCACCCTCTTGCTGCAAGGCTGATGTGCTGACGCCCGCCGATCACCAGGTGGTCCAGCACCCGGATGTCGAGGAGGCTCAATGCCTTCTGCAGGCGCTCGGTGACCTTGCGGTCGGCTTCGCTTGGCTCCGGATTGCCGCTTGGGTGATTATGAAACAGGATGACGGCAGCGGCGTTCAAATCCAGGGCGCGCTTGGCGACCACCCGAGGGTGCACCTCGCAGCCGTCGATGGTGCCGAAGAAGAGGTGCTCGGTCGCCAAGATCTGGTGCTTGATGTCCAGGAAGACGACCCCGAAGACTTCGTGCGGCAGGTGAGCGCAGCGGGAAATCAGGTAGTCGCCAGCTTGGTCGGGGCTGTGGATCTTGCCTTGCCGTTGAAGGCGTTGTTCCAGGATGGTGGCTGCTGCGAGCAAGATGCCCTCCTCGTCCATCTGGAGTTGGTATTGAGCCTTCAGGTCTTGGGTGCGCTTCATCGGTTCTTCTCCACCAGCGCGTTGTGCGCCTCGTGGGAACCGACAGGCGAAGCGTCCGGCCCTACCGCACCCGATAGCGAGCACCGCGCAAGCGGCGCACAGTGAAGGGCCGCAACAAAGCGCCAGCGACGAGAAGGAGGCCTGTCCTTGCGGTCGGGACAGCGAAGCTAAGGTCCCTTTCAGAGGCCCAGCGCTGGTGGAGAAAACACCATGCATGCCCCACAAGGCTTTCTGGCGAAATGGCATTCGGATGTACGGGACCGATGAACATCAACAAGCGATGGCTGAGCTTCATAGCCTCAATGATGGCGCTCTCGCTGACGTGCGCTTGCTTGCCTGATGCCTGCATCGCTGGGCACGAGAAGCACGCAGCCATCGGGATGGATGAGCCCTGGCAACAACCATGAACTCAGACGTGATCGTCCGTGTTTTCCAGCGCGTGCCAGGACAAATTTCCTCGGCCCGACGGCCGAAGAGCTGCGCGTCCTCGCTCATCGCTGCCTTGCTCTCAATGGCGGCGGCCATGGCTGTAAAGGCTCGCCAAAAGTGTCGGCGATCAGGACTTGATGCCCGCAACGCTGGCACCGCTGCGTCGAGTTGATTGAACTGGATGCGCCACTCTAAGAACTCTTCGACCCGTCGCCATGCCCGTGCGTTGCGGGGCGACGCCCCCGGCTTGTCCACGGGGCCAACGGCCGTCGTTGACCAAGTGCTGCAGTCCACCTGGTCAACGACGCGGCGAGGTGCTAGCCCTCGGTCAGGCCAACAGCTGCTTGATGGAGGCACTGAAAAATCATGCTCGGCATTGCCGTCGAGGCTTGGCTGATCAAGAGCGGCTAACAAAAAACCTTGAGTACTGTCTCGTCGGCGACAAATTACGGACATGACACGTTGCGACGAAGTCCCAATTGCGCTCCTGATGGAGATTGCCTCAGGTGTTGAAACTGACAAGGAATTGGATTTTAAACTGATGCACCGCTCAAAATCGGGAACGTTGCGACATGGCAATAAAATGAATATAAATAATATTTATTAGTTTCTATAAAAGTCTCATATCAAGACATCCAACCACTATCATACACATGCCCTCTTAATTTTCCAGGTGCATTAAATGCACTTATGACGGATGCCACAAAAAAACGCATAATTCGCCAAAATTACATCACAAGCCATCCACAGAAGCGTTGAAGTTATCGGATCTTTTCAGCATAGTTATCCCGCAGAGCGGCATGAGCTTACAACGTGTCGTGCGATGAATATGACTGCGCAACGGCGTATTTCGTTCCACACCATTTAATTAATTACCAAAATAAAATAGGTATTTATGAAAATAAATTTTCTAGCAGCGGCGATTTTTCTGGGACTGAGCTGCACTGCCACCTCTATGGCATTTGCAGCTGACCAATGGCTTTCATTTTCAAACCAACAGAAGACTAGGATCACTTCAACGGAAAGGCTAAGCCCGATCAAAATCAACGAATCGCAAGCCTACGATAATGCCGCTGCCGGTGGACTTTGGTTACCGCTGCCAGACGGCCGACGCATCTATGCAAAAACTATTTCGCAAAACACCCAGGACAATGATCATTGGACCTTTGTCGGCACCCTCCCCGCAGAAAAGCAAAGTGTAGTGATCACCTTCGGCCGCAACGCAGTATTCGGATCAATTCCGGTCGACAATAACACATCGCTTCGTATCGTTACCCAGGGCGGCAAGCTGTATATTGCAGAACGTCTACCAAAAAACATTGCTCTTGACCGCCTCAAGAGCAATGATAGTGCCATGGCGTCCGACTACCTGATTCCGCCGAAGCAAGCGGTAAGCGAGCAAGATTTACAACGTAGTCTTGCACTAGTGAAGCAGGCGGCCAGCGCAACGACCCCGGCGGTGGTCGACGTGCTCGTAGGTTATACCCCAGGCTTGGTCCGCGAGCTAGGATCGGTGGATGCCGTTAATACCCGCATCAACTATCTGGTCGCCGTTACCAACCGTGCCTACTCGGATAGCCAAGTGAATGGACGCCTGCGCCTGATCGGTACGCAGCAGGTTAATTACACGGATTCCACTACAGATGATGCTGCACTTAACGACCTGACCGAAGCATCAGGCACCTCTTCATTAGCAGCACTACACAGCACGCGTGACACCCAGGGTGCCGATCTTGTCGCCTTGCTACGCCCTTACCGCGCAAATCAAGGCGCTTGCGGCGTGGCGTGGCTGAACGGTGGTGGGCTTCAATCGTACAATGTCAATATGCAGGGATCGGGGTACGCCGCAGTCAGTGACGGTACCGATGAAGAAGCCGGAAATTACTGCGAAGACATTACCTTCGCGCATGAAATCGGCCATAACCTTGGTCTGGCTCACGACAAAGCCGATTCCGGTCCTGGCGCGTTCACTTATGCTTACGGATGGCGGCAGACATTGGATGAGGGCAGTTTCAATACCATCATGGCGTATGCCTCCGACGATCAGCAGAGAGTTCCCTACTTCGCCAATCCACGTATCACGTTATGCAATGGCAACCCGTGCGGGGATGCAAACGAAGCCGACCAGACCAGAGCGTTAAATATCACCATGCCCATCGCGGCCAACTTTAGGCCGACCAAGCGATGAGTCACCTGTGAGCACGGATGCTACCGGAGCCGCGACAGCGCTTGGCGTGCACTAACGCCATGCGCTGTCACAGAGTAACCCCTAAACACGCTTTCAGACATACCACATAAAACGGTAAGTCGCACTTGTAGACGACGGAGATAGTTCGCGGCGTATTGCTGGAGCGATCTATCGAACAAGCGCTGCAAATGACGTCCACTTTAATAGTTCCTGCAGACGGGCACAGCCAGGAATTCTTTCAAATCAGTTGACATCTAGCTTCGGCCAAGCTTACGTCAACTCGCAAGACTGACACTCCCTACCTCATCGGTCACGCATGCTGGAAATAAAGCATTTTCGCATTGTAGAGATTGCCTCGTTTGTTGGTCGAAAGCTCATGAAAGAGTTGTTCAGAGGTTACCTAATGCATTGAAGTCGTCGAGTCCTTCAATAGATTTTTTCCCACAAGATTAAGTAATCGAGGCGTCTTGGGGATCTTAAAACGTCGAGTTGCGATACACGCTGTGCAAAATAGCTTTCCGGTCTCCCGCTCCGAAAGGATGCTGAAGCGTCACCTCTTGACACGCAGCGCAGTAGGAAATCGCATTTATTCTTCCGTTAACAAAGGAAATACGATGAAACACAGTAAATTTCTGTTAGTAACTGCAATTACCACTGCTACCTGCGCACAAGCAGCTGCACAATTAGGTGGTACGCAGCCAGTGAGCGTCAGTCCCAGCCAACTTGAACTGCAGGTCCAACAGGCATGGCAAACAGAGCTTGTAAGGTCTGATACGCCGACGACCGGATGCTTTCACGCCAAATACCCAAGCATGATTTGGGAGTCGGTACCCTGCAACGCATTGCCACGTCGAAACCATCGTTTACCAGTCGGTAAAATGACCACTCAGGGCGCCGCTGGACGAACGGCACTTCCAGATGCCGTCGGTGCAACGCAAGGCCCCGTGAGCTACGCGCTCAGAGGGCATGGCCTTATTAGCGAGGCGGCGGGAAGTTTTCCGACGGTAACCGGGCTGAAGACCGTAAACAGTGACTCTAGTCCGGATGAATATAGTGTGCAGCTGAATACTAATGACGATGGAACAACGTCAGCGTGCCAGAATCACTCGGGCTGCACAGTATGGGAACAATTCCTCTACGGGAACGATGGCCCCGCAAACTCAGCATACGTTTTAATCGAATACTGGATGATCAACTTCGGCAGCACATGCCCGCCCGGATGGAGCAGCGACGGAGACACTAGTTGCGTCAGGCAAAGTAAAGCCGTACCGACGCCGCATTACCCAATCGGCCAACTACCAAACTTCCGATTGACGGCGAAGGCGGCCGCCAACGGCAACGATACCGTGATTTTCACAAATGGTACTGATGCCTACAGCGTAAGCGCGAAAGGCAATATTCTCAACATCAGTTCCGTATGGACGCAGGCAGACTTCAATGTCGACGGTAGCAATAGTGGCAAGAAAGCATACTTCAATACAGGCACTTCCATTACCACGAAATTGGCTGTCAAGGATGGGACAACCCTGTCGCCCACGTGCATCAGTGACGGCGGTACGACTGGTGAGATTAACAATCTCATCCTGGGTGCCTGCGCTGTGTCAGCAGGCGTCATGCCCTCAATTGAATTTACCGGGAAGCTCTGATAGACAACTCGAAGTCGGCATCAGGATAGATCGGGCGCAACCAGACCAATACATCGAGTCGACCGTTCCGCCAGTGGGCATAGCTCAGCCTGACAGCTTGACGCTGTTGAGAGTCGACAGGGATTCGTACGAGAAACATCCAATTCGTCTGCAGCTCATTAATTGCTAAGCGACAGCAGTGTCCGAAGAAAGGCTAGGCCCAGGCGATTGGCATTTCTTGCTGTTAAACGATTAAGGAATTTACTGCAAGAGGACTCAGGCAAGCTACCCACCTTCGCTGGCTCAAGCTCGTCTGGCGCGAGCCAGGCGATTTAACCTTCTCGTTCGGGATTGCCGCTGCGCTGGTGTCTTTCAGTGCAGCGCGCTGCTTGAGCTAATAACCGACAATCCGCAGACGTAGGCAATGAGTGCCCGAAGAGACTCCGGGCGCTCATTGCCTCGCATTCGCAATACTCAGCCTGGGAAAGCCGGAAACTTCTCATCAGGGTGCTTGGCTTTCCACTCCTTGTAAGACGCGCTCCCCTGCCAAATGGTGAAGGCTTTGGGCGGACGACCACGCCCTGACCATGTCTCTTGGTTGTGGGGCAACCAATACTTGGGCGCTACTTCCTTTTTTGTGGAAGCAGCCTTCTTCGGCTTAGCCACACCAGCACCGATCAGGGCCGCAATTTCAGATTTTTGCTTTGCACTGAAATGCTCGGTGTATTGGTCGAGAAGCTTGACGATCTCCGAGTACGCCTCGGATGATTGCTGCTGGCGTAGCTGAGCTTCCTGCTCTTCCAACTTCCGAATTTCTTCTGCCAATTTTTCTTTAGCAGCGGCAAGGGCACTCAAAGACGCGGTTGTCATTCAGGACTATTCCAATCGTTTGGTTAGCAAATTATTCGTGAGAAATCTATTGCAGTAAAGCTGCACGGCGATCTATTGACAAGCTCTACTATTCTATCGTATTGCTCCGCAGCGACTTCTGTTTTTTTGGGTATC
>NZ_JAJIUJ010000059.1 GCF_020880415.1 Xanthomonas euvesicatoria pv. euvesicatoria | reverse complement strand
TGCGCTGTTGGCGACTCGGTTCAGCGCTTGCTCGATCGCCAACTCGTTCTTGCTGTCGAGCGCGTAGAGCACTTCGTCCACATCCGGGTCGCCCGTGATCGATTTGCGCTCAGCTTTCGACGAGTCATTTGGCGCATTCCCTTCCCCTGGACCGGCAAAGCGCTGAACTGGAGATTGGAAGGCATCGGCTTGCTCAGCCGCTTCACTGGGCGAGCGGCGACTTGGTTGGTGCGCGCTGAATGCATCCATGCTGCCACCCTCTTGGTCTAGCGCCCTCTTTTGAGCGAAGGGATAAGGTTCTCCGCGCTCGCGATACTCCTTCCATTCCTGGTGGAAGCGTTCGTCTTCCCGATCCGCCGCCTCAATTTCCTGTTGCAGCTGGCGCAGCGAGCGCATGGTCTCTTCCAGGAACAGGGCGCCACCCGGGTCTGCGGCGCTGTGATCCTGCGCTGGGGTTGATTGCGTTTGTTGGTTTTCTGCGTCAGCAGACCCGACGGACACGCGAGTGGCCGCACTGCTTGCCAATGACTCCTCACGCGCTTGCGCGAAGTGTTCTGCGGGCAACACCGGTGCACCATGATCAGCGAGCAAAGCCTTTGAAGGACGGGGCTGTTCAGCCTCGGCTTCTCGCTCAGGCGTAGTAGACGCTCTGGAAAGTGATGCCGTCAACGGCTCTGCTGTTGGGGCCATGGCCCGAACCGGTGTTGCCTCCTGCTCACGCGCCACATCTTGCTGACGGGCCGACGCTTGCTCCATCTCGGCCTGCTGCGGTTGCACCTGGCGATACAGCGCCAGGGACACCGCATCGGCCTCCGCGCTTTGCAAAGGTTGGTTGCCGGATTTCTGGCCCTCGGGTGCAGGAATCGGCAGGCGCGAGGCATCGCGGCTTTCCACTGCCTGCATTTCCAGCGCGCGTCCCGCTTCTCTTGCTTGATGTGGCTGCGTCCGTGGGTCGGGCGTAGTGTCAGCCGCGCGTTCGCCTGCCTGTTGGTTATGCGCATCTAGCTGCTGGTGGGCATATGCCTGCTGCAACTCGGGCTGCGGCATTTGTTGATCCAGCGCCGCATCTGGAGCGTGCAGCTGAGCGTCCGGTTGCTGCGAGGCTTCTTGTCGTTGCTCTTGTTGCTGCGCTTGCTGAACCTGATGTTCCTGGACCTCAACCCGCGTGGCTTCTTGAGCCTGGCGCTCTTGCTGCTGCTCCCGCTGCTGGTTGTCCTGGGCTTGGCGCTCCTGCGCCTGACGTTCCTGGACATCCCTTTCCTCACGCTCCTGCAGCTCGCGTTGCTGGCTGGTCTGTGCTTGCCGCTCCTGCACTTGCCGCTCTTCTGACTCCCGATGCTGCTCGGCTTGGCGCTGACCTTCCAGCACCGCATGCGCCTGGACCGCCTGTTCGCTCTGCGCCCGATCCTCGTGCTCCGGATGTGCCTGCTGGAGGTGTTCGCGCACCTGCGCGGCGTGCTGCTCTTGCGCAAAACGATCCTGCTGTTCGCGTTCTTGCCGCGCCTGCGCCGCGACAGAAGCTTGCATGCGCGCCTGGATATCCAGCACCTGCTGCGAATTGGAAGAGTCAGACGTAGAGCTGTCTGTTTCCCCTTTCGCTTCGGGCGCCCGCGCAAGGGTTGGCGGCTCTCGCCGGCTGCCTTGCGCCTCACTCAACGCCTGCCGGATGTCTTCGCTGCTGGTCACGGCCACCACGCGGATCACCCCATCGCTACCGCGCTGAAGGTGCGCGATGGGGCTGTCATAGCCGTATTGACCGGACTC
>NZ_JAJIUJ010000058.1 GCF_020880415.1 Xanthomonas euvesicatoria pv. euvesicatoria | reverse complement strand
GACACTTACAAGAAGGCCGATCAAGGCCATGAGGAGTGTTCATGTCAAAGCGCAGGAAGTTCACTGCCGAGTTCAAGCGTGGCGCGGTTGAGCAGGCCAGCCAGCCCGGCGTCAGCTGTGCCCAGGTGGCCCGGGAGCTGGGGATTCGCGACACCCTGCTGACCCGCTGGAAGCGCGAGGCGCAGACCCCGGGGACGGCCGCATTCGGCGGCAGTGGCACGCCTCGGGACGAGGAGCTGGCTCGACTCAAGCGCGAGTTGGCGCGGGTGAAGAAGGAACGGGATTTTTTGCGAGAAGCGGCGACGTTCTTCGCAAAGGGATCACCCTGAGGTATCAGGTGATCGAACGTTGCCGCGATGAGTTTCCGATTCGGCTGATGTGCCGGTGCCTGAAGGTATCGGCCAGCGGCTACTACGAGTGGAGTAAGCGTCCTGCGAGCGCCCGGCAGCTCGACAATGAGCGCCTGGTCGTACGGATGCGCGAACTACACGAAGACAGCCGCGGTACGTTGGGGGCTGGCCGCATGCGCGAAGACCTGGCTGAGGAGGGCGAGACCGCCAGCCTGAACCGGGTAGCACGCCTGATGGCGGCCGACGGCCTGCAGGGCTGGCCCCGGCGCAAGCGTCGCGGGCAGCGTGGCAGTCCGGCCGTGACGCCGCCGGGCGTGGTCAACCTGCTTGAACGTGATTTTCTCGCGCTGGAGCCGGAAACCAAGTGGGTGACCGATATCACCGAGATCAAGACCCAGCAGGGCAAGCTGTATCTGTGCATCGTATTGGATCTGTACGACCAGCGCATTGTTGGCTGGTCAATGCACGCTCGGCAGGACCGTCAGATGGTGATCCGGGCTGTGCAGATGGCGGTC
>NZ_JAJIUJ010000057.1 GCF_020880415.1 Xanthomonas euvesicatoria pv. euvesicatoria | reverse complement strand
TCGCACTCACCTCAACGTACATACCACGCTCTAAGGGATTGCGCCCAGCAGGCAGCGTGCACATGCGCACGCACGGACGCTCCCGTATCCTGCACGGATGCGGAAAGATCCGATCGAATGGCTGTTGCGCGGGCTGTACTCGGCGCTGCTCTACCTGTTGTTGCCGGTCACGGTGTACCACCTGGTGTGGCGCGGTTTCCGCGTGCGCGAATACTTCAATCGCTGGAACGAGCGCTATGCGTCCTACACGCACGCCTGCGGGCGCCCGCGGGTGTGGGTGCATGCGGTGTCGGTGGGCGAGGTCAACGCGTCCGCGCCGCTGGTCAATGCGCTACGAGCGCAGCGCCCGGATATCCGTTGGGTCATCACCACCATCACCCCCACCGGCTCCGAGCGCGTGCGCGCGCTGTGGGGCGATGCGGTGGACCATGTGTATCTGCCCTACGACGTGCCGGGCAGCGTGGGGCGGTTTCTCGAACACTTCCGCCCGCGCCTGGCCTTGATCCTGGAAACCGAGCTGTGGCCAAACATGTTGTTCGGCTGCCGCGATCGCCAGATTCCGGTGTACATCCTCAACGCACGGTTGTCGGCGCGCTCGTTGCGCGGCTATCGGTTGCTGGCGCCGTTGATCAGTCGTGCGCTGCGTACCGTCACCTGCGTGGCGGCGCAGTCGCAGGACGATGCCGAGCGGTTCGTCACCCTGGGCGCGCGCCCGAATCAGGTGATCGCGCTGGGCAATCTCAAGTTCGATATCGCCGCGCCAACGCAATTGCAGGCGTTGGTCGCGCAGTTTCGCACGCACGTGCCAGCCACGCGCCCAGTGTGGATCGCCGCCAGTACGCACGAAGGCGAAGAGGCCGCCGTTGCCGATATCCACGCACGGTTGCTGCTGCAATTTCCGGATTTGCTGCTGTTGTGGGCACCGCGCCATCCCGAGCGCTTTCCCAAGGTCGAGACGTTGGCACGCGAGCGCGGCTGGCGCGTTGCCACGCGCAAGGCGCAGCAATGGCCGCAGGCGGGCGACAAGGTATTCGTCATCGACACCCTGGGCGAGCTGATGAGCTTCTATGCGTGCGCGCAGGTGGCTTTCGTCGGTGGCAGTCTGCAACCGATCGGCGGGCATAACCTGCTTGAGCCGGCCGCCGTCGGAACGCCGGCAATCACTGGCCCGCATCTGCATAACTTCTCGGAGATTTCGCGGCGCATGCGCCAAGCCGATGCGGTTGCCATCTGCGAGGATGCCGAGTGCGTCTACCAGGCATTGGCGCGCCTGCTCGCCGACCCCGCACAACGCGAGGCGATGACCACTGCAGGCCTGGCGCTGGTCGCCAACGGCAAGGGCGCGGTGGCCCGCACCTTGGTGCAGATCGCTGCCGATCTGCCGCCGCTGGCGAGCGCGGGCGTTGTGGCATGAGGTTTGTCGCTCGCTGCGTGGCTGCGTGGCTGCGTGCATGGGCGTGCCGCACTCCGCCGAGCCTGGCGCCGGAGTGCAGCCCTCGTTGCGCTCAACCGTGAGAACTTGCGCCGGGCAGTGAGACGCGTGGTGGGATCACTTGCATCGGATGCTGCACGCCGGCGTTGCCGGGTTAGCGCACTTGCAGCCGCCGTCACGACAGGCGCGCATGCGGTTGCATCGCGCACAAAAAAGCGGGCCTTAGCCCGCTTTTTTTTTGTGCATCCAGCTCGCCTTACTGCAACGACCCACTGCCCTGCAGCTTGGATTCGGCGTCCTGCGATAGCAGGCGGTTGACGTCCTGCAGATCGGTGATGTCGAGCTTGCCGATGGCCTGGCCCAGCAGCAGGCGGTTCTGCAGGAAGTTGTAACGCGACTGTGCGTAGTTCAGTTGCGCCTGGAACAGCGTGCGCTGGTTTTGCACCACGTCCAGCACCGTGCGCGTGCCCACTTCCAGACCCACTTGCGAGGCGTCGTAGGCGGCTTGCGCCGACACCACGGCCAGGCGGCGGGCTTCCACTTCGCTGATACCGGCAACAACAGTCTGGTAGGCATTGCGGGTGTTGCGATCCAGCGCGCGCTTCTGCTGCTCGTAGGTGTCCTGCTGGATATCGCGTTGCGACAGTGCCTGACGCACGGCCGACTGGGTCGCGCCGCCGGCAAAGATCGGAATCGTCAGCGTGATGCCGACGGAATCGGTGTCGATGTCGCGGCCTGCGGTGGTGAAGTTGCCCGCCGCCTCATCCACCGTTCCCTGACCGCCCCAGCTATTGCTGCGGCCGACATTGGCACCCAGGCTCAGCGTGGGCAGATGGCCGGCACGCGCGGCACTGACCTGCGCCTCGGCAGCACTGACCTGCAACTGCTGCGCCCTCAGCGCCGGATTGTCGGCGATCGCGGTGGCAACCAATTGATCCACGTTGCTGTAGGCGGCCGGTACTTCGGGGCGGAACTCATCTGGCAATGCGCGCAAGCCGACCACAGGCTGGCCGGTGAGCTCGGTCAGTGCCTGGTAGTAGTCCTTGAGCGTATTGCGCGCGTTGATGGTGTCTGCCCGCGCCTGGTCGTACTGGGCGCGGGCCTCGTGCACGTCGGTGATCGGTGCAAGACCCACTTCCAGACGCTTGTCGGCGTAGTCGAACTGCTTCTTTGCGGCCGCTTCGTTGGTCTCGGCTGCCGCCAGCGACTCGATCCCCACCAGCACCTGGAAATATGCCGCCGAGGTGCGGGTGATCAGGTCGTTGTTGGCCGATGCCAGGGTGAAATCCGCAGCCTTGGCCACTTCGCGCTGCGCACGCAGGTTGGAAAACTGCGCCCAATTGAAGATGGTCTGGCTGCCCTGAATCGCGTACTGGCGCTGCTTGGTCGTGGAGCGGCCATCGACGCCCTCCAGCTCACGATGCGACTGGGTGTAGCCGGCGCTACCGTCCAGCTGCGGCAACAACGCCGCACGCGCCTGTACCTGACCCTCCCGATTGACCAGGCGCGTGGACTCGGCCACGGCCAGCTGCGGATCGCCGTTGCGGGCCATTTCGTAGACCTGCAGCAGGTCGGTGGCGTGCGCAGCCATCGGAGACAGGGCGGCGGCCAGGGCCAGGACGAGGGATCGGCGGATCATCGGGGGAGCTTCCTTGGGAATCAGAATTGGAATCGGGGCGTCGGTGCGGCGCCCTGGAGATAGGCGAGGTCGGTTTCGAACAACGATTCGATGCGCGGGGCGTTGACCTCGCCACGGACCAGGACCGCTTCCATCACCGGGTCGTGACCGCGCACGACGAACAACCGGCCGTTCGGGCGCAACCACTGCAGCCACTGGACGGGCAGCGTGTGGACCGCGCCGGTCACGCAGATGGCGTCGAAGCGACGCTCGCTCTGCCAGCCGAAGACATCGGCGGTTTCGATACGGACGTTGCTGCCCAGGCCGGTGCGGTCCAGATTGGCGCGCGCAGCCGCGGCCAGCGCCGGGTCGATCTCCAGGCTGAGGACTTCGCGCGCGAGTGCGGCCAGGCAGGCGGTGGCAAAGCCACTGCCGGTGCCGATTTCCAGTACGTCCTCGCCCGGTTGCAGGTCCAGTGCCTGCAACATGCGGCCTTCGACCACCGGCTTCATCATCTTGTGACCGGCCGACAGCGGAATTTCCACGTCGACATAGGCCAGCGTCTTGTAGGCCTCCGGCACGAAGGCTTCGCGCGGCATGCGCGCCAGCACGTCGAGTACGCGCAGGTCCAGCACGTCCCACGGCCGGATCTGCTGCTCGACCATCTTTTCGCGGGCCTGGGTGAAATCGATCGTCATGGTGCGGGTATCCAACGCGGTGGGGCGAACATTTTACCGGTGCGCGAGGCACCTGGCGCATCTAGCATCGCCGCGCGCTGCCATCCGGCGCAGTGCCGGAAGTCATCGCCACCAAAGGCCGGGGGCGCTCAGCGCGGTGCATAGGCCCTCAAAAAGAAGTCCACGCTGGTGTCGATGTGCTCATTGACCTGGGCGCGGGTGGGCTGGCCGTGCAGGCCGCACATCATCAGGGCGTAGAGCTCGCCCTTGAGCAGGCAGAAGAATTGCGAGGCAGCGCGCGCCACGTCCGGAATCTCCAGCTGGCCGTCGGCCACCCGCGCAGACAGGAAATCCGCCAGCGCCCGCTGCGTGCGCTTGGGGCCTGCATCCCAGAACATCTCGCGGATATGCACGTCGCCGGTCCCGGGCGCCATCATCATGCGGTGGGTGGAGATGGCCGATTCGGTGCTGACCATGGCGAAGAACGCATGGGCAATCTCGGTGAGCTGGTCGCGCAATGCGCCCTTGGGGGCGTGATCGAACAGGTCGTCCGGCATCATGTGCTGGCACTGGGCGCGGATCGCCTCGGAAAACAGGCTCTCCTTGTCGCCGAAGTGGCTATACACGGTCAGTTTGGAGACGCCGGCCTGCGCGGCGATCCCATCCATGCTGACCCCTGCATAGCCCTGCTCCATGAACATGGTGCGGGCGGCACCCAGGATGGCGGCACGCTTTCCAAGATCCTTGGGACGACCAGGGCCATTGCTCTTGGTCTTGGAATTGAGGGGGGACGAGCTGGACATGCCGTCAATACTAGACCATCGGGTTCTATATTTATACTCGGCGCACGACCGCTACGTTAACGGTTGCGCCTGCCCGGTTCCCGGTGTCGTGCCGCTCCCGGCAGCTGTCAGGGATCCACCGAAGGCAGCACAAAAACCCCGATGATAAATTTGCCGTAGGCCTGCCGGTGCATACGGGCAGGTATCTCCAGCGAGCACGGACGAGGGGACGGGGAGCGTGGGAAGGGGCGGTACGCAGGCGCACACAAGCTGCGTTCGCAGCACGTGCGTGCGGCGGATCGGGCAGGCGTGGCTGTGGCTGCTGTTGTGTTGCGCACTGCTCAACGCCTGGCCCGCGGCTTCGCAGGTGCTCAAGCACACTGCGTACCACACCGTCACGCGCTGGAACATGGACGACGGCCTGCCGCACAACCTGGTGCACGCGGTGGCCCAGGGCGAAGACGGGCTGATCTGGCTGGGTACCTGGGAAGGCGTGGCGCGCTTCAATGGGCGCGATTTCACCGTGTACGATCGCCAGAACACTCCCGGCGTCGAGCTGGGCGGGGTATTTGTGGTGGTTCGCGACAGCACCGGCGGCATGCTGTTCGGCACTGCGTTCGACGGCGTCTACCGCTATCAGGACGGTCATTGGCAGCAACTGGGCGATGCGTCGGCGCGGCATCTTGCGGTCAGCGCCCTGCTGCGGCGTGCCGATGGCGCGCTGTGGGTGGGCACGCCGCAGACGCTGTACCGCATCGAGGGCGACGGGCGGGTGGTCGACGTCGGCCGCCAGACCGGCTTGCCGCGTGCGCGCGTCACGGCATTGTCTGCGGACGAACGCGGCGACCTGTGGGTTGGTACCGAGGTCGGGCTGTATCGGCTGCCGCACGATGGCGTCCAGGCGGTGGCCTGGGGAAGGGGGCATGGAATGCGCGATGCGCCGGTACGGCGGCTGGCCAGCGACCGTCAGGGCGGCCTGTTGGTCGCCGGCGACGATGGCGTGTGGTGGTGGAGCCGTGGCGGTGGCCTGCAGCGTTTCCGCCAGGGCCAACGCGTGGATTCGCTGTTGCTGGACCGCCGCGGGCACCTGTGGATGAGCCTGTCTTCGGGCACGCTGGTGGTGCACAGCGGGCCGAACGACCCGGACGAGCAGATCGCCATTTCCGGCGTCGCCAGCCCGGCGCTGCTGGAAGACGCCGAAGGCCTGATCTGGGTCGGCAGCACCCACGGGCTGTTCCGCATTGCCGAGGGCGCCGCGCACGGCGTCACCCACGACGAGGGTCTGAGTTCGGACTACGTGCGCTGCGTGCTGCAGACCGGCGAGGGCACGGTGTGGGTGGGCAATGCCGTCGGCCTGGATCGTTGGCGCGAGGGCACCATCAGCCGCGTGTCGCTGTCGCCCAGCGAAGGAGGGCGCGTGCTCGAGCAATCGGTGCTGGCGCTGGCCGATGCTGGCGATGGCGGCGTGTGGGCCGGTACCTATAGCCAGGGCGTGGTGCGTCTGGACGCGCAAGGCCACGTGCTGGTGCGCATCGGCGCGGCCGATGGCCTGCCCTCGATGTCGGTGCGTGCGGTGTTGCCGGACGGCGACGATCTGTGGATCGGCACCACCGCCGGGCTGGTGCGCTGGCGCAACGGCAAGGCACGCCGCTACACCGCAGCCGACGGCGTACCGGATGGCTCGGTGCAGGTGTTGTACCGCGATGCGCAGGGCATCGTCTGGATCGGCACCGATCGCGGCGTGACCGCGCTGTCGCCGGACGGCAGTACCCGCGCCTGGCTGGGCGAGCAGGATTTCCCCGGACAGAACGCCTTCGATTTCCTGCGCGATGCCGCTGGCGATGTGTGGATTGCCAGCGATCGCGGCCTGCTGCGGTTGCGCGGCGATAGCTTCCGCGTCTACGACCACCGGGTCGGGCTACCGCGCGACAAGGTGTTTCGCGTAATCGACGACGGCCGTGGCTATTTCTGGCTGTCGAGCAACCACGGGGTGTTCCGCATCGCACGCGATAACTTCGACCAGCTCGATGCGGGCACGCGCGAGCAATTGAGCGTGGAAGTGGTCGACCGCAGCGACGGCATGCCCAGCAACCAGGGCAACGGCAGCAGCGCGCCGGCTGGCTGGCTGACCCAGTCCGGGCAGTTGCTGTTCCCCACCGCCGCAGGCCTGGGCGTGATCGATCCGGCCCGCGTGGGCACCTTGCAAGGCCATCGGGTGCCGATCGTCTTCGAGCGCCTGCTGGTCGATGGCATGGTGCAGCCGCTCAGTGGCCCGCACCGGTTCGGCGCCGAGACCCGGCGTATCGCGATCGTGTATGCCGGGCTGAATTTCCGCGGCCCGGACAAGGTGCGGTATCGCTACCGGCTGGAGGGCTTCGACCCGGAGTGGGTGGATGCCGACAATGCCAGCGAAGCGGTCTACACCAATTTGCCGCCGGGCCGTTTCCGCTTCCGCGTGCAAGCGATGTCGCTACCGGTGGATTGGCGGCAGAACGACCTGCTGGGCGAAGCCAGCCTGGTCATCGAACTGGCGCCGCCGTGGTGGCGCCGCGGCGAAGTGATCGGCCTGGGCATCCTCGGCCTGGCCAGCGTGATCTACGGGTTGTATCTGTGGCGTACCGCCAGCTATCGCCTGCGTCAGCGCCAGCTCAATACCGTCATCGACCGGCGCACGCGCGAACTGAGCGACAAGAACCTGGCGCTGCAGCAGGCCAGCCAGGAGCGCGAAGCGTTGATGCGCCAGCTGGAACACCGCGCCAGCCACGACGTGCTGACGGCGCTGCCGAACCGGCGCGAAGCCGAGCGTGTGCTGCAGCAATGGTTCGATGAGGCGCACGCCGGTGGCGCGGCGTTGGCGCTGGCGTTGATGGATATCGATCACTTCAAGCGTATCAACGACGACTACGGCCATGAGGTGGGCGATGCGGTGCTGTCGTCCATCGGCGGGGTGTTGAGCGAGCAGGATCAGGCGCATTGCTTTGCCGCGCGTCATGGTGGCGAAGAATTCCTGCTGGCGGCCACCGGGCTGGATGCAGGGCAGGCGCGCGCGCTGTTCGAGCGCATGCGACAGCGACTGGCCGTCATCGAAGTCGATGCGCAAGGCATGACCGTGCGTTGTACCGCCAGCATGGGCATGGCGATGAGCGATGAGGCGCCCAGCCGGCGCGAATTGCTGGCGTTGGCCGACCATCGTCTGTACGAAGCCAAGCGGCAGGGGCGGGATCGTTTGATCGGGCCGTAAGACGTTGCTGAGGCCTGTGAACTGCTGCATGCGGGCCCGATGCAAGACAGGTGTTGTTACATTGCACGGGCGGTGCGTGGCGAAGAAGAAGCGCAGCGTTGCCGGCCGGGCCGCGGCATCGCCGAGTCAGCAAGCCGCGTGCGCAGGACGCATCGCACCTCTCGTGCGCTCGTGCCGAGATCAAACTGCTGACGTTATCTTTCGCCGACACGTGCAGCACGCTGCAGACATTCGCCCACAGCCTACGCCTGCGCCGGATCCGCCTGCGCATGCAACAGCGCAACAAACACCTGCGCCGCACGCGACAAGGTGCGCCCGCCATGGGTAACGCATCCCAGCTCGCGGGATAACGCGACATCGGCCAGCGGGAGCGCCACGATCTGGTGGTCGATCATGCGCTCGGGCAGCACGCTCCAGGCCAGGCCCACCGACACCAGCATCTTGATCGTTTCCAGGTAATTGGTGGTCATGCGCAAACTCGGCACCAGGCCGCGCTCGGCGAACAGGTTGGCAACGATGCGATGGGTGAATGTGCCCGGATCGGGCAACACCGCCGGGTGCGCCACCACATCGTCCAGCGACACTGCAGGCAGTGCAGCCAACGGGTGATCGGGTGCAACGACGAACTGCAGGCGGTCGTGCCAGATCGGCTGCGCGCGCAGCGGAGCGCGCGTGTCCGGTGCCAGGGTGGTCACTGCCAGCTCCACCTCGCCGCGCAGCACCGCGGCGTACGCCAGCTCCGAATCCAGGAACTGGATGTCCAGCGCCGCCTGGGGATGTTGCGTGGCAAAACCGCGCAACAAGGCCGGCAGGCGGTGCAGACCCACATGGTGGCTGGTGGCCAGGCTCAAGCGGCCGCCAACGGCTGCACCCAAATGCTCCAGCACGCGGCGGGTGTCCTGCAGCTCGGCCAGGATGCGTTGCGCGCGCGGCAGCAACGCCTGTCCGGCTTCGGTCAGCACCACCTGCCGGCCCAGGCGATCGAACAGCCGCGCCGACAATTGCGCCTCCAGGAGTGCAATGCGTTTGCTTACCGCAGGCTGGGTCAGGTGCAAGGCCTCGCCGGCTGCCGAAAAGCTGCCGCTCTCGGCGATCGCCACGAATGCATTGAGGCTCGCCAGGTCCATTGCTATTCCTAAAATTCATTTCTTGAATAAACAATATGAATTTGCGTAATCCAAGGCAAGCTCCTAGCATCGATCTCAGCCAGGTGGGCGCACCCACCATCCGCCACTCGGATTGCCGCGATGACTGCCAAGACCCTGTACGACAAGCTGTGGGACCTGCATGAGGTCACACGCCGTGACGATGGTTCGTCGCTGATCTACATCGACCGCCACATCCTGCACGAGGTGACCTCGCCGCAAGCCTTCGAAGGCCTGCGCCTGGCCGGGCGCAAGCCATGGCGCATCGACGCCAATATCGCCACGCCCGATCACAACGTGCCGACCACGCGCGCCGAGCGCCAGGGCGGTCTGGAGTCGATTTCCGACGAGGTCTCGCGCCTGCAGGTGCAGACCCTGGACGAAAACTGCGACGACTTCGGCATCCTCGAGTTCAAGATGAACGATACCCGCCAGGGCATCGTGCACGTGGTCGGCCCCGAGCAGGGCGCCACCTTGCCGGGCATGACCGTGGTCTGCGGCGATTCGCACACGTCCACGCACGGCGCATTCGGCGCGCTGGCCCACGGCATCGGCACCTCGGAAGTCGAGCACGTGCTGGCCACCCAGTGCCTGATCGCCAAGAAGATGAAGAACATGCAGGTGCGCGTGGAAGGCACGCTGCCGTTCGGGGTGACCGCCAAGGACATCGTGCTGGCGGTGATCGGCAAGATCGGCACCGCCGGCGGCAATGGCCATGCGCTGGAATTTGCCGGCAGTGCCATCCGCGCGGCGTCGATGGAAGGCCGCATGACCATCTGCAACATGGCCATCGAAGCCGGTGCCCGCGTGGGCATGGTGGCGGTGGACGAGAAGACCATTGCCTACGTCAAAGGGCGGCCGTTCGCCCCCAAGGGCGCCCACTGGGATGCGGCGGTGGCGCTCTGGAGCACGCTGGTCTCCGACCCGGACGCGCACTTCGACACCGTGGTGGAGTTGCGTGCCGAAGACATCAAGCCGCAGGTCAGCTGGGGCACTTCGCCGGAAATGGTGCTGGCCATCGATCAGCACGTGCCCGATCCGGCCGCCGAGCAGGACCCGACCAAGCGCGATTCGATCGAGCGCGCGCTCAAATACATGGGATTGACCGCCAACCAGCCGATCACCGCCATCCGCCTGGATCGCGTATTCATCGGCTCGTGCACCAATTCGCGGATCGAAGACCTGCGTGCCGCCGCCGCAGTGGCCAAGGGCCGCAAGGTCGCTTCCACCATCAAGCAGGCGTTGGTGGTGCCGGGCTCGGGCCTGGTGAAGGCCCAGGCCGAAGCCGAAGGCCTGGACAAGGTGTTTCTGGACGCCGGCTTCGAATGGCGCGAGCCAGGCTGCTCGATGTGTCTGGCCATGAACCCGGACAAGCTGGGCAGCGGCGAGCATTGCGCGTCCACCTCCAACCGCAACTTCGAAGGTCGCCAGGGCGCCGGCGGCCGCACGCATCTGGTCAGCCCGGCGATGGCGGCGGCTGCGGCGGTGAGCGGGCATTTTGTCGATGTGCGTGAACTTGGAGATTCGGGAGTGGGGATTCGGGATTCGTAGAAGCGCTCCGCCCATCCGCAGCCTTTTCGAATCCCCAATCCCCAATCCCAAATCCCGGCCTCTCTCAATGACCCCTTTCACCCAACACACCGGACTGGTGGCGCCGCTGGATCGCGCCAATGTCGATACCGACCAGATCATTCCCAAGCAATTCCTGAAGTCGATCAAGCGCACCGGTTTCGGTCCGAACCTGTTCGACGAGTGGCGCTATCTGGATATCGGCGAGCCTGGTCGCGACAACAGCACGCGCCCGCTCAATCCCGAATTCGTGCTCAATTTCCCGCGCTATCAGGGCGCCAGCGTCTTGCTGGCCCGGGAAAACTTCGGCTGCGGTTCCTCGCGCGAGCATGCGCCGTGGGCGCTGGACGAGTACGGCTTTCGCACCGTAATCGCGCCGAGCTTTGCCGACATCTTCTACAACAACAGTTTCAAGAACGGCCTGCTGCCGATCGTGCTGGCCGAAGCGCAGGTCGATGCGTTGTTCGAACAATGCCTGGCGACCGAGGGCTACCAGCTCACCGTGGATCTGGCCGCACAACGCGTGCGCCGCCCCGATGGCGTGGAGTACGGCTTCGACATCGATGCCTTCCGCAAGCACTGCCTGCTCAACGGGCTGGACGATATCGGCCTCACCTTGCAGGACGCCGATGCCATCGGGCGCTTTGAGCAAGGCCATCGCGCGCGCCAGCCGTGGTTGTTTGGCGCGCTGCAGTGAGGTTGAGCCGCACGTGCGTGTGTCGATCGTGCCGCGTGCGTGTATTGCATTGAATTCAATGACGCTGCGGCGTCACTTCACGAGGGTGGCATGAGCAAGCAGATTCTGATTCTTCCCGGCGACGGGATCGGCCCGGAGATCATGGCCGAAGCGGTCAAGGTATTGAAGCGCATCGACGCGCAACACGGTCTGGGTTTCGAGCTGGTGTATGACGAGCTGGGCGGCGCTGCGTACGACAAATACGGCAGCCCGTTGGCCGATGAAACACTGGAGCGCGCGCGCGCCGCCGATGCGGTGTTGCTGGGCGCGGTGGGTGGCCCGCAGTGGGACACCATCGACCCGTCGCTGCGCCCGGAGCGCGGTTTGCTCAAGATCCGCTCGCAGCTGGGCTTGTTCGCCAACCTGCGGCCGGCATTGCTGTATCCGCAGCTGGCCGATGCGTCCACGCTCAAGCCCGAGGTGGTGGCCGGGCTGGATCTGCTGATCCTGCGCGAGCTCACCGGCGGCATCTATTTCGGCCAGCCGCGTGGTAACCGCACCTTGGACAACGGCGAACGCCAGGCGTACGACACCTTGCCGTATAGCGAGAGCGAGATTCGTCGCATCGCCAAGGCAGGTTTTGAGATGGCACGCCTGCGCGGGAAGAAGTTGTGTTCGGTCGACAAGGCCAACGTGCTGGCATCGAGCCAGCTATGGCGTGCAGTGGTCGAGGAAGTGGCCAAGGACTACCCGGATATCGCGCTGTCGCATATGTACGTGGACAACGCGGCGATGCAGTTGGTGCGCGCGCCCAAGCAGTTCGATGTGATCGTGACCGACAACATGTTCGGTGACATTCTCTCCGACCAGGCATCCATGCTCACCGGTTCCATCGGCATGCTGCCGTCGGCCTCGCTGGATGCCAACAGCAAAGGCATGTACGAGCCGTGCCATGGTTCGGCGCCGGACATCGCCGGCAAGGGCATTGCCAATCCGCTGGCCACGATCCTGTCGGTGGCGATGATGTTGCGCTACACCTTCGCGCAGGCCGATGCCGCAGACGCCATCGAGCGCGCCGTGGGCAAGGTCCTCGATCAAGGCCTGCGCACTGCCGACATCTGGTCGGAAGGCACCACGAAGGTGGGCACCGTGGCAATGGGCGATGCGGTGGTGGCTGCGCTGTAAAAGCGCTCGCAGTCCCGGAGCGTTGTAGTGCGCGGGAATGGTCGCCAGCGCAATAACGCATCCGTGTCCTCAGCTGCCGACAGCAGCCGGTGGTACCTGCGCGTGTGCCGGTGTGGCAACTTGAGCGGCATGGATGCTGCGCCAGAGCCTACATGGATGTGCTTGCGGCGTGTCCCAGGCCGGTACGCGTGTAAGCGCCTGCAGCAGACCGGAGCTTTGCCACGTTGGCAAGCGCGCAAGCAGCCAACCGACACACTTGTAAAAAGTTCGCAAGCAAAAACCGAAACGGCCAGCAGATCACTCTGCTGGCCGTGAGGCTTGCATCATCGATCCAACGCGCAGCGTTACGCGACCGCAGCCGTCTTGCCGGCGACCACGCCACGTTCGCGCTGACGCAACAAGCGGTTGGCCACATCCAGCCACGCCAGCGCACTTGCTTCGATGATGTCCTTGCTGGTGCCGGTGCCTTCGTATTCCACGCCGTCGTGGCGCACGCTCAGGCTGGCTTCGCCGCGTGCGTCCGCGCCGATGCCCACGCTGTGCACCTGGTAGCTGTCCAGTTCCAGCTTTACGCCAGTGGCCGAGGCCAATGCACCGAAGAGCGCATCCACCGGGCCATTGCCCTGTGCGGTTTCGGCCACGCGATTGCCTTCCGGGTCGGACAACTCCACCAGTGCATTCGCGCGGCTGCCCACATCGCTGATGGTCATCGATGCCAGGCGGTAGCCTTCCTGCACGGTGGCGTCCTGCATCAATGCCTGTAGATCGGCATCGGTGACCACGCGCTGCTTCTCGCACAGCGCCTTGAACTGTTCGAACACCAGCTTGACCTCTTCCTCCTCCAGCAGATAACCCAGCGCACGCAGGCGCTGCTCGACCGCGGCGCGGCCGCTGTGGCGGCCCAGCACCATTTGCGAGGATTCCCAGCCCACATCTTCCGGGCGCATGATTTCGTAGGTGCCGCGATGGCGCAGCATGCCGTGCTGATGAATGCCCGATTCGTGCGCGAATGCGTTGCCGCCCACAACCGCCTTGTTGCGCTGCACCGGCATGCCGACCAGACGCTGCAACAATTGCGAGGTGGAGACGATACGCGGCGTATTGATCGCCGAATCGATGTTGTAGAACGCACCGCGCACCTTCAGCGCCATGGTGATTTCTTCCAGCGCGCAATTGCCCGCGCGCTCGCCGATGCCATTGATGGTGCATTCCACCTGGCGCGCACCGCCTTCGATGGCCGCCAGCGAGTTGGCCACCGCCAGGCCCAGATCGTTGTGGCAATGCGCGCTGAAGATGACCTTGTCGGCACCTTCCACGCTGGCGATCAGACGCGAGAACATGCCGCGGATTTCTTCCGGCGTGGTGAAGCCGACCGTGTCGGGCAAATTGATCGTGGTGGCGCCGGCGGCGATCGCCACGCGGGTGACTTCGGCCAGGAAATCTTCTTCGGTGCGGGTTGCATCCTCGGCAGAAAATTCCACATCGTCGATATAGCCGCGCGCCAGCGTCACGTGCCTGTGCACCGATTCCAGCACCTGCTCGCGGCTCATGCGCAGTTTGTGCTCGCGATGCAGCGGGCTGGTGGACAGGAACACATGCAGGCGCGGGTTTGCGGCTGTTTCCAGCGCCTTGGCCGAGGTTTCGATGTCGGCCTGCAGGCAGCGCGACAACACCGCCAGGGTGGGGCGACGCAGTTCGCGGCCCATCATCGCCACCGCTTCGCGGTCCGAATGCGAACTGGCGGGAAAACCGGTTTCGATGATGTCCACGCCGAGTTCGTCCAGCGCGCGCGCCATGACCAGCTTCTGCTGGGGCGTCATGCTGCAGCCGGGGGATTGCTCGCCGTCGCGCAGGGTGGTGTCGAAAATTCGGATACGCGGGGTCTGGTTGGATACGGTCGTGTTCACCAGGAAGACTCCTCTACGGCGATGGCGGTGACAGGCGTTGAAGCGACTGCGGATGGGCGGGAATGAACGTGTGTGGCGGGTGGCGGATTGGCGCTGCGTTCGTTGCGCAGCCGCTCGGTATTGCGACGGCGCGGCTTGCGTGGCGGACGCGGCCGCACCTCGGACAAGAGTGTGGCCAGCACGGTTGCGTCGATATTACCGCCAGAGACCACCGCACATTTGCGTTTGCCGGAAACGCGGCGACCGGCGGCCAGGGCGAGGGCGCCGGCGCCCTCGGCAATGACGTGTTCTTCCAGTGCCAGGCGTACCAATGTTTCGCGCAATTCGGCCTCGCGCACGATCACCACGTCATCGAGCAGGCTCGAGCACAGGCGGCGCGTGAGCAGGCCTGGAATCTTGACCTTCACGCCATCGGCGAGTGTCGGCACCGGGGTGATCTCGCGCAGATCGCCACGGACGGCGCGCGCCATCGAATCCACACCTTCCACCTGCGCCCCGACCACGCGCACGCCTTGCGACTTCAATGCCAGCGCCACGCCGGAGGCCAGGCCACCGCCGCCGATCGGCACGATCACCACGTCCGGCGCATGCGCCGCCAGCTCGATGCCAACCGTGCCCTGGCCGGCGATCACGTCCGGGTCGTCGAAGGCGGACAGGAAGCGATAGCCGTTTTGGTCGGCCAGCTCGCGCGCAAACGCGAACGCTTCGTCGTAGCTGTTGCCATGCTGGCGCACGGTGGCGCCCCAATGCGCGACACCGGCAATCTTGGTCTGCGGCGCGCCGTAGGGCATCACCGTGATGGCCTGCACGCCCAGCCGGTACGCCGACCACGCCACGCCTTGCGCGTGGTTGCCGGCCGAGGCGCAGATCACCGGGCGCTCGTCGCCGCGTTCCAGCCCGGCCAGCAACGCATTCAATGCGCCGCGCACCTTGTAGGAGCCAGTGCGCTGCAAATTCTCCAGCTTCAACCACACACCGAAGCGTTCGGCGTAGTGCAGCGGCGTGGGCGACAGGTACTTGCGCAGGCGCGCCTGTGCGGCCAGCACGTCGGCCACGCTGACGGCCACGTCGCCTACCTCTGGCTCCTGTGCGGAAGGGCGGCCGGAATCAGGCATTGCGGCACGCGCGCGGCCGATCCGGAAGAAGACACCTCCGGACGGCAGTCTGATGGTCGCGCGAGGTCTGCATGCTCATGCCGCAGCCTCGACCGATTCCAGTGCGGTGATTACCACCGATTCGCAGTCGTAGACCTTCTCCAGCTGCAGGCGCAGCGTTTCCGGCGGACGGTTGCTGTCCACATCCAGCAGCAGATGCCAGCGCCCGGCATCGTCCGGCGCTGCTGCGCCCTGGATCGCACATGGGCGGAAGCCACGGCGTTCGGTCATGCCGATCACCCGCACCAACGCGCCTTCTGCCGGCTTCAGCACCAGATCAAGCCGGTAACGCATGCGATGTCTCCTTGGCCGCGTGTGCGGGATTGCTGTCCAGCATGGTGCTGTTGGCGTTGTTGGGCGGCACCAGCGGCCACACATTGGCACGCGCGTCGATCGCGACATGCAGCAGGCCGGGACCGGGCTGGGCCAGCAGCTCGGCCAGTGCCGCATCCACGTCGCCGCGGGCGATGATGCGCTTGGCCGAAATGCCGAACACTTGCGCCAGCGCCGCAAAATCCGGGTTGTCGGACAGGTCGATTTCGCTGTAACGCTCGGCAAAGAACAGTTCCTGCCACTGCCGCACCATGCCCAGCGAGCTGTTGTCCAGCAGCACGATCTTCACCGGCAGCTTGCAGCGTGCGATCGTCACCAGCTCCTGCACGTTCATCATGAAACTACCGTCGCCGGAGACCAGCACCACGGTGCGGTCAGGGCAGGCGAACTGTGCGCCCATCGCGGCCGGCAGGCCGAAGCCCATGGTGCCGAGGGCGCCGCTGGTGAGGTGATTGCGCGGATCGTTGAAGCGGCAATGCTGCGCCACCCACATCTGATGCTGACCCACATCGCAGGCGATGATGGTGTCGGCCGGAGCCACTTCGCTCAGGCGCTTCAGCAGCGCCGGTGCGTAGATATCGGTGCCGGGCGCGTCGTAACGCGCGCCGAACTTTTCGCGGTTGGCAAAACAACGCGTGCGCCAGGCCTGGCAGTTGCCGCGTGCCGCACTCAAGGCCTTCAAACTGACTGCTACGTCGCCGGGCACCGCGATATCGGCAGTGCGCAGCTTGGAGATTTCATATGCGTCGGCATCCAGATGGATGACGCGCGCAAACGGGGCGAACTCGCTCAGCTTACCGGTGGCACGGTCGTCGAAACGCGCACCGACCACCACCAGCAGATCGCATTCCTGGATGGCCATATTGGCCGCACGGGTCCCGTGCATGCCAAGCATGCCAAGGTAGTCCGGATGCGCATGCGGCAATGCACCCAGGCCGCGCAAGGTCAGCGCGGTCGGGATGCCGGTGGCTTCGACGAAACGGCGGAACGCCTCCACCGCGCCGGCCAGCGCGATTCCGCCCCCGCCGTACACCACCGGGCGCTCGGCACTGGCGATCGCCGCCAGTGCTTCGGCCAGCTTTGCGTCCGCCGGCGCCGGCGGCGGCTGCACCGCTGCCGGAACATGCAGGGGCAGATGCGAAGCGTCGGCCACCTGCACGTCCTTGGGCAGGTCGATCAGCACCGGCCCGGGACGTCCTTCGCGCGCAATGCGGAATGCCTCGCGCACCATCTCCGGAAGCTCCTCCACACGCCGCACCAGAAAGCTGTGCTTGACGATCGGCATGGTCATGCCGAACACGTCCAGCTCCTGGAAGGCGTCGGTGCCCAGCAGCGGCGTGGCGACCTGGCCGGTCAGGCAGATCATCGGCACCGAGTCCAGCATCGCATCGGCGATGCCGGTAACCAGGTTGGACGCGCCCGGGCCGGAGGTGGCCACGCACACGCCGACCCGGCCGCTGGCACGGGCATAGCCGTTGGCAGCCAGTGCGGCGCCCTGTTCGTGACGAACCAGGATGTGCTTGAGCCTGGAATCCACCAGGGCGTCGTAGAACGGCATGATGGTGCCGCCCGGATAGCCGAACAGCGTTTCCACGCCTTCGGCTTCCAGGGCCTGCGTCAGCCAGCGCGCGCCATTGCGGGGCGTGCTGTGTGCGGAGGTGTTCATGCGTTGCGGACCTTCGGTTTAAGCGGTGGGGGAGGCGGCGGCGTTATGCCGCCTGTTGATTCGCAGGTGCGGCAGCGGCTTGCTGTTGCCCGTTGAGCCACACCATCTTGGCGCGCAGCTTCTTGCCCACTTCCTCGATCGGGTGTTCCAGATCGGCCTGCTTGAACTTGTTGTAGTTCGGCAGGCCGGCGTCGTATTCGGCTACCCAGTTCTTGGTGAAGGTGCCGTTCTGGATGTCGGTCAGCACATCCTTCATGCGCGCCTTGGTGCCGGCATCGATCACGCGCGGGCCGCTGACATAATCGCCGTATTGTGCGGTTTCGGACACGAATTCCAGCATGCGGGTGATGCCGCCTTCGTAGAACAGGTCCACGATCAACTTCAATTCGTGCAGCACTTCGTAGTATGCGATTTCGGGCTGATACCCGGCCTCGACCAGCACTTCGAAACCGGCCTGCACCAGCGAGGAGGCGCCGCCGCACAGCACGGCCTGCTCGCCGAACAGATCGGTTTCGGTTTCTTCCTTGAACGTGGTCTTGATGATATTGGCGCGCGCGCCACCCAGGCCGCCGGCATAGGTCAGCGCGAACTGCTCGGCCTTGCCGCTGGTGTCCTGGTAGACCGCATAGATGCACGGCACGCCGCGGCCGATTTCATATTCGCGACGCACCAATGCGCCCGGGCCCTTGGGCGCGACCAGCACCACGTCCAGATCGGCGCGCGGTTTGATCATGTCGAAGTGCACGTTCAGGCCATGCGCGAACAGCAGGCAGGCGCCCTGCTTCATGTTCGGGGCGATGACCTCTTCGTAGAGCTTCTTCTGCACCATGTCCGGGGTCAGGATGGCGACCAGGTCCGCGCTCTTGACCGCTTCGGACGGCGCCACGACGATGAAGCCATCGGCCTGCGCCTTGGCTTCGGTCGGGCCGCCGGCACGCAGGCCGACGGTGACGTCGAAGCCGGAATCGCGCAGGTTCAGCGCATGTGCGCGGCCCTGGCTGCCGTAGCCGATGATCGCGATTTTCGGTTGGGTGTCGTTGCTCATGGAATGTCCTTGCGGGGTTGGCAGTGGAGATGGGCAGTGGATAAATGGATCAGCCGGCAGTGCGTGCACTGGCCGGCTGAGCAAAGCGGGGACGCGCGATGACAGTGCGCAGGCAACCACAGGCACTCATGCGCAGCTGGGCGCATGGCGATGTTGCGGATGTGGCAGTGATGTCGTTCATGTCATTCGAAACTTTTGGTGATCCCTGAAACGCGAAACCCCGCGCCGTTGCCGGTGCGGGGTCTGATCGAAGCCTTGTGTGTCTGTTGCCTACACGAAGTCTCGTCCCGCACCGGTTGGCGAGGTAATAAGTACGAGCACGAGAAGCGACGCAGCCAACGCGCCGGAGGGCGCGGACAGTGGGGCGTTCGAGGTGGTGAAGTGGTGCGGCATGGGCCTGAGATAACCACCGCGGCAACCAGGGTGTCAACCCTTGCGCTTGAAACATCCGCATCGATGGGCCGAGTCGCGTGCAAAGCCCCGTCGCAGCTGCATGGTTACTGCTGAAACCTGATCGGGACGGCACGACAAGCGCCGACGGGGATCACCATCTGCGCGGCATTGAGCGCGCTGCCAAGTGTCGATCGGACGGCAGGACGCGGCCCGCTGGTATGGTTGGCACCTCATTCTCAGTGTCAGGGGCCCTCGGTGATGCGTCGCGTACCTGTGTTGTTGGTGTCTGCTCTGGCGTTGCTCGCGCCGCCCCTCGGCGCTGCCGACCGCGTCACCGGGCAGCCGTTTGCCACCCGCTCGGAAGTCATTGCGCCGCATGCCATGGCCGCGACCTCGCAACCGCTGGCCACCCAGATCGCGCTGGACGTGATGAAGGATGGCGGCTCGGCGGTGGATGCAGCGATCGCGGCTAATGCGGCGCTGGGCCTGATGGAGCCCACCGGCAATGGCGTGGGAGGGGATCTATTTGCGATCGTTTGGGACCCCAAGACCCACAAGCTCTACGGCTACAACGGCTCCGGCCGCTCGCCCAAATCGCTGACCCTGGCCGAATTCCAGCGCCGTGGCTTGAAGGACATTCCGCCGACCGGCCCGTTGCCGGTGTCGGTGCCGGGCGCGGTGGACGGCTGGTTCGCGCTGCACGCGCGCTTCGGGCGCAAGCCGATGGCACAGAACCTGGCGCCGGCGATCCGCTACGCGCGCGAAGGCCATCCGGTCGCCGAGACCATCGCCTATTACTGGGACCGTTCGGTGCCGCGCCTGTCGCAATACCCCGGGTTCAAGGAGCAATTCACCATCGACGGCCACGCCCCGCGCAAGGGCGAGCTGTGGAAGAACCCGAACCTGGCCAACACGCTGCAGCAGATCGCCGACGGCGGCCGCGACGCGTTCTACGAGGGCGAGATCGCGCGCACCATCGGTGCCTACTTCAAGGCCAACGGCGGCTACCTCAGCTATGAGGACCTGGCCAGCCATACGGGCGAGTGGGTCGAACCGGTGTCCACCAATTATCGCGGCGTTGATGTGTGGGAACTGCCGCCCAACAGCCAGGGCATCGCCGCGTTGCAGATGCTCAATATCCTGGAGGGTTACGATTTCTCCAAGATTCCGTTCGGCTCGGCCGAGCACGTGCACTTGTTCACCGAGGCCAAGAAGCTGGCCTTCGCCGACCGCGCGCGCTTCTACGCCGACCCGGCGTTTCAGCCGGCACCGCTGGCCAGGCTGATCTCCAAGGACTACGCCAACCAGCGGCGCGCGCTGATTTCGATGGACAAGGCGCTCAAGGAAGTACAGCCAGGGACACCCAGGCAACTGGAAGAAGGCGACACCATCTATATGACCGTGGCCGATGCCGACGGCATGATGGTCTCGCTGATCCAGTCCAACTACCGCGGCATGGGCAGCGGCATGGCGCCGCCGGGGCTGGGTTTCATCCTGCAGGACCGCGGCGAGATGTTCGTGCTGAAGAAGGATCATCCCAACGGCTACGCGCCGGGCAAGCGGCCGTTCCAGACCATCATCCCGGCCTTCGTCACCAAGGACGGCAAGCCCTGGCTGAGCTTCGGCGTGATGGGCGGGGCGATGCAGCCGCAGGGGCACGTGCAGATCGTGATGAACCTGGTGGACTTCCACATGAACCTGCAGGAAGCCGGCGACGCGCCGCGTATCCAGCACGAGGACTCCACCGAACCGACCGGGCAGGCCACCGCGATGCGCGATGGCGGCGAGGTGAATCTGGAAACCGGCTTCTCCTACGACACCATCCGCGCGCTGATGCGCAAAGGCCACCGGGTGATCTTTGCCGACGGTCCGTACGGCGGGTATCAGGCCATCGCCCGCGATGCGGCCAGCGGCGTGTACTACGGTGCGTCGGAAAGCCGCAAGGACGGCCAGGCGGCCGGATACTGAGCGCGCGACACGGTTGAGGTTGCCGCTCAACTCCGGCCGCCGCACGCCGCTAATCACGGGATGGAGCAGGAGCCCCTCATGAATTCGATGCAACAGCCCGATCCGCCGTCGCAGACCCAGACGGCCGTGCTCCCGGATGCGCCCGTGGCCTTGCTGCGTTTGTCCGCCGAGGCGTGTGTGGTGGCCTGCAACCGCGTCGGCCTGGATGTGCTGGGCAAAACGGCGCTCGAGCTGCAGGGCGCGCCGGCCTCGGTGGTGTGGGGCTTGAGCGCCGCCGATCTGGTTGGCGAAGACGGCGTCTGGGCTGCCCCGGGCGACGACCCGGCGCGGCGCGTGCGCTATGTGCGCGACCGCGCGCATGGCGGCTGGATGCTGTCGCTGCCGCATGTGGAAACGGCGATCCTGTTGCGCGAGGCCACGCGTCTGGCCGACGGCAGCCGGCCGGTGCCGATCTCGCCCCTGCTGCAGCCGCTGGTTGCACGCCTGCAGGCCGAGCACGAAGACCGCACGGTGCTCGAGCGCACTGCCCAGGCGCTGGCCGGCTGCGAACTCGAACTCCTGTTGCCGCCGGGACTGGCGGATACCGAGATGGGCCGGCGCCTGCAAGCCGGGTTCGGCAATCTGGCCGAGGCCATCCGCCAGGCAGTGGCCTTGTCGGTGCAGATCGCTGCCGAAGTGCCGCCGCTGGTGGCCGAGAACGACGAAATGGTGCGCCAGTCGCAGGCGCAGAACGAGGCACTGGACGGTGCGCGCACCGCGGTGGAGCGCCTGTCGTCCAGCCTGCAGGACGTCAATGCCGACCTGGCGCAGGTGATTGCGCTGGCCGCCAGCGCCGACGACAGTGCGCGGCAAGGTGTGGCTGCCGCGCATGCGCTGGGCCAAGCAATGCACGAAGTGGAGCGCCGAGCGTCACGTGCGGGCGAAGTCATCGAGGTCATCGATTCGGTGGCGTTCCAGACCAATATCCTGTCGATCAATGCCAGCATCGAAGCCGCGCATGCCGGCGATGCCGGGCGCGGGTTTGCGGTGGTGGCCACCGAGATCCGGCGGCTGGCCGAACGCGCCGCAGCGGCCGCACGCGACGTACGCGCGATCCTGGCCGAAACCAGCGCCGCCGTAGGGGAGGGCGCGGCCTCCGCACGTGGCACCGAAGCGGTGCTCGATGGCATCACCCGCGTGCTCGGGCAGGCCAGCAGCGCGATGACCACCGTGGCCGGGCGCATCCAGGCGCAGGACGGCGAAATTCGCGGGATCGAGCGTGCGGTAGATGGCGTGGTGGCGTTGGGCCGCAGCAATCTGCAGCATGCCGCGCACGTGGCCGAACGCAGCGAAGCGCTGGAGCGCGGCACCGAAACCCTGCGCGATTGCGTGGGCTTGTTCCGGTTGCCGCCGGACCCGCTGCAGGTGCCCAGGCACGCGCGGGTCAAGGAGCTGGCCGTTGCCACGGCCGGCAAGATCGGCAGTGCGCTGGCGCAAGCCATTGCGCGCGGGCAGATCGAGCAAGCCGCATTGTTCGCGCGCACCTATACGCCGATCGCCGGCGTGGAGCCGCCCAAGTTCAGTACCGACTTCGATGCGCTCTGCGACCAGCTACTGCCCGCTTTGCAGGAGCCGCTGCTGGACGCGCACCCGTGGATTGTCTTCGCCATCTGCGCCAACCCCGATGGGTATGTGCCCACGCACAACCTGCGCTTCACCCAACCGTTGACCGGCGATGCCAAGCGCGATCTGGTCGGCAACCGCACCAAGCGCAAGTTCACCGACCGCGTTGGGCGCAGCGTGGGCGCGCATACCGATCCTTACCGCCTGCAGGTCTATCGCCGCGATACCGGCCAGATCATGTTCGACCTGTCCACGCCGATCTTCGTCGGCGGCAAGCACTGGGGCGGCTTGCGGGTGGGCTATACGCTGGAGTGATGGCCTCGCCCGGCCGGGGTTTGGCTGCTGCGCCTCAAGCCGGACAGCAAAAAAAAGCCGCCGAAGATCGGCGGCAGGGAGAGAGAGCAGGTTTCTTGTTGTAGTAGCTGCAGGCTAGCGGTGCGATATGCCCTGGAAATGTCTGTGCATGTCGCTATCGCCGTGCCGTGTGCCAAGCGCTCGATTGCGTGTTAGCCGTGCCACATAGACAACGACCTCCCGAGGGAGGCCGTTGTGACAACACGTGGATCAGGACAGCATGCTCAGAAGCGCTGCGTGTACTGCAGGTAGCTGTAGCGTCCCGGGATGGCGTAGGCCGGATCGAACGAGTTGGCCGAGGCGCTGAGCGCGACCGGCGGGTCGCGGTCAAAGACGTTGTTCAGACCCAACCGCACGGTCGCATTCCATGGAAGCTGGTAAGACACCTGCATGTCGTTGAACGCAGTCGCCGCAACGTGGCGATAGTTTCCGTTGTCGTCCAGTTCCGAATCGTAGTCCTTCATGCCCGAGTAGTACCGCACGGCCCAGTTGGCGGCCAGATTGCCGTAGCTCCAGTCCAGGGTGAGCGTGCCGCGGGTGCGCCAGTTCGGATTATTGGTGTGGTAGATGCCGTTGTAGCTTTCCCACGCAGAATTGTCGTCCTGCTTTTGCTCGTTGACGGCCACGTAGGTCGAATCCAGCGTCAGCATGAACTGACCGATTGCGGTCTGCGGCAGTTTGTAACGCGCGGTGAAATCGTAGCCTTGCATGCGTTGCTCGCCGACATTCACCGGCTGGATCACCAGGCCGGTGATGGTCCCTGTCGCATCGCGGGTCACCAGATCGCAGAACGCCGAGATGTTGAACTGGTAACACTGCGACAGGATCTGATTGGCGCTGAATTCGGTGATGGCGTCGGTGATTTCGATCTTCCACCAGTCCAGCGACACGTCCAGGCCCTGCACCGAAGCCGGGCTGTAGACAAAGCCAAGCGTGGTGTTCTTGGATTTTTCCGGTTGCAGATTGGCGTTGCTGGTGTAGGTGAACGGATAGATGGTTTGGCCGGAGTTGCCGCTGGCGCTGTTGTATTCGGCAACGTAATTGGCAGGCACGCCGCGGGCTGCGCATGCGGCCGCAATCGCGCTGGTGTAGGAGGTGCTATTGGTCGAGCAGGGATCGGAATAGGTGTCGAAACTGTCCGAGGCGCCCAGATACAGATCTTCGATCGATGGCGCGCGGAAACCGGTGGCGTAATTGCCGCGAATCAGCAGGTCGGCGACCGGCTTCCACTTGAAGCCGAACTTGCTATTGGTGGTGCTGCCGAAGGTGTTGTAGTCCGAATAACGCACTGCTGCGCTCAATTCCAGCAACTGCGCACCGGGCACATCCTTCAGCAGCGGAATCGCCACTTCGGTGTAGTAGTCGTTGAGCGTGTACGAGCCAGAGGTGGGCGTAAACGAATTACCCGAGGTATAGCCGGCCGAAATCAAGGCATCCGGTGAGGAGAATCCGCTTTCCTCGCGATGTTCGACACCGGCGGCAAAACTCATCCAGCCGGCGGGCAGCTCGAACAGCTCGCCGGTGAGGTTGGCGGTGAAGCTACTGTTTTTATATTGATATGTGTTGTGCGCAGTGAACAGGATGTAGTCCAGCATTTCCTGGGTCACGCCGCCGGCCGGCGACAAGGGGTTGAACGGTACGCAGCCGGCAATAACGGCGCCGCCGCTGTCCAGGCACGCCAGGGTGCCATTGACGATGCCCGATGCACCGAGCGCATTGCCCAGGTTGAGCAGATTGACATCGCCATACTGGGTTTCGGTCTGGTCGGTCTGGTTGTGCGCAAAGCCCACATCCCAACTGAACTGCCTGTCGGCAAACTGGAAGTCACCTTCCAGCCCGGTGTACACGTGCGAGGTCTTGACGTCCTGCTGATAGGTGCGTGCGAATTCGGTCAAGCGGTGCGACCAACCCACATCGCGCCCGTCGCCGCCGTAGGCAGTGTTGTACGGGTTGTAGTAGCTTTCGCCGCTCAACAGGATGCCGGTGTTGACGGAGGCCAGCGGAAAGCCTGCCAATTGCTGTGACGACTGGCGCCGGTTATACAGTCCATCGAACTTGAAGCGCACGTTGTCGGTGAGTGCGTAGTTGCCCTGCACGTACAACGCGTCGCGCTTCTGCGGCGTGACCAGGTAATTGTCCTTGGCGTAGTTGTAGCCATATTCGGACGTGTTGAAGGCGGTGTACTGGTCCAGGCCATAGCGCGGATACCTGCTGTCGCCGCTCGCGGTGGCGCTGTCGGGCAATACCGTCCAGGCGCCGCTGGTGCCATTTGCACGGAGGCGGCCGCTTGCCGAGTAGCTGCTATAGGCCGACGAGCCCGCGCCGTACACCGGCTCGGCAGAGATCTCCCGGTCGCCTGCCATCACCGCATCTTCCTTGACGCTGGACAAGCCGATGACCAGATTGCCGCGCTCGCTGGTGGCGCCCACGGTCGCGTCGAAGGAGGTGCGCTGACCGTCGCCCTGGCCGTATTGGCCAACGTAGGCGTTGACTTCGGCGCCATCGAAATTGGTACGGGTAATGATGTTGACCACGCCCGCGATGGCATCGGAGCCATAGATCGACGAGGCGCCATCCTTGAGGACTTCCACGCGCTCCACGATGGCCGAGGGGATGGTGTTCAGATCCACCGAACCGGACAGGCCCGAGACCCAGCGCCGGCCATTGACCAACACCAGCGTGCGTGAGGCGCCCAGGTTGCGCAGGCTCACCGTGGCCGAGCCGTCGCCGCCGTTGTTGACGGTGCTGTTCATCGTCGCGCCATTGGAGGGAATGCGCTTGAGAACGTCGGCAACCGAGGTCAGGCCCTGCTTTTCGATGTCCTGGCGCGTGAGTACCAGTACCGGTTGCGAATTTTCCACGTCGACCGAGCGGATGCGCGAGCCGGTGACTTCGATCTTGTCCAGGTTGGTCGGACTCTTGTCGGTTTGTTCCTGGGCGATGGCGCTCGTGCTGACGCACAGGCTGATGGCGATCGCGAGCGAGCCCCGACGCATCGTCGGGTGGAGCGTTGTCTTAGTCATATGTACGGCGGTTCCCGGTAGAGGAGGAGCGACAGCGCGATCCCCGTGAATGACACCTGCATGCGTGCGGCGTCTTCGGCACGCCACGCAGGCTTAGCGGGAATTTAACGAGCGGGTTTCGCCGCCGTTTTTCGTCAATCGGCGCCTTGTTGCGTGGCGACGCGCGCAATGCATCGGCGCGCCATGTAATGCCCGGGCGACGCTGGGCGTGTGCTGCAGCGACGTGAGATGACCTGTGCGGACATATGTCGCCGCCGAACGCGACAACCTTGCGACGCGCAACAGCAGGCCGGTGCGGCCGCTGCTTCAGTGCGGTATGCCCTACGGGTTTAGCGCGGGCCGTGCGCGCTGGGGGTATGTGGCGGATTTTGTTTAGCTGCGCAGGTGCAATGTGGTTTAATCGCCGCCGAAGTGGGGGTACCGCAGCGTGCTGCGGTTGAGATAGTCCCTTCGAACCTGATCCGGCTGATACCGGCGTAGGGAAGCTTCGTCAGATGCGATGGTTCGTGCGTGCACGGGCAGTCGGTATCGAGCGCCGCCGCTTCGTCCGCACTGCGACTCCTTCGCAGGGCCAGCACACAGGACGAATGCCATGAATGCCGCGCCCACCGTTTTGCAACAACAAGCCCAGTCGTTGTCGGAGGCTGTCACCCAGCCGATTCCCGGTTCACGCAAGATCTTCGTGCAAGGCTCGCGCGCCGATCTGCAGGTGCCGATGCGCGAGATCGCCTTGACGCGCACGCCCACCTTGTTCGGCGGCGAAGAGAATCCGCCGCTCAGCGTCTACGACACGTCCGGGCCTTACACCGATCCGCGGGTGGCGATCGATCTGGCAGCCGGTCTGGCACCGCTGCGTGCGCAGTGGATTGCCGAGCGTGGCGACACCGTCGCCCTGGACGGGCTGAGCTCCAGCTTCGGGCGTGGCCGCGAGCACGATGTGCGTCTGGATGCAGTGCGCTTTCCGGCGCGGCGTCTGCCGCGGGTAGCGCGACAGGGCGCCAACGTCACCCAGATGCATTACGCGCGCCGCGGCATCATCACGCCGGAAATGGAGTACGTGGCGATCCGCGAAAACCAGCGCCTGGAAGCGGTGACCGATGCAAGCTTGCGCAGGCAGCACCCGGGCCAGGCGTTCGGAGCTTCGATCCAGCAACGCATTACACCGGAGTTCGTGCGCGAAGAGATCGCACGGGGCCGCGCGATCTTGCCCAACAACATCAATCACCCCGAGAGCGAGCCGATGATCATCGGCCGCAATTTCCTGACCAAGATCAATGCCAACATCGGCAACAGCGCGGTGTCTTCAGGCATTGCCGAAGAGGTCGAGAAGCTGGTGTGGTCGATCCGCTGGGGCGGGGACACGGTCATGGATCTGTCCACCGGCAAGCACATCCATGAGACGCGCGAATGGATCATCCGCAACTCGCCGGTCCCGATCGGCACGGTGCCGATCTATCAGGCGCTGGAGAAGGTCGATGGACGCGCCGAGGCGCTGACCTGGGAAATTTTTCGCGACACCTTGATCGAGCAGGCCGAACAGGGCGTGGATTACTTCACCATCCACGCCGGCGTGTTGCTGCGTTACGTACCGCTGACCGCACAGCGCGTGACCGGCATCGTCTCGCGTGGCGGTTCGATCATGGCCAAGTGGTGCCTGGCGCATCACAAGGAGAATTTTCTCTACACGCACTTCGAAGACATCTGCCAGATCATGAAGGCCTACGACGTGGCGTTTTCGTTGGGCGATGGCCTACGCCCCGGCTGCATCGCCGACGCCAACGACGCGGCGCAATTCGGCGAGCTGGAAACGCTGGGCGAGCTGACCAAGCTCGCCTGGAAACACGATGTGCAGACCATGATTGAAGGCCCCGGCCATGTGCCGATGCAATTGATCAAGGAAAACATGGACAAGCAGCTGCGCGAATGCGGCGAGGCGCCGTTCTACACCCTGGGGCCGCTGACTACCGACATCGCGCCGGGCTACGACCACATCACCAGCGCGATCGGTGCGGCGATGATCGGCTGGTTCGGCACCGCCATGCTCTGCTACGTCACTCCGAAAGAGCACCTGGGCCTGCCCAACCGGCAGGACGTGCGCGACGGCATCATGGCCTACAAGATCGCCGCGCATGCCGCCGACCTGGCCAAGGGGCATCCGGGCGCGCAAGTGCGCGACAACGCCTTGAGCAAGGCGCGTTTCGAATTCCGTTGGGACGACCAGTTCCATCTTGGCCTGGATCCGGAAAAGGCCAAGGAGTTCCATGACCAAACCCTGCCCAAGGACGCGCACAAGCTGGCGCACTTCTGCTCGATGTGCGGGCCACACTTCTGCTCGATGAAGATTACCCAGGACGTGCGTGATTACGCGGCCGAGCACGGCATGAGCGAGGCGCAAGCGCTGTCGACGGGCATGCAGGAAAAGTCCGCGCAATTTGTCGCGCAGGGCGCGCAGGTCTATCGCGCCACGTGACGCGTTACATGGCAGCGTTTCATAAAACGTGATGTAGCGCCTGCTTAGGAAAGGTTCAGTTTTGTACTGAACAGATTACGGCGCGGTCCGCAAGTGCCGCGCTATGGCAGGGTTGCAAGCGATTCCAGTAAATAAGGGTTTCAGCTGATTTAGCTGAATCGCAGATAAAAAAATCGCGCCAGAAGGCGCGAAGGGTACGTCGTAATTATTCGAATTCGTCGGCGAGAGAGAGAGAGAGCCTGACGCTGCCGCCTGTCTTAGGAAGCAACGGGGCATAGCGTAAAATTTGCACCAAATGGATGCATGACACAGTTGGTCGTCGTCCTTTGCTGAATTTGGCGTTTCGCGGAAGGCGCGGGGCGCTCTTTGTTGTTCTTGCATGCCGACGCGTGTTTTTGCCGATGAGTGTTCCTCCCGCTATTGCAATGCCATCGGGCCGGCTGCGTGTCGGTCAGTGCGTGGTCGACATTGCCTCGCGCGAGGTGCACGCACCTGGCGCAAAGCGTCCGCTGCGGCTGGCGCCCAAATCCCTGGCGGTGTTGCTGACCCTGGCGCGGCAGCCGGGCCAGGTGGTCACGCGCGAGCAACTGCTTGCCGAGGTTTGGCCCGATACCTTGCCGACCAACGATGTGGTGACCCAGGCGGTCACGCAGCTGCGCAAGGCGTTTGCCAGCCACGGCGGGCAGCGCTCGGAGCACATCGAGACCATCGCCAAGACCGGGTATCGCTTGATGGCGGCGGTTGTGTGGGAAGCGCAGGCACCTGCATCGGCGACGCTGCCTGGTGAAGCACTGGGTCCGGATACGCTCGAGCCGGCGCAGCCAGACCAAGGCGTGGCGTCCGTCCCCGACGAGTCCGACGCTACCGCATCGCCCGTCCGCACCGCGCCTGGCCAGCCTGTAGCGCCCGTCGTTGCGGCGCCGGCCGCGCCACGACACCGGCGCTCGATGGCGCTGGCAGTCGCCAGCGTGGCGTTGCTGGTCGTGCTGAGCCTTGCGGTATGGACCTCATGGCGACCTGCTCCGGCACCTGAGACCGCGCAAGCGCATGCGGTGCTGGGCAGCCCCAAACGGCCGTATCAGGTCATTACCGCAGGCGGTGGATTCGATCTCACGCCAAGCCTGTCGCCCGATGGCGCGAGGGTGGCGTACGCCTCATTGACCAGCGATCGCACCGGCACCTCGATCCTGGTCAAGACCACCGACAACGCCTATCCACGGGTACTGGAGACGCCTGCGCCCGGCGTCTCCGATCGTTTGCCGGCGTGGTCGCCGGATGGCCGGCAGATCGCGTTTTCCAGGCAGGCGCCCGATGGCAGCTGCCGGGTCATGATTGCCGCAGCCACCGGGCCTGCGGCGTCGCGCGAGGTAATGCGGTGCGATGGTGCCGACATGCTGAGTTTCAGCTGGTCGCCGGATGGGCGCGCGCTGGTGTTCGGCAGCATGACCGGCAAGCACGGTGCGGCCCGCATGCGTCGCCTGGATCTGGCAACCGGGCAGTGGCAGACGCTGGACTATCCGGCGCAGGCGGGTGATTTCGATTACGCGCCGCGGTATTCGCCCGATGGGAATTGGATCGTGTTCCTGCGTAATCCGCAGCTCGGGGACCTGTGGCGGATTCCGGCCGAAGGCGGCGTCGCCGAACGGCTCACCCATGACAACGCCGATATCCGTGGATGGAGTTGGCTGCCCGATGGCAGCGGTTTGATCTTCGGGCGTCGCGTGGACAGCGAGGCGCGGCTGTATCGCCTCGATCTGCGGGACCACAGCTTGCACGATGTGGGCGTGGACGATGCGCAAGCACCGGACGTGGCGCATGGGCATCTGGTGTTCGTGCAACGCAAACCGCAGTTTGGCGTCTATCAGGTCATTGGCGACACGATGAACGGTGGCTACATTCGACGCCGACTGTTTCCATCCAGCGGGCGCGACGATCAGCCGATGATTGCGCCGGATGGGCGCCAGCTGATCTTTGCATCCAATCGATCCGGTGCGTACGCACTGTGGTGGGGCGATGTCCGCAAGCCCGGTTCGGTGCGCTTGATCGAAGGGCTGCGCCCGGATTCGCGCCAGGCCGCCGACTGGTCAGCCGATTCGCAACGCGTGCTGGTCAGCGGCAGCGATGCGGCCGGGCATGCGGCGCTATTCGAAGTGACCCCCAGTAGCGGCCAGGTAGTGCGACTACCCGTGCCGCAGCCGCGCCCGCTGCAGGCGATCCATCTTCCCGATCCGGACCGGCTGCTGGTCCTTGCTGCTGCCGACGACGGGCATACCTTCGCAACGCTGTACGACCGGCGCAGCAGCCCATGGCGTGCGCTGGCAACGCTGCAGGACGTCTCGCAATTGCGACTGGACCGCGTCAGCGGACAGGTCTTGCTGACCCGCCTCAGCGGGGGCGGTGTGTGGCAGGTCGCTCCATCGCTGGCCGCCGACACCTTGCATGCTGTCGATCCGCAACAGCCATCGCGCTGGCGGTATCGCAGTTGGGCTCCGGGCGTGAATGGCCAACTGCATTACCTGTCGTCCACCGACAGTTGCGCTGCCTACGATCGCGAGTTGCGCAGCGGCCGCGGCCAGTGCTTGGATGCGGTCAAGTTCACCACCATCAACGGTTTCAGCCTGAACCAGCGCGATGGGACGCTGTATGTGTCGCTGGCCGAAGAAGATGGCAGCGCCATCGCGTATATGCCATTGCCACAGCATTCCGTGGCGCCTATGGGCGTCATTGCTAACTTATTGTCGATATTGAGAAAAATCGCCTCGTAAGTTCTTCGGAAAGGCTTCGTGGCAATTTCGGCGCAGTTTCGTCAAAACTTCCTGACTGACGCCACAGTCGGCAAAACACTACGCCCTCTTTTGTACAGGGGGCTGCCAACATGCAACAGGTCATCACCGCGGATCGTGGGCTTGCGCTCGCGCTCGATAGCGCCAACGAGTCGACATCGACCACCTGTCTGGCGGTCTCGCGGCTCGGCAGCATCCGTACCAACGCAGCGACATTCACCTTGTGGATACAGCTACGCGGACGCGCATGGGTGGAATCCAAGGAGGGCCGCTTTCGTCTGCGTGCCGGCGACTGGATCGCCTTCGACAAGGATTCCCATCCCACCGTGCAGGCAGATCGCAGCGCGCTATGCGTGGGCGTCGGTCTGGATGGCGAGAGCCTGCAGTCGCTTGCCGAACTAACCGATGCCACGCTGTATCCCGGCCGCGCCCAGTTGTCGCGCAGCGATCTGCGCATCGCCTTGCGCCTGTGGCGCAGTGCCGCCGCACAAAGCGGCAGTGCGTCCGCGCGGCCGTTGCTGTTGCACCTGGCCGCGATGCAACGCGATTTTATTGCGCAGGAACAGCGTTGCCCGGGCCGCTCGCGCAGCCGTCGGCGTCAGGTGTTTGGGCGTATGCAGCGTGCACGGCTGTACCTGGAAGGCAACAGCGACCGCGTGGTGCGCATCAGCGAACTGGCGCAGCTGACCAACTTTTCCAGTTGGTACGTCTCCAAGACGTTTCAGAGTTTGTACGAAGAAAGCCCGCAGGCGCTGTCCGCACGCTTGCGTCTGGAACGTGCATCCGATTTGTTGCGCGATACCTCGATGATGATCGGCGAGGTTGCAGCCGCAAGCGGCTTCGACAATTGCTGCAGCTTCGCGCGTGCGTTTCGTGCGCGCTTCGGTGTCTCCGCATCGCACTACCGCGACCAAACGGCAAATCCGCCAGATTCGGCAAAGCCACGTAACGTGACGCGCAAAGCGACGGCATTCACGCAATCGTAATTTGCACAGGGGCGCTTAACGCGCCACTAACGAACCCTGGAGAGATTGATGAACCTTCGCACCTCCGCAGTGCGGCTGGGCCTGTTGCCCGCCGGTATTGCGATCGCGTTGACGCCGGCTTTTGCCGCCGCACAAGAGTCGACCACCACGCTTGACCGTATCGAGATCACCGGCTCGCGCATCCGCAGCGCCGACGTCGAAACGCAGCAGCCGATTTTGACCCTTGATCGTCAAGCGCTGGAAAAGCAGGGCCTGACGTCTGTTGCCGATGTGCTGCAGAACCTGACCTCCGCCGGCTCCCCGGCCATCTCGCGTGCCGACGCGCTGTCGTCCGGCGAAGACGTTGGCGGTTACTACGTCGACCTGCGCAACCTCGGCGCGCAGCGTACGTTGGTGCTGGTGAACGGTAAGCGTCTGGGTGCGTCGACCTCCGGTCTGCAGGATCTCAGCCAGATTCCGATGTCGGCAATCGAGCGTATTGAAGTGCTGAAGGACGGCGCCTCGTCCATCTACGGCTCCGACGCAATCGCCGGTGTGGTCAACGTCATCACGCGTAAGCGTTTCGACGGCGCTGAAGCCAGCGTGCAGTTCGGCCAGTTCGGCCAGGGCGACGGCGACACCACGCAGTACTCCTTCACTGTTGGCTCGCAGGGCGAGCGCGGTGGCGTGACGCTGTCTGCCGAATATTCCAAGCAGGACCCGGTATTCGCCAAGAACCGCTGGTTCAGCCGCGATGGTTCGCGCGGTCCCAACTCGACCCCCAACAGCTGGAGCCCCATCAGCCAGAACGGTTCGTGGTGCAATCCGCTGCAGGTGGACTGCGATGATCCGGACACCGCGGTGTGGCAGACGCTCAATGCCGGCGGCAACCCGAACAACCCGGCCGACTATCACCCGATCACGCCGGCCGAGTACGCCAACTCGAACCAGCAGATGATGGTGCAGACCGGTATCGAGCGGAAGTCGGTATTTGCAAACGTCAACTACGACGTTGCCGATGCCATCACCTTCAACGCCGATATTGCCTACAACGAGCGCACGACCGACGGGCAGATCGCGGGCTACCCGTATCAGTCCGGTTCCTTCGGCACTCCGCTGGAAGGCAGCAGCGCATTCAATCCGATCGGCCAGGATGTCGACTTCCGTCGTCGTCTTTGGGAAGTGCCGCGTGCCAGCGAAAACCAGCTCAAGACCCTGCGCTTCGCGCCGACCTTGAGTGGCTACTTCGACATCGGCGGCAAGACCTGGGATTGGGATGTGGGTGCGTTGTGGAACCGCAACGAGAACACCAAGCGTAGCCGTGGCGACATGAGCCTCATCGCGTCGCGTCAGGCGCTGGGCCCGTCCTTCATCAACGGCCAGGGCGTTGCGCAGTGCGGTACCGCTGCAGATCCGATCTCGCTGTCGGCCTGCCGTCCGTGGAATCCGCTGCTGCCGTACAACGTTGCAGGTCAGGGCTCGCTTGCCGACCCGGCGCTGCAGGAATTCCTGTTCCCGACCTTCACCGATACCGGTCTGACCAAGACCACCAGCTTCACCGCAAACCTGTCCGGTTCGGTGGTTGAGCTGCCGGCTGGCGATCTGGGCGTTGCGGTGGGCTACGAACACCGTAAGGAAGAAGGTCGCTTCTCTCCGGATGCGTTTGCGCAGTCGGGCGAAAGCACCGGTCTGGGTGCCAAGACCACGCAGGGCCAGTACTCGCTGGACGAGGTCTACCTCGAATTGAATGTTCCGCTCCTGAGCGATGTCGCCTTCGCCAAGGAACTGACCTTCAACGCTGCAACGCGTTACTCGGACTACAGCAACTTCGGTAACACGCTGAACTCGAAGTTCGGCCTGACCTGGCGTCCGCTGGAAGACCTGCTGGTGCGTGCGACGTATGCGGAAGGTTTCCGTGCGCCCACCATCAGCGACCTGTACGGCGGCCTGAGCAGCAGCTTCGAGGATTACATCGATCCTTGCGGCGTCGGCGCCCCCAACAGCGTCAACGGCAACGCGGCCTGCACCAACGCTGGCGTGCCGCTGGGCTACACCCAGCTCGGCCAGGGCTTCGTGCCTTGCACGACCTATCCGTGCCAGACGCCTGATGAATTCATCAGCGGCGCCAACCCGAACCTGAAGCCGGAAACCTCCACGAGCAAGACCGCCGGTCTGGTCTGGAGCCCGCGTTGGGTGCAGGGTCTGGACATCTCGCTGGATTGGTACCGCTACGAGATCAACGACATGATCATCGCCGATAGCGTCGACCGCATCCTGCGCGACTGCTATGTGCTCGGCGACGCTGAACGTTGCGCCAATGTCACACGTGCAGCCGATGGTCACATCTCGGCGATGAGCTACGGCGTGGCCAACCTCGGTCAGATGGAAACCGAAGGCTACGACCTTGGTGTGAAGTACCGCCTGCCGGAAACGGCCATCGGTTCCTTCACCTTCGACTGGCAGACCAGCTACGTCAGCAAGTACGACGAAGCCGGCCAGGACAGCGCAGGCAACGCCATCATGATTGGCCGTGTCGGCGAGCCGGGCATCTTCCGCGTGCGTTCGAACGTTGGCGTGAACTGGTCGCTGGGTGATTTCGGCGTCAACTACACCCTGCGTTACTACTCGGGCATGAAGGAAAGCTGCATCACGCTGGCCGAAGGCTATTGCGATGCGCCGGACCATATCGCCAACGGCGAGTCCGACCCGCTGCGTCACACCGGCGCCAACACCTTCCACGACCTGCAGGTCAACTGGAAGGCGCCGTGGGACGCCACGATCGCACTCGGCGCGAACAATGTGTTCGATCACCGCGGTCCGCTGCAGTACTCGGCACCGAACAGCAGCTTTGCCTACTACGGCGGCTTCGAAATCGGTCGTTTCATGTACATGAAGTACACCCAGCGCTTCTGATTCATCGACGCGCGTAGTAAATGAAAGACGGGCCGCAAGGCCCGTCTTTTTTTATGCAGTGCCCTGTTGCGATGAGGCAATGCGCATGCGGCGCGTGATTTAGATGCGAAGTCATCGCTGCGCGACTCAAGCGGTGCGGCAGTTCCGCGAAAAACGCGCGCAGGATGTGGAAGTTGCTCAGCGACTCCGCTCGCAAAGAACTGCAGTCTTTCTTCTCGGGCAGCTTCCACAGCGCCTGAGCGCATTGTCTGCCTGTAGTGCGGTGCGCTTGGGGTGAGTGCCGTGACACATCGCCCAGACCAAGGCTTGCAACGCGCGGCCCTGGCGCAACGGCCCCATGCAGGGCGGTCGAAGAAACGGCATAAAAAAAACGCGGCCTTGGCCGCGCTTTTTTCGGGATGCCGCATGTGAGTGACTTACGCCTCGGCAAGCCCCAGCAACGTATCGGCCTGTTCGCGCCAGCTCGGCAGGCGGGCGATGACGCCGACCTTGGTCAGGTACTCTTCGTCCACGCTTTCGCCGCTGGCCAATGCCGTGGCGACATGCACTGCGCCGGTGACCCAGAAGCTGCGCATGCTGGAACGCAGCGGATGGCGATGGAAGGCCACCGCTTCGATGATGGGCATCGGCAAGCCCCACAGGCCGAGCAGGTAGGCGCCGGCTTCGGTGTGACCCAGGCGTTCGTCGCCACCTTCGGCCGGCGCCTCGCGCTCGTCGCGTACGCCCGGCAGCAGCAAGCCGATGTCGGCCAGCAGTGCGGCGGTGGAACCGAGTTCTGCGCTGGTCGGCGGAAGCACCTTGGCCGCCAGGCGCGAAGAGAGCAGGGCGCGGCGCTGCATCGCGTTGCGCTCGGCCGGCGTAAGCGTCTGGACCGAAAACACTTCGCTGGCCAGCACCAGGTCGCGCAGCGTCGCCACGCCCAGGCGGGTCACCGCCGTGCGCAGGTCGGTGATGCTGCGGCCACCGGAAAAGAACGCCGAATTGCACAATTGCAGCACTTTCGCTGCGATCGCCGGGTCGCCGGCGATCAGCTTGGCGATATCGGCCGCGTCGGCGCCGTCGTCCTCTTCCAGCGCATGCATCAGGCTCAGGTACAAATGCGGGGGCGAGGGCAGCTTTTCGATCCGCCCGATCGCCGCGCGCAGGCGCGGATTGCTGAGCAGCTCGCGCAGTTCCTCCAGGCTGGTAACCGCTTCGAGCAGCACTTCGGGCGCCAGCGGCATCGGCAAGAAGCGATGCGCCACGCCGATGATGCGGGCCGGCGGCGTGCGCTGGCCGCCTTGCGCATCGATCAACGCAATACGAATGGTGTCCGGGCGCAGCGTGCGGATTTGCCCCAGCAAGGTGGCGGCAGTCAGGTCCGGCAGGACCGGGGCAACGATGACGGCGTCGAACGGCGACAGCGCGGCAGCTTCGATCGCCGAATTGCCATCGGCCACCTGCTGCGCCTGCCACTGGTCGCCCAGGTCGGCGACGTAGTCGACAAGGTCGGACGGAAGACTGGCTTCGTCCCCAACAAACAGAATACGCAAGACACTTCCCCAGAAGTCACCGGTGACAGACACCGGCCAAACGCTTTCGGCAATGTACCCAATCTGCCGACTGCGGTCACCGGGATCACGCCAGAAGCGTGATCCCGATCGCCCCCTACACGCAGGGCAGCATCACGATCGATGGATCAGGGTGCGTCGGAATTGTAGCGTTCCACCGATTCGGTCAGGATGCGCTTGGCCTCGGCCGCGCCGCCCCAGCCGTCCAGCTTGACCCACTTGCCCTTCTCCAAGTCCTTGTAATGCTCGAAGAAGTGGCCGATACGTTCCATCCAGTGGCTGGACACCTGGTTGATGTCTTCGATGTGCGCGTAACCGGAGAAGATCTTCTCGATCGGCACAGCCAGGATCTTTTCGTCGCTGCCGGCCTCGTCGCTCATGCGCAGCACGCCCACCGGACGGCAGCGCACCACCGAGCCCGGCACCAATGGCAAGGGCAGCACCACCAGCACGTCGGCCGGGTCGCCATCGCCGCACAGGGTGTTGGGCACGTAGCCATAGTTGCAGGGATACCGCATCGGGGTCGACAGGATGCGGTCGACGAAGATCGCCCCGCTGGCCTTGTCGACTTCGTACTTGACCGGCTCCGAATCCTTGGGGATCTCGATGACGACGTTGATTTCTTCCGGCAGATTCTTGCCAGAGGTGACCAGTTCAAGGCCCATGCGGGTAGCTCCGAGGCGTCAGCAGTGTGTGGAGCGCGATTCTACGCGTTCGGCTGTTGCGCTGCAGCGACACTGAATGGGCAATGTCCTGACCGCTGCGTGCGGCATAGCCCGCGTTCATCGCGGGTGGCTGCCTGATCGTTGCGGCCCGGCCGGAGGCGCACGCTGCAGGCTCATCCACCGCATAGGAATTGCCCATGTCCAGGCTTGCGCGTTTGCTGGTTCTCCTGCTGCTGTCCCTTACCGCCCAGTTCGCTGCCGCCGCGACGCCTCCGCCCACCTTCGTGGATGCGGTGGACTGGCCCGCCAATGGCGAGGGCTGGGAGGCGTTCATCGATCTGGAGCAGCGGCTGGACCGCGATTTCGACAATATCTGCGGCGACACCTTTTGTGGCGGCGACTTCAGCGACTACCAGCCGCTGCGCTTCCGCTGCTCGGTGCATCGCGTCACCGGGGTGGTGCGGAGCTGCATCTGGACCTTCGGCGCCAGTGAGGTCAGCGTCGACCCGCGTAGCGGTTACTTGCGGTCGGACAGCCGGGTGTGGCGCTGCACGGCACCGTTGAAGGCCGGTACCCGCCTGGATGAGATGTATCGCACGCTTGCGGTGGCCAATCCGCTGTTCAAGCCACTGCCGAGCGGCGCACCGCCGATCTATGACGGCCTGATCGGCTGCCTGTGATCGTAGGCCGGGCGGGACGGGGGCTTGCCGGCACAGGCCAGCCCCTTCTGCCTGATGGCGCCATCTTCTTATCGACGATGGGGGCCGCCAGCGGGCCCCGGCGCGATGCCGATCCTGAGCTGGGAAGGGCAAATGCCCCGGCCCGGCGACGCCTTATTGGCCCGGTCCCTATGCCCCAGTTGCCGCTTTCCGCAGTGACGGGTTCGGACCTGCCGCGACGCGTTCGGTCGGTCGGCTGCTTCCCGACCTCATGACCGCAGGTCACGTGACCTGCGGTCATCGCAGCGTTACAGCAGGGGCACGAGCAACAAGGCCACGATGTTGATGATTTTGATCAACGGGTTGATCGCCGGCCCCGCGGTGTCCTTGTACGGGTCACCGACCGTGTCCCCGGTGATCGCAGCCTTGTGCGCCTCGCTGCCTTTCCCGCCGAAGTGGCCGTCCTCGATGTATTTCTTGGCGTTGTCCCACGCGCCGCCGCCAGTGGTCATCGAAATCGCCAGGAACAAACCAGTGACAATCGTGCCGATCAACAAGCCACCCAGTGCACGCGGGCCCAGTAGCAACCCGACAATGATCGGAACCACCACCGGCAGCAGCGAAGGCACGATCATTTCGCCAATCGCCGAGCGGGTCAGCATGTCGACGGCGCGGTCGTACTGCGGCTTGGCGGTGCCGGCCATGATGCCGGGAAGTTCGCGGAACTGGCGGCGCACCTCTTCCACCACGGCGCCCGCGGCGCGGCCGACCGCTTCCATCGCCATCGCGCCGAAGAGATAGGGAATCAGCCCGCCAATCAGCAGCCCGATGATCACCGTGTGGTCGGATAGATCGAAGGCGTACACCTGGTCGGGATTGGCCGCCTGCAGGTTGTGCGTGTAGTCGGCAAACAGCACCAGCGCCGCCAGCGCCGCCGATCCGATCGCGTAGCCCTTGGTCACTGCCTTGGTGGTGTTGCCCACCGCGTCCAGCGGGTCGGTAATGTTGCGGACCTCGGGAGGGAGCTCGGCCATCTCGGCGATGCCGCCGGCGTTATCGGTAATCGGTCCATACGCATCCAGCGCAACGATCATGCCGGCCATCGACAGCATGGCCGTTGCTGCAATCGCAATGCCGTACAAGCCGCCGAAGTGAAACGCACCCCAGATTGCTGCGCAGACCGCGATCACCGGCAGCGCGGTAGATTTCATCGAAATACCGAGCCCTGCGATGATGTTGGTGCCGTGCCCCGTGGTACTGGCCGATGCAACATGCTGCACCGGGGTGTACTGCGTGCCGGTGTAATACTCGGTAATCCACACGATCAGGCCGGTGAGCACCAGGCCGATCAGTGCGCAGGCGTACAACGCCGCGGCGCCGTGGGTGTTGTCGCGCATCAGCGATTGGGTGATGGGCCAGTAAGCCAACGCCGCCAGCACGCCCGACACGATCACGCCTTTGTAAAGCGCACCCATGATCGAACCGCCACCTTTGACCTTGACGAAGGCCGCGCCCACGATCGAAGCGATGATCGATACTCCGCCGAGCACCAACGGATAGAGCACGGCATACGGACCAGTTTCGGCCAGCGTCAGACTGCCGAGCAGCATCGTGGCGATCACGGTGACTGCGTAGGTTTCGAACAGATCGGCGGCCATGCCGGCACAGTCGCCCACATTGTCGCCGACATTGTCCGCAATCACTGCCGGATTGCGTGGATCGTCCTCGGGAATGCCGGCCTCGACCTTGCCGACGAGATCGGCGCCCACATCTGCGCCCTTGGTGAAAATTCCGCCACCCAGGCGCGCAAAGATCGAGATCAACGACGACCCGAATGCCAAGCCCACCAAGGCATGCAGGTTCTGCTCCAGTGGCAGCCCCATACCCTGCAGCACAGCAAAGTAGCCGGCCACGCCGAGCAGCCCGAGGCCGACCACCAGCATGCCGGTGATCGCGCCGCCGCGGAACGCCACATCCATCGCCCTGCCGATGCCATGCCGCGCCGCCTCGGCGGTGCGGACATTGGCGCGCACCGAGACGTTCATGCCGATATAGCCGGCTAACCCGGACAACACCGCACCCAGTGCAAACCCGATCGCGGTGTACCAACTCAGGAACAGCCCGACCAACACGAACAGCACTGCCCCAGCAACCGAAATGGTGAGGTATTGCCGGTTGAGATAGGCACGCGCGCCTTCCTGGATCGCGGCGGCGATCTCCTGCATGCGTGCATTGCCGCTCGGCTGCGCGACCACCCAGCGCGCCGACACGATTCCATAGACGATTGCCAAGACAGCACAACCCAGCGCAAGCCACAACCCATAGTGTTCCAGCATGACCCCTCCCAAGAGAATGGATGTCGTCCGGTCGGGACGAACCAAGGGCGATGCACACAACGAGTGGACTGACGAATACGGACTCGACGGCCGCCTGGGCCGTAATGCGCGTCGCGAATGTTCAGGTGGCCGGATCGCGACCGAGTATGCGCCGCGCCGTGCGTGGCGACCAGCGTTATGGCTTTGGCGCGTCGTTCAGTTGCGGCGTGACAGCCTGCGGCCAACGTAATTCGGTCGACCCAGGAGTGTCCATGTCCCACCATGCTGCGCAAAAATACGCCGCGATGCTCGCAACGCTGTTGCTGACCAGCCAAGCGTTTGCGGCCGATCCCACGCCCGAACTCAAGCCGCGCGCACCCGGCACCGCGCAAGCGGTCGGCGCCGTGCACACCTTGCGTCAGATCCCGGAAGCCTGCGCACGACTGGAAGGCGTGTTTACCGGAAATGCTGCACAGCCGTATACATTGTCGGTGGTCCGCAGCAGCCCCACCTGTCAACCACGCGCACGCTTCGTGGATTTCGCCAAGGCCGCGCCCAGTGTCGCCTCGGGCTGGATCTTCAACGATGTGATCCGCGTGCCAAGTGCAGCCTGCCCGTCACAGCAAGCGGTGGTACGCGTATGGCGCAAGCCGGTGGATGCCAAGCCGCAGCTCGATGGCCAGGGCCAGTCGCGCATCTATCTGGAAGACGCCAAGCAACAAGCCGCTGCCGGCAAGATCCCGCAGGTGCCCATGTTCGCTGCGCAGATGACGGTGGAAGGCAAGGCGTGTCAGTAGAGAGCGGCGAGCAAGCTCGCCTCATAGCACTCAGGGCGATGCGGCGAGTTCTGATGTTTGGCAAGCACCACTTCCATGTTCCAATACTGTTCGTCGTCTGTATCTCAGGCCAGGCTCCTGGAGCATATTGCTGACATCGTCGTTTTTGATCAGCCATCGTTCTAGATCACGCGCGCCGGTGTCGGTTTGGTCATCTCCGGCTGCGTCCGTTGTGTATCCGGTGCGTGCAACTGTTGCTGGCCCCCTTGCAACGGCGGTGCCTCTGCCACCAGATCCACCTTGGCCCGGAAGCCCGGGGTGTTGCCGACGATCCAGGCGTTGCCGTCCTGCACGGTGACGCTGCGCAGCTGGTCGACGTTGACGATGCCTGCACGTTTAGCCTCGACGGTGGCATGCATGGCGACGGCATCGGAGGTGCCCTGCGGCAGTTTGCTGTGGATGGACCGGTACAGCGGATCATTGGACATGGCCGCCGCGCCCGAATCCATGCAGTGCGCTGGGGTATTGCCCAGAGGCAGCTTCCAGCCAGGAGCCACATAGACCGGCTTGTCTTCGCGCTCCATGCGCTGCTGCGTTTCCTTCCAGCGCTCGGCTGCCATCTCCGCCGCGCCAGCACCGGGGGCTAGGGTATCGCGCAACTGATTGATGCCATCGATTACGTTTATGGACTGCAAGTGGCGTGATGCCAGGGTCAGGCCGCCCCGCAGCATTGCAACATCGTCGCGATACTTGTCGATCATTGGCGCATATTGCTGTGCCAACTGCTGCGATTTAGGATCTTCTAGCACCGAGCGATCTGGTTTGCCGTTACCATCGACGGGTAGGAAGTTGTGGATGCGGTGTGAGTCACCGAGCGGGATGGCTACAGCTGGATTGCGCGCATCCAACACGCTGGGGGTATTTTCGTAGCCAGCTTGTTTAAGCAGGGCGATCTCTTGAGACGAAGCATAGACCTTCACTTGGCCGTAGTGCTTGCTGGCAGCACTGACCGCATCGCCAGCCATCACATGATTGATCACATCGGTGCCGCCTTCGGGGATACGTCGGTCCAGGCTGACCGCGCCGTAGGCGTTGAAGGTCTCGCCTTTCAGGCCGTAGTGATGTGCCGTGACTTGCGCCAAGTCGCCGCCAAGCGAGTGGCCGGTGACGGTGACTTCGGGCGTATGCCCGTCACGCGTGCCTTGACGCTCAGCTATCTGCATTGCATGTCGGGTGAGTTCAATTGCATCGGCAGCTTGGTAGTTGTGACGAGCTGCGACCATGCCGCCATCGGCGTAGGCACCATCTTGTTTGGGTTGACGATCAAATTCGGTGCCGCGATGGGCGACAATAATTTCACTCGTATCTATGCGCTGATAGATGATGCCTTGATAGCCCGAAGGTGTGTCAATGTATTCGAGCCGTTTATACAAAATGCCGCCTATATTTGCCGTTTGACTATCCTCACCCGTTTCGTCTGGCTTTCTATAAACATCGCTTGCCAGCTCAGCATATTGTTGTGCGGTCAGCTTCATAATGCGTCCTTTCTGGCAATCAGAGTCACTTTGAACAGCTGTTTGCGTAAATCTTCCTTAAATTGAGTCGGGTCTGAGTGACCTGAGTCGGGGTAGTTGTCCATCTCATCTTTAGGATATCCGCCTGACCAGAAATAGGTCGTAGTCGGGAGGCCGCTCGATATTTTATCTTTGTATAGACCTGGCTGAAACCGTGTTTCTTCGTTCTTCCCTGTTGCCTTTAACGAAACATCCACGCTAGTGAGTTCCCACCGGCAGACGCCCTTGCCATAGTAGTCCGCATCAATCATGCCATCGGCATAGATCGTCGCAACGTAGGTGGATGCATCGCGCTTTTCAAAATTGATTGGAATGCCGTGTTCATCAGACTTGTTCCACACGCCGGCAATGGGCTCGATTGGCGTGCATTGCCTGTGGTTGGTCATCTGGTAGAACGCCGTGCCCGAGATCCATTCAAACGGACCCGGCGCATCCTCGATCGTCATCGTTAGCCGGTACGCCTGCATCGGATGCGGGTTCTTCTGGTAAGTCGGATCGCTGCTCGTCGCGTCTGCTTTTGAGGATGGCGTAGTCATTGGTTGGCATCCTGCAACGAGGAGGGGCATGAGGAGGAAAATGAAACGGCCGATAATCTTGGGAGCCATTGGAGATGCCTCTGCTGCATGCACGCATTGCGCGATAGAAGATGCGGAGTTTTTGGCTCTAATTGAGGTGATGCGCATTATACTTGACATCGTATCAGCGCGTATTAGCAAGATCCGCAGAAATTCAAGAGTGCACTTGCAAATAAGCGGTCCGCATGAGCCATGACTGCCTGCAAGGCTACGCGAAATTAATACACTAGAAGCCAACTATTACCGGTACCTAGCTCAGATTTTCGGGTCGTATGCGACAGGGTAGAAGCGCGCAAACATCTGAGCAGACACTGCGTTGAGCCGGCAAAAGTTCCTAACTGTAACCGTTCCGGTGGCTGGCCAACAGGGAGCAGTAGTCGGCCGGCAGACCTAGCTTTGAGAAATGCCCGCAGTAAAGCCTCTAGTTAAAATATTGATCAATAAGCTTTGAATATAGGCTCCGAGCATGCCTCATAGATAATCTTGCACTCCACTCCTGGCGTGGATCTATTTTCAATTCTGCACCTTTCCAAAGCGACATTACTTGCTTCCATGGTAGTGCCCGCACCGACAAAATTCGAAAGGCCACTTGAAAATGGTTTCCCGTTAACTTTTGGCTCAGCGATAGCAGCGCATTGATTTTTGTAGGCAAGCCCAATCTGGCAGTTTTTTTCGCCATGGGAGGCGCAACGATTCAGTGCATCCTTTTCAGCCTCAGATTTCGACAGCTTGCCAGTAGTTACGCCGTAGCTAAAAACAGAGTCGACAGACCCCATCGCTATAGCTCCCCACGTTTTTATCCATTTACCACTTGGGCGAGATTGCTGTTCGGTCGAATTTCCTTGCGGAATTGGTGCGCACGCAGCTACACCTTGGCCGCCAATAGGATACTGGCCCGGCGGACAGCCCTACTCCGCCTTAGCAATATTCGCTGTCCAAAGCGTGGAAAAAATCAATGCCCAGCCCAATTTCATAAATACCTCAATTCGACTCAAGTCAGCCGACTGGCGCCCTGATTAGCGACACCTCTAGAACCACTACCCTCTTGAGGCGGAGGTGCTTGCGGAGTGCCGGAAACCCTCTGATCCGCTGAACCTAGAGATGATGGCGGTGTAACTGAATTATCTTTAGGAGCCTGTTGCGGCATATACGACCCAGCCGGCTGCCCCTGCGGGCCAGGGGATGCCGCATTATTAAACGCTGTGTAAGTGAGGAACGTGCCCATATTGCCCTGCCATAGCGCGGCGGCAATGGTGGGGACGGTGATGATGAGCATCGTCATGATCAGTCCGATACCGCCTTGCTGTAGCGCCTGGCTGGACAAGCCTTCGGCATTGCCGAATGGAATGAATTTGACCGCCCAGTAGGCGGCGGCCACCTTGGCGGTGAACTTGAGCACCATGGCCGTGACCACCGACAGCATCGACATCGAGAACAAGGTGCCGATGACGTAGAACAGCCACTTCTTGAACAGGTCCTTGGTCTGGTC